>CANMBF010000001.1 GCA_947496065.1 Bacteroidota bacterium
TTTAATTTCGTATCCTTTTTCTTTCGCTTGCGCTTCGGTATAACCTATTGATGCAATTTCAGGACTGCAATAGGTACAACCTGGTATGTTGTTATAATTTAAAGCATGTGGCTTAAGACCAGCAATGGCTTCAGCACAAATAATAGCCTCGGCACTCGCAACGTGCGCTAATGCAGGACCGTGAACAATATCACCAATAGCGTAAACACCTTTAACATTGGTTTCGTAGAAATCATTCACTTCTACTTTTCCTTTTTCGGTTTTAATGCCTAAGGCCTCAAGACCTAAGTTTTCAAGATTGGTTACAACACCTGCTGCAGACAATACAACATCGCATTCGATGTTAACATTACCTGTTTTAGTTTTTACAGTTACTTTACAACCTGCGCCTGATGTATCAACCGATTCAACGGCACTATCAGTCATAATGTCCATGCCTGCTTTTTTATAAATTTTTTCTACCGTTTTAGAAACTTCTTCGTCTTCTACTGGTAATATGCGTGGCATAAATTCTACGACAGTAACTTTAGTTCCAAGTGCATTGTAGAAATATGCGAACTCCATGCCGATGGCACCAGAACCAATTACAACAATACTTTTTGGTTGCTCAGACAATACCATTGCATCGCGGTAACCCACTATTTTTTTCCCATCAAGTTTAATACCTGGTAATTCTCTACTGCGTGCACCAGTTGCTAAAATGATATGGTCAGCTTCGTGAATGTCTTTTTTTCCTTCGGCTTCAACTTCTACTTTTTTATTACCTGCTAATTTAGCAGCGCCTTTAATCACAGTAATCTTATTTTTCTTCATCAAAAACTCAATGCCTTTGCTCATGCCATTGGCCACACCTCTGCTGCGTTTAATCACCGCATCGAAGTCAACTTTTGCATCGGTAGTGGTAATACCATAATCGCTGCTGTGCTTTAAATATTCGAATACTTGAGCTGATTTTAACAAGGCTTTGGTTGGAATACAACCCCAGTTTAAACAAATACCACCTAATTCAGCTTTTTCTACGATGGCAACATTTTTGCCTAATTGAGAAGCGCGGATGGCAGCTACATAACCGCCTGGGCCGCTACCTATTACTATAACATCAAATTTCATGATCAATTATTTTTGGTGCGAAAGTAATACCAATTCTTCAATTAAAATAGTAGGTGTTGAAACGACCGTATGTAGCCTATTCTTTATCAATATTTACATCAAACAATTAATTAAATTTATGGCATTTTAACTTTGATTTAAAGTGCATTTAAGCTAAATCTGTGAATCTGTGGCTTAACCAGTCTTATCGTTTTTAAAAAAAATGTACATTTGCAGAGATATGAATTTATCGAACAAAAAAGTTTTAGTTACTGGCGCTGATGGATTTATAGGAAGCCATTTGGTTGAAGCCTTGCTAGATGAAGGTTGTCAGGTGAGGGCCTTCGTTTATTACAATTCGTTTAACCAATGGGGTTGGCTAGATACTTTGCCTGCCGAAAAACTCAAGCAAATAGAAATTTTCTCGGGTGATATCCGCGACCCAAATGGTGTGAGAACGGCTATGAAAGACATTGATGTGGTGTTTCATTTGGCGGCATTAATTGCCATTCCTTTCAGTTACCACTCGCCCGATGCTTACATCGATACCAATATCAAAGGCACCTTAAATGTATTGCAAGCCGCCCGCGATTTAGGTACCGAAAAAACTTTGGTTACCAGTACCAGTGAAGTGTATGGAACCGCACAGTTTGTGCCCATTACGGAGTTACACCCCCGTCAGCCGCAATCGCCCTACTCGGCTAGTAAAATTGGTGCCGATTGCATTGCCGAATCTTTTTACAGAAGTTTTAATTTACCAGTAACCATCGTAAGACCTTTTAATACGTATGGTCCACGACAAAGTGCACGTGCTGTTATACCAACCATTATTACCCAATTATTGAACAATGCAAATAGTCTTAAATTAGGTGATACAACACCTACCAGGGATTTGTTATTTGTTAAAGACACTGCAAGGGCATTTGCCGAAATTGCTAAAACCGATGCTTTGATTGGTGAAGATGTAAACATCAGCACCCAATCTGAAATTACCATTCAAAACCTTGCTGAATTAATTATGAAATTAACAGGCAAACAAGCTGAAATTATTCAAGATGAGGTGCGCTTAAGACCAGAGAAATCGGAGGTCTTCCGTTTGTTTGGCGATTCAGAAAAATTGAGAAAAGCAACTACTTGGTTACCTGAATACACGATTGAGAAAGGACTTGAATCAACGATAGAATGGTTTAAGAACCATGCAAATGTGACCTTATACAAATCACATTTATACAACATTTAGTGAGTACTCATTTCGAAAATATCATTGGAATTATCCGTCAACGTTACGGAGCTGGTCAAATTCCTTTGCATGCCCCTGTTTTTAGAGGCAATGAAAAAAAATATACCAACTTAGCCATTGATAGCACTTTTGTTAGTTCTGTTGGTGAATATGTGAACCAATCGGAAAAAATGTTGGCCGAATTTACGGGTGCTAAATATGCAGTTGCCACTGGCAATGGCACCTCTGCCTTGCATGCTGCCCTTGTGGTTGCAGGTGTTCAGGCCAACGATTTAGTAATCACACAGCCATTTACATTTGTGGCCACTGCCAATGCAGTTGCCTACTGCCATGCTGAGCCCGTTTTCGTTGATATTGACAAAGACACTTTAGGATTATCATCCGAAAAATTAAAGTTGTTTTTAGAAAAAGAAGCGCATGTGAATGATCAAGGAATTTGTATTCATACTGCAACAGGTAGAACAATTAGGGCTTGCTTACCCATGCATTCTTTCGGTTTGGTATGTAGGATACAAGAGATTGCAAAAATTTGTATAGATTACAACATTGTATTAGTTGAAGATGCAGCCGAATCGATTGGCAGTTATTTTGGCAATACCCATACAGGCTTAATTGGACAATTAGGAACCCTGAGTTTTAATGGCAATAAAACCATTACCTGTGGCGGTGGTGGCGCTATTATAACGAATGACGAAGCCATTGCAAAAAAAGCGAAATACATTACCACAACCGCCAAAGTGCCCCATGCCTATGAGTTCTTTCACGATGAACTGGGTTACAATTACCGTTTGCCCAATTTGAATGCGGCCTTACTTTGCGCACAGATAGAACAGTTAGATGGCTTCTTAAAAAACAAGGCTGAAACAGCTAACTTTTATCACAACGAATTTGCAAAAAACGATATTGAATTCGTGAAAAATTTAGAAGGCACTACTAGCAACTATTGGTTGAATTGTGTACTTTTAAAAGATAGAAACGAACGCGATGCTTTTTTAAAATATAGCAACGAAAATGGTGTCATGACCCGACCAGCTTGGACCCTTATGACCAAATTACCCATGTATGAACATTGTATCAAAGGCAGTATTGACAATGCATTAGAAATGGAAGACCGATTGGTAAACATACCAAGCAGTGTTTTGTAAATCATCATAATTTTAACTAAATTTGAAATATGAAAGCAATAGATATCGATACTTCTATTATTGATGGTTACTTAAAACTTCTAGATAATCTGAGTCCTGAGAATAAACTCGACTTGATTTCTAGATTAACATTAACCATTAAGGCTGATATAATTGACAGAAAAAATAATTTCAAAAAATCTTTTGGTGCATTCGACTCAAAGCTATCAGCAGATGATATTATAGAAGATTTAAAAGTTAATAGGAATTTTAACCGTAAAATTGAATCGCTTTGAAAAGGTATCTTTTAGACACCAATATTTGTATTTATTTTATTAAGGGCAAGTACGACCTTGACAAAAAAATTGAAAAAATAGATTCTGAAAATTGCTTCATTTCTGAAGTAACCCTTGCGGAATTAAAATTTGGAGTTGAAAATAGCGAGAAAAAAGAAAAAAATCAAAAAGTATTGGATAATTTTCTTTCTGGTATAACGATTATTCCAATTTATAATTCTTTAGATATTTATGCTAAAGAAAAGGCTCGCTTAAGAAAGGCAGGAATGGTGATTGATGACTTTGATTTATTGATTGGCTCAACTGCCATTGCACATAAAATAACCTTAGTTACAAATAATTCAGCCCATTTTAAAAGACTAAAAGGTATCGAAATGGAGGATTGGACCAAATGAGTAAAAAACAAGTTGTACTAATAGGTGGTGGTGGGCATTGCAAATCTGTGATAGAAGCGATTCAATCTGATGAACACATTGATTTCATTGGTGTTGTAGATGCTCAAAAGTTAGAAAATGTATTAGGTGTTGCCTATTTAGGTGACGATTCTATACTTCAGGATTTAGTCAACCAACATTACCAATTTTTAATTACTGTTGGCAATATTGGCGCTCCGAATCTTAGAATCAAATTATTCGATAAAATAAAAAGCTTGAATGGCCTTTTTACCACCGGTATTTCACCGAATGCATTGGTGGCCAAAAGCAGCAGCATTGGCGAAGGAACAGTTATCATGCAACATGCCATTGTGAATGCAGAAGTTGTCATAGGCAAAAATTGCATTATCAATTCCAAAGCGCTGTTAGAACACGAAACCACCATTGGCGACCATGTTCATATTTCAACTGGTGTTATCGTAAATGGTCAGTGTAACATTGGCAACAATTGTTTCATTGGTTCTGGTTCTGTGATTGGCAATAATGTAAAAATAGCAGACAATACAATTATTGGTGCAGGGAGTGTTGTATTAAAAGATATTAAAGAAGCAGGTACATTTTTCGGTCAGCTAGCTAGAAAATTTAAATAGAAACATGTTCGAAAACTTAAAGCATACCATCATTATAGCCGAAGCCGGGGTGAATCACAATGGCGATATTGCCATGGCCAAACAATTGATAGATGTTGCGGCAGCAGCAGGTGCCGATTATGTTAAATTTCAATCTTTCAAAGCGGAGAGTTTAGTGAGCGAGAAGGCGGCATTGGCCGAGTATCAAAAAACGAATACCAAAAATGAGGTGAGCAGTCAGTACGAAATGTTAAAACAGCTGGAACTTTCCGAGGCCAGTCATTTCGAATTGAAGGCTTATGCAGAATCCAAAAAGATTAAATTTTTAAGTACTGCCTTCGATATAAATTATGTGCATTTCCTCAATCAACTAGGCATCGATTTTTTCAAGGTGCCATCTGGTGAAATTACCAATCTGCCATATTTAGAAACCATTGCGAATACAAAATTACCCGTGATTATTTCTACAGGCATGGCTGATTTAAAAGAGATTGAAGATGCTATTCAAGTGTTTTTAAATGCAGGTTATAACAAATCTGAAATCATTGTTTTGCATTGTAACACCCAATACCCAACACAGCCCGAAGATGTGAATATGAATGCCATGTTAACCATCAAAAATGCATGTGGTGTTAAAGTGGGTTATAGCGACCATACCTTGGGTTTAGAAGCATCATTAGCAGCAGTGGCATTAGGTGCTTGTGTGATAGAAAAGCATTTTACACTCGATAAGAATTTACCGGGACCCGATCATTTAGCATCGCTCGAGCCTGCAGAACTAAAGCAATTGGTAAGCTCAATAAGGTTAACAGAAAGAATGTTAGGCAGTGCCGAAAAAACGCCTACTGCAAGTGAACTACCCAATAAGGCAGTGGCACGCAAAAGCATTCATGCGGCTGCAACGCTTAATCAAGGGGATTTATTGACGATGGATAAATTATCTTTTTTACGTCCTGGCATAGGCATTTCACCTATGCAATACAAGGCATTGTTAGGTAAAAAAGTAAAGCATACAATCGAAAAAGGTGCAATTTTAAAATGGGAGGATTTTGAGTAAATCAATTGCCATATTAACCAGCTCTAGAGCCGACTTTGGGATTTATTTGCCTTTGTTAAATCTTTTGAAAAAAGATGCATCTTTCGATTTAAAATTAATTGTTTTTGGCACCCATTTATCAAAATTACATGGCCATACTGTTGATGAAATAATGGCAGAAGGTTTTAATCCAGATTATACTCTCTATGCAGAAATCAATAATAACAGTGCGGAAGATATTGCCAATAATTATGCTGAATACACGCAATTATTTTCAACTTTTTGGGCCAGTCATACTTTTGATTTAGTACTCGCCTTGGGCGATCGTTTTGAAATGGCTGCTGCTGTTCTTGCTGGAATTCCTTATAATGTTAAATTTGGCCATCTACATGCTGGTGAAACCACTTTAGGCGCCATCGATAACATTTACAGACACTGCATTACCTTGGCTTCATCCATTTGCTTTACCTCAACGCAAATGTATAGCGAACGTGTGCATCAGTTAGTGGAGGCTACTGTTCCCGCAATAAATGTTGGAGCCCTAAGTTTAGATGGATTAGAAAAACTTGAATTGCCAAGCCAAGAAGACCTTGCCCTTAAGTTTAACCTTGATTTTTCTAAGCCGCTCGTCATGGTTGTTTTTCATCCAGAAACAGTGGAGTCGAATAAAAATGAATTCTATATTAACGAGGTATTAAAAGCGATTGAATTAATGCCAGAATTTGCTTTTGCTATCAATATGCCGAATACCGATACTGGTGCTGATATTATTCGAAAAGCCATCCTTGATTTCAAAAATAAACACGCGGACAACCAAAGTATTTCTATAATTGAACATTTTGGAAAGCGTAATTATTTTGCGTGTTTAAACTTTGCCAACTTACTTATTGGAAATTCTTCAAGTGGTATTATTGAGGCTGCCTCCTTTAATAAATTTGTCATCAACATGGGCGATAGACAGAAAGGCCGTGCAAAGAGTGAGAATATAATAGATTTAACGATTGAAACATCATCGATAGTGTCTATGACAAAGCAATTGATAAACTTAGGTCAATATTTAGGAAACAATATTTATAAGCATCAGGACCTAGCTGCAACTGCTATCCTCAATACTCTCAAAACATTTTAGTATCTCAAAGACTTGAGGGCACTACTAAGTAGTGCGTTTTTCTGCGCTTTTTCCTTTATCTCAAAAAAATATTACCTTCGCCCAATAAGGTAAACAATGTCCCAAGTTAACGCCCACTCTATACATATCAATAGCAGTATCCATCAAGCCATGCAGCAGCTCGAGGTTTTAAGCCCTGTGCTAATTCTTTTTGCTGTTGATGATGACAACAAACTGAAGGGTGTATTGACGGATGGCGATATCAGAAGATTTTTGACCAAAGGTGGAAATATGCAACACGATATTTCAACCGCTATTAATGGCCATTTTCTTGCTTTAATAGAAGATCAATATTCAATTCAAGACATTCTATCTATCAAAGAAAAACAAATTGATTTTGTGCCAGTCATCAATGCACAAAACCAATTAGTTGATATATTAAATCTCAAAACGCATAAAAGCAGATTGCCTCTACAAGCAGTTATCATGGCTGGAGGAAAAGGCGAACGCTTAATGCCTCTGACTGAGAATATGCCTAAACCACTTTTGAAAGTTGGCAACAAAGCCATTATTCAATACAATGTCGATTTGTTAAACCAATATGGTATTAAGAAAATTGTCATTACAATTAATTATTTGGGTTCGTTGATTCGTCAGTATTTTGATACAACCAATCAAAATGATGAGGTATTTATGGTTGAAGAACCAGCGCCACTCGGCACCATTGGTTCCTTAGCACTGGCTAAAAAACACATTACAAAAGATGTGTTATTAATGAACAGCGACCTACTAACCAATATTGATTTGGAAGCTTTTTATACGCATTTTATCGAGCAAGGTGCCGATATAGCAGTAGCTTGTATTCCTTACAACGTTGAGATACCTTATGGTGTAATGGAAACAGAAAATCACCAAATCAAAACAGTAAAAGAAAAGCCAACCTATACCTTTTATTCTAACGCAGGTATCTATTTAATCAAACACGATTTGTTAAATGCCATTCGCGAAAACGAAAGATTAGATGCCACAACTTTTATAGAAAATTGCATAGCAGACGGTAAAAAAGTAGTATCATATCCACTGCTATCCTATTGGTTAGACATAGGCAAACACGAAGATTTTCAGAAGGCACAAACAGATGTTTTACAACTCATAAAATGAACTTATTCCTAATACCTGCAAGAGGGGGTTCCAAAGGTTTACCTGGTAAAAATATCAAACCATTGAGCGGCAAACCACTCATTATTCACTCACTTGAATTTGCTCATCAATGTAAAAATGAAGAAGACATTGTTTTGTTATCTACTGATGATAATGAGATTAAAGCGGTTGCGGAACAATACGGATTCACGGTTCCTTTTTTAAGACCCGCTGAACTGGCTTCTGACACAGCATCAGTCGAAGAAGCAATTCACTTTGCAATTGAGGAATACAAAAAACAAGGACTTACTTTTAATAAAATAATTCTTTTACAACCCACTTCTCCCTTCCGAAATATGCAACATTACCAAGACATGTTAGCATTGCACAATGGGGAAACCGAAATGGTGGTGAGTGTTTCATTGAGCAAACAAAATCCCTATTTCAATCTTTTTGAAGAGCAAGCAAATGGATACTTAACCTTGTCTAAAAAAAGTGATTTTGCAAGAAGACAAGATTGCCCTGACGTTTACCAATACAATGGCAATATTTATATCATCGATGTAAACGCATTGATTTCAAAAAAACGGGTGGTCTATTTCGATAAAATAAAGAAATACGTGATAGGACCTGAATACGCTATTGATATAGATACAGAATTAGACTTTAAATTTGCAGAAGAAATAGCGAAAAACAACCATGGATAAAAGTTTTAATGCCTCTTACACCGACTATTGGGCCGAGCGAGTGAAACAACTTTCTGACGGAACAAAGATTGCTGATGATGGTATTGTTGAACTTTTTTTGCCCCTTTTAAAAATTGATAAAAATGACTGGCTCTTGGACATGGGCTGCAGTTATGGTCGCTTTTTTCCTTTGCTTTCTAAATATTCCAACCATGTTGTTGGCATCGATATTGAGGCTAGCGCCATTGAAAGAGCTTCAGAATATGAATATCAAGAGTTAGCAGTTGGAGCATTAGAGAATTTGCCTTTTTCAGATGAAAGTTTTGATAAAGCTTTTTGTTGGGCAACCTTTGATTGTACTGAGCAAGAACAAGCCTTGCTAGAAGCCAATAGAATTTTAAAATTTGGTGGTTCTCTATTGCTTACCGGAAAAAATATCGCCTATCCAGAAGATGATGCTGTAGCTTTTATCGCAGAACGGAATGCAAAACTCAAAGCCTTCCCTAACCATTTTACAGATATTAAAAAATTATATGCTTTAAGTACACAATTTGGATTTGAAATTAC
The DNA here is from genome assembly GCA_947496065.1 of Bacteroidota bacterium. Lineage (GTDB taxonomy): Bacteria > Bacteroidota > Bacteroidia > NS11-12g > UBA955 > JABMMZ01. The sequence continues at coordinate 9,290 of CANMBF010000001.1, forward strand.
GCATGGCTTTGTTTTTAAATACCGCGGTGATTTTGGTCTAGCCAAGGCAGTGCCAATTGACGAAGCCGTCTTAAATTCGCCATTTTATGAATATCTATTAGTCCTTAAAAAAACTGATTCACATAATAATTTAACAGATTTAATTTGTGATACATTTTCTCTCACTGCTAAAGGATTCGCTCAAACAGAAGGCTATACAGATTTGATTGAATTTTTTAAAATGCATCAAGAAAAAAACGGTATATAACTGATGAATAAACCAACCGTACATATTGTTCACCATGTAGATACCGAAGGGCCCATGTGCGAGCCTTTAGATGAATTATTTGAGCGCATACAAAATACATTAGGTTACCCAATAAATTTAGCCCCTAGTAAAGAAAATTTACAATTGCTTCAATCGCAAGACTATGTTTTTGTGAATGCTGAAGTTGATCAACTTCTGAAGAAATTAATAGATTCAAAACTTCTTAATTTCAAAAATACGTGGGAAGAAGTCGACGAGATGTTGGATAGAATTTTGGTGCCAGCCTACAGAAACAAATTCGAAGACAGTTTTGGAAAAGGTTGGATTTACAATTGGCATTTGCTCGATCACGTCGGTTTTGAAACCAATCCCAGATATAGAATATTAGGTTATAGTGGTATTTTCAATTTGTATAAAACCAAACTTGAAAAACTGAATATTCAACAAGATGCACTGCAATGGCACTTCCATCCAATACCGTTTAATAAGGCAGCCCATACAAGTGCTATTTCCTACATGAACAGCGCCTATGAATTGCAGCAGGTAATGTGCAGAAGATTGATTGACCATAACTGGTTTCCAGTGGTGAACCGCGCAGGCTTCCATACGGTAAGGCCAGATATTAATTGGTGGCTAGAGCAATGGTTGCCGTTCGATGCTAGCAATCAAGCCATGATAACAGATAATACAGGTTTTAACGATAATATCAATGGTCGTTTTGGTGATTGGCGCGGAGCACCTGATGATTGGAGCTTATACAATCCTGACTTATACGATTGGCGAAAAAAAGGTACACTGAAACGCACAATCTCAAGGTGTTTAAATATGAACACACGCTTTCGTAACATTGATAATAATGAACTGAGCCGTGCTTTCAAACTAGCCGAAACATCTGGTAAAGATGTTTATGTTGGAATTACCAACCACGATTTTAGAGAAATGTCTGTTGAAATCGAATCATTTTATGAATTATTGAAGAAGGTAGCTGCTAATTATAAAAATGTCAATTTTGCGTTTTCAGATACCATTACCGCTTTCAGAAATGCAATAGGCTTTACGGAAAAAGAAGTGGTCGACAATAACCTTGAGTTTAAATTAGAATTAAATGGTGATACTTTAAAAATTCAAGTGATCAATGGCGAACTTTTTGGAGCCCAGCCCTTCATTGGCCTTTTAACAAAAGATGGCAGATACTTGACAGACAACTTCAACTGGGGCGAGCCAGGTAGTCAATCTTATTTTTATACATTTGATTTTCTAACCATACCACTAGAAAACATAACGACAATTGCAGTTGCATCGAATGACAAATACGGCAATACCTGCATTAGAAGGATTGATTTATGAGTGAACAGGTAGACATATTAAATTTTGAATTTTCAACCAGAGGTATCAGGGATATTGGTATCGTTGAGCCTTCACTTTCCTACCTAGAATTAAAATACAAACTTAAAATTGTGAGAGCTTGTATCTCCGATAATTTTTGTGCACTTATAAAAAAATACAAACCAAGTCTTATCGTTACCTCAAATGGTATTGGAACCGTTAACCATCATGAAATGGTTAAGTACGCCAGTTTGAAGGGTATTAAAGTGATTACCTTCATCTCTGAAGGTGATATGGTAGACATAAAGGAAAATGTAGAAATACTGTTTTGGGGCAACAATAAAGACAAAGTTTTTTACGAACATGCCAACCTGCAATGGTCTGAAAAAAACATTCAACTCATTCTTAAACACATTTCTGAAGCAAAAGAATACAACTTGTTTTGCGCTGGTGGTACTGGATTTGACCGCTATCAGTTTTTACAACTAAAATCGAAAACAACTTTTTATTCTCAATACCCACAATTTAAACATTACAAAAAAATTATTGGGTTAGCGGGCTTTCCATTTTACTTTTTTTTAAGTGATTTATATAAAAAAGATGGGCAATGGAATAATATGCACCTCGATCACGATGCCTGTGATACCATGGCCGCCCAAAAAGAACCCTTGCGATTAATGTACCATGAACTTGTTAAAAACAATCCTGATACATTGTTCATTTTAAAATACCATCCTTCTGATATCATGCAAGAATTGAGTGAATTTTATCAACTCAATCAATATGAAAATACACTTTCCATTTTCAGAGAAGAAAATATTGACGATGTGATTAATATCTCAGATTTATGGATAGGCTTCGAATCAACTACTTGTTTAGAGGCTTGGTTGATAGGCAAAACAACCTTCATAGCCAACCCCGAGAACGTTCCTTTTGTGCGCTCTATAATTTCTTCTGGTAGTCCACATTATGGCAGTTATGAAAGCTTAAATGCTGCCATCAAAGCTTTTTTTGAGAGTGGTCATTCAAATGATTTTGAAAACCTTAAAAGAGAAAGAGACAATGCCATTGCACAAGTTATTGGATTTGGCGATGGTCTGAATCACAAGCGAGCAGGCGACTTTATTTATAACGCCCTTAGTGAAAAGAGTAAAGCGCGCAAAGAAGACACTGATTTTATTGCTGCCATTGAAAAAAAATATGCAAGCATGGATTTTAGAAAAAAAATGAGAAGTATCCTTTACAAAACACCGCTCATATTCATTCCTAAAATAAAAAAAGAGTACTTGAAAGATCAGCAAAAAGCCAATGAATTTACAACTGAAAAACGCGAAGCTTTTGCAAGTTTATACCGAAATTCATTGATTGAATTTTATAAAATAAATAACATTCACCTTAATTGAGTAATACAGACATTCATAGTGGCAGTTGGGCAAAATCTATTTTTAAAGTAGGCAAATGGTATGTGTTGGCGAGTCTTTTAGTGAAAGGCATTAATGCCTTTACACTGCCTATTTTTACCCATTACATGTCGCCTTCTGAAATGGGAATTTACAACAGTATTAATTCACTGAAAGCCTTTATTCCCCTTATCATTTCATTAGGTCTTGATGGCGCTTTCATTCGTTTTTTTCATGAGTACAAAAAAGACCATCAGAAGCTCGCCTCAATGTTTTCGAGTACTTTTTGGTTTGTACTGTTTTTCGGTTCTGTGGCCTGTGTACTTCTATTTTTTGGTCTTAAGCATTACCATCAGGATTACAATCCCCTTTCAATTGCCTTGGCCGTTTTTCCGCCTATCTTTTTCCAATTGGGCATGTTGGGCATTGCTTTTTTCAATCAAAGTCTTGAGTCATATAAAACCACCTTATTTCAAATCATTTCAACATTGATTGGCGTTGGTTTTTCAATCTACTTTGTTGTAAGCCTAAACAGTGGTGTGCAAGGCCGATTGATTGGCGATAGTATCATTGCGTTAATTTTAATGCTGATGGTGATTATCTATTTCGTAAGAAACAATATTCTACAATTCAAATTTGATAAAGCTTACATTAAAACTGCTTTGTTATTCTCACTGCCTTTATTACCTGTTAGCTTATCGGCATGGGTGAATACACAAAGTTCGTTATTAATTATACAAAGATATTTTCCTGGTCAGTCTGTTGCGGGTTTATTCGGCTTAGCTACGAGTGTTGCATTGTTAATGTATTACGCCATCGATGCCATTACCCAAGTGTTAAATCCTGTGGTGATGAGTGGCTTAATCAACGACAGATTGCGCACCCATCAAAAAATACGAGAACTGATGTTAATGTTTACGGTGGTTATTCTTTTTATCCATTTATTAATCGTCTATTTTTCTAAAGAATTGGTGATTGTTTTCACAGCCAACGCACAAGCTTATAAAAGTGCTTACTTGTTTATTGCACCCTTGTGCATCACCTACATGTTTGGCATCTATCATCGACTTTTCACGACAGTTATCAGTTTTCACAAGAAAAACATTTACATCACTTATGCGGTTATTGCAGGTGCTATCTGCATGTTCATGTGCAATATTGTATTATTGCCACTCTATGGGCCTAAAATTGCCATTGTTTCACAAATTATTGGTACACTCATCATGGTAGGTTTAGAATTTTATTTTGCACGCAAACTCGAGCACATTAAATTTGGCTTAATCCGTTACTGGCCATTTCTACTTATATACTTTTTGGGTGTTGCCCTATTTTATGGCTATCTAAACGTTGATACCCACTTTATACAAACCCTAGTTTTAAAAATCGGCATTGTAACAGTCGTTGGTTTACTTTTCATCTATTTTGGAAATTATATCCAACCGCTCAAAGAATTTTTAAAACGAAAATTAAAATTGAATTAAAATGAGCACCATTTATTTTATAACACGTTCCTTTACAAATGTTGGTACTTCGAGTGGTGGTGGCGCCCTCGCAAGGCAAGCACAAGTAGATGTTCTGAGGGCATGCGGTTATAATGTAAAAGTAGTCGTACCTAATCCAGATGGACCAACTTACGAGGAAAATGATATCATTTATATTGGTTTCAAACGTTATAAAAAATTTTGGAGCGGCTTAGAGAAAATTGGTATCATAGGCGATGCCTTTTACCCTTGGGTATTGGCCATTCACAAATACTTAAGAACACGCGTTACAGTTACAGATTATATCTTGTCTGTTACAGGTGGTTCTTTAGATACTTTTTTAGTTGGAAAAAAATTGAAAGAAAGCAATGGTTGTAAATTAATTCTAAGCTATCACGACCCTATTAATTACACCACCTTTAATGGCCTAGTGGTAAACAAACAATACATTTTCAAGAAAGATCATTTTGAAAAAAACATATTAGCCTCGGCCGATTTAATTTTTACTTCTTCCAATACTTTTAAAGCAGCATTAATTAAAAAATATCCTTTCATAAGTAACAGGATACATAATTTTTATTTTGGGTATAACGACCCACAATCAACCGATTCAAAAACATTTCAATTCCCCCTCAATATTGCCTATGCTGGTTCTTTTAATGCACACCAGTCGCCAGAAATTTTAAATAAAGTAGCGCATAATATCACCAATTATAACATGTTGTTTTTGGGTTACTATCAAAATTATGAACCCATTAAACCCTATATCAATGAAAAGGAATTTTTAGGTTCGCTCGATCATAAAGCATTTTTAAAATTTGCAAAAGAAAAAATTGACATTGGATTTGTGAGCCTCACCAACAACTATTTAGCCGCTTGTTTCCCTTCCAAAATTTTCGAATACATCAACCTTGGTCTTCCAATATTAGGGGCCTTGCCCAATAGCGATGCCATGGATTTTATAAATCAAAATGGCATAGGAAAAGCCTTCCATTTCACCGAAATAGAAGCCATGCAAGATTATCTCAAACATTTAACTTTAGAAGAATTAGCTGTACAAAGAGAAAAGGTTTTGAAACTAAAAGAGCACTTATACTTTAAAGAAACCTTAGGTGGAATGTGCGAGCAAATTAAAAATTTGAGTTAATATTGCAAGTATTGAAAACCCTATTCATATTTGGAACGCGACCAGAGGCTATAAAACTAGCGCCCTTAATTCTTAAATATAAAAAGCATTATCCTGCCTCCACATTTGTTTGTGTTTCTGCTCAGCATCGCCAATTGCTCGATCAAGTTTTAAGTTTTTTTTCAATTCAACCCGATTTTGATTTGAACTTAATGAAGCCTAACCAAACATTGAGCGAATTAACCGCGAATATTATTACGGCCCTTACTCCAGTAATTAATGAAGTAAAACCAGATTGTGTTTTTGTACAAGGCGATACAACGACTGTTTTTGCTGGTGCACTTTGTGCATTTTACAATCAAACCAAGGTGGTGCATATCGAAGCAGGCTTGAGAAGTGGTAATAAGTATTCTCCATTCCCTGAAGAAATTAATCGAGAGCTTACTTCAAAGTTGAGCGACTTTCATTTCACACCTACAGCCTTGGCTTCTGCAAATCTTGAAAAAGAAGGCATCACCAAAAATGTTTACCAAGTAGGCAATACTGTTATCGATGCGCTGATTATTGCAAAGGACAAAGTGAACAATGAAGATGCTTTTTACAAAGCATTCTTTTCGAATATCGATTTTAGCAAAAAAATTATTCTAGTGACTTGTCATAGAAGAGAAAGTTTTGGAGAAGGCATTCAAAATATCTTTGGCGCCATTCGCGAATTGGCATTAACGCACCCCAACGTGGCATTTATCTACCCTGTTCACCCTAATCCGAATGTTAAAATTGAAGCCGAAAAACAATTATCAGATATTAAAAATGTGCACTTAATTGCCCCTTTAGATTATCCGTATTTGGTGTGGCTATTAACGCGCGTTAACATTGTGCTTACCGATTCAGGCGGACTGCAAGAAGAGGCGCCAACCTTTGGCAAACCAGTACTTGTGTTAAGAGAAGTTACAGAACGTGTTGAAGGCATTGACGCTGGAACCGCTAAATTGGTTGGAAATAATAAAGCAACCATCATCCATGAAGTCAATTTATTGCTGACGGATGAAAGTAAATACACAGCAATGGCCAATGCTATTAATCCTTATGGCGATGGGTTGACTTCACAACGCATATTTGAAATTTTAGAAAAACTGATTTAATGGAACAAGAAGAAATTTGGAAAAAACATACCATGGGCTTAAAGCCTGAGGATTTATTTAAGAGAATTCAAAATCCTGCACAATTTCAAATTGAGTTAAATGCAATGTTAAGTCAATTAATTACTGAAAATGGCTATAAAAGTGCCATTGAAGTTGGCTGTGAAGCGGGTACTTCAAGCGCTATGTTAGACAAATCAATAGAAGTTACCTTATTAGATTTAAATGACGACATCATTAAATTAGATCAAGAGGCTTATGCAACTACCTATCCTAATTTTAAATACTGTGTAGCCGATATGTTTGCCATGCCTTTTGAAGATGAAAGTTTTGATTTGGTATTCAATGCAGGAGTAATTGAACACTTTGATTTTGATGATAGAGCGCGTGCCATCAAAGAATATTGGCGAGTGCTAAAAAAGGGAGGAACCATGGTAATTGCTTTTCCTAATCATTATTCATTGCCTTATCGATTTGCTTATTTAGTAAGAACCATTACTAAAAAATGGATTTTTCCACCCGAAAATAAAATGTACAACCTTAAAAAAGAATTACAAGCGAGTGGCATTGATGGTTTACAAAGAACTGTTTTAAGTAAAGCCAGTATTTTCAATTGGAATAGCTATTCTCCTTTGGTAAATAATTGCTTTAAGGCCCTTGACAAGGTATTTAACTTTGAAGGTTATTTAACTGCTATTTGGGTTAAAAAAAATTAATTTCTAATCTACTATCTTAAAAATAGAAGATTGCACTTCAAACCAATATTTGAAATGTTGGTTTTAAATTGAGCTGCGTTAGCATTCAATATTGTAAATTGAAAAGTCGGTTCAACCCTTATGGCATAGGTAACATCCATATCAAATTCGAGTCCATATGCCAACGAAAAAGAAGGTTTATAAACCTTATAATCTGAAGAGACATTGTAGACATTTTTGGTCAATGGGGCATTATTATATTCTATCGTTTGATAAAGCAATTGCTTTGTTGGTAGCGCTAAATTGAGTGCAAAAGAAGGTAAGTGTCTTCCATATTTACTTCTTATAGGCACTGCTAATTTTAAAGGCAGCATGATAGAATAAAACTTATATTCATTTGAAACTTTGTTCACATTGTTTTTGCTTTCAACAGTTGTAGAATAAGCATATCCTTCACTCATATAATTCAACCCAGTCTCAAAAAAATACGTTTTCATTCTAAAGCTCGCCACGCCACCAAGCGAAAATCCAGCAACTGGTTTTTTATTGAATATAATGCCTACTAGTTTTGGATTTGCTGAACTTGAATAAACACCTAAACTAATTCCATACGCAAATGGGGTTTGATTGGGGTCTGCAGTTTGGGCATTGCATTTTAAATATACCATTAGATATAAAATAAATAGGCCATAGGTAAAAGGTATTTCATTTAAATGTGCTTTAAACAAATGTAGAAATAATTTTGATTAATTCGATAGTTTCGCAAAGTCGTTTAATAAAACGCGCCAATAAACCTTTATGCTTTTTAACTCCATACCATTCCTTGCATTTATTTTGCTATTCTTTGGTATATGGCCTTTGGTAAAACATAAGAACACCCTCAAATGGCTTTGGATTTGCTGCATGTCAGCTGTATTTTATGGTTGGTGGGATTGGCGTTTTCTCTTCTTATTATTTTCCACTGGAGCAATCGATTATTGGGCAGGTAAATTCATACTTCAATTTCCTTCTAAAAAGAAATTTTGGCTTTGGCTATCCTTAACTACCAATATAGGATCCTTGGTAATTTTCAAATATAGCACCTGGCTTGCAACTGCGATTGATAGTGGCTTTGCATACTGTAATGTGCATACTGAATTTAAAAATGCCATACCTGAATTTACCCTTGTCTTACCAGTAGGCATCAGCTTTTATACATTTAACTCTATGAGTTATACCATCGATTTATACCGCGGTAAATCAAAGCCAGCTGAAAATATTCTGCATTTCTTTGCATTCATTTCTTTCTTCCCACATTTGGTGGCAGGACCAATAATCAGAGCCAAAGACATCCTTCAACAATTAACAAAACCTATACATACCAATGCTGTTCAAATTTTTCATGGCATTAAAATATGCATTTGGGGCCTCTTTCAAAAAATGGTCTTGGCAGACAATATTGCTGTTTTGGTAAACGATCAATTTAGCAGCGTTAGCGAACACTCTGATTCTGCACAGTGGTGGATTTGCATGGTTGCCTTTGCATTTCAAATTTACTTTGATTTTAATGGTTATAGCACAATCGCAAGGGGCATTGCAAAATTATGTGGCATCCACTTCCGACTTAATTTCAATCACCCTTATTTTGCAAATTCATTTCAAAATTTCTGGCAACGTTGGCATATTTCGCTCTCGAGTTTTTTCCGCGATTATGTTTACATTTCTCTGGGTGGCAATAGAAAAGGTAAATTTAGAACACATATTAATTTATGGACAACCATGTTGCTCTCTGGTTTATGGCATGGCGCCAATATTACGTTTGTTATTTGGGGCGCCTTGCACGCTTTCTATTTAACAATAGAACGTTTGTTTTATAAGACAACTTTCAAAGTTTCAAATAAACCCGTTCAATTCTTACTTCGTTTTCTGTTCGTTTTTATACCCGTGCTAGTCGCTTGGACCTTCTTTCGATCCAAAGATTGGAATGAGGCTATAACTATTATTCGCTGCTTATTTAGCTTTAATTTACACTTAGGGCTCAAGGAACTATTAATTAGCAATGCCATTTTCTGGCTTGTTGTTGGTGTGTTAACTGAGTTATTTTTATTCTATAAATTAAAATTAACAAGAAGCAATTCCCCAATATTGCAAGCGGTAATGTTGAGTTTATTAATCTCCATTATTGTCTTTTTTAGAGGACCCGAACAGCAATTTATTTATTTTCAATTCTAATTGTACATGACTGAAAATAAAAAAATAAAAAATAGTCGGTGGGCAATTGTTCTATCAATAACACTTACCCCTGTTATGTTGTATTTAATGGGTCTGTGTTTGCCGAAATTACCTTATTCGCAAATGTCCATGGATGCATTTTGGGCAAAAAAAATAGCAAACCCAAAGAAGTATGACATCATATTTATTGGTGACTCTCGCATTTACAGGGGCATCAATCCTTCTATCGTTTCGGAAATGACAAATGCAAGTGTTTTGAACTATGGCTTTAGCGCTGCTGGTTTAGATTCAATTATTATTTATGAAGCCATTAAACAACTTGATACCAAAGGGAAAAAAATGGTTGTGTTTGGTATATCACCAAGTGCCTTCACCAATGAGGCCATAAAGAATGAACATTTTCATTCACTCAAAAAAATAAACAACAAAGATTTATGGATTCGTAAAAACATTTATCCTAAATTAACCTATTTCGATGCTTATAGTCTAGCTGAAATTAAAAAACATCTGAACAAAGAAGCCTATTCGCAGATCTGCAGAGCAGATGGTTTTATAGAAAGTAATAAGTCACCCGCAGATAGTAATGCTGCAATCAGCGCCTATGAAGATTATTTTAAGCACAATATGATAAGCGATTTGCAACAACAAAAGTTTATTGCTTTGCTACAAATTCTGCAAACCAAAGGCATCAAATGTTATGCATTCAGAGTTCCAACGGCACTACCAATGACTGTTTTGGAAAATAGTGTCTTTGACAAACAGCACTTAAAATTAAAAATCAATCAAACCGGAGCACATTGGTTTTTTATACCTCAAAATGGCTTTAAAAGTTATGATGGTAGCCATCTCAACGGAGCATCTGCAAATAAACTTTCACAAATCGTGGGAGATTCAATTCTAATTTATCACTAATTTCGCAAGCAATGAAAGTCGTATTTCTATTTGGAGGGCTCCCACATTATCTTAATAAAGTATTAAATAAAATTAATGCTGAGTCGGATATTGAAGTGGTGGTAATTGTGCCAGAAGGAAACAGCTTAACCTTTGGAAGTGGTGTTCATCAAAGCGAAGTCGGCATTGATTTTAAAGTGATTCGTTTGGTTGAATCCAGTGCATGGTATGGCAAACCGTTTTTCAAAAATTTTTATAAAACGATTGCATCTGAAAAACCAGATGTTATCGTTACCGGATGGCCTTATTTTTTAGCTTATATGCTCATGCCCTTGCTACTTTTAAGACTAAAAATAAAGGGTATTAAGCTATATGCTAGAGAAATTCCATTTACGGTTCCAGCCTATAATGAAACCTTTGAGGCATTTGAAAAGCGTTGTGTTGACGGCCAAAAAAATGAATTAATTTTTAAAAATGGATTGGCTTTCTGGTTATTAAAACTGATGAGAAAATACCTTTACACTGTAGTTTTTGATAAAGCGCTGCTTTATACCGAACAAGGTATAGATATCATTTACTCCTATGGCCTAGCAAAAGAAAATATTACGGTTACTTACAATTCTCCTGATACAGATGAAATTTTTGAAACGATTAAGGAGATTAAATTAAAACACCCTCATTTAACTAGTAAGCCACACCGATTACTACATATCGGTCGCTTAGTAAAATGGAAAAACATTGATCTTCTCATAAAAGCAGTACAAGTTCTAAAACCCAAATACCCTAATATTGAGCTAGCAATTATTGGTAAAGGTGAGGAGGAAGTAAACTTAAAAACGCTTGTAAACACCTTGAATCTTACTGATAATATTTCGTTTTTAGGGGCTATTTATGAGGGAGAAGGTCAAACCATTGAGTTTTTAAAGTCTGGTGTATATGTATTAGCGGGTATGGGAGGACTTTCAATTAATGAAGCCATGGCGCATAGTTTACCTATCATATGTTCGGTGGCCGATGGAACAGAAAAGCATTTGGTTTTTGAGGATAAAAATGGCTTTTATTTTAAAGATAGCAATCTTGAAAGTTTAGTGGATGCCATTGATAAAATGTTTACCTCAGATACTATTGAAATGGGGGCTAGGTCAAAAGCCATTATAGAACAAAAAATAAATCTGCCATTTGTAAGCTCGCAATTTATTGGCGCTTTGAGAAGTTAGCTTCAAAAAAAAAGCCACCTGTATTGCTACAGGCGACTTTTTTTAACACTACACTATAAAACTATCTTTTGATAAATTTAGCAGATGTTAAGCTGCCATCATTGTTTAATATATTTAGAAAATAAATGCCTTTTACTAATTGTCTGATATCAAATTGTACATTAGACCCATTGATATTTGAAGTTGTTGTTAAAGTTACTGCTTTGCCATTGGCATCCATAATGCTAATCGCTGATTCAACTTCTACTGTTTCGGTGAAACTTATATTTAAATAATCTGAAGTTGGGTTAGGGTATACACTTACTGTGCTGATAACATTGTTCAATCATATTTATTTTAGTTTTTAATCTTAAAGCTGTTTTAATTCTTAAAGACGGCACAAATATAAGATAGTACTTTTATACTATGTTCATAAACTAAGTATAAAACGGTAAAATATTTTGCAAAACGCTGTTTTACACTGTAATAATTTTTTATGGCACTAAGTACTTTTACACAATTAAAGAAATATATTTATAATTTAGTATGAAATACTTTAAGGTTTTTAGCTCAAAAAGCGAATTTAAAAAAATTAAAAAATTACTAGCTAACTAAAAATTAATTGAGATTGAAATGAAATTTTTGACCCTAAAATTCCAAATTCAGTCGGCATAAAAAAACCCCATTTGAAAAAACAAATGGGGTTCAAAATTTAAAATATGGTTAAGTTGTATTGCTTATATTTCTTTGTCTAAATCAAAATTTCTACAATAGAAATTAGCAACATAAGTAAGGGTTAATGGTTTGACATCTAAAGTATTACCCATATTATCAACCAGCACCTCAACGAAATAATTGTAAATAGAATAAAGTTCTAATTTGAATCCTTTGGTAAGTTTTACTTCGCATACAAATAGCGATTTGTTGCTCAAGATTTGCAACCTTGAGTTGTTGTTAAAAGTGTTTAATTCGAGTTGTGTAATCAGCATTATTTTAGTTTTGGATAGTTTTAAATTCCATAACAAAAGTAAAAGAATAATTACTTTAAACAAAAATATTTTTAAATTTTACAACTAATTGACAGCGTTTTCGCCCTCATAAACATTAACACTTTGATTACTTGATATTTGCATAGATTCTATTACAGCTGCATTAAAGTGATCGTTGGCTTGCATGTAAGCAACAGTTTTATAAGCATCAGCACCCATTCTACGCTTTTCTAATGAAGCAGTAAATCCAAGATTTATTGAAGTGCATTTTAAATAGTTGGCTCTCAAAATTACTTGATATAGTGCCTGACGGTAAACATTTATTTCAAATTGTTCAGATTTATCGACGCCAATGAAAATAGCATTGTACACATCGCCTGATTTGTAATTGAACACAACGGCTACTTCTTTTAGTTCATCCTTGGCTTCGCCAGTTTTTAGCTTAACAGATAAAACTTCCCAATTGGGTGAATTGGCTATATTTTCAAATAAGTTAATGGGTAAATCAAACGTATTCAGTTTAAAACTGCTCCCTTTAATTTGGTTATAAAGTTTAAACCAATGCTTAATTTGTTGATCTGTAGGATTTTTAACAACCTCACATTCTATTAAATTGACGTGTTTTAAAACTTGACCTCTAAAATGCTTTCTTGCTTTGTGGGTCAAAGAAGCGATAAATTCAGTTTCATTGGTCCAAGTTAATTCCTGGTGCACATTTCTCTCTGGCATTTGGGTTTTAAAATAGCCATTACCTAACATCGCTTTATCTAATTCTGTATTGCCATCATCAAAATCTCTCAACATAATAGAACCCGCATTGTATTTTTTCATTAAGGCAGAGGCCATCCAATACAATTCGTTAAACGCTTGTTTTTTATATTCACTTTTTTCATTGATATAGACATGTCCACCTTCTGTTAGCAATGAACCGGTCATTACCATTAAAGAAGTTAGATAATAGGGATCGCTTGTTTTTCTTATTATTTCAATTTTATGAGAAATGGTTTCATGAGAAAGCATGTCATCTTTGCACAAAGCAGTTGTAAAGAAAGTTGCTAGCACAACTCTTTGGCTTTTGTCCTTTACTATGAGATAGTCAAATTCCCAATTGTTTTCAATCAAACTATTGTTTTTAAATGTTTTTTCAAGAAATAACAAGCCTTCATAGTCAAAACTACCTTTTCCTTGAAAAATCGCATTCCACTCTTCCTTCTTGATTTCGGAAATGGATTGGTACTTTTCTAGAATTAAATTAGATGGCTTAATAATTGGCTGGAAGGTGTCTTCTGTATTCGTTTCGCCTGGATTATCAATCTTAAATGCTTTATATATTTGGTCTCTAGAAATATTTTGTTCAAGTAAAACCTCATCAAAATGTCTAGCCATGGAGGTGATCATACCTTCAATTTGTTTAAATGTGTGCAATCTAGTAATGGTAAATCTCACACCTGTATTTTTCATTGGCACTGCTGGAAAAGCACCAAGATTTGTGTAATAACCATCATCTAGCATTCTTTTGATTAATTGGTAACCTACCTTTGGTAAACAAACACCAATAAAGAATACGGGTGAGTTTAATTCCTTAATAAGCGGTAAGCCAGCCTTCTTAATCATTAGGTTGGCAAACTTGATATTTTCTTGCAAGTCTTCTTGCATTTTTATTATTTCATCGGATAAATGTATATCAGCTGCTGCTAATGCTGCTCCTAATGCTGCAGGCTGCATAGGTCCAGAAGTAATCATTGGACCGCCGCAAGTTCTTACTAGGCTTGCCATTTCTTCATTAGGAAAAATCATAGCACCACCACCACTTGCAAAGGCTTTGTTCAAACTTGTAGTCAAAACCATTCTTTCGTGCAAATCATGATTTTGAAGTACAAATCCTCTTCCATTCTTGCCGAAACTACTCATGCCATGCGCATCGTCAACATAAAAGTTAAACTTAGGGTATTTATCTAATAAGTCATATATGGCATCAATAGGCGCGCCATCACCATACATTGAATAAATACCATCTGCCATATACCAAACCTTTTCGTACTTCTTGCTAAGTTGGATAATTCTATCTTCTAATAAGTCCATTCTATTATGTCTCAGTAATTCGATGAGAATTCCTTTTGGCTTTAGAAGTGTTGTCGCTGTTTGAATAGAACTGTGTACCTGGTGGTCTAGAACTACAGCATCTTTTTCTCCTATTATAACAGGTAATGTAGAGATGTGCCCCAACGTTGTCGTAGGAGTAACTACACAATAACCTCCAAATAACTGGTTTAACTTAGATTCAAGTTGTTGATAATGTATGGAGGATAAATAAGCCCTTGAAGCTGAAAATTGTGTTCCGTAACCTTCCAAAGCTTTAATAGCGCCAGCCTTTAAACGCGGGTCAAATTCTAAACCAAGATAACTACAAGAGCTAAAATTGACTAGTTCTTTGTCGTTGATTTTTAGCATATTACCTTCTAATATTTCATTAGAAACATTTAGATGTAAGATGCCACTGTTCTTTCCATCGGTAATCACGTCATTGATGGTTGTAAGAAAATTGTTCATAACTTATGGATAATTAATTATTGATACAAAGATGAGGGATTAAAATCATTAATCAAACAGTTTTCAACATTTTTTAGTATTTTTTTACTAGGTCTATGTGTTTTTTTATCTAAGAATATGAAAATAAACAAATTACATATTTAAAAAAAAATTATAATTATAATTGCCTGTTTTCAAATGCTTTAATTTAATTTTTTTAGCATTTTTACACTTTTTAACCCCTATATTTAACTATTTATAGCTTGTATTATTATCACTATTTATCTAGTATTATAATACTAGTTTTTTTACATGTATTTTTACTATAATTCTATTAATCATGTTTTTATAGTTATTTTATAAAAATTATAATTTTCATATAAAGACATCAAATTGCAAACCGGCCAAATTTGTTAATAAGATGTTATTGGATTTAATGATGTGTTATTTTGAAAAAATCGTCGGGCAATTTGAAAAACAACAATAAAATTCATTTTATTCCTATATTTGCATCTAATACAGCAAATATTAAAATGACCAAAGCAATGGAAATTTATGAAAATCAACAAATTAAGATGGAAATTATAGATGGCATCATCCATGCCCACTACAAAGCAGGTCTTAAAATTACTTTACCAGATGCCAAAACAATCGTTGCAGAGCGATTGAATTTACTAAAAGCCAGAGTACTTCCTGGTCTTGTTTTGGATGGTGGTGTTGTAAGCATGGATAAAGCAGCCCGCGACTATTTTTCATCTCCAGAGGGAATTCAAGGTTTAAAATCAGTTGCCATTGTTGAAAATTCTTTCTTTAGCAAAATGTTAATTAACTTTTTCATGCGCATTACCAATGCCTCTATTAAAGTGAAAGCTTTTAGCAATGAGGCAGAAGCTTTGGAGTGGTTAAAAAAAGATGCTTAACCAAATTAAACCTCTAAAATAATTGACTGTATAAAAATAACTAGACTTGAAAGATATTAATAATTTTGACTTGGACGAGCGCTTCATGCAGCTCGAAGATGTACTACTAGCCTATTCACATGGAGATTTTTCAAAAAAACTCTCTATTTCTGATAGGTTAGATCCCATAGATACTGTGATGTCTGGAATAAACATGCTTGGAGAGGAACTTGAAGAGACAACTATAAAAAGGGACTTTTTTAACTCGGCGTTTCACTCTATTACAGATAGTTTAGTGGTGATTAATAATTCGGGTATTATTATAGATTTAAACGAAAGTTTCATTTGTCTGCTTGAATTACAGAAAGAGGATATTATTGGCAAGAATTTAACAAGTTTTTTAAAGTTTAAAAGTTTTGAGAAGACCATTCAATCCTTATATAAGAATCAAAAAACAATCGATTTCGAATCCGAAATTCAAACTTCGCAAGATAAAAAAATAATGGTTGAATGCCATGTTTCTGTGATTGATAATAACAAATGCCATTCTTTGGTAAAAATTCACGATTTAACCTATAAAATTCAACAGGAAGCATCAAGAATTGCCACCATTATTAAAACACAGGAAGAGGAAAGAAATCGAGTTGCCTCAGATTTACATGATAGCATTGGACAGCAAATATCTGCTTTAAAATTTTATTTTGATTCTATTCAAAAGCAAAAAGATGATAAGCTGAGAACAGTGCTTTTGAAAAAGACTGAATCTTTGATTGATAACGTGGCAGATGAAATCAGAAATATTTGCTTCCAATTAATGCCAAGATCTGTTGAAAAATTTGGATTATCCGATTCTATTAAACAATTGGCCGACATCATTCAATTTAGTACTGGTATTCAATTTGATTTGAAATTACAAGAGTCAAAAATAAAAATTGACTCCAATGTTTCGATGTCTGTTTACAGAATTATACAAGAGTTTGTAAATAACTCTATTAAGCATGCCAAATGCAAGAATATAAAGGTTAATTTTGAGGTCAAACCAAAAGTATTAACGCTAATAATGATCGACGATGGTGTTGGTTTTGGAGAATCTACAAGTAAAAGAAAAGGCAATGGATTAGACAACATTAACTTGCGGGTCAAATACCTAAATGGAGAAGTTGAATTCATTTCAGAAAAAGATAAGGGCGTTATATTGAATATTAGCATACCTTTGAACTTATAACATTATGCAAAAACTAGTAAAAATATTGATTGTAGATGACCATCCAATGATTAGAGATGGTTTAAAAACCATGCTTGAGATAGGATGTGAAGACATGGTTTTCAAAGTATTTGATTGCGATAATACTGAAGAAGCTGTTGAGTATCTAAAAAATGAAAAAATGAAAGTCGCTTTAGTTGATTATCAGTTAATTGATCTTGATGGTGCCTTAGTTACTTCAGCGCTAATGGAAGTGAACCCCAAAATTAACATTTTAGGCATTTCAAATTATAATGAAATAAACCACATTCATGATATGTTAAAGGCCGGAGCAAAAGGTTATACGTTAAAAAATATTTCTTCAGAAAACCTTTTTAACGGTATAAAAATCTTATTGAATGGCGGAACATTCTTCTCTCCAGAGGTAGCGCATCTGCTAGCCAATCAGTACTATAAAAAATTAACTGAAAAATCAGGTAAAAAGAAAGGCCCTAACTTCATTAGCAATTCTGAACAAACTGATGGCAACGAGCTTTTAGATAGACTTTCAAAAAGAGAAATAGAAATTTTAACATGCATTGCAAACGAAATGACGAATGAGGAAATTGCGGTAAAACTTGAATTAAGCAAAAGAACAGTCGACAACCACCGTCAAAACATGTTGAATAAACTTAAAGTAAAAAACTCTATGGGGTTACTACTTATAGCAATGAAAGCTGGTTTATTGGAATACAAAAAGTAGCACCTAATTATTTTACACCTTTTATTAAATGCTAGGTTTTATGCCTATTTGTCATAAAACTTTATTAGCATCAATATTGTTATTATTTAACCGTCATGAACAAATCAAATGAATTTCAAAAATATGCCACTGGGCATTTAGGCATTAACAGCCTCACTCTCGATCGTTATATTCAAAATGCTACTCCACAAGTCATAACGAATTTAACACCTAATATTATTGAAGAAAGGCCCTTAAATATTGCGGCAATGGATATTTTTTCAAGATTAATGATGGATAGAATTATATTTCTTGGTGTACCTATTAACGATGAGGTAGCCAATATCGTTATGGGTCAACTTTTATTTTTAGAAAGCACCAATCCAAACAGAGACATTCAAATTTATATCAATAGTCCAGGAGGCAGTGTATATGCAGGCTTAGGAATATATGATACGATGCAATTTATTACCAGTAATGTAGCAACTATTTGTACAGGAATTGCAGCGAGTATGGCTGCTGTGCTGATGTGTGCCGGCGAAAAAGGTAAAAGAACTGCTCTAAAACACAGCCGTGTAATGATTCACCAACCATTAGGCGGTGTTCAAGGACAGGCAACAGAAATAGAAATAACTTACAGAGAAATTTCAAAGTTAAAAACAGAGCTTTATGATATTATCGCGCACCATAGCGGACAAACATTCGAAAAAGTTGAAAAAGATAGCGATAGAGACTATTGGATGACTTCTGAAGAGGCAAAAGCGTATGGTATGGTCGATGATATTCTTATACGCAGCAAAGACAAAGTAAAATAATGGCAAGTAAAAAATCAGGTTCCTTTTGTTCTTTTTGTGGCAAACCCAAAGAAGAGGCAACAATGTTAATTTCAGGCATTGAGGCCAATATTTGTGATGCTTGCGTTGAACAAGCTTCTAAAATTGTAGATGTTGAATTGGGAGGAGTGGCCAAAAAAAGAACCTCAAAGGATAGCGATTTTAAAATAAACTTACCAAAGCCAAATGAAATTAAAAAACATTTGGATGAATACGTCATTGGTCAAGATCAAGCCAAAAAAGTATTAGCCGTGGCTGTATACAATCACTACAAAAGAGTGATGCACAACCCAAATAATGAGGACATCGAGATTGAAAAATCAAATGTATTAATGGTTGGGGAAACTGGAACTGGTAAAACTTTACTGGTTCGAACACTCGCCAAAGCATTAAAGGTGCCTTTTTGTATTGCAGATGCAACGGTTCTTACTGAAGCAGGATATGTTGGAGAAGATGTCGAAAGTGTCATCTCTCGCTTATACCAAGCATCAGATTATGATCTTGAAGCAACTCAACGCGGTATTGTTTACATTGATGAAATAGATAAAATTGCGCGTAAGGGCGATAATCCATCTATTAGTCGTGATGTGAGCGGTGAAGGTGTTCAACAGGGTTTATTAAAGTTGTTAGAGGGCACTGTTGCTAATATTGCACCAGAAGGCGGTAGAAAGCATCCTGATCAAAAATTTGTTAAAATTGATACGCGCAACATTTTATTTATATGTGGGGGGGCTTTTAATGGAATCGAAAAGTTAATTGCACGCAGATTAAATAATTCATCGGTTGGATTTTTAACACAAGGGAAAGAAAGAATAATGGATATCAACCTTATTGAACAAATCGCCCCAACAGACTTAAAGAGTTTTGGCTTAATTCCAGAAATCATCGGTAGAATGCCTATGATTACTTTCTTACAGCCATTGGACAGAGAAGCCCTTAAAAATATTTTAATTAAACCAAAAAATGCGTTACTGAAGCAATATATCAAATTAATGGAAATTGAAGGGATATTATTAGACTTTGATAAAAAAGCAATTGAGCTAATTGTTAGCAAAGCAGTTGAATTTAAATTAGGTGCGCGAGGTCTTCGCACTATTTGCGAAAAATTGATGTTAGATGTGATGTTTGACGCACCTTCTAAAAATGATAAAGCCATTACAATAACAGCCGATATGGTGGTCGAAAAGTTGGCCGACCTTGATGCTTCGAAAGCAGCATAAACTTACAAAAAGGGCCTGAAATTCAGGCCCTTTTTTATTAAATACCCTCGATTTCGCCTACCTTTGCAGACTAATAAATACCTGTGACTTTCGACCAACTTAATATAACTAGACCCCTTCTGAATGCATTGAATGATTTAGGTTTTGACCATCCTACACCTATTCAAGCGCAAATTTTTCCTGTGATTATGTCAGGCAAAGATGTAGTTGGAATTGCGCAAACAGGCACAGGTAAAACATTTGCCTATTTATTGCCTTTGTTAAGACAATTAAAATATTCAGAACAACAACATCCTCGCATTCTAATCCTTGTTCCAACAAGGGAGCTTGTCATACAAGTGGCCGAAGAAATTAGCAAACTAACTACCTATATGAAAGTTAGGGTAACAGGAATCTATGGAGGTGTCAATATTAATACCCAAAAAACTGCAGTGTTTAAAGGATTAGACCTATTGGTTGCAACACCAGGGCGTTTATTAGATCTAGCACTCAATGGTGTATTAAGATTTAAAACCATACAAACTTTAGTCATAGATGAAATGGATGAAATGTTAACACTTGGATTTCGTTCTCAACTGACGAGAATAATGGATTTATTGCCCATTAAAAGACAAAACTTACTATTCTCTGCTACTAATTCACCAGATATTGAAACCCTTATAGCCACCTTCTTTAATAACCCAGTAAAAGTTGAAATTGCTACCTCTGGTACGCCTCTATTACAAATTATTCAAAAAGGCTATAAAGTTCCCAATTTTCACACAAAAATTAATTTTTTAGAATATTTACTAAAAGACAAATCTGCCTTCAATAAGGTGCTAGTATTTGTTAGTACTAAGAAAATTGCTGATCAGGTTTATGATTTAATAAAGACTAAATTTATAGGTGAGATTGATGTCATGCATGCGAATAAATCTCAAAACTACCGACTGAATGCTATCAAATTTTTTGATGAAGGTGAATTTAGAGTTTTGATCGCAACAGATATCATTGCGCGTGGTTTAGATATAAAAGATATTAGCCATGTAATAAACTTTGATATACCTCAAGAACCTGAAGATTATATGCATCGTATTGGCAGAACAGGTAGAGCTCAAAAAGCTGGTGATTCAATTACTTTTATTATGGAATCTGACCAACACTACCAATACGCTATCGAAAACCTAATGGCTACCAAAATTCCAATGGAAGAAATGCCAAAAGAAGTTGTAATATCTAAGCTTTTATTAGAAGAAGAATTACCACAAAAGCCTGAAAAGGATTACTTAAAAGACGTTAGAAAGAAGGTAGTGAAGAGTACTGCATTTCAACAAAAAAGTGCAAAAAACAGCAAGATCAATCTTGGGGGATCTTATAAACGAATAATTAAAGCAAAATACAAGAAACCTAAAAGTAAAGGCAATAATTAATTACTGCAGATACTTAGACATCTCTTCTTGCAGTAATTTAGCCTCTTCGGCTGCTTTATCGGCATAGTCTTCGCCATTTGATGCATAAAGTATGCTTCTGCTAGCATTAATTAAAAGACCTCCTTCAGAGGTGACAGCATTGCTGCATACATCTGCCACACTGCCGCCTTGCGCACCTACGCCTGGCACTAATAAAAAATGATTTGGTATAATACTGCGCAGGCTTTTTAAATCACTGGCTTTAGTTGCGCCTGTTACGAACATTAAATTATCTAGAGTACCCCATTTACTTACTGTTTCTATTACTTGTTCGTATAAATGTTTACCATTCACCTTCAAAATTTGAAAGTCCTTACTTCCAGCATTGCTTGTTAAACCTAAACAAATCACCCATTTGCCATTGAATTCGAAAAAAGGTTTTAATGAATCTTCGCCCATATACGGCGCCACAGTAATGGCATCAAAATTCATATTTTCGAAAAATGCCCGTGCATACATACTACTTGTGTTGCCAATATCACCGCGTTTTGCATCGGCTATCGTTAAACAATCTGGAGGAATACTGTTAAGTGTCGCTTCCATACATTGCCAACCTTTGGCGCCATACTGTTCGTAGAATGCTGTGTTTATTTTATAACAAACGGTATAGCGTTTAGTAGCATTTATAATAGCTCTATTAAATTTTAACATCCCATCTATAGTGCGTTCAATGCCCTTGGGAAGCTTATCCATATCTGTATCTAATCCAACACACAACATACTTTTCTTAATTTGTATTTGCGCTATTAATTCTAATCTTGTCATAAATATATCTGCAAAAATGCAATAAAAATTAATGATACTTAAAAAAATGATTAATTTCGAGACCTTTATGAAGCAAGTATTTTTATTCATTTGTTTTTTGGCAATTGCATTGATATCAAATGCACAAGGAAATAGCGCAGATAAAGGAACTTTTACCGGAAATTTCCAGAGTAGCACTCAACTTTATGATAGAGACAATAAAATTGGGGCAAATACCGAAGTTTACAATAAATACAAAAGCAGTGTCGATGCATGGTTAATGCTCAATTATGGCATTAAGGGTTATAATTTTTCGTTGCGTTATGATATGTACAACAACTCACCTTTGCTTAATCCCCAAGGCGTTTATAATAAACAAGGTGTTGGTTTTTGGCAAGCTTCAAAGGATATTGGCGGTTTAAATATTACTGCTGGCTATTTCTATGACCAATTTGCGAGTGGTATTATTTTCCGTGCATATGAGGATCGTTTGATTGGTATCGATTTTGCCGTTCAAGGCTTAAGAGTAAAATACAACTACAAAAATCTTGCAATTAAAGCCTTTGCAGGGCAACAAAAGGGCAATATTTTTAGCGGTGATAGATTCTCAGTTTCACCCGAGGCGATTAAAGGGGCCAATGCACAATATAATTTCAAAATAAAACAAAAGATTGCTGTAGAAATCGGTTCCTCTATGGTCAATAGAGCACTTGATCAAACAACCATGAATGCAGTTGTTGCAGCTATTAATTCACAACCTTTGTCCACCCGATTTATCCCTAAATACAATTCCTATTCAGCCAATGGATATGGAAGTTTAGGTTTTAAAGATTTGCGATTATCTGGTGAATATGTTTATAAAACCAAAGAAGCTATAAAAAATCAGAATGGTGATTTATTAATCAATAAGTCTGGAACTGTTTTATTCACCTCATTGGGCTATTCGAAGGCTAATTTAGGAAAGAAAAAACAATTTTCATTTGGTGCAAATTTGCAGTATAAACGAATAGAAAATTATAGCTTTCGTACTTCACCATTCGAAATATTGAACAATGGTAGTATCTCCTATTTACCATCCATTACCAAACAAAATACCTATCGTCTACTAGCGAGATACAATGCAGTAACACAAGTATTAGGCGAGGAGGCCTATCAAGCTGATTGGTTATTTACGCCAAAAAGGGGGACTACCTTTGCTTTTAATGTTTCGCAAGTAAAAAGCCTAGCAGCAAATGGTGATGGGAAAGGCAATGCAAAAAAATTATTTCATGAGTTATATGGGGAGGTTCAACACAAATTCACTAAAAAGTTTAAGGCAAAAGTAGGTTTACAATCCATTTTTTATGACCAACAACGCTACGAGCAGAAGGATAGCACATATCCAACCGTAAAAAGCCTGACTCCTTTTATGGAATTAACTTATAAAATTACCAAAAAAACTTCATTAAGAGTTGAGAGTCAGTATTTGGAAACTGGTCAAGATTTAGGCAGTTTTGTCAATGGAATTATTGAATTAAACCATGCACCTCATTGGAGTGTAAGTGTTGGTGATATGGTGAATGTAAAACCTCATCGTTCTCCTTCAAGCACAATTCCTTCGGAAATTATACACTATTACAGTGGTTTCCTTGGTTATACCGATGGGCCCACAGTGCTAACCCTTGCTTATATCAAACAAGTGCAAGGGGTTAACTGTACTGGTGGTATTTGTAGGGTAGAGCCTGCCTTTAGTGGGGTTAGATTAACATTAAGTAGTAGTTTTTAAGAATTATTTTAAAGTTTAAATAGTTTAATTACTGTAGGTAATTAAACACCAATTAAATAGTGCCTATTTAGTTGTCTTTAGAGGTGTTCACAAATTATGAATTACAAATATTTCAGAGGTATTGTAATCTATTTTGATTAAAATTGTAACTTTGAATAACCCATCATGAACTACAATTGCATACTTTATACAAAAGAAGGAAATACATTAACCATAACTTTAAATCGTCCTGATGTTTTTAATGCATTTAATGATGAGCAAAGTTATGAATTACAAGATGCTTTGAAGGTTGCAAAAAAGGATGAGGAGGTTAGAGTAGTCGTTCTTACAGGTGCTGGCAAGGCCTTTTGCAGTGGTCAAGATTTAAAAGCCATTGCAGGTGCTGAAAAGCGTTCATTTATCGATTCGCTTCATAAGCGCTATAATCCCATAATTCGCGAAATGCGAAACATGCCAAAACCTATTATTTGCAAGTTAAATGGAGTTGCTGCTGGTGCAGGTTGCAGTTTAGCTTTGGCATCAGATTTTATCATTGCTTCAGAAAATGCAAGTCTTATTGAAGTTTTCATTCATGTGGGTTTAGTTTTAGATAGTGGTTCTTCGTTCTTTCTGCCGCGTTTAGTTGGCAGTGCACGTGCATTTGAATTGAGTACAATGGGAAGTAAGGTGAGCGCAACACAGGCACTCGAATGGGGCATGATTAACCGTTGTGTAAGTGCAGATAAATTAGATGATGAGACAAAAATAATCACTGATTATTATGCTAATGCACCAACAAAAGCGATTGGTTTAATGAAAAAAATGCTTAACAAATCATTCAATAGCAATCTTGAAACAATGTTAGAGTATGAGGCCTATTGCCAAGAAACAGCAGGCAGTAGTGCCGATAATAAAGAAGGTGTTGCCGCTTTCAACGAAAAAAGAAAACCACAATTTAAAGGACAATAAAGTAGCAATGATGCATTCTCAATTTTTTAAAATCCTCTTTCTAAATATTGCCATTTTTATAGTTGGTTCTAATAATCTTTTGGCTCAAAACACCCCGGTAGAAATTTGTGGTTATCAACATGAGTTAGAAAAGATCATTCAAAAACAACCTAATTATTTAGCCTTACAAAATGAATGGTATAGAAGAGCCAACGAGGCATATCTTGAAACACAAAGCACAAAAAGAAAAATCACTGCAGACACCCTTGTCTATGAAATTCCAGTTGTATTTCACGTTATTTACAATACAAATTCTCAAAATATTTCAGATGCCTTAATTCTAAGTCAGTTAAATGAATTAAACCTCGATTATAGAAAATTAAATCCAGATACGTCTAGAATTAGACCCGTTTTTAAGTCATTAGCAGCTGATATTAAAATTCGGTTTATACTTGCCAATAAGGATCCAAATGGCAATCCAGCCAATGGTATTAATAGAATCAATTCAAGTAGAAGTACTTTTGCTACCAATATCTATGGAAGCTATAGCGAGGATATGAAGAGTACTAGCAATGGAGGACAAACCGCATGGAATCCATCCAGGTATTTAAATATTTGGGTTTGCAACATGGAATATCCAAGTTATATTGGAATAACCTATGGTTTTGCAACACCACCTACCGGCTCACCTAATTGGGCGCAATTTCAAAGTTCGACAAAAGATAGTACCGACCCTAAAAGTGGTGTTGTGTTGCATTATAAAATAGTTGGTAAAAACAATCCTTTGGCACCAACTAATTATAAAGAAGCAAATACTGCTACGCACGAAGTTGGACATTACCTTGGCCTAAGACATATTTGGGGTGATGCAGCCAATCCATTTACACAGGGATGCAATGTTGATGATGGTATATTTGATACCCCAAATGCCAAAGACAAAAATTATACATGCAATGCCAATATAAACTCTTGTCCAGATGCTGTGGATGACAAACCAGATATGACAGAGAATTATATGGATTATGCCTTAGATGGATGTGCCGCCATGTTTACACGAGAACAGGCCTTTATGATGCGTTATGTGCTGAATAATTTTAGAACAGGCCTACCAATTCGCACCATTGTCTACGATACTACAACTGAATACAAAGAGACGGTTGTAAGCATATATCCTAATCCTACAAAAGCTAACGATTATTTAACAGTTGTTGTCAATTCTAACAACACTTTAGGAAGTTTTAGCGTAACACTATTTGATAACAACGGAAAGGAAGTTTTACAAAAACGTATTCAAGCCAATCAAAAAACCGAAGTCTTTACCGCATCTTATTCCGTTGGTGTTTACTATCTTTTAGTAAAAGATAGCAATGGCAATATTATTAAAAAGGAAAAATTGATCCTTAATTTATAAATTAAGCCATCAATCGATTCCAAGGAATACCTGCCAAAATTAAAACCAAAGCAATGCCGAAATAAATTAGGCTTGTGCGTTTTAGCTTATCGAGTTCCATTACCTTTTTTACTTTAGAATAACCAATGTGGACTAAAACCAATGCTATTAGCATTAATACCACATGTTCAACAGCAATTTTTCTCAATTCTGCATTTTTCATAACTGCACCGACCCCATTATTAAATGCTGAAATACCATAACCGCTATACTTAAAGTATAATACTGAACCAAGGAGTAATTGAATATCACACATAATCATTAGGAATAAGGCTGGTAATTTGTCCTTTTTAGAAACTGTTGTATTGTTATTTAAAATTGGTAATACCATGGCCAGAATTCCTGCTAGTAAAACTAACCATCTGATGTATGAATGGGTGCTCTGTAAAAATTGTTGCATAATAAAAATTAATGGTAGCGAAAATAGTAAATAAGTTGAATAACCTTGTATTAAATGACATTAAATTTATATTCTACAAAAGGTCAAAATAAATTTAAACCATTTGTTATGAGCACAGGTCTATTATAGCCTTTTCAATTGCTCCCATCGCTAATCCCTCCATTTCAAAAAGCTCAGACATTGAACCATGGGTTGTAAAATGATCGTTTATGCCAATTGATTTAAGCTGTCCATTGTAGCCCATTTCACTAGCAAACAGGGCTATAGTGCTTGCTAATCCTCCTAGCTTCTGACCTTCTTCTACCACTAATACCTTCGTGAAATTGGAAAATATTTGAGTGAGTATTTCAGTATTCAATGGCTTTACAAATTTAAAATCATAATGCGCAACACTGTATCTATCATTTAACGATGCAATGGCTGCCTCACACTCAGCCACAATAGTACCATTACTAATTATGCACATTTGACGTCCTTCTCTTAAGCATTCTGTTTCACCAATTGCCATGGGTTTACTATTGGGGCTTACAGTATTATTCTGTGCAAGTCCCCTCGGGTACCTTATAGCCACAGGTGATTCTAGATGCAATACCGCCATATCCATTGCCTTTATTAATTCAGTTTCATTTCGAGGTGAAACAATAACCAAGTTAGGAATCGTCTGTAAAAAAGAAATATCGAATACACCATGGTGAGTCGGGCCATCTTCTCCTACTAGGCCTGCTCTATCAATTGCAAATATGACTGGTAAATTTTGAAGGGCTACATCGTGTATTAATTGATCATACCCGCGTTGTAAAAAGGTTGAATAAATGCAACAGAACGGTCTTAGGCCAGCTGCAGCCAAACCAGCTGCAAAAGTGACTGCGTGCTGCTCGGCAATGCCAACATCAAACACCCTCTCTGGAAATTTTTGCTGCATAAAATGTAAAGAACTACCCGAAATCATTGCAGGTGTAATGGCAACAATTGACTCGTTGTTTTTAGCTAATTCCAGAAGATAATTTCCAAAAATATCTTGGTATTTTGGGCGGTTTGATTTGATGGCTAAACTTTTTCCAGATAATTTATCGAACTGCGACGTACTATGCCATTTTGTTTGTTCTTCCTCTGCTGCTTTGTAACCCTTGCCCTTGACTGTTTTTATATGTATAACCTTCGGACCTTTCACCCATTTTGTTTCATTGAAAACTGTCAATAATTCCGCAATATTATGCCCATCAATAGGACCATAATATTGAAAACCAAAGTCGGTAAAAAGATTCACTTGCTTATATTCTAATTGCTCTAAATATTCACCAAGTGCGCCTTGGCTTGGGTCAATTCCAATATGGTTATCATTTATGATGACTGTAATATTTGTATTAGAAACTCCCGCATTATTAAGCCCTTCGAAAGCTTGTCCTGCACTTAATGCGCCGTCTCCAATAATTGCAATATTTTGTCTGTCTAAGCGTTGGATATTGGCTGCAACAGCGTAACCTAAAATGGCAGATATAGCAGTTGATGAATGACCTGTGCCAAAAGCGTCGTGTTCGCTTTCACTCATTTTAGGAAAACCACTTATACCATTGAGTTGTCTAATATTATTAAAGACCTTCTTTCTGCCAGTCAAGATTTTATGTGCATAGGCCTGATGGCCAACATCCCATACCATTTTATCAGTAGGAGAATTAAAAACATAGTGAAGTGCAATACTAAGCTCAACTGTTCCTAAATTAGCCGCAAAATGTCCGCCCTGTTCGGCAATCTTTTCAATCAAAAAATGTCTGAGATAATTTGCATAATCTGACAACTCAACAGGGGTAAGTTGCTTTAATAATTCAGGTGAATCTATTGCTTCGAAAGTCTTAAACACTTTGCAAAGTTAAAAGATTTTAAGCAAAGCAATCTTTATAATCTTATAGCTATCATCAATAGAATAAAGTTAAACCAACCCTCGGCACTAATAAAGAGAGGAAATTAAGCATAAAAAGAAGGGTGATTGATTTTTCATCTTTAAAAGATGAAGCAAAATCAATTAAAATAAAAAACTACAGACAACCTAAATTAGTTTTTTTTGCATCTTAATATGTGGAATACCAACTTCCAAAAAGATTTCACCTGAAGTTACATAATTCATTGATTTGTAAAATGAAACTGCGTTTAAACGGGCATGTAAAGTAATTTGCGATTGATCATTTTGCAAAGCCCATGTCTCAGAAAATTTCACCAATTTTTTGCCAACTCCTTTGCCTTGCCAATTTTCGTCAATTGCTAGTTGGCGCATTTTAACTTTATGTGCTTCGTAATTTGTCAGAATTAATACCCCAATAACTTGCGATGCAGCAAGAGCTGCAAAATGAAATTGTTCAAATTCTGCTGCTAAATCCTTCTCATCAAAATCAAGACCTAATGGCAGTCTCAATATTTTTAGTCTTAAGGCTATACTTTCTAATTGTTGGGGTGAGCCGAATTCAACCAATTGACACGAAATATTTGTTTCCATAATTTTGCTTTGTTAATCTCTTTTTTTTAAGGACTTTTGAAATCCTGAATCAAACTTCAAAATAAATGAAAAATCTAATAGTTTTATTAAGCTTTCTAAGTATCCTAAAATTTGCTAATGCACAAGATACAATTAGAAACAAAAAGAATGGTCAATATTTTTTCAAAACCATTGCCAATTGCGAATCGACCGAAGTACAAGACCAAAGCAGGACCAGTACTTGTTGGAGTTTTTCAAGTTTGTCTTTCTTTGAAAGTGAGCTTCTTCGCATGAAAAAAGGCAAACACAATTTAAGTGAGATGTTTGTTGTTCGGAATGCTTATGTTGGCAAGGCTGAGACATACGTAAGAATGAACGGAATGCATAACTTTGGACCAGGTGGGGCATTTCACGACTTACCATGGGTTATTAAAAGATATGGCATTGTGCCCGAGGAGGTCTATAAAGGATTAAATTATGGCTACAATAAACATAACCATGCAGAAATGGACGCTGTTCTAAAGGGCATTGTAGACGCTGTAAAGGCAAATCCACAAGGAAAACTTACAACCTCATGGAAAAGTGCTTTTGCAGGTGCTATTGACGCTTATTTAGGCCCTGTTCCAACAACATTTACATATCAAGGAAAAAACTATACACCTATGAGTTTTTCAAATTCATTGGGATTAAACATGGATGATTATGTTTCTTTGACTTCTTTCACACATCATCCTTATTACACCCAATTTGCTATAGAGGTTCCAGACAATTGGGCGATGTTGCAAAGTTATAATGTGACTTTAGATGAATTGCAAAATGTTGCTGAGAAAGCGCTTATTGGCGGATACACATGGGCTTGGGGAGCTGATGTCAGTGAAAAAGGATTTTCATTTAAAAATGGTGTAGCCATTGTGCCTGTTCATGATTCATTGATTACCCACACTGGAAAAGATAATAAGGCATTTAATGATGCAGGTGCTTTAAGAATTGGGAGTGCTTTTGATTCACCTAAAGCAGAAAAAATTATTACAGATAGTTTGCGTCAAGTAGCTTTTGATAATTATGAAACCACCGATGATCATGGCATGCACGCTACTGCATTAATGACAGATCAGTTCGGTAATAAATATTTTAAAATTAAAAACAGCTGGGGAACTGCCAATGATTGTGCTGGTTACTTGTATTGCTCGATGAGTTATTTCAGATATAAAACATTGAATATTTATGTTCACAAAAGCGCATTGCCCAAAGACTTGGCTAAAAAACTTGGTATTACGCAGAATTAACTTCTACAAAAGAATGATTTTATAATTGAGTGGAAAAGCCGCGGCTAAACCTTACAAAAATTAAGTTATAAAAAAGCCCCGATCCTTGAATAATATCAAAGGTCGGGGCTTTTTATTGTGAAGGTTAATTATTCGACCTTGCTGAATGATTTAGTTATTATACCGCTTTCGGTTTCAATTGAAACGTTGTAAATACCTTTGCTAAAATTCTCTGTATTTAAAATGGTTTCATACGCATTGATTGCTTTTGCAGCATATACAATTCTACCAGATATATCATAAACCGCAATGGCAGTAATCAAAGCAGTTGTGGTAATATTGATATTGTTCTTTGCAGGATTAGGGAATAATTTGGTTTCTGAAGATAATCTTGTAACAGCTATTCCAACAGATTCATCATCTATTAATGTATCTCTATGAATACTATCTTTACTAATTAAAGTGCCATATTGGTTGCCTCTTATTACCCACTCAATGGTCTCTGGTTGTTCTGTCATTGCATCATCAATCAGTTTTACTTTAATAACGACACTTGGTTGTGATGGTGTTAGATTAAAGGTGCGGGTTGTTGATGCTGCTTGGTAATCAATATTTCTTGTTGCTGAACCACCTCTAATTACAGCTGAAATTTGCTCTGGACCTGTTAAATTAGTCCCCAATAATACAAATCCGTAGGTACTATCTCTGTTTTCAGGTGTATTAGTAGCTAAAGTTTTAAAACTAAAGGTCGGTGAGGTAACAATTAAAATATCTGATAATCTTCTTGGTGCAATATGGTAATTGCTGGTATATGGTGAAGTAGCATCTGCTTGTCCACCCAAACCAATTACATTGATAAAGCCATTAGGTGCAGGCGTACCATCAATATCTGTTTCGCTATCGATATAAAGTGTGAATGAATCTGTTTGATTAACCAATTTTACTTTAGCAATTGTATTAGCAGCCATTGCAGCACTTGGCCACTGCGATGGGATGGCCAATTTAAGCACATTCATGCGTATTAGTTTCGATTCAGTAGATTCATCTAATAAGCCCACGGTAGTGGTTTTCTTAAGGGTTCTACCACTTGCCAACTTAACCAATGAATCGATGGTTTGTAATTGAACCATGCCATTCAGTTGTCCAACAGTTCCAATTACATAAACACTATCACCTTCTGTCACTGTATAGCCTTTGTTGCCTGAAGAATTAATCACTTGAATTCCGCCAGTCGCATCGATGAGTGTAAATAAGAAACCGTTCGGAGTGCCTGTTGGTTGTAAATTCACACCATAAACAACACCTCTCAATTTACATTTGGTGTTTATACTGTCAGCAATACCAGTTGCAACTTTATAAGTGGTTACCTTATTGATAGGATATTCAATAATATCATCATCTAAAATTGAGATGCGGATGGTATCCGGTTTTCCCACTTTCGCATTTAAGAAAGGGGTTAGAATAAATATACCGGTTTCAGTCTTTTCGTTTTGACTATCATTCAAAATTGGAATGGTTAAGATAAAGCTGTCTGGGTCGGTAGTGAGTACCGTTTTAATTTGTGTTGTTGGATTGAAAGATAAATCTTTGCTTTCAGTTGCAGAAGAAGCACTAGCAACAAATTTAACAGCAATATCACTTTGGTTTTTATTTCTACCAACCAAATTCACTCTTATTTTAACGCTACCTGCATTTTCTTTTACAGCAATTGTTTTTTTCGAAAAAGAGAATATTGGTGGTGCATCATCATCGGTTACAACTAAAGTAAACAAAGAGTCTTTAGTGATTATAGCTGGAAAGGTCGGGCTTCTCAATACGAAGATAATGGTATCATTTCTGTCTTCGGCTAAATTATCATTGATAACGTTCAATTTCAAGTCGATACTGTCTTTGGTTCTTATACCACCGGCAAATGTAAAAGTGGTATCCTTGTTATTGATACCAAGTTTGAATTCTTTTGGAACCAAAGTACTATCGCTTTTGTATTTAACATATAATTTTACATCTGTGGCATTTGGCGGACAGATTAACATTTTAACTTTCAATTTTACAGAACCAACTGTTTCACTAACCGTGATTGTTTTCTTGTCAAAGAAAACAGTTGGAATATCATTATCAATAATATTTACAGTATTGGTTGATTGCGACCCGATCACACTGTTATATGGATTGATTAATTTGATAGCAATATTTTCACTAGGATCACTAAATGCATCATCTAAAATATTAAGGGTTAAAGTTGTTGAATCAATCTGATCGCCATAAGGCTTAAATCTTAATGTTTTGGCAGTATTAATTGTGTAATCGGCGCCAGGCGTTGCATTACCAGAAACAACAAAAAATTCTGCTTTCGATGAGTCGTTATTGCCGTATCTTCTTTTTACGGATAGTTTTACTGTTACATTTGATTCAGTAACATTGGTAACGTTGGTTAAAAATTGAATTTCAGGTGCAACAAGCGGTGCATAGTCTGACTTAAGATAAATTGGTTTTGATCCTCCATGAGGGTTAACAGTACTATCGATTCCCCAAGTTGCATCAAATTCTGTATTTGCATATTCAACTGCAAAATTAGATTTAGGGTCTTTCACTTCAATTCTTTTGATACCATTTGAGAGTGTATTTGGTATAATTGTTCCCCAAGCGCTTGCAACTGCATTTACCTTAGTAGCATAAAAATTGGGCATTTTTGTAATTACATTGCCATCATTTTCAAGATAAGCAATAGAAATAGGTCTTCTAGTACTGCCAATTGCATCATCATATAAAAGAACTAGGTTTTTACTTTTAGCAAATGAATTTCCATAAATAGCTGTTCCATTGCTGCTTCCAGCGGCTTTATTGTAGGTTAAAACCTGCACAGAATCTCTTAAATAGAATTTTTGTGTAGGTTGAATTAAGGAATCAACTTCTTGTAAAACTACCATTGGATAAACGTATTTACCAGCCGTGAAACGCACATCGTTGTTAGTTATTGCTCCAAACCAACCCACAAACTCCCCTGTGAAATCTATTGTTAAAGTATCGTGATTACCAGGTATAAATCCTGGGGTAGCAGTATATCCAATTGAGCCATTTGCTTTTACAAATATATTTCCACCCGCTCCGGTTGCAGATGTACTGCTTGTATCGGCTATGTTGATATAAGAAACATAGTATTTAAATTTAGTACCAGGGCTAAATCCTGAAACACGTGCTTGAAATAATACCGGTGTTCTGGTAGTATCGCCAGAAGCACAATAGGCAGGAATTTTAATGCCGTTTAAAAATATACTTATCTTTGGTTTTTTGGGATCAAGAATATTTGAGGTATGGGTTGAATTTGCTCCCGAAATCGAATTTACTAATTTAGCTAACTTAATATTTATTGATTCCGTTGGTTCATCAATATTATCATTCAAAATAGTAACATAGACTGTATCTGTTGCAAAACCATAGGGTTTAAACGTGATCTTCTTTGTTGTGTCTATTTTAAAATCCGCTCCATAGGTGGCAGTTGAGGCCATTATTGAAATTGATACTTTTGAAGAATCTGCATTTCCATATTTTCTTGATACCACAACTTTAGAGATAAATGCACCTTCATTTATATTGATTTTAGTTCTCGAAAATTCAATTTCAGGAGCTACTAGTGGCGCTATATCTGGTCGAATAAAAATTGGCTTAAAGCCTCCTCTTTGATTAATTGTACTATCATTTCCCCAAGTAGCATCAATTTCTTTATTTGCATAAGCAATTGCATTGCCACCAAAAGGCTTTTTTGTTTCAATTCTTTTTATACCATTTGCTAGAGCATTTGGAATAATGGTTCCCCATGCGCCTGCCTTAGCGTTAACTTTATTTCTATAAAAGTAAGGATTATCGTTGATTGAATTTCCATCACTTTCGGCAAAGGTTATACTAATCGGACGTTTGCTAGAACCAGAAGTATCATCGTAAAGTAAAACAATGTTTTTTCCAGCAGTGTAGGAGTTACCATAAATGGCTGAACCGTTATTACCAGCAGGATTTGCTGCATAAAGTAAAACCTTTATAGAATCTTTTAAATAATATTTTTGAGTTGGAGGTGTTCCACTTTTAACTTCTTGCAAAACAATCATTGGATATACATATTTACCAGACGAGAACCTATTATCATTGGTATTCAGTGCCCCAAACCATCCTGCAAAGGCACCACCAGAACTCATAGTAAGGGTATCATGATTACCGGCAGTGAAGCCTGGTGTTTTGCTGTAAACTACATTACCGTCTGTTCTAAACAACAAATCATTTCCCACACCAGTTGCTGCAGCATTACTTGTATCCGCTAAAGAAATAAACATTACATAATATTTATATTTTGCGCTTGCAGTAAAACCTGTTAATTGTGCTTGAAATAAGATAGGTGTTCTAGTTGTATCGCCAGAGGCGCAATAACCAGGTACCTTTAAACCTGTTACATTAGAAGAACTGACTGGTTTTTGGGCCCTTATAATCATCGTAAAAGCTACCAAATAAATAAGCAGTAAGATTGTTTTTTTCATTTTCGTATTCGGATAAGTATTGTAAAATACAAATTTATACTTTTTTTTGAATTAAATTTATACTTTTTTTTGAATTTTAATTAATTGCAAAACAGATGCTTAAGATACTTAAATCAGTATATTTATTTTTAAGTATAACCTTGCCACAAGCTTCCATGGTTGCACCTGTGGTTATTACATCATCAATTAAAACAATGTGTTTATTTTCAATATCAATGCTTGAATTGAGTACAAATTTGTTTTCAATATTTTCCCATCGGGTGTACCTTCTTTTTTTTGTTTGGGTTTCTGAAGCCTCAATTCTTTTAATTAAATTTGGTATAAATGGAATGCTTGTAGCCTTTGAAAATCCTTTTGCAATTTCATCGCTTTGGTTGTACCCCCTTTCTTTAATTTTCTTAGCATGGAGTGGCACTGTGGTTATGAAGTCTGCCTTTATTTCTAAAATTTTGTCTTTTATTTCTTGTCCATACAGATAGCCAAGATGATACCCTATTTCGAAGCGCCCTTTGTATTTCAATTGATGAATTAAGCGTTGCGTTAATCCTGTTTTTCTAAAATATAAAAAAGAGGAAGCATGTTTTATTTGGAGTCTTCCCCAAAATAATTTTTCAATAGGGTTTTCGGGCTTTAATTCAAATTCAGTTCTCGGAAGTTTGATATGACAATTTAAGCATATAATCGATTCACCATTTAATAAGGGCGTTCCACATCCATTGCAGATTCTTGGATAAAAGAGTTCAATAATGGATTGGAAATAAGCATTCATTTTATTCTAACAGCCGAAACATCGCACCAATCCAATTCTTTTTTAGTTTTTTTGATATAAATTCAAGCTTGTGCTTTTCACATTCAGTTTTAATATCCTCAAAATCTTCGAGATAAAACCCACTTAACAGCAAAATAGAATTAGGTTTCATCGATTTAACATAATATTTAATGTCTGCCAATAAAATATGTCTATTTATATTTGCTATAAAGATATCGAATTGGTTCGGATAAGCCTTTAATAATCCCGCATCTCCTAAACGCATTTCGAAGTTTTCAATCTTATTCAACACTAAATTTTCTTGTGCATTTTCATAACACCAACTATCATTATCAATACCAAGAATAGATTTAGCATTCAGCATAGAGGCTAATATCCCTAAAATACCAGTGCCTGTGCCCATATCAATCACCGTTTTATCTTTTAAATCGATTTCTAAAAGATACTCCACCATCATGCTTGTTGTCTCATGATGGCCAGTTCCGAAGCTCATTTTTGGATCAATTATAATTTGATATTTTGCTTCAAGATTGGTGGTATGAAAACTACTTTTTATTAAACATTGGTCGCCTATAATAATGGGTTGAAAATAATTTTTTTCCCATTCCTCATTCCAATTTTTGGGTTTAATTATTTCAATTATATAATCATCATAGCAAAGATTTTTTTCAATTAATTCTGTCACCAAAACTTTAATCTCTTCAACTGAAATTTCATTCTCTGCCCTGTATGCTTTTATGCTTTCGTCTTCTGCAGATCCTTCAAAACCAAATTCACCTAAATATGCTGAAATAATCTCTATATTTTCGTCAATGGGTTCGCAAGCTGTTAGGCTTAATTCATAATAATTCAATAATTGCATTGTTAATTTTTAAAGGATTGTAAAATACTGCCAAACTGATAAATATCTTCGAAAGAGTTATAGAGCGGAACTGTTGCCATTCGAATAACATTTGGATTTCGCCAATCGGCAATCACACCATTTTTTGTCAAATGATCAAATAACCCTTTGCCATTTTCATTTGTTAGCAAGCTCAATTGACACCCTCTTTCGGGAGCAGCTGGCGTAATTATTTGTAGTACAAGTTCGGAATTAATTTTCATGGCTTCTAAAATGACAAACTCTAGATATGCATTCAATTCTTTGCCCTTTTTTACTAAGTTGTCAATTCCTGCATCTGCGAATATTTCAAGTGATGCTTTATGAACCGCCATACTAAATACTGGCGCATTGCTTAATTGCCAGCCAGCAGCGCCATATTCAGGCTCAAAGCCCTTTAACATTTTAAATCTATCCTTTTCATTATGACCCCACCAACCCGCTAATCTGGGTAAAGTAGAATCATTCGCATATTTTTCATTGATGTAAACACCACCAACACTTCCAGGTCCAGAATTTAAATATTTATAACTGCACCATGCTGCAAAATCTACACTCCATTCATTTAATTTTAATTCAATATTACCTGCAGCATGGGCTAAATCAAAACCAGCAATAGCCCCACATTGGTGGGCCTTTTCTGTAATTGCCTTGATATTAAAAACTTGACCTGTATAATATTGTACACCACTAAAGAAAACCAATGCTAGCTCATCTTTGTGCATTTCAATCATCGCTTCAATATCATTTTGCCTTAAATTGCTTTCATTTTCTCTTGGTTTGATTTCAATGATACTTTCATCTGGATTGAATCCATGTAATTTAACTTGAGATTCAACCATGTACATATCACTTGGAAATGCCGCAACCTCCATGATAATTTTATGGCGTTTTGGCGTTGGGCGATAGAAACTAATAAATAACAAATGTAGATTGGTGGTAAGTTGGTTCATGACAACAACTTCATGTTCTTTTGCTCCAACAATTAAAGCCGAATTTTTTGTTAAAAAATGGTGGTAACTAAACCAAGGATTCTTGCCATGAAAATGGCCTTCTACGCCAAGGTTTTTCCAATCTTCTAGCTCTTGAGTTATGGCTTGTGGCACTGATTTCGGCTGCAATCCCAATGAATTGCCAGTGAAATAAATGGATGGTTTACCATTTACTTCAGGAATAAAAAACTGATCTCTATATTTTCTTAATGAATCTTTTGAATCGCACTGTTGAGCAAACGACAAATTATTTTCAAATTGCATATGGCAAAGGTAACTAGTGTTGTTTAAGCTTCCAAAGAATTACATTTTTTCCATATTTTGCCTTCACACTGTCTAATTTTTCATAGTTTCCATAGTAAAGATTCTTATCAGGGATATGCCAATACATATAGGATGAGCTTTGTTCTGTAATTAAATACGTTGGCTTATTGCCACTAAGTTCCTTATAGATTCTATTTCGATTGATCAATCCATTTTCACTATCCCCAAAGTGCGCAGCCACCGGCACAGGCAAAAAAGTAGGGAAAAGTTTATCCCCTTTTACATAATATCCGCTGGCGTCTACCAAGTCAATAAACAGAGTT
This sequence comes from Bacteroidota bacterium, assembly GCA_947496065.1. Classification (GTDB taxonomy): domain Bacteria; phylum Bacteroidota; class Bacteroidia; order NS11-12g; family UBA955; genus JABMMZ01. Next base: position 47,614 of record CANMBF010000001.1, read on the forward strand.
GCATTTTTATCTCTAAGTAAAATTTGTGAAACCTTATCCGGTTCATAATAATGAATGGCCAATTTAAAATTTAATGTTTCTGTAGAACTAATTTTGTAAATAGTATAAAATAAAACGATGCCAATTAGAAGGTTGCTATTTGGATAAACCGTCTGACCTTGTTTAAAAAGCAAAATAAAAGATACAAAAAACACTGTAATAAAAGGAATGAAATAGTGATTAAAAATATGGGGTGAAATTATTACAAACAAAATAGCAGTGATCAAAAGACCGATATTTAACAAGACATTTGGCCTCTCAACCTTGTTATTGATGCCTCTCAAAATATTGAATAAAATACTTAAAAATATAAACTTAAGCGGTGTAATAATATGATGCCATAAATGTTCTAGTTGTGCCTTTTTAGTTACAGATCCCTCAATGGATTCTGTAAAATTAAAATTATACCGAATCATCTTAAAAAATGCTAGTAAGGACCCATTAAACAACAAAAGAAATATAAATAAAAGAGTAGGTAAAGCAGTACTTAAAAGTACATACCCTCTAACCTTTGTAGACCTATTGTTGTATAAAATAAATATATAAATGGGAATTGTTATCAATAAAAATGGCTCCTTAAACCAAAACGTAAAACCAATTAAAATACTCGCTATGTATAAGTGATTAAGTTTTTTAGTTTGATTAAATTTAACTAAGAAACACAGGCTCCAAACGATAAAAACTGATCCAAATATTTCCGTGTACATGGCATAGCCGATGGTTTTATCATTCACTGTAAACAAAGAAAATAGCGCTATTAATAGGATAGAAATAAATAACGATTTACTGAGATTATAAACAAGCGTATACAATCCGCTTACCAAAGTCATTAAACCTATCATTGCCAAAAAATACATGGCTATAATTTTATTGGGTATTACTGCAAATAAAAATTCTAGAAAGTAGATTACGCCTGGGGGCTTGTTTTCCCATGCGGTTTGATAAAGGCTGCCACCGTTGATATCCTTCATAGCTACAGCAGCAAAAATGCCGCCATCCGTATCAATATCTCCCATTTCAAGGTAGCCCCAAAGGCAACCCAATGCTAGCATAATGGACGTAATGAGGCCAAAAATAAAGTCGACTTTACTATTTTTAGAAGTGTTTATAAAGGATTGTATTTGCAACTTGGCTGGTAACTTTATTTAGCAAAGTAAAGACATTTTCGAAACCTTTCATATCACCAAAATAGGGATCTGGAATGTTTTGAGAAATATAATCCTCCGATAAATCTGATAAAAGGAAGATTTTTTTACTTCCTACTTCATTCATAGTAAGTAAATCTCTCATATTCTGGTCATCCATGGCCAATATGTAGTCAAATTTCAAGAAATCTTCCTCTAAAATTTGCCTAGCCCTGTGGGTAATTGATAAGCCATTCGCTTCTGCTGTTTGCCTCATTCGCTTATCGGCTAATTCACCTTGATGCCAACCCCCGGTACCACAAGAATCCAAATAAAAAAAAGATGCTTTCCCTAATAATTTTAAATGGTGTTCAAATAATATTTCGGCGACAGGGCTTCTACAAATATTACCAAGACGAACAAATAAAACTTTTATCTTTTCTTCCATTTTTACATTTTACCCATTTCAACTCTTGTGCCTCTACCACCACCGCATTTTTTTGGTCCACCACAAGCGGTCATTAGTAATGTTAAGAACAATAAGGAAAATGTAAATATTTTAAAGCGTTTCATGTTTTTAATAACGCAAATATTGTGCTAAAAATTGCACTGTACCAAATGAGCAAAGGAATTTGTTATGAAACGATGGCTTAAAGGCAAAAAATGTTCATTTCTATCGCTAAATTTACTTTAATTTTGGAACCATGTATAATCAATATGAAACCTTTTTAAAGCATGTTGTAGATCAGGGTGTATACAAAAGTGACAGAACTGGGACTGGAACTAAAAGCGTATTTGGTTATCAAATGCGATTTGATTTAAAAAAAGGATTTCCTTTGATTTCAACAAAAAAAGTTCATTTAAAATCCATCATACATGAACTATTATGGTTCTTGCAAGGCGATACAAATATTAAATATCTGAAGGAGAATAATGTTAGTATTTGGAATGAATGGGCAGATGAGAATGGAAATCTCGGACCTGTTTATGGTAAACAATGGAGAAGTTGGGAAACCAGAGATGGTAAAACCATCGACCAAATTACAGATGTTGTCAATACCATTAAAAACAATCCAGATAGCAGAAGAATAATAGTATCTGCCTGGAATCCTGCCGATATTCCTAGCATGGCACTAGCGCCTTGCCATTGTTTATTTCAATTTTATGTTGCAACGCCTGATCCATCTAAAGGGGAAACAAGGGGCAAGTTAAGCTGCCAATTGTACCAAAGAAGTGCAGATATTTTCTTGGGTGTTCCTTTTAATATAGCCTCATATGCTTTGTTAACCATGATGATTGCTAAGATATGTGATTTAGATTACGGTGATTTTATTCACACATTTGGTGATGCCCATATTTATGCAAATCATTTTGAACAGGTTGAACTTTTGCTTTCGAGGTCAACTAAACCTTACCCGGAAATGCGAATAAATAGCTCTGCAACTTCAATATTTGATTTCAAATTCGAAGATTTTGAATTAATAAATTACGACCCATGGCCCGCAATAAAAGCACCAGTGGCTGTTTAATTTTACTTGTTTTCAAATAGCTTAAGACCCTTATTTGTTAGATAAGGATAGATTAACCCATTAACATAGTAAATGTAATCCTGCTTTAGTGATTTTCTATTTTCATTGTCAGCCAAATTCATGAAAAACATGTTTTTTAAATCGGCTTGAATATCCAATAGATAATTTATTTCTGATTCTCCAATATCTAATCTAAAAAGACCTTGTTCTTTTAATTCATTATAAAGGTTAAAATGATCGGCCTTACCTGCACTAATAAGTTGTTTTAGCATGACTGAGATACTTGCATAGTTTCTAGTTATTTCAACGGAATCTTGGAAAAGAAACAAATATTTATAAAGTACATCGAAGGTTAATTCAGGCGATTTAATTACCGTTTCTAATGTAGAATTGCCATTTCTAATGACCTTATTCGCTTTGTCCAATTCTTCCATCATTTGAACACATAGCCAAGTAATGATGTTTTCTTTATTGGGATAATGATAGGTGAGATTGCCATAACTTATTCCTATTTTTTTGGCTATATCTCTCAAAGAAACTGACTTGATTCCAGCTCTATTAAACATTTCAAGACTTTTATTAAGAATTTGTTCTCTTGTTTTCAAGGCAACAAAAATAATAAAATTAGTCCAATAGGACTAATTAGCTATAAAAACACATTTATTTAGCTATATGACGCATGCTAATCACAAAATGGCTCCATAGGTTAGACAATAGGCCGTAATGCAATTGTAGAACCTTAAAACGCTCCTTATTGCTTGCCTTTCTATGAATGGTAGAATGGCCTTCGAGGGTAAAATTAACGAGTGTAGCATTTAAATTTAAAACCTTTTGACATTGCTTTAAACACCTAATCATCCAATCAATATCGGCTACATGTTTCCATTGTGTATTATAGGGCAAAACCAAAGATCTTTTAATAATGAATGCCTGATGTCCAACATTCATTCCCCGTTTAAAGGATGCCCACGTTAGTTTTTCAGGCAGTTTTCTGGTTGTTTGTTCCGAACGGGTGCCAATTTCATTTCCATCATTATCTACCAACATGGTTTCACCATACATGGCATCCGGCATTAATTTTACACCCTTTAAAACAGCGTTAAGACTGTCTTCACTATAAACATAGTCGCCAGCATTTAAGAACCAGACATACGCTCCTGTGGCCCTTTTTAAGCCCTTATTCATGGCATCGTATATGCCCTTATCTGGCTCGGAAACCCAATTATCAGTGAGGGTCTGTTGCTTCAAAAAATTAGCCGTTTCGTCTGTCGATCCACCATCAATTATGACAATTTCAATTTCTGAATGAAACTGATTGGATTGAAAAATGGCTAAAGTCTTAGATAGACCCTTGAAATTATTATACGTAATACTAATAATGGAGAGCCTTTTCATTAAGCTTTCACAAAGTATGATTTAAGCCAAAGCAATATGCTAATACCTAAAACTATTAAAATTAACACCGAGATTATAAAATCTATTTGATCTGAATTTGCATTCCCTTTATCAAAATAACAAACAATATTGTGTTTACCCGCAGGAACAGCAATGCCCCTTAAGGTGTAATTTACTTTGTTCAACTTGGAGTCTTTACCATCAACCAAAACTTTCCAATTTTCATAATAAATTTCTGAAAATACAAGATAACCAGCGTTAGCGTTGTTCACCTCGTATTTCATGGTATCGGGATGATAGCTGGTTAATTTGGCATAAGCCAATGAATCTTTTATAAAGGTGGTGGCCTTTAGGCCTTTATTAACTTCAAAATCTCCATTATATGTTGCCTCTAATTTAACATTAATGGTTTTCAATTTATCCATTTCTAATTTGGCATTGGCTGTGCCAACCAATTGGTCGACATACCACGCATTGCCATTGGCACTTGGGCGAGGTATTAAACCCTTTCTATTCAATGAATCGGCTCCAATAATATATTTACAATTCAACATATCAAGTCCTGCATTTTGATATTCATTGATGGCAAGCATTTCAGAAATAATATCTTGGTAACGGCTTAATTTTGCTGGGTCGTAACCGCCAATTAATTTATGAAAAGCAGCACCCTCGTTGCTATTAAAAGGGTTATTAGTTAAATCAAATACTCTGTAGGATAAATCTTTATCTGCCAATATTTGTTTATCCACTTCATCTTCGGTTCGCATGGTTACTTCGCCTTTTTCAAACTGAAAATCTGACCAGTTAAGGTATCTCCAATCAACGCCTATTAAATCAATTGCAGCAAACGCACCTATAATGGCAATTGCTACCTTTTTTTGAATTTTGTTGGTATACCATGCCCACAATAAACCAAACGAAAGGGCAATGAAGAAAAAGGAACGAAAAGCATCTGCTCGCATTAAGCTTGCTCTGTCTTCTTTAAGAATTGGGATTAATTCAGTATTTCCACCCTTTTTTAATTCTTCATCTATCGCTCCGCCCATATCAACAATACTTGGGCCAAACAATGCCATCAATAAACAAAAACCACCAACAATATAAAATGTCAGTTGGATGTTTTTCCAAAGTTTTAAATTATTTGCACTAGTTCTTTCAATTTCATTATTATCGTTTGATTTTCCATTGGTTTTTTTGACTGTATTGTTATTCCAATTGTCATATAATTCTTTTAAGGCTAAAAAGCCCATCAATGGCATTGTAACCTGCGCAATACAAAAGGCCATCATTGGTGTTCGAAATTTATTAAAATATGGCAAGTGATCAAAAAGAAAATCGTTTACAAGACCAAAATATTTTCCCCAACCTAAAATAAATGAAATGAGTGTAAGGGCTAGAATTGCCCATTTTATAGGGCTTTTAATTACTATTATACCTAGTACAAATAGAAAAATAATAATGGCTCCGATGTAGATAGGGCCAGATATAATATCCAAACTACCATGGTACAGAGGTAAGCCTTGATTGATTGCTTCGTCGTTTTGTGTTCTTTTGTAGAACGCTGAATTCGTAGAAAGTTTTTCTGCCTGACTACCACCATAGAAGCCAGGGATTAGGATTGTAAACGTTTCACCTATTCCATAACTATATGAAAAAGCATAGTCCTTTTTAAGTCCATTTTTACCTGTTTCTTTTTGTGTAGCCGTATTATCAACTTTGGCTATATCATTACCGCCCCTCATTGTATTATCTGCAAACTTTGACGTTGAAGTGATTTTACTTGAGTTGCTCAAAACACCAGCTCCAACTGCTATGATAGAAACTAATGTTGAAATTAAAATTGGCTTTATATTTTTCGCTTTAATTCCTTGAAGGATGTAGTAAATTCCAAAAACTAAAAGACAAATAATTGAATAGAATGTGACTTGGTAATGGAAATAATAAATTTGGAGTGCAAAATTGAAGGCTAATAAAACCCCTCCAAATAAATATCGGCCGTTAAATAACCATTGAACTGAGGCTATCAAAGCTGGCATAAGTGCCATGGCCATAACTTTGGTATAATGACCTGCCTCAACGCTGCTAATGCTATAAGTTGCGAAGCCATAGGCAATGGCAGCAAAAAGCCCAAACAATGGTTTGACTTTAAATGAACACATTAATAAATAAAACCCAATGAAAGATAAGAATAATATCTTAAAGGGATAGCTTGTTGAGCCAAAAGGACTCAAATAATTAAAATAAGAAACTTCGTTAGCGCTTGGTTTGCCATATATTAATGTTGATGGCATCCCGGAGAAAATACCATTGGTCCATCCTGGCACTTGGCCTTCCTTTTCTTTATACTTTACTATTTCTGTAGATTTAATAATTCCTTGTGTAACGTCCTCCTCACGGTTCGTGTAACCATTAAATGTTTTTATGAAATAAACATACCCTACTAAAAAGAAGATAAAGATTACCAAAAGATGAGGTTTAATGTCTTGAAAGAATTTATTGAAGTTCATTTTGAAGTATAATAGCACAAACATAAAAGAAAAAGATATTTTTTACTAAAGCATTTGATTAAAATTTAATTTAATTTGCAAATATGCAAAAGCCAATAAGGGTTGTACATTTAAGTGCTAGTGATAATGGCGGTGCCTATGTGGTTGCTCAAAATTTAGTGAAACAAATGCAAAGTGTTGGCATCGTTGCAGAACACCTGGTTTTTAGTGGCAAAAAATCCACATTAAAAATCAGCTTTTTGCCGATTATTGATAGATTATTCAAAACAGGATTGCATGTATTTGAAAAAATTATTCAATGGTTTTTTGAAAAAAACAAAGCGATTAGGTTTAAATTTTCACTTGGAAAGCCTGGTATTCCATATTTTATAATTAACAACAAAATAAAATCTGCAGATATTATCCATATACATTGGATTAATAAGGGTTTTGTTGATATTGGGGATTTAATTCGATTTAATACACCTATTGTATGGACCTGCCATGATATTTGGGCTGTTACAGGGGGTTGTCACTTAACCAATGGGTGCAATCAATTCAAGACAGGTTGCGGAAATTGTCCAATGTTGGCAATGCCATATAGTCATGATCTATCAAAACAATTGGTATTAAAAAAAGACTATGTCTACAAAAAACTGGATTTAACATTCGTAAGCCCTAGCAAATGGATGGATAAGAATATTGAAAATAGCTATCTCGGAAAAGACAAAGAACATCAAGTGATTACGAATGGTGTAAATACTGCTATTTATAACTATAAAGGCCTCGAAAAAAACGATAATATATTTGTCATTGGCTTTGTTGCAGCCAATTTAAATGACGAGAACAAAGCTTTATACCGGTTAATAGAAGCAATTAAATTATTAACAGATTTACATACTTTTAAACTGCTTTTAGTTGGTAAAAAGAAAGGTGAATTTACTTTTGAAATTCCTTGTAATTATGAAATAGTTTCAGATGCGCATTCAGCAGATAAAATGGCTGAATTATATAATAAAATGGATGCCTTGGCTGTCACTTCCACACTAGAAACATTTCCTACGACAATAATGGAAGCAACCTGTTGCGGGGTTTCTGTGATTGGTTTTAATGTTGGTGGAGTTGGTGAATTAATTATCCCTTTTAATGGTCAATTAATAGCCCCTTTTGAAATTGAAGCGTTTGCTAAAGGCATTCAACATTTTAGAGACAATAGGATGGAAAAAACCCTACTTTCTGAACACTCGATAGAACGTTATGGTATTCAAAAAATGGCTGATGCCTATTTGAAACTTTATAATGATAAACTTAATTAATTATAATTCTCTGCGAATAAGATTTGTTGATACAATTTAAACGAATAAAATAAACACCTGTTGCAACAGGTGTGGTTTCGAGTTTTAAAATACCATTCATTGGTGATTGTAAATTTTCTAGTATCAACTTGCCATTCATATCTGTTAATTGTAGGGTCCAGGATTGATATTCATCCATTAGTTCAGCAACATTGATACTGATAATGCTTCCAAATTTAAGTGGATTTGGAAAAATATTAATATGCTCCTTTGAAAGTTGCATTTCAATGACTCCATTTACCTCTGCGCAAGAATTAACATTAACTCGTCCAATGCCACTAGCACTATAGCTGCCATAAGAATCTATTCGACCAGCGAATACAATTTTAGATTTATTAGCAACCACAAATGTTTCAATTGCTTCATTGTTGCTCAAATTAAAGCGTGTTGAGAATTCAGAGTTGTTTGCAAAATTAACATCAAGAGATCCATTAGTATTGAGTTTTTTTAGCAATATATCTGAACTAACTTTTGTTTTATACCCCCCAACATATATAGCATCTTTACAATCTATTTGAAGTGTTATGAAAAATGATGGGCTACTAGAATAGTAATAGTAACCATTAGTTGAAAAAGCAGAGTCGGCAACTCCATTTTTATTAAATACAGCCACCAAACCAAAATATTCATTCGAAATGTTGGTATAAGCACCGCCACTTACTACCCTTCCATCACTCAAAATTCCCACACCTTTTAAATACGTATTAGAGCCCTGGTAATTAACTTTTACATAGCCTTTAGAATTAAATTTCTTGTCTAAATTGCCTTGGGTATCCAAAACAGCAACAATTCCTTCGCATATGCCATTTTTATTGCTATACCCAGAAACTGCAATTGTATTGGCCCTTAGTTCGATATCAAATAAACGTTCATTTTCGTTAGTAGTACTTAGAATTAATTCACCAGAAGTTCCAAAATTTGATGCCAATGATCCATTTGTATTTAACTTCCAGATTGCGCAATTCATTTTACCATTGATGGTCTTATAGCCTGCTGCATATATTGAACCTTTTGGATCCACCGCCACATTCCATGCATCTGAATTGGCATTATTATCAATTATAGTGAATCCATTTTGCCCAAAAGTGTTATCAATTGTACCATCGTTATTTAGACGCAATATAAAAGTTCTAAAATAGCTTCCCATTGAATTTTGACCACTAATAATATACTTGCCATCGCTCAAAGGCACAATACATCGGCCATAATCTCTATCATTATTTAAATCATTTTCGAATACCCCATTGGTGCCAAACATTTTGTCTACAGTACCGTTGTTTAAATATCGTTTGACGTAAATATTATATCCACCGGTCGTATTATCATGCCCTAAGACCAATGTCTTATTTGAATTGTCTACACAAATACTATTAGAGGTTGCGTAATTTTCTTTAATCAAACCTGACTGATTAAAGGTACTATCCGATGTGCCATTTTTTTGACTAAATGAGTCGAAAGCTGCTAAAAAGGCTAGAATTGATACTAAATATTTCATATGGTTTTAAATGAAACGAATTTAGTTTATTTAACTTTAGCAAAACAATCTTTGTCTTTTTGCTTCATAGATGATTATTGCAGCAGCAACAGAAACATTCATACTATCTATTTTACCTAACATGGGTATTTTAATATTTGACTCTGAAAAGTTAATCCATTCGTCAGAAACCCCTGTTGCTTCGGTCCCTAATACAATAGCAGAAGCGCCTTTGTAATTTTGTAAATGATAATCTTCGGCCTTATGTAAATTAGTACAAAACGTCTTGATACCATTCAACTTTAACCATTGCATTGCATCTTGGCTACTAGACATAGCAATTGGGACTGTAAAGACAGTGCCTAAACTAGCCCTAATAATATTGGGGTTATATAAATCAGTAGGGATTTCACAACATATAACCGCATCAATTTTTGCAGCATCTGCGGTTCGGAACATAGCGCCTAGATTGCCCGGTTTTTCTACTCCTTCAATAATTAAAATTAAGGGGTTTGGGGGCAGTTTAAGATCATTTAATTCATTCCTCTTAGATTTAGCAATAGCTATTAAACCACCAGTCGTCTCACGATATGAAATTTTTGAAAATAGTTCCTTTGATAAAGCGAATAATTCAATATTGGGATACTGTTTTTCTATTTGGTTTAAAAATATAGTATTGGCTAAATCCTTTTGAAAAAACAATGTTTCTAACTGAGCATTGGCAGTTATGGCCATTTCAATTTCTTTCTCGCCTTCTATGGCTGTCATACCAAGACTTTTACGCGTCTTAGCCTTCTCCAAACTCTGCAATAATTTAAATTTAGAATTTGCGCTGCTCGATATTTCTATAACTGCTTTGATGGTTTATACTTTTAAAAACGCCTTTACTGATTCGCTGAATATTTTCTTTTTATCAGCATCCGATATATTCATGTTTTCCTCAATAAATTTACCATGTTCAAGGTCTCCTAGCGGAAACGGATAATCTGTGCCATAACAAATTTTATCCGCTCCAAATAAGTCTAACAAGTAATCGAAAGTCTTGGTATCATGGGTTATCCCATCGACCCAAAATTTACCAATATAATCTTTTGGATTTCTTACATCATTTAAATTAACCAAATCAGGACGGACAGCCCAACCGTGAGCAATTCTACCTAAAGTAAAAGGAAACGAGCCACCTGCATGGGCAAACATTACGCGCAACTTTGGATATTTATCGAATACACCGCCAAAAATCATACTACAAATCGCTCTGCTTGTTTCAGCCGGCATGCCCACCAACCAAGGCAACCAGAATTTCTGAGTATACTCCTCTCCCATCATTTCCCAAGGATGCACAAATATGGCCATATCCAAGCTTTCTGCCGCCTCATAAAAAGGCATTAAGGACTCATCATCGAGGTTCATTTTGTTAATATTTGAACCTATTTGAACCCCAGGAACACCGAGTGCTTTAAGTCTTTCCAATTCCTTAATAGCTAAGGGAATGTCTTGCATTGGCAAAGTTCCTAAAGCAATAAACTTTTCGGGATAATCACCTTGAACCTTGGCAATATGTTCGTTTAAATAGGTGGCCCACCAGGCTGTATCTTTTGGTTTTGCCCAATAGTTGAATAATACTGGTACAGTGCAAAGCACCATTTTATCTACATTATGGGCTGTCATATCCCATAATATGGCTTCAGGGTTGAAACAATTTTGCTCTACTGTTCTGAAAAACTTACCATCATCTCTCATCATGTTGGCGGTATTGGTTTTCGGATCTTGATCGAGATATATAAAACCTCCGTAACCAAATTTATACTTAAGATCGGGCCAATTCGCTGGCATTATGTGAGCATGACAATCGATTTTCATGTCCTGCAAAAATACGTAAATTTATGTGTTCGAAGTGCTGTTATAGTTTTAAACCATTGGGGATATAGCATTTACTTGGTGCTAAATAAAATCATTATCTTTGCAATTGTGATTAATTATAACATCCACAGCCTTTCCAACGGATTGACACTTATTCATCATTTGGATTCAAGTACGAATTTATGTGTTACAAATTTGCTTTACAATGTAGGTGCAAGGGATGAAAATGAGAATAAAACTGGATTTGCCCATTTATTTGAACACTTAATGTTTGGCGGGTCAATTAATATTCCTTCGTTTGACACCCCATTGCAGCTTGCTAGTGGCGAAAACAATGCTTTTACAAATAATGACATCACTAATTATTACATCACATTGCCTTCAGAAAACATCGAAACGGCATTGTGGCTTGAGAGTGATAGAATGTTGCGACTCGATTTTTCGGAAAAATCATTAAGTACCCAAAAGGGGGTCGTAATTGAAGAGTTTAAACAACGGTATTTAAATCAGCCTTATGGCGATGCATGGCTTCATTTAAGACCACTTGCCTATACCAAACACCCTTACCAATGGGCAACCATAGGTAAAGAAATTAGCCATGTAGAAAATGCTGAATTAACTGACGTTATTCATTTTTTTGAAACATTTTACAACCCCTCAAATGCTATTTTATGCTTAGCTGGTAATATTTCGTTTGAAAAGGCAATAGCGTTAACCGAAAAATGGTTTGACGATATACCTGCAGGTCAAAAAAATTCTAATTTATATCCTGCAGAACCTAAACAAATGGAGCGCAGAGAACAGACCATAGAAGCCGATGTTCCACAAAAATCAATCTATTTAGCCTTTCACATGGTAGATAGAATTCATCCACTGTATTATGCTTTTGATTTATTAAGTGATATTTTATCGCGATCAGAGTCTTCAAGATTTACAAAAATCCTAGTTAAGGAAAGTGGATTGTTTAACAATGTTGAAGCATATGTTACAGGTGATATCAATGCAGGATTATTCGTGGTTGAGGGAAAATTAACGAAAGATACAAGTTTTGAGACTGCGGAATTGGGCATCCTTAAAATTTTAGAGGAAATGGTTGAAGAAGGTTTGGCTGATAGTGAGCTAGAAAAAGTAAAAAACAAAGCCCTTACAAGCAACTTGTTTGGGAAAACATCGGTCTTGAATAAAGCAATGTCCATATGCTATGGTTACAATATTGGTCAAGTAAATTTAATAAATGATGAAACATCCATTATAAAAGCAATTACGACCTCTGATATTGAAACAATTTGCAAGGATTATTTGCTTAAAGGTAATCATAGTGTTCTTAAATACCAACCCAAAATATGATCAATAGAGCCGTAGCCCCTAATATTTCTGTTATTTCAGAAATAAAAACATATTTTCCTGAGAGTGACAATAATTTGTTTAAGATTCATAGTGAGGAAGGTGTATTTAAACTTGATATTATTTATCCAGATGCGGGTCAAGTGAATGGTAGAAATAAATTTGCTATTGCAATGGCAATAAACTTATTACTTGCTGGCGATTCTAATAAAAAAGCTGATGAAATCGCTGAAAACATTGATGCGCTGGGTGGTTTTGTTTTTAAATCCTCTGATTTTTACAATGCTAGCATTACCATTTATGGCTTAAATGAATACATTAATGAAACCTTACAAATTGTTAAAAACGCGATTGATACAGCAAATTATCCTCAATATGAAATTGACATTTACAAGCGCAATCGCTTAAGCGAACTTGAAATTAACAAACAAAAAACATCCTATCTAGCTGGTAAGGGTATTCATAAAATATTATTAGGTGCCGAACACGATATTAGTTTCGAAACCACTGAAGATATTATACATTTAACCAAAAGAGAAGATCTGATTGAATTTAAAACCAAGCATTTAAATTCACCCTATTTCATTTTTACAGGAGCCACAGTTACGCCTATTGAAGAAATTCTTAGCCAAAATAATTTCAAAATAACTACACATCGCTATCAACCACATATTGATATGCCTATAAACAATAGCGGGGAGAAAAACCTTTTTATTAGTAAAAGTGCTACACAGAACTCTATCCGTTATGGTGCAGTATGGCCAAAAAGAGGCCATCAAGATTATTTTAAACTCTCTTTGTTAAACCTGATTCTAGGCGGGTACTTTGGTTCGCGATTAATGAAGAATATAAGAGAGGACAAGGGTTTAACTTATGGCATTCAAAGTTCATTAACCCCCTATAATGATTTTAGCTTATTTAAAATTTCTTGCGAATATAATTCAAAGTTTACCAAGGAGTTACAATTTGAATTAGATCTAGAAATCAACCGTTTAAAAACCGAATTAGTAGATCATTCGGAATTAATCACAGCCAAAAATTACTTATTAGGTGCCATGTTAAGAAGCTTTGATGGCGCATTCCCAGTTTCAGAAAAGTTCAAACAATTTCAGGATTCAAATCTTCAAAAAGACTACTATCAAAGCTATTTTCAAGCTATAAATGAAACTAGTAGCGAAGACATTAAGGAGGTTGCAAACAATTATTTAAAAGAAAATACGTTAACATATTGCATTGCTGGTGTTTAGGAAAATACAATATATTGCATTATTCGTTATATTAGTTGCTTTTTTGCAGTTGAAAGGATTTGCTGTAGAAGGTGGCATTAAGATGCGAAGAGCGTGTTTAAATAAAGGTGACTCCACCGTGACATTGCTGTGGTTCAAGCCTACAGATAACTGCAATACCTTTACTTCTTTTAGTATATATGGTCGCGAAGATGCTTTAAGTGTTTTTAAGTACCTTGGTGGTTCCACAAATTTTAGTTTAAATTCTACTCAAACTAAAATAAACAATCAAAAAAACTGGGAATTCTACTTAGTTTATTCAAAAGCATGCAATGGAACCGATAGTATTTATAGTGATACCTTAATAATTGATGACCAACAGCCCTTCAATAGTAGCATTGACTCAGTAAGTGTTGAATTAGTTTCTCAAAAAACTATCATTGGTTGGTCGAAAAGTGCAAGCAATGATGTTGCTGGATATATCATCTACAATTATACCGGAAACACTTTTGTAAGTTTTGATAACACCAAAGGAACACAATCAAAAGATACAGACCCTAGCAGAGATCCAAGTAAAAAGCATTACGATTATAGCATAGCGGCCTATGATAGTTGCGGAAATCTCTCTTTAATAAGCTCTACACACGCAACAATGGTACTTTCAAATAAATATTCTGAGTGTTCGCGAAGCATTGATTTAACATGGGAGGCATACACTGGTTGGGGCGTTAACAACATCGAGAACTACACTGTCTATATGAATTTAAACAATACTGGTTATGTGCCAATAGTCACCATTAATGGCAATGTAAGCAGGAAATTTACATATAATTTTACACATTTTGGCGACACTTATTGTTTTTATGTACGGGCTAAAAAAACAGGTCAAAATATAACTTCAAGTTCTAATATTAGTTGTTTAGGCACTTATTCAATTATCGAACCTAGCAAATCCTATATTGCAAAAGCGTCTGTGGAACTAGAAAATGTTGAGATGACATTTGTAACTCAGGTTGGCACGTCATTGACAAAAATAAATATTTACAAAGCCGAAGACAACAATGGTTTCTCATTATGGAAAACCATCAATACATCGGGCGGAACGCTTAATATAATAGATAATCAAGTTAAGGTTCATAATAAAAATTATTCGTACTACTTTACCACCGAAGGAAATTGTATCAACTTAATCTTTGACAGTTCACAAATATGCAAAACGATTCTTCTAAAACTTAATATGCAAGCCCTTGGAAGCCAAAATTTAGCTTGGAATAATTACACTTTATTTAAGAAAAACACAGAAAAACAAGAATTACTCCTAACGAATACACCAAACGCTAGCAAAAGTTCCCCGTGGAACACCATAAATACCTTTAATCCAAATATTATTATTGCCAACGATCAAAGTATGTTTAGTACAACAATGCAACAGCTATGTTATTGTATCAGGGCTATAGAAAATCCTATCAATCAGTTCTACAAGCGGCAAGATACCAGTTATAGCAATATTGAATGTGTAACCGCAGACCCTATTGTATATTTTCCTAATGCAATACAGATAAATGGATTCAATACGGTATTTTATCCTGAAGGTGTATTCTTAGATTATACCAGAAGCTCTTTTCAAATATTTAATCGCTGGGGCCAACTATTATTCGAAACCAATGACATAAAAGGTGGCTGGGATGGCAAATTAATTGATGGAGAATATGTGGAAGAAGATATTTACGCCTATAGTGCAACGATTATTGGCATTAATGGAAAAGAATTAAATTTTTATGGAACAGTCACTGTACTTAAATAATATATTGATTTATGGCAACAAGAACATACTTAAAGGTAAGATAACTGCCATAAAAAGAATTTTAAGCAAAATAGCAAAAGATCATAAATTATCAATAGCCAGTATAGAAATCAATTTGGTTTCAGACAATCAACTTCTCGAAATAAACAAATTATCTCTTAATCACGACTATTATACAGACATTATAACATTTGATTACACAGAAAGAAAAGACATCAATGGCGATATATATATTAGTCTTGACAGGATTAGAGAAAATGCAAAAACATACAACAATTCACCATATGAAGAATTGCTAAGGGTAATGTGTCACGGAGTCTTGCATTTATGCGGATACAAAGATAAAAGTAAAATTGATAAAAAACAGATGACCGCAATGGAAAACAAATACTTAGAAATTTATAAAAACCAGTTCCACGTGGAACATTAAAAGATGTACTTAGATAAATATGATATAATAGTGGTAGGTGCCGGTCATGCTGGATGTGAAGCAGCGCATGCCGCCGCTACCATGGGGTCAAAAGTCTTAATTGTAACCATGAACATGGAAACAATCGCTAAGATGAGTTGTAATCCGGCCATGGGTGGGGTGGCCAAAGGACAAATCATCAGGGAGATTGATGCATTGGGTGGTATGTCAGGAATCATTACTGATTTAACAATGCTTCAATTTCGGATGTTAAATAGATCTAAAGGTGCTGCTATGTGGAGCCCAAGAGCACAATCAGATAGAATGAGGTTCTCTGAGGAATGGCGATTGAGATTAGAACAAAATTTAAATATAGACTTTCTTCAAGATAGTGTAGTCAATGTAATGTTCGAAAACAACACAGCAACTGCTGTAGTGACGAGTTTAGGATATACTATCAAAACTAGAAGTATTATATTGACCAGTGGTACTTTTCTAAATGGTTTAATACATATCGGCGAGAAACACTTCGGCGGAGGAAGAATGGCAGAAAAAAACAGCCAAGGCATTACAGAGTGTTTAGAGATGGCTGGATTTGAATCTGGAAGAATGAAGACAGGCACTCCTCCAAGGGTTGATGGTCGAAGTTTGAACTACCAAAAAATGGAAAGACAAGAAGGTGATACAGATGGCAATAAATTTTCATTTTCGAAAGAGACCAGCCCTTTAAGAAAACAATTGCCCTGCTATATCACCTACACAAACAATGCAGTTCATGACATTCTGAGAGAAGGATTTGATAAGTCGCCAATGTTTAATGGCAGCATCAAAGGTTTAGGGCCTAGATATTGTCCATCAATCGAAGATAAAATTAACAGATTTGCTGAAAGAGATAGACACCAAATATTTGTTGAACCCGAAGGATGGAAAACTGTTGAAATGTATATCAATGGATTTTCGACTTCACTACCAGAAGATATACAATTCAAAGCAATCAGACAAATAGCTGGCTTTGAAAACGCAAAAATATTTCGCCCAGGATATGCAATAGAATACGATTACTTTCCACCAACCCAATTAAAGCAGACACTAGAAACCAAGCTAATTGATAATTTATACTTTGCAGGACAAATTAATGGTACGACAGGATATGAAGAAGCGGCATGCCAAGGTTTAATGGCTGGGATCAATGCCCATTTAAAAAACAACGGTAAGGACCCATTTATACTTTCGCGTTCTGAAGCTTATATAGGCGTTCTAATAGATGATTTAATTAACAAAGGTACTGATGAGCCCTACAGGATGTTTACCTCTAGAGCAGAATTTAGAATATTGCTAAGACAAGATAACGCTGACTCAAGGCTTACGAGAATTGGCAACGCTATTGGATTAGCCTCAGAAGAAAGATTGAATGACTTAACAAAGAAAGAAGAATCAATATTCAAACTTAAAAATTATATTGAAGACTATTCTATTGAACCTGATTTGATTAATCCTAAACTAATAGACATGGGTACAACGGAAATATCGCAGAAAATAAAGTTAGACAAAATATTAAACAGACCACAAATCGATATAAATACTTTATTAAACATTATACCTGAACTTAATACATACGAAACTGAAATTTTAGAAGAAGTTGAGATCTTGATTAAATATAGCGGATATATAGAAAAAGAAAAGCTCTTGGCAGAGAAATTGATTAGATTAGATAAGATGAAAATAAATACGAACTTTGACTATCTATCAATTACATCTCTTTCTAAAGAAAGTAGAGAAAAATTAAGTAAGCAAAAACCAGAAAGTATCGGACAAGCCTCTAGAATAAGTGGTGTATCTCCTGCCGATGTATCAATATTGCTAGTGCATTTAGGAAGATGAAGTATATAACAAACTTTTTTATAATCATACTACTGTGTAGTTGTGCGAACATGGTAGTTCCAACTGGCGGGAAGAAAGATGAAAAAATTCCAACGTTACAATCAACCAATTTACAAAAAATTAACTTTAAGGAAACTTTAATAAAACTTCAATTTGATGAATACATAACGATTCACGAACCCACACAAAGTATTACCATTCAACCGAATCACACAACTTTTAAAACAGAGGTAGTTAATAAGGCTGTTTACATCAAATTAGACAGTAATTTACACGATAACACAACATATACTTTAAATATTGATAACGGAATTAAGGACTTAAACGAAAACAATAGCTACAATTTTTGTTATTCATTTGCAACTGGTGGTAATATTGATACAAATTATACTGAATATGTAATTGATAACTTTAATAAGTATAAAAATTTAAAAATAGGGTTAACACTACAACAAGTTGATTCTATAGAATTATTAAAATTCGACTATTTGTATAGTATAAAAACAGGTTCCGTGCGAATTGACGGTTTAAACCATCTTCCTTATAAAATATGGATATTTACAGATAAAAATTCTGACAAAATACCGGATTTATATTGTCCAATTTATTATGATACCATCGCCATAAATAGTAGTCATAAAATTGAACTTAATAATTGGATAAATTTTAGTAATGAAAAAGTAAAGCTTTATAATACTTTTACTAAGATTTATAAACCCATTTCAAACATTGAATCATATGGAAAGAAAAATATTTATTACATCGATCAAGATTCTGCCCTTTTCCTAAATAAAAATTCTGATACATTGCCTAAACTAAATTTAATAAAAGAAATTAATGATAAAATAAATAGTAATATTAAGGCTATTAATACCGGTAAAGATTATATCATAATTATTGATAAATGCGGTTTTATAAATCTAAAATTAAAAGAAAAATATAACTATACAGAGGATGGTAATTACATCTATATTGAATCTAAAACAAGGCTTGATTCTATTGGTTTTAAATTTGAAGCAAACCAAGATTCTTTTAGTTTCTATACAGTAGTTAAATATTATATAGAATCAAATAAGTTATCTTTATTAAAAATAAATAAAATACAAAAAAATAATACATTGATTATGGTAATGTTTAAAGATGAAAAAAAAATATTTAATAAAAAAATAGTATTAAATAAAGACCAAAAATTTTACTTATATCCTGGTAAGTATTATGTTGAATTTTATAAGACGGAATACTATGAAGAACTAAGTTTTAACTTACAAAAATTAAAAAGAAGTTCTACCCCTATAATTAAACAGGAAATTATATTAAAACCTAATTGGGACGAGGTTTTACAGCTTTTATTTTAATAAAGAAATTAACATAGTTAACAACACTGTTGCGTGTAAATATTAATAAAACAGTATAACCATTTATATCATATTTTTTAGTCTAATAACTTCTAAAAAATATGGATAAACTAAGTCTAACTTAAACATTATAACCAAAAGTAATAATTCATTAATTTTAAATTAACATACATATTTAAATGTTAATAATATAGTAAAAAATATAGTAATACCAACGTTTTTAATAGAGTCGTAATAAGTCAATAGATTGATAGTAAAAATATTTAACCTGTTTTTATAAATTAATTTTACTAAGTTATCACGATATCAACAGCCCTGTATTATTACTATATATTTTTTTGAATAATTATAATACAATATTGGGAGTGGAAAACCGTATGATTGAAATACTGAAATTTGAAATACTTTTGTACCATGATTGAAAAGATAAATCATTTGAAAGAAAAAATACAAACGTTTAATATTTCTAATTCTGAAACATTAGAAAATTACCGTTTAAAGTTCCTTTCAAAAAAAGGGGAACTTACAGAATTATTTGAGGCGTTTAAATTAATTTCTGGCGCGGAAAAAAAATATATAGGGCAACAGTTAAATACCGTTCGCCAAGAAATAGAATCTAAATTTAATGAGGCTAAGGAAAAATTTTCATCAGCTAATAAAAAATTAAATTTAATTAGTGATTTAACATTACCAGGATCAGCGTACAAAATTGGCAGCGCACATCCTATCACCAATGTTAAAAATGAAATACTTCAAATATTTGAATCGATAGGATTTACTGTAGCAAAAGGACCAGAAGTTGAAGATGATTGGCATAATTTTTCAGCTTTAAATTTTCCAGAGAACCACCCAGCACGGGATATGCAGGATACATTTTTTATTGATAGTTCAAGCGAAGAGAAATATGCTCTAAGAACCCATACCAGTAGCGTACAAGTTCGTTTAATGGAAACTACAAAACCACCGATTCGATCATTAATGCCAGGCAGAGTATACAGAAATGAGGCGATTTCAGCCCGTTCTAACTGTTTTTTTCATCAAGTGGAGGGTTTATATATAGACGAGGCAGTTAGTTTCGCAGATTTAAAAAAAACCTTATATTATTTTGTGTCACAATTTTTTGGTGAACGTGAAATACGCTTCCGTCCTTCTTATTTTCCATTCACTGAGCCAAGCGCTGAAATGGATATTTATTTAGGTACTGCAACCGAACAAGATTATAGATTAACCAAAGGCACTGGTTGGTTAGAAATTTTAGGATGCGGCATGGTTGATCCTAATGTTTTAATTAATTGTAAAATTGATCCTGAAAAATTTTCTGGCTATGCCTTTGGTATGGGAATAGATAGAATTACCATGTTAAAATATGGAATAAAAGATATCAGACAAATGTTTGAAAATGATATTCGATTTTTAGAACAATTTTAATAAGCTTTAGCAAATAATACCCTTTGTTTAGAAGGATTACCTGTTAATATACATTGTCCTTCTTCAACATTATTATCTAAAGGAATGCAACGTATCGTTGCTTTTGTTAGTTGTTTAATTTTTTCTTCAGTTTCACTTGTGCCATCCCAATGCGCTGAAATAAACCCTCCTTTTTCCTCTAAAACGCTTTGAAATTCTATCCAATTATCAACTTTGCGAATATTATTATCTCTAAAAACTTTAGCCCTATTAAAGATTGAGTTTTGAATTTCTTCTAATAAGTTTTTAACGGTATTTTCAATTCCTTCAATACTTGTAACTGACTTTTCTTTTGTATCTCTTCGCGCCAATTCTACAGTACCGTTTTGAATATCACGAGGACCGATACCAATTCTTAAAGGCACACCTTTTAATTCCCATTCAGCGAATTTAAAACCAGGTTTTTGTGTATCGCGGTTATCAAATTTTACAGAAATATTATTGGCTTCTAGTTTTTTCTTAATTGCCTTTGATGCGTCTTCAACTTTTTCTCTTTCTTCGTCTGTTCTATAAATAGGCACAATTACTATTTGATGAGGTGCCAAGTTAGGCGGCAACACTAATCCTTCATCATCACTATGTGCCATAATTAATGCTCCCATTAAACGAGTAGAAACACCCCAACTTGTAGCCCAAACATATTCAAGTTTACCCTCCTTTGTTTGAAACTTTACATCAAAAGCCTTTGCAAAATTTTGACCTAAAAAGTGCGAAGTTCCCATCTGTAAAGCTTTTCCATCTTGCATTAAACCTTCAATACAATATGTTTCTAATGCTCCTGCAAAAGTTTCATTAGGGGTTTTAACACCTCTCACAACAGGAACACCTAAAAATGTTTCAGCAAATTCAGCATAAATATCCAACATTTGTTTGGTTTCAATTAATGCTTCTTCTGCTGTGGCATGCGCTGTATGACCTTCTTGCCAAAGAAATTCTGAGGTTCGAAGGAATAAACGTGTTCTCATTTCCCAACGCACCACATTGGCCCATTGGTTTAATAATATTGGCAAATCTCTATAGCTTTGAATCCAACTTTTATAGGTGTTCCAAATTATAGCTTCGCTAGTTGGACGAATAATTAATTCTTCTTCTAATTTTGCATCTGGGTCAACAATAATTTTTCTATTTTCATCAACTTTTAATCTGTAATGGGTAACAACAGCACATTCTTTTGCGAAACCAGCCGCATTTTTTTCTTCTTTTTCAAAAAAAGATTTTGGAATTAGCAGCGGAAAATAGGCATTGGAGTGCCCGGTTTCCTTAAACATTTTATCTAATTGCTGTTGCATTTTCTCCCAAATGGCATAGCCATATGGTTTGATTATCATACAACCCTTAACGGCTGCATGCTCTGCTAAATCAGCATCTTTTACTAAATTATTATACCACTCACTATAATTTTCGCTTCGTTTTACTTTTTCAAATGCCATACTTTACTTTGGAATATTTTTTGTACTTTTACAATGCAAAGGTATTTACTTAACATCAATTGCACCTAAACAATCCTCAAAATGAAAAAAATAATAATTTTTTTGATTGCATCTGTCCTATTTGTTGGTTGTATAAATCAGCGACAAAGAACCAATATTGTTGGCCGAACAGATGAGGTATATTTTACGCCTTCCGATACTAGAAAAAAAGCGGTTGTTAATTATTCATCTGGACAGAGTAATACCAGCAATACATATAATAATACCAGCAATGTTGGAAACTACACTTCAACCTATTCTAATCGGTTAAGCAATTTTGGAACGAGAAATAGGTTTAACTATAGCAATTATCAGCCAGTTTTATTGCCGTCACTATTTATTTTTAATAATAACGCTGGTTGGACATATGGTCTTGGGTATGGCAATCCTAGATTTGGCTATGGAAGAAGTTATTCAAGTTCTTTTTCACCTTATTTTGGCTGTTATATGCCTTTCAACGATCCTTTTTTCGCTTATGGTTGGGGTGGTAATTGGATGACAATTTATAACCCATGTTATAGTTATAATCCATATATGTATAATTATGGATCTTACGGATATGGCTACTATGGTAATTATGGAAACTACAACCCATACTTTAATCATAAAAATAATTCGAATAGCAATTATAACTACAGTCGTAGAACCTATAGCAATTATCCAAATACGCAAACCAACTCTAACACTGGTAATACAGGAAACACCAATAACAATTGGTGGAACAGAACGACCAACTCAAATCCTACGAATAACGGTGGAAATCCTACAGGTTCGGGCAAATGGTGGAACAGTGGTTCTCCTTCAACAGGCGGAGGAAATACCGGTGGTGGTGGCAATAGCGGCTCAGGTAGAGCAACATCTGGAAACACAGGAGGAAGTGCAAGAAGAAGATAAGTAACAAATGAAACCATTAATTTTTGTTATTGCCTATCTATTAATTAATTCATTGTTTTCACAAAGTGAAGTGGATGCTATAAGATACTCTCAGGAAAACATAGGCAGTACAGCCCGTTCTTTTGCGGTTGGTGGCGCTTTTGGTGCGGTAGGCGCAGATCCTAGTTGTGCCTCCATTAATCCTGCGGGAATGGCCAAATACAGAAGCAGTAAATTATTTATTAGTACATCATTTTTTAATACAAAAAATAAAACCGCTTTTTTAGGCAATACGCTTACTGATAATAAATTCAATTTTAATATCCCGAACCTTGGCTTAATTATTAATATCCCTGGAGAAGATTATAATTTAAAGAATCCAAAGGGGTTTGTTAATTTTATTATAGGTTTTAATGTGAATAGGAAAATTAACTTTCACAATAGAACACTTTTTGAGGGCGTCAATCAGCGTAATAGCATAACACAAGATTGGGTAGAAAGAGCCAATAGAGAAGGATTAGCGCCTAATTATATGCTATCTTCTAGTATTGAACATTTAGCCTGGATAACAAGTGCCATTGATCCAGATACCTTTTCTTCGGTGCCTAAATATGTTTCTGCATATGGAAACACTCCCATTAATGTAAATCAAATTGGAACCGTTCAGAGTAAGGGTGCGCTTAATGATTATAATTTATCAATAGCCGCGAATTATCGACATTTGATTCAAGGTGGTATTGCTTTGGGCTTTAAAAGTGTTCGTTATTTAGAGTCCTATAGTTTTATTGAGCGAGATTTGAAAACAGGTTCAATAAAGGATATAAAAAGTATGACCCTTGATAAAGATTTTTCGACCAAGGGAAGGGGAATGAATGCAAAAATTGGCATACTAGTTAGTCTAAGTGAGTATTTTAGATTTGGAATTGCATACCATTCACCAACGGTTTACAATTTGGTTGATTCTTATGCTTATACTATTAATGCCATTTATGATTATGGTGCCAGAGATGTATATAATAATGATAGGCTTAATAAAATAGCTACTACCAATCCTACCATTTATCGTTATAAAATCACCACACCATCGAGACAGGTATTTAGTGCCGCTATGCTTAACAAAAATATAGGATTCGTTTCAATAGATTTAGAATTTGTAAATTATGCCGGTGCTAGTTTATGGGCTAAGGATTATAAATTTATTAATGAAAACGCCGACATAAAAAAAAGATACAACAATGTATTAAACTTAAGAATGGGTGCTGAACTAATTAAAGATAATTATAGATTTAGGGCTGGTTATGCACGCTATCCTAGTGCACATAACAGCGCTTTTGTTACAGATATAAAAAGCCTTGTTAATAACATTTATACCATTGGTTTTGGTATCAAAACAGAATCTTATTCATTTGATATTGCCTATGTAAATAGCGGATTTACCACTAATTATTCGCCATATGAATTGACTAATAAACAACAGCCAATTGCAAGCAATATTGTTAGAACATCAAATCTTATTTTAACAGTAGGATTTAATATCGATTAGAATTTTAAGTTCAATAAAAAAGGGCCTATTGGCCCTTTTATTTTTATATCTCTAAAATAGTTATTCTATAATTAATTTGGAGCTAGAAATTCCGTTGCCATCAATTATATTAACGCAATATACACCAATCTTTAACGAAGAAATATCTATTGGATTACCATTTTCGAAACTACCAGACAGTATTGTTTCTCCTAAAAGATTTACGATACGATAGTCTCCAAAATTAGTTGAAGCAGAATTTATCACTACAGACCCTCTGCTTGGGTTGGGGAACAATGAGAAATCAGCTTTTTTTAAGGTATTGATATTTAAACCATAACCTTGCGCATTTATATAAATATCTGTGTATTTTGATTGGCTTGATTTTTTAGCAAATCTTATCACCATTTGACCAATTCCTTTATCGCTTTTAGGATAAAAATGAAAAGAAAGGATTCTAACAGCGCCGGGGTCGATAATAAATTCAGCTGTATTGGTAGTTGGACTATAGCATGTAACAATATCACAAACAGCAGAAGTCCAATTGGCGGTAGGTAATGCATTTACATTTCTATACCAAACAATGGTATCAGGCAAACTGCCGGTGTTTCTTATTTTTGTTTCGGCCACCAGTTCGGCATAACCATTTGGGGTAGAGGCTACGTATCCTGCAGCATAAAGTGTGTCATCATCATAGATAACTTGTGCGTTGATGCTTGCATTCAATCCAAAAGCGCATAAAACAGTGAGGGTAATATTTTTTAACATGGATACAAAGTTAAATAATAAAACCGAAAAAAAGCAAATTTAATGGCGTTAAAGCTTTATCTTAAAGCTTATATCTAAACTTTTAACTGAATGAGTAAGCATTCCCAAAGATATAAAATCAACACCTGATTTGGCATAATCTTCAATATTATCCAATGTAATGCCACCCGAGGCTTCCGTTTCGCATTGCTTATTAATTAAAGCAACGGCCTCTTTTGCTGTTTCAGGTGTAAAGTTATCTAGCATAATTCTCTGAAAAGGCAATTGTGTTAAAGCTTCTTTTACCTCTGATAAAGACCTAGTTTCAATCTCAATTCCAAGGGTTAGATTATTTTCTATTAAATAAGATTTTGCCTTATGAAGGGCATTAACAATGCCACCGGCCACATCCACATGGTTGTCTTTTAGCATGATCATATCATATAAACCAATTCTATGATTTTGGCCTCCTCCAACCGTAACCGCCCATTTTTCTAATATCCTTAAATTTGGAGTTGTTTTTCTAGTATCCAAAACTTTAGTCGGATAATTTTTTATTTTTTCAGCGGCAATATGGGCTATCGTAGCAATTCCACTTAGTCGTTGCATGATATTGAGTAAAAGACGCTCACTTTTGAGCAGGCCATGCGCATTTCCGGTGACTACGAATCCAATATCACCATGTTTTACAATATCACCATCGTGTATTAGGGCATTAATTTGGCAACTACTATCATTCAATTTAAGAATGGTATAAGCAATATTTATTCCAGCCGCAACGCCATTGTCTTTAAATATTAATTTAGCTGATGCAATTCTATCTTTTTCAATTGAAGAAAGCGAAGAGTGGTCGCCTGTTCCAATGTCTTCAGACAATGCTCTTTTAATAATATCTAATACCTCGGGATGGTGGCTGATATCAGCGATATTTTGCAACATAATTCAAGCTGCAAATTTACGATAAGTTATGATTTAATTGTTAAGTGAAAGAAGTTGCTTTAAAATGGGAATTATTGAATTTTGAATTCATTAATTACAAAACCTGAATTTCCTGTATTTGCAACTATTGTAACCCGATAGTTCCCATTTTTTGTTACTAGGTCAAAAATTAACATGGTTGATTGACTACCATTGGTTTCGTGGCTTAGGGTAGCTTTTGATGGCGTATTAGTTTTGAAAAAATTATCAAGTACAATTTTAGCTTGATCTTTTGCATACACATTAGAAGTAGAGGGCATCACCAATTCTATGCTTGAATTGAACATAGCAGCAAGTTCAGCAGTATTCCCGCTTTGAAGCGCAGAAGCAATCTTATCGCCATTACCTGCATACGTAAACGTTGCAAGAAAAGACACAAAGGCAAGTATAAATGATTTTAGCATAACATAAGTTTTGCATAAATCGTGCCAATTGAAATTCTAACACACCTCCCAAAAAGACTTTGTCATTAGTAATGCATTGAAAGATAGTTTTTTATCTTTAATATTTACAGCAGTTATTTGTTCCTTTATGCCATTTTCAAGGGTTGCTTTTGTGTTATCACAATAGATGATTCCGAAGGGGCGAGGAAGTAAATTATTATCAAAAAACTGTGTTAGAATAAAGGCTTTGGTTTTATCGTTTTCATCGTGCACCATACATTCATCTATAGAATGTTGTTCGAGATCAATAACGTCTGGTTGAAGGCCAATTAATTTAATACCTTTTTTGCCGCTATCAAAAGTTAATGGTTTTTCGTGTTCAAGATAAATGCCATTAATTAACTTTAAGTCTTTATCAGTGAAAACATCAAAGGCATGGTCATTAAAAACATTGCAATTTTGATAAATTTCAACCATTGAAGTGCCTTTGTGGGTATAAGCGCGTTTATATATTTCTTGCTGGTGTTTGGCGTCCTTGTCCAATGTTCTGGCAATAAAGGTGGCATTTGCGCCTAGGCATAAAGCAAGTGGATTAAATGGCAAATCAACACTACCAAAAGGCGTTGATTTTGTTATTTTTCCAACCTCACTTGTAGGTGAATATTGTCCCTTCGTTAAACCATATATTTGGTTGTTGAATAGTAAAATGTTTAAATCAGGATTTCTTCTAAGTGTATGAATAAGGTGATTGCCACCAATACTTAATGCATCACCATCGCCAGTGATGACCCAAACACTGAGTTCAGGCCTAGTAATCTTAAGACCTGTTGCCACTGCAGTTGCTCTACCATGAATAGAATGCATTCCATAGGTATTCACGTAATAGGGAAAGCGCGATGAGCAACCAATACCAGAGATAAAAACAAATTCATGTTTTGGCTGTCCTAAATCAGGTAATATTTTTTTTACACTGTTAAGAATTGCATAATCACCACAACCAGGACACCATCTTACTTCTTGGTTGGTTTCAAGATCTTTAGATGTAAAAATATCAATTGAATCTGAATTATGCATGGTTAATCTGTTTTAAAATGGCGTCTTTAATTTCTTTTACCATAAATGGTTGTCCTTGTATTTTATTGATACCAATAGCATCTTTTAAATATTTATCACGTATGACGCGTATCAATTGGCCATTGTTTAATTCTGCGACCATAACTTTGTTGAAAGGTTTGATTAAATCTCCAATATTGAGGGGCATTGGGTTAATGTATTTTAAATGAATGTGAGCAATGGAATGACCCTCTAAAATTAACTCATTAACAGCAGCGCTGATGGAGCCAAAAGTACTACCCCATCCAATGATTAATAGCTCTGACATCTCATTTCCATTTTCAAATTTTTGAAGTGGTAAAACTTCGGCAACGCGTTCAACTTTTTCTGCCCTTAATTTCACCATCAACTCGTGGTTTTCTGGCTCGTAACTAATGTTACCAGAAATATTTTCTTTTTCTAATCCACCAATTCTATGTTCGAAATTTTTGGTACCTGGAACTGCAATATTTCTTGACAAATTAGCATTTCTTAGGTAAGGCTGATAAGTGTTTAATTCTTCACTATTGGTAATGAAATTTGATTGAATTGTAGGCAAATGCTCAATTGTTTTTATTTTCCAAGGTTCGGCACCATTGGCAATAAAGCCATCGCTAAGAATCATTACAGGCACCGTATGTTCTAATGCAATTTTAATAGCAGTATAGGCCATTTCATAGCAATCTGAATGAGTCGAGGGAGCAATAACAACCAATGGACATTCGCCATTCCTGCCATAAAGCGCTTGCATTAAATCTGCTTGTTCTGTTTTTGTTGGTAAGCCTGTTGATGGCCCACCGCGTTGAACATTACAGATAACAAGCGGCAGTTCTAGCATGGTAGCTAAGCCTATTGCTTCGGCCTTAAGTGCAATACCAGGCCCAGAGCTCGTTGTTAAGCCAATAGAACCACCATAAGAGGCGCCAATTGCAGCGCTCACACCAGCAATTTCATCCTCTGCTTGGAATGAGATAACACCATATCCTTTGTGTTTTGATAATTCATGCAGAATATCAGAAGCGGGTGTTATGGGATAAGTTCCTAAAAACAGGGGTAATTCAGCATTAATAGAAGCGGCTAAAAAGCCCATTGCCATGGCTTGATTACCATTTATACTTCTATATAAACCAGGCTTGGTTTCAGCTTTATCAACTTCGTATTGATAAGCAAAAGTTTCTGTTGTCTCTCCAAAGTTATAACCTGCTTTTAAGGCTATAACATTGGCGTTTGCAACCGATGGATCTTTCTTAAAATGCTGCTCAATAAATTGCGTTGTTTTGTCTAAAGAACGGTGGTAAAGCCAGTAAACCAAACCCAGTACAAACATGTTTTTGCAACGTTCTGATTCTTTGTTTCCTAGATTATATGGAGCTACTGCAATTTTGGTAAGCTTTGTGATATCAATTTTATGAACTTGAAAATTATTTAGACTGTCGTTTTCAAGTGGATTCTCTGTTTCTTCAATATTTGCTAAGCGCAAGTTTTTGTTATCAAAACCACTTACATTGGCAATTATAATTCCATTTGGTTTTAAGAATTTTAGATTAGTCTTCAGTGCAGCGGCATTTAAAGCCACTAAAACGTCATATTCATCTCCTGGTGTAAAAATATGGGCATCCCCAAAATGCAATTGGAATCCGGAAACGCCAGGAACGGTTCCTAGTGGTGCTCTGATTTCAGCAGGAAAATCAGGGAAAGTGGCAATATCATTGCCAAATAAGGCAGTAGTTTCGGCAAATTGATTCCCTGTTAATTGAATACCGTCGCCACTATCACCAGCGAATTTTATGACGACATCACGTAGTTGTTTCTTTGAATTATTCACTATAATATTTCGACTGCAAAGTAAAGCTAAAATTTAAGTTTAAAATATGGATAATACTTATGAAGTGATAAGCGTCACATTTTCGTCAAAATTTATTAAAAAACACAATTAATTTACTTTAACTTTGTTAATTGTATTTATTTGAAGCATGTCTGTTCAATTTGAACTATTAAAACAAAAATTAGATGAATTTATTCGGAAGTTTTATTTGAATAGGTTGCTGCAAGGGTTTTTATTAACGCTTGGAGGCTTGGTTGGTGTATTTTTACTTGCCGCAATCATTGAATATTTTGGTCATTTGGGCACCTTTTCTAGGGCGTTTTTGTTGTATGGTTATATCTTATTTGCAATTGTGATTCTTGTTAAATATGTAACAATTCCCTTATTGAAATGGTTCCTGATTGGCAAAACAATTTCATATGAGAAAGCATCTGTTTTGATTGGTGCGCATTTTCCAGAAATTAAGGACAAACTATTAAACACGCTTCAGCTTCAACAACAAGCTAGTGTGTCAGACAATGAATTACTATTGGCTAGCATTGAACAAAGAACAAAAAATTTAAATCCATTCAGTTTCAGTGCGGCAATCGATATTAGGTCTTCTTTTAAAAAATACAGTGGGTATGCTTTCATTCCGATAGTTTTATTAGGGATAATACTAATTTTTCAAAGCAGTATGATTACAAAATCTACTGAGAGGATATTGAGTTATAACAAGCAATTTGCGAGAGAGGCGCCCTTTCAATTTGAGTTACAAAATAATAATTTAAATGTTCTAAGAAACTCAGATATAACAATTACAATTAAAACAGTAGGCAAAAACTTGCCAGCACAGGTATTTATTAATTTAGATAATCACTTAATTAAAATGGAGTCTAGTGGTAAAAATGAGTTTTCTTATCAAATGCAAAACTTAACCATCGGCCATCAATTTTATTTTACCGATGGCGACTATACTTCTAACAGTTACGAATTAAGTGTATTGCCAAATCCTATTTTAATGAATTTTAAAATAAATTTGACCTACCCCATTTACACAGGGAAACCTAAGGAAATCCTCCATAATACGGGTGATTTAACCCTTCCTAAAGGCACAAATGTTGAATGGGAATTTAACACAAAGGATGCGGAAATATTACAATTTAGTTTAAATCAAACAAACCTTCAGCCAATTAAATTAGGTAATATTTTCAAGGTTTCGCAAACCATTAAAGCCAATGCGAATTATTTTTTACAACTCTCAAATCAATTTATTGCATCGAAGGATACTTTAAAGTATAATATTCAGATGATTGAAGATAGATTTCCAGGAATAGTTGCAGAACAAAAACAGGATTCTATTAATCCATTCATCTATTATTTTTACGGCAAAGCTGACGATGACTATGGTCTTAGTAAATTGCAGTTTGTATACAAAAACGCTAGCACCAATAACATTAATAAGATCTTTCCGGTTATAATAGGCAAATCAACAGATGAAATATTTTACTACATGGTAGATTTAAGTAAGTTGATAGAAAATGATGGTGATATTCTTGAATATTATTTTGAGGTTTGGGATAATGATGGTGTAAACGGTAAAAAATCTTCTAAATCACCGGTATTTAAAACAATATCTCCAAGTAAAGAGCAACTAAAAGCCGATGCTGAGAGCAGCAGTAACTCCATCAAACAAAAAATGAAGGAGGCAATGCAAGAAAGCATAAGTCTTCAAAAAAGAACACAAGATCTGAACAAAGATTTAATGGAAAATAATACCTTGGACTGGCGTCAACAAGAAAAGATCAAGGACTTCATAAAAGATCAAAAAAAGTTGGAGAATAAAATTGATCAACTTAAAAACGAGCAAAAAGCCAAAAATGAAAAGGAGAATCAATTAAATCCAAAGGAGGAAGACCTATTAAAAAAACAAAAAGAGCTAGATAAACTTTTTAATGAATTGTTGACCCCAGAAATGAAGGAAATGCTGAAAAAGCTGGAAGATTTATTAAAACAACAAAACAAGGATGGTATTCAACAACAGATGGAAAAAATGAAGTTGAACAACGAGGACATGCAAAAACAACTGGACCGCACATTGGAGCAGTTTAAAGCTTTAGAGTTGGAGAAAAAAATGGATGATCAAATCAAAGCTTTAAATGATTTAGCAGAGAAACAAGCTGATTTAGCAGAGAAAACAAAGGATAAATCTGAATCGCAAGAAGCGCTTAAAAAACAACAAGAGGAGATTAATAAGCAATTTGATGATTTAAAAAAAGAGCAAGAAAATATTGAGAAAAAAAATGATGAGTTAGAATCGCCAATGACCTTAGATGATATGCAACAAGAAGAATCAGAGGTTGATAAAAACATGGACGAGAGTCAGCAGAATTTAGATAAAAAGCAAAATAAAAAGGCTTCAGAAAATCAGAAAAAGGCTGCCGATAAAATGAAAGAAATGGCGAGTAAGATGGAAAAGAACAAGCAGCAACAAGAAGAGGAGAAGGCTGCTGAGGATTATTTTACATTAAGACAAATATTAGAAAACTTAATTGAGTTAAGTTACCAGCAAGAAGGTTTAATGGGCCAAATGAAAGAGACCAAGAGTTACAATCCGAAGTTTGTGGAACTAAGTGCAAAACAAAGAAAACTTAAAGGTGATGCAAAAATGGTTGAAGACTCTTTACTTGCTTTAAGTAAAAGACAAATACAAATAAAGAGTTTTGTAAATAAAGAAATTTCAGGCATCAATAACAATATGGAAAAAGCCATCACTAGTTTTAGTAAAATAGAAATTATGAGTGGCTTGGTTCAACAACAATATGTTATGACTGGTTTGAATAATTTATCAGTAATGCTCAGTGAATCATTAAAAAAGATGCAGGAGCAAATGAATGAGAATAAAGACAAAAAACAGGGTGAGGGCCAGTGTAATAATCCAGGAGGCAAAAAACCGAAGCCTGGTGCAGGTAAACCAAGCAATGGCAAACCAAAAATGGGGGGCGATGGCTTAAAGAAAATGCAGGAAGGAATTGCCAAACAGTTGCAAGATATGAAGAACGGAAAGGAGCAAGGTAAAAATCCAACAAGTGAGCAATTTGCTAAGATAGCAGCCCAACAAGAGGCATTGAGAAGAGAGATTGATCGACTTGAGAAAATGTTAAAGGAAGAAGGTAAAGCGGGTAGTTTGGGTGATTTAGATAAGACCAAGGAATTAATGGAAAAACAAGAACGCGACTTAGTTAATAAGCAAATTACACCTGAAACCATGAACCGTGCACAAGAAATCGAAACCCGCATGTTAGAGCATGAAAAGTCAGAGAGGGAACAAGATCAAGATAATCAAAGAGAGGCCGAACAAGCAAAAAATACAAGCCCATCAATTCCCCCAACTATAAAATTATACCTCGAACAAAAGGCGAAGGAGATGGAATTATTGAGAAGTTTACCAGCTGAATTATCGCCCTACTACAAAGACAGGGTAAGGGCCTATTTTAAAAAAGTGGGCAGTTAGTAAGATGAATATTTTATGTATTGAAACATCTGCTGCGTTATGCTCGGTTGCTATAATTAAAGATGATCAACAATTTTATTTAGAAAGTGAATTAAGCATGGCCCACTCTGAAGTATTGATGGGGCTTATTACAGAGTGCTTGCTAAGGGCCGATTGTAGAATGGATGATCTTAATGCTATTGCACTAAGTGGAGGCCCTGGTTCTTATACTGGTTTAAGAATAGGATGTAGCAGTGTCAAGGGCTTGTGTTTTGGTTTAAGCATACCTCTGATTGTTATAGATACCTTAAAAATTATTGCAAACGCTGCAAAAAAGAAAACCACGGATTATACGCAATATTGGGCAATGGTTGATGCACGCAGAATGGAAGTATACCATGCTATTTTCGACCAAAATTTAAATCAGATAACTCAAACAGTGAGTGCTATACTTTCGGATGAAGATTTTAAACCAAATAATCTCTCTGCTCAAATAATTTTGTGTGGAGATGGCGCACCAAAATCGACTCATATTTTGAATTTGCCTGATGCCAATGTTATTGCAAATGCTGAGAGCATGTGCGATTTGGCAAGACAAGCATACTTAAATTCTGAATTTAAGGAATTGGCTTATTTCGAGCCTTTTTATTTAAAACAGGCTAATATTACTGTTTCTAAATCGTGATTGTATATTTGCAGTATGAATTTTATTGAATATGCTTCGCTGAATAAGCATAAAATCATTGATGTAAGAGTGCCAGATATCTTCGAAAGGGGATTCATACCTAAATCGGTTAATATTGGCTTAAATGGTCCATTTGAGGAGCGATTTCAGCAATTAAACAATGACTTTAATGAATGCCTAGTAATTGTATCTGATAAGAACGAAGAAGCCAAAGAGAGAATTGAAAAAATAGGCTATACCAACCTATTGTTTTTAAAGGAGGGGTATGAGGGCTATAAACTAGCAGATCTACCAATAGATATGGTTATTAGTATTTCGCCAGAAGAGTTTGAGTTAGATTTAAATTTTAGAGAAGAATTGGTTGTTGATGTTAGAACACCAGAAAAATACGCAGAGGGGCACGTAGTCGATGCTATTAATATTCCTGTACATGAATTGGAAAACAACATTGAGAATTTGGATAAATCAAAGACACTTTATGTATATTGTGGCGGTGGTTATAGCAGCATGATAGCAAGCAGTGTTCTGCAAAAAAATGGACACAGATTAGTGAAAAATGTATATGGTGGAATTAAAAAAATCAGTGAAACAAAGGTGCCAATTAAAAAAGCTAAAGCCTAGACCATTTGATTAAAAAGCCGCTAATATCTTTTCTAAAGTTTGCTATTGTGTGGTGTTTATTTAATGCTTTAATAGGAGGATTTAGCCATTTTAATGAAAGGCCTATGGGGGTACACCAAGGAGCACAATGTGACAGAGCATCTATAGCGCTTAATTATTATTATAATAATCTTAATTTATTATATCCAGAGGTGCATGAAAATCGTTGCAAAGATGGCATTGTTTCCTGTGAATTTCCACTTTCGAATTATTTAACAGCAGTATTATATAAATGCTTTAAATATGACGAAAAATATTTCAGAATCTTAACCTTTATTTTTGTATCCATCGGCATGTATACCTTGTTTTTATTGTTTACCCTTTATATAAAAACAATTCCAGCTTATTTGCTTCTTTTCATTTTAAATGCCTCACCTATTCTTTTGTTTTATACTTCTAATTTTATTCCCGATGCGAGTGCCTTGGGTTTGAGTTTATCTGCTTGGTACCTTTTATTCCGATTGTTTATTCCCCACCCCTATTTACCTAACTATAAAAAGGGTGTTTATGTTTTATGTTTTATATTGTCATTAACTTTTGCAATGGCAAGTAAAACAACTTGTTTTATCCATTGGATGACGATGATGGGTGTTTATATTTTATCTCATTTTAAGACGCTAAAAATTGAATTAGTAAATAAAAAAGTATTGCTCAGCAGTCTATTATTTGCATTAATACTGCCTATTGTATGGCAGTTATGGGCACGCTATTTAGGAAAAACACATAACAGCGAATTTTTTATACTTCATATACCACTCATAACAGATAAAGTGTTTTATCAAAATGCATGGAATGTGTATTTAGGCAATTGGCCACAAGAAACCTTTACAGGTCCTTTACAATATTTAATGGGTGGATTGCTATTATTACCTTTCTTAATTAAAAAACATATTAGCAATACTTTGTGGTATATCACTGTATTGAATACCTTAGGTTGTTTTTTATTCATGGCTATTATGATCAATCAATTCATGTACCATGATTACTATATTCTTTGTTTATTGCCCGCTATCGCTTTAAATTGGTTGGCAATTGGATCGGCAGCGTCTAAAATTAAAGCCAATTTATGGTGGGTAAAAGTAGGTGTACTGGTTATTTTAATAATAGCAATGAGGTTGCAATTTAATTATGGTAGAATCAATTTAGAGTCACGCTATACGGCAGGCACTTATTGGGAACAGTCGCAACAAAAAACAATTGATTATTCATTGTTTAAAAACAAGATTAATGCGCTTGGCATATCGCGAAAGAATTGCGTATTGGTGGGCTATGATGGGGCGCCTAATAATGTGCTTTATCTCCTTGATTTAAATGGCAGGAGAATTAATGAAGATTTTAATACCGAACAGATAAGAGAGGCAGTCAATGAAATTAGTCCACAGTATCTAATAAGCAATGATTCTTTATTTACCAAAACAATGGAACCCTTTTTCAAGGAATTTAAATTAATAAGTCAGGAGAAATATTTGAGTCTTTATAAAGTTTCTAACTAAATAAATTTGGGGTCAGTTTCCATTACATGGCCACAGCTTTTGCAGGTGCGCAAATCTTCAGAGCCATAAAATTCCCTAAATCTAGAAAGAAAATCTTTTTCTATATCTTGTAATTCAAAATAAGAAGAATGCAAGGGATGGTTACATTTATCACAAAACCATAATAGACCATCTTTATAGCCTTTTCCCGCTCTCACGCATTCAATTACCAATCCTAACGAACCAGCCTGACGTACTGGAGAATGTGGCACTTTTGCAGGTAGCATGAACATATCACCTGCCTTTAAAGGGGTATCTACAGCCTTTCCATCAATTTGCAAACGCACATTAATTTCACCTTCTAATTGATAAAAAAACTCTTCGGTTTCATTATAGTGATAATCTTTTCGGGCGTTGGGTCCTCCAACTATCATTACAATAAAGTCGCCAGCATCTACTGTCAAGTTTTTATTACTAATGGGCGGCTTGAGTAAATGCCTGTTTTCTTCAATCCATTTGTTAAGATTAAAAGGAGGATTAATTTTACGCATGCTTCAAACTTAATTAATTTTTTTTAATTCGAAAGTATATTTTATGGCAATAATCGGCCATACATTCTTGGAAATGGAATACTTTCTCTAACATGTTTTAATTTGCACAACCATGTTACCAAACGTTCTAAACCTAAGCCAAATCCTGCATGTGGCACACTGCCATATTTTCTCAAATCTAAATACCATTCAAAATCAGCCATTGGCAAATCGTGTTCTACAATCTTGTCTCTTAGTAATTGCTCGTTTGTTTCACGTTCGCCACCACCTATTATTTCGCCATATCCTTCAGGGGCTAAAACATCCACACCTCTTGCAAATCGGGAGTTTTCAGGATTGCGTTTTAAGTAAAATGCTTTGACTTCATGTGGCCAATCATACACCATTACTGGTACATCGAATAGGCGGGTAATAACGGTTTCATCGCTTCCCCCTAAATCGTTGCCATATCTAAAATTTTTAGCACTTTCTATCCAATGTGGAATGTTGCGTTGAGATTCTTCTAAGTCTTTTAAATCATTTTTAAGATTCGCAATTTTGGTTTGATTAAAGTTAATCTCACCTTTTTTCATGCCAGGAACCGCAATTTTTGCTTCTCTATCTGCAATTTCAGCAATTGTAGCTGCAATTTTTGCTTCCACTTCTGCCAATTCATTTTCTAAACTTTTAATACTATTTTGACCATTAACATCTTTTTCGCCTTTAATAATAGCGACGGCTTCATCATAAGTTAATCGTGGAAATTTATTCAAACTACTTTCAAGCACATTGGTATCTCTATCAATTAGTTTTAATTCTGCTTGGCATTTTTCCAACACCTCTTTGATAATATATTGTAAGAAGCTTTCAATCAAATCCATATTTTGATGGATGTCATAAAAGGCCATTTCTGGTTCAATCATCCAAAATTCCGATAGGTGTCTGCGTGTTTTACTTTTCTCAGCTCTAAAGGTTGGTCCGAAAGTATAAATTTTACCAAAAGCCATAGCCATTGCTTCGCCATAGAGTTGACCACTTTGGCTCAAATAGGCAGGGTCGCCATAAAAATCAGTTTCGAATAAGTTTGAGGTTCCCTCACAGGCATTTCCTGTAAATATTGGTGCATCCATTTGTACGAAACCCTCTTTTTGAAAGAAATTATGGATACTGTATATGATGGTATTCCTAATCCTAAGAATGGCCCATTGTCTTTGACTGCGTAACCATAAGTGACGTTGATCCATCAAAAATTCTATGCCATGTTCTTTTTTTGCGATTGGAAATTCTTCTGCAATGTGTATGGTTTTAATGCCATTAACTTGTATTTCAAAACCACCAATTTGACGCTCATCTTTAACAACTATGCCTGTAATTTCGGCAGCACTTTCGAGCGTTAGTTTACCAGCTTGGTCGAATTCAACTTCGGGTATTTTGTTTTCATCTGCTACACATTGACATAGACCGCTGCCATCTCGAAGATTAATAAATACTAGACCTTTACTATCTCTGCGATTCGCTACCCACCCTTTAAGCGTTACTTCTTTTCCTTCAAATTCCGACAGTTGCTTTATGTAAACCATTATTACTTTATTAAAATTGATTGTAATTTAAACCGCAAAATTAGTTTACTTTGCACATATAATTCTGAAAAACGGACTAAAATTTCTATTTTTATGTTAAAACAAACACTTAGTCAAAAACTATTGCAGAAACTGTCGCCTCAGCAAATACAGTTTATAAAACTATTGCAGATGACTACAGCAGATTTTGAGGAACGTGTTGACCAAGAATTATTAGACAATCCTGCGCTTGAAAAAGGGGAAGATGAAAATGAAAGTCCTTTGCCCATTACCAGTGATTCTAAGCGCGATGAATTTAGTAATGAAGATTCCTTAAATGATGATTTTAATAGCACTGATTCATACGAAAGTGATGAATTTAGTGTAACTGAATTTTTAACTGGCGACGACCAAGGGGCAAGTTTTCGAATGACTGATGATTATGGGGATGAGGAACAAAAAGAAATTCCAATTGCCTATCAACAAAGTTTCTATGATTTTTTGGTAGAACAAACCCAATCAAATTTTGAAGAAGGAGCTGATTTGCAGATAGCCTTGCACATTGTTGGTAATATCGAAGAGGATGGCTATTTAAGAAGGGAATTGGTGGCCATTGTGAATGATTTAGCTTTTACAGAGAATATCAGTACTACCGAAGATCAATTACAGAGAATTTTAACAAAAATACAAAATTTTGACCCGCCAGGAATAGGGGCTCGCGATTTACAAGAATGCTTGTTATTGCAACTTTACAAAAAGGATTATGGCGGCAATAGAGCTTTAGATTTAGCTGAAAAAATAATTGCCGAGCACATGGAGGCTTTTGTTAAAAAACATTATGACAAGATTAAGCATGCGCTCAAAATAGATGATGATGAACTTAAACTAGCTTTAGTGGAGATTACAAAATTAAACCCTAAACCAGGTCAATCACAATCGAATAGCAAATCACAATATATTATACCCGATTTTACTGTAATAAATGATGAAGGGCAATTGAATGTTATTTTGAACTCTAGGAATGCACCAGAGTTAAAATTAAGTCATTCTTATAGTGAGACCCTTCAAGCCTATGAAAAGGATGCTGGAAAGGATAAAAATTTAAAAGATACTGTTCAATACATCAAACAAAAGCTAGATGGTGCCAAATGGTTTATTGATAGTGTTAAACAGCGTCAACAAACTTTGCAAATGACCATGCGTGCAATTGTTGCAGCGCAAAAAGAATTCTTTTTAGATGGCGATGAAACCTCATTGCGCCCAATGATTTTGAAAGATATTGCTGATAAAATTGGCATGGATATTTCGACCATTTCGAGGGTAGCCAATAGCAAATATGTGCAAACTGATTTCGGCATTTACCCTTTAAAATATTTCTTTAGCGAAGGTATTACCAACGATAGTGGTGAGGAAGTAAGTAACAAGGAGGTTAAGAAAATTTTGAGTGATGCCATTGGCAATGAGAGTAAGAAAAAACCACTGACAGATGAAGCTTTAATGGAGTTATTAAAAGAAAAAGGTTACCTCATAGCGCGAAGAACAGTGGCCAAATACAGAGAGCAATTGAATATTCCGGTGGCCCGTTTGCGCAAAGAATTATAAAACTTCTTTTATAAATTCATTGAACGCTTTAGCGTGTTTGTATTTTTCGGCAATGTATTTTAACACATCCTTCTCAACAATAATTTCCGGTTCAGCAGTGTGTTGCAAGTAAAATTGTTTATTGAAAATAAGGGGCTGTTGGGTTGCTACTAGTTTCAAATCAGGTGGTAATAATTTAGCTTTTTCGCCTTTTACCTTTCCAAAAGTGGCTTTAAAATGTTTTTCATTAAGAATGGTTTCAAGTCGTTTTCCGTTTTTTGCAATATGCCTTCTTATTCGGTCGATTTGTTCCTTGTCGGGCATGTAGACGCCTGTGTATACACCCAAATGTTCAGGTCCTAATTCAAAGTAAACACCTATGTTGACCATGTCTTTTTTTCCGCCTTTACTAATGGCTGCACTCATTTGTAATTTGTAAGGCGACTTATCCTTACTAAAGCGAATGTCTTTGTTGATTCGAAAAATAAAATCGGAAGGTCGTCCATCCATTACATCCTCGGTTTTCTTAAGTTCTTTGATTAGTTTTTCTACAAAATTTTCGAAAGGCTCTTTTACCGATTTTTTATAACGGTCGCGGTTATTGTCGAACCAGTCTTTGTTATTATTTGGCGCTAACTCCATAAAAAAATGAAGAAAATCGGGCGTAAAGTAAAAAGCCATTATGTTAAAAATTATTGGTATTAGGTTTGTAAATACACTACAATTATACAATAAAATAGGATAGAAGTGGTATGCTTAAAATGCCTTATTTTTGTTATAAAGTTATCAATTAAAAATGAGGAGATTCCCTTTAAAAAAGTTTATTTTATTAGCTATTTTGTTTTTAACAATTGAATTTTTAAATGCACAAACAACAAAAGCAAAACTAACCTTATCCTTTAAGTTCAATAAAGAATTTGTCGATTTATGGGACAGTGTTTTTGTGACCGGAAAAGATACCAATTGCAGATTGGCTTGTCCGTTGTTTGGTAATAAACTAAGCTTGTTTTTAAAGCCGGGTAACTACAATGTTACACTCCATTCTAAATCGATGGAAGAAGTAAAGAAATCATTGGTTTTGAAAAAGGATGTTAACTTACCCTTCACTGTTGAAAATTATTATAAGTCATACAAGGATACTGCCTCCATAAGTCGATTAATGACAACAGGTGATACCAGTTTTATTATCTATACCTCGGGCATGAACTGGGCGCCCGGCGAGGATTACTTGATGGTGGTGCGCGATGAAACTAAATTTCATGTAATTACCAAGAACCAGCTGAACCAATGGATTTCGATTCCTGTGTTTGATTACGAACTAAGTGAATTTATTCAGCTAGGTAAATATAAACCAATCAAAAAAGGGGAAGCTATTGAAAGCTTAGGGATGTATTATTGGACCTTAGGAAATACTGTTTTAAAGCGGCCTTGTGGCACTTGTTTGTACGGCTTTTTATACAGAAAGCGCTTGGTAAGACAAAGGTAATTTTAAGCTATTATATTCTTCTATTTCTAAAAAAACTTTGCATCATCTTGCGGCATTCTTCTTCTAGCACACCAGATTTTAATTCAGTTTTCATGTTAAAATCGTCATTTAAGAAATTAGAAAAACCTGTTTTTGGTTCTTTGGCTCCGATTACAATTTTGTGAAAACGTGCATGCTTAATAGCTCCAGCACACATCACACAAGGTTCTATGGTAACATATAGGGTACACTCATCTAGATATTTGCTCCCCAATTCGGCAGCAGCAGCTGTGATAGCTATCATTTCTGCATGAGCTGTTACATCTACTAATTTTTCTGTTTGGTTGTAGCCTTTACCTATTATTTTGTTATTACAAACCACAATAGCGCCAATTGGCACTTCTTCATCATCAAAAGCACGCTGTGCTTGTTCAAGCGCTTTGCGCATATAAAATTCATCGACCTTGAACAACTCATCTTCCATACTACAAGATTACTAAAATGCAGAATGTAAAGCAAATAGTATTATTTTTGCTGTTGAATTGAGAAAAATATTAATCATAACAGCTGTCTTATTTTTAATGATGGGCTGCAAGATTTTAGTCTATAAAAAATATGCTGAATCATTAAGTGTCAGTTTTGGCAGTGGTGGTGGCTTTACTGGTGCAGTTGATGAATTTATTTTGAGTGGTAATGGCCAATTAAAATCTATTAAATCTTTTAGTAAGGATACGATTGTTTTAAAAAGTTTATCTTCCAAAGAAATAAAAAAGATTTTCAAAATGTTAGAGACAAAGTCTATGGATAACATAAAATTGGAGACACCTGGCAATATGACAAGTTTTATATACTTTAGTAAAGCTGGAAAAATTACACATAAATACCAATGGCCCGAGGGAAGTTCTGTGCCTAAAG
Organism: Bacteroidota bacterium; assembly: GCA_947496065.1. Classification (GTDB taxonomy): domain Bacteria; phylum Bacteroidota; class Bacteroidia; order NS11-12g; family UBA955; genus JABMMZ01. The sequence goes on from CANMBF010000001.1 coordinate 89,590, forward strand.
AAATTGCTGAAATATTTAAATTGCTTTGTCAACTTTCAAACCTATGAAATTATTTCAAGTTTATTTAGGCTCTTTTTTAAAGTTGTTTTCAAAAACTACCCTAAAAATTATCTTCCTCTTTTCAAAACCTTGGCATATTAAGATTGTTAGTTATTTAGGTATTTGTGTTGTCGAACATGTACATTCAACCATTAAGGCAACAATGACAAACAATACAGAGAAAGGTTATTTATCTAGATTCACAAAATTATGAACATTGGAATTGTTTGTTACCCAACATTTGGTGGTAGCGGTGTAGTGGCCACAGAACTCGGAAGGGCTTTGGCAGCCAAAGAACACAATGTACACTTTATTAGTTATTCTCAGCCAGCAAGGTTAGATTTTTTTAATCCGCATGTTTTTTTCCACGAGGTTTCAATCTATAAATACCCATTGTTTGAGTATGTGCCTTATGAAACCATATTGGCTAGTAAAATTGTAGATATTGTAAAACAGAATAAATTAGATGTTTTGCATGTGCACTATGCCATACCACATGCTAGCGCAGCGTTGATGGCAAAAAACATTTTAATAGAACAAGGCATAGATATACCAATAGTTACAACTTTACACGGAACAGATATTACTTTAGTTGGCAAAGACCCAACCTATGAACCGGTGGTTTCCTATTCCATCAACCACTCGGATGCTGTTACTGCAGTTTCAGAGAGTTTGAAGCGCGATACGTATGCTAATTTTCACATTGAAAAACCCATTTTTGTAATTCCTAATTTTATTGATTTTTCCAGATTTGTAAAACAAAAAAAGGAACACTTTAAAAAAGCAATCGCCCCTCAAGGGGAGAAGATTTTAGTGCATACATCAAACTTTAGAAAAGTTAAACGTGTTGAGGATGTCATTAAAATATTCGCCATTGTTTCAAAACAAGTGGCATGTAAATTATTGCTAATTGGCGATGGACCTGAAAGAACGAATATTGAACTCCTATCACGTGAGATGGGGGTGGATGATAGGGTTACTTTTTTAGGCAAACAAGAACAAATAGAAGAGATATTATCGGTTTGTGATCTGTTTATTTTAACCTCCGAGACAGAAAGCTTTGGATTAGCGGCTCTAGAGGCCATGGCTTGCGAGGTGCCTGTAATAAGCACCAACACAGGCGGTATACCTGAAGTAAATATCGAAGGCGTTACAGGCTATTTAAGCAATATTGGCGATGTTGAGGACATGGCGAAAAACGCATTGAAATTATTATCCAACGAAGCATTATTATTGACTTTCAAAGCCAATGCACTTAATAAAGCGAAAGAATTTCAACTCGAAAAGATTTTACCAATGTATGAAGCGGTATATGAAGGATTGCTGAAAAAGCAATTCATTAATTAAAATCAGCCCTTCCCTTTTTTACCTTTTATTGAAAGTCTAACCAATACAAGTTCCTTGCTTTTTCGTAGGCGACCCCAGGTGATAATAACATCAGGGCTAGACCTAACATAGCTATAAGGTGTCAAAAGAATATTTTGCTTCCATGAATCTACTAATGGAGCCTTTGTAGGCTTTCCTTTGCTGTCAAGGGTGACATAACACAATCTATTTTTTCTTTTACCAATAAAAGGAAAGTAAAAGTTATTGTTGTTCTTTTTAGCTACTTTTTTGGCAACGTAATTTTTTTCAGCATCATTGTATACATAAATTACTTTATCGCCTGTAAGCAATGAAAAATGCCCATTATAGGTGTAATAGTTAACCAATACCTGGCTTTTGGGAATAACAAATGAACTTTGTAAGTCACCCTCTTTGCTGAGTGTAAATTCTAGAATTTGCATATTGTAATAATAATAATTACAGCGTGTATTGCCGTTTTTATCAGTCGTACAAACCTCCCTCATATATTCCACTTGACTAATAATTTTTATACTACCATCTTCGTTAAAGAAGATGTTTCTTAATACTAAATTTGAAAAACCATAGCCATTTTCAGCATTTTTTTGTGCTTTTCTTTTAGCCCTCTCGGAGTTAGCGCCTGCTTGAAATAGTTTAATCATGGTTTTTTCATCGATAATATTAAATTTTAAAATATCAATGTCCCAAGTATTCGTATTCAATTTGAAATAATAAATACCGTTAACACCCCCAGATTTTTTTCTTTTTGCACCCTTTACATCTCTATAAAAACCAGTTAATAAAACCGAATTAGCTGAATCATTATTAATAAAGGCTTGACACGAGCTTAGTGCATATCCTTTTTCTTTAATTTCAATTTCATCTAATTCTTCGTTATTTTCTGTGACACCAAAAAGTTTAAAAGTAAATTGACCTTTTAAATCAGGATTTTCTTTAATATCCTCTTTGGTAGGCCCCCAAAAGGCAACGATGGTAACGTGTCCGTCATTTGTCACCAATACTTCTTGAACGTTTATAGCTCTGTTTTTGTAAGGAAATGAAAGTTCTTTTTCGAAAATTTTATTGAGCTGGGCATCATAAAGCACCATTTCCATTTTCTCATTTTCATATTTTTTGCCAGCGGGCTCTCTAAAGATGAGAAGTTTGCTGTTATCATTGCTAAAAACAGTCATTAAGGATCCAATATTTTTCCTTTTTTTGGCATTGCTGCTCATTAAAACAATTTCTTTTTTAATGGTCTTATTTTTTCGATCTATGATTTTACCATAGATTTTATTTTCATCATTTTTCTTATCATAAAAACCATAAATGCTCGTGATTTTGTCGTCTATGTATAAACGTCTAACCCAATCTGCATCTTTTTTTCCTATCTCAGGGTAATCAACCTTAAAAGTACCTGTTTTCTTTAGGGTGTTGCTGTTGTAAGAGGTGATGATATTACCACCTTTGGCCCTATCAGAAATTAGAACTTCGTTCTCATTGCCGGCAATAAGTTGACTATAGTAGTTTTTTCTTTTTTTAGCTTCACTTGGAGGCGAATGCATACCCATTTGAAGCACAGGCTTTTGACTATGAACTGAGATTGCAAAAACCAATAAAAATCCTACGATAATTTTTTTCATAAACGAACGCAATATTAACAAAAATATTAATAAATAAATCTATATCTTTTATAATAACTCAACTTTACTGATTCCACTCACTCTATACTCTTTACCACTTGGTTGCTCAAAGCATTGGTACCAACTTCTAAGTTTATTTCCTTTTTTAAATACCCTGCCAGTATCTAATTTGAACAAACTCCCGTGTGGAATTTGCTCAAGTAGTGCTTTTTGGTCCTTATCATAACGGGCTAGTACTTTCATTAGGTTTTTGTCGCTGCAACTGCTCGCTGCTGGATCGTGCATATAGTGTTTCAGAGCTGCCTGTATATCCTCTGGCAATTGATGATGGTGTACTATAGGGGCTAAAAGTTCTTTGAATTCATTTTTCCACTCTTTGCCATGAGAGAGTATGGTGTTTCTGTATTTTTCGAATGCTGTAAGGTGTGCTACTTCATGTAAGAAAGTTGTTAAAAAAGAGTAGGGATTCAAATCTTTATTAACCGTTATTCGGTGATAATTATCTTGTCGATAGGGCGCTCTGTAATCACCAAATTTACTACTACGTGGCTTATTAAGTTTTAATTGCACCTTATATTTCACCATCAGTTCAACCGCATAGTCGGCAGTTCCTTCGGGCAAATGCACAGAAATTTTATTTGCTAATTCAGATTTTGTCAAGGGGAAATTAATTAAAGCAAATTTTCATGGGAAGGTCTGGATAAATTCATTCTAAAAGCAAAAATAAATATAGTAGGTGAAAAATTATTGGGTATTTTACTTCAACTTTTTAAACTCCTGAAAAATGAGTTCAACTTCGTTATACCAAGGTGCTCCATATTTTCTTATGAGCGGTTCTTTGAGAAATCTGAAGGTGGGTACATTTAATTCGTTACCTAATGAGCATGCGGCTTTACATATATTCCATTCATGATAATTGACTGCATCAAAATCGCCAATTTTATTAATTCTTATGGGATAAAGATGACAAGAAATAGGTTTATAATAGTTAGATTTACCTTCTTTAAAGGCCTTTTCCATAGCACAACCTAAAATGCCATTTTCTTTGTAAACAAACACACATTCGCCAGTAGGTAAACAAGTAGTGGCAAAATCTTCAATCTCTTCGCCTTCATGAAAACTCTCTGACTCTAAAAGCGCTATCCCCTCATCTGTCATATAATGGCGAATGGCATTTAAATTAGCATCAATTTTCGCAATTTCATCTTTTTCAAGAGGTGCGCCCCTATCACCTTCAATGCAACATGCGCCCTTGCATTTTTCTAAATTGCAAACAAAATTGACTGAAAATATTTCGGAAGAAATTAAAGTATTGTCAACTTCAATTATCATTTTTGATTCAGGTATTTGATATAACCTTTGCTCTTTAAATCATTGGCTTTTGCCAGCACTGTTAACTCTAAATTCTTACTATATTTAATAATGGCCTTTTGGATAATAGGGTTTGAAAGTGCAAGAATTTTAGCTGCAAACAAACCAGCATTTTTTGCACCATTGATAGCCATTGTCCCAACAGGAATACCAGGCGGCATTTGAACGATACTGTATAATGAATCCATTCCTGATAAGTTAGAGGATTTAATGGGTACACCGATCACTGGTAAATCTGTCATACTAGCGGTCATTCCGGGTAAATGAGCGGCACCACCTGCACCTGCAATAATGCATTTAAATCCTTTTTTATTGGCATTTTTGGCCACTTCAAACATTCTTTCGGAGGTGCGATGTGCACTCACAATGGCAAGGTCATAGGTAATACCTAATTCATCTAAAATTTCAGCAGCTTCTTTCATCACTGGTAAATCGCTGTCAGAGCCCATTATTATTAATACATCTTTCATTTTGTGTTGGCTAAAATCCTTTCAAAAATAGAATAAAAATCTTGAAATAAAACTTAAAGTTGTTTCATTCCCAAATTCTGTTTTACAACTGCAGCTTTTTTCTTCACTTCTTCTAAAGTTTCTCCCATGATGGTAATATGTCCCATTTTTCTTTTTGGTTTTGTGTTTGCTTTGTTGTACAAATGAACATAAACACCTTCAATCGCTAAAATATTATCTAAACCCGTAATTTCATACTCTCCATTAACCCCATCAAAACCAAGCAAGTTTATCATGGCAGCTGGTTGAATTAATTGGGTATTTCCCAAGGGCATGCCTAATAAAATCCTATTCAATTGTTCATATTGGCTGGTATAACAGGCTTCAATGGTATGGTGCCCACTGTTGTGTGGACGTGGCGCTATTTCATTCACAAAAATTGATGCATTTTCATCTAAAAACATTTCGACAGCAAAAATGCCAACACCATTTAGTTTAATAATGGCATCCATTGCAATTCTTTTTACTTTTTCTTCAATTTCTAATGCAATATTCGCTGGCGAAATGAGAAACTCTACTAAATTTGCTTTGGCATCAAATTCCATTTCAACTACTGGAAATGTTGTGATTTCTCCCTTTTCATTTCTTGCAACGATAACGGCTAATTCGATTGCATTTTTTACGAATTCCTCTAAAACAACAGGCTCATTAAAAGGAATTTGATTGCTATTTTCTAGCATTATGTGTTTGTCTACCAATTCAACACCTTTACCATCGTAACCCCCTTTTCGCAGCTTTGCAGCAATTCTTTCGCCAGTTAATTTTAATAATTTATCAGACCATTCACTTGCATTTTCTACCAATTCAAAATCTGTTGTTGGAATGCCATGGTGTTGGAAAAATAATTTCTGTAGTCCCTTGTCTTGAATAATTTCAAGGATTTTTGGTGAAGGTATTATTTTTTTGCCTTGTGCCTCTAATTCATGCAGCGCTTCAATGTTTATGTGTTCAATTTCATAGGTAATAACATCGCAATTTGAAGCCAATTCTTTTATCTTACTAGCATCAGATAATTCACCAATAATATGTTGATTGGCAATATCGGCCGCAGGTGCAGAAGCGGTTTCTAGTATGGTATAATTAATATTCCATGGCTGACCAGCTTCAATTAGCATTTTTCCTAATTGCCCACCACCTATAACACCTATTTTTATTTTTGAAGGTAACATGATTTTACGTTTGGCAAAAGTAACTCAATACATTCTTTTTTGAATGTAATAAATATAATTTTTTCCATAGATATTTATAAAAGAATCGCATTTTACAAAGGCGCAATGATCTATTAATTTTTTAATAGTATTGTCTTCAACCATATTTTCCCTACTAAAGATTTTATTAGTATTTGGTAGATCTGTATAAATGGTATTCCCCTTTTTTAGTAAACTATCCACTAATGAAATGGTAACATTTTTTGGATTAAGCAACTGGTCATTAAACTTGTTAAAGCCATTAAAATAAGTCAATTGGTTTTCTACCAAAGGTTTATTCTTCCATAATCCATAGGCCCTACTGTATTTTTCACTAAATGCAACTTGCGTATCAACTCGGCTAATAGTTAGCTTTGCGTTTGGAATAATGGCAAAAGCCAAGTTCCAAATAAGTAAAGAAAGGGCGAGATATCTGATAAAAACGAAACCCTGAAGCTGATAGGCGCTTGCAAAATAAAGCACCAATAAAAAGGGCAACATAACCATAAATTCAGCATTCCCAGAGGAGATAAGTGCAAAGAGAATTTGTAAAAAAATGGTTAATAAGAAAACAAATTTATAAGGGCGCAACTGCAGTGGTTTAATTGTTTTAAAATTCAAGTTTTTTAAAGCTAAAAATACAGCAATTAAAAACAAAATGAATGAAGTACTTGCGATTAATGGGTAGGATTTAAATAATACAAGGATATTTCCATGTACTTGTAAGAAGGTCCTAAATAGATTGATTAAAGTAAGCAAAAGTGACTTTCCAGATAAGTCGATACCCGCATTTCCTTTACCAAATTCACCTGCCACAAATTGTAGGAATGATAGATGATAATTGGCATTGTTAAATGCGATCCAATATACAAGGGGAACAAGCAATAGTGGGGATGAGAATAAAAGGAGACCCTTGTAGTTTTTAGATTTACCAATAAAAAAGGATACTGATATTGCCATTGCCCACCAAAGATGTACTTGATGGAAAAGAATAGCTATAGCGGCTAAAACACCTGCGAAAATTAGTTGACTTGGTTTGCTGTGATTGATGAATAATAGGGTTGAACCAAGAGAAAAAACGATGGGCAAGATATAGGTTTCGGCATCAGTAGCGTATCGCATAACACCAAATGATACACCACAAAGCAAACTAAGCCAGGTTGCGGCGGTTGTGTTAACGTTTAACTTAATAAGGCAATGATAAACCAAATAGAGGCATGTTACGGATGCAAAAGCATTCATTATATTCAAAGCATATATAGCCTCAATATTGACATCCATTGCCTTTAATAGAGAAAACCAATAATATCCAAAATAATTATAAAGAAGATGATGGCTATTAAGTAATTCAGTTTTAAATTTAACACATGCACTGTAATACCATGAATCTACCATGGCATTTTGTGTTTGAAATAGCATGTAAATTATGCCAAGTGAAAGAAATGCAATATGTTTAAAAAAAGGTTTTAACAAAGGCTTTTCAAACGTACACAAAAAAAGCTACACCGTAAATGGTGTAGCTTTAAAATTATTTGATTTATTATTAAAGTGCAGCGTTATATCGATTGCTAACCTCTTCCCAATTAATAATATTGAAGAAAGCAGAAATATAATCTGGTCTGCGGTTCTGATAATGTAAGTAGTAAGCATGTTCCCAAACATCCAATCCTAGGATAGGTGTTCCACAAGTAACACCTTCAAGGTCCATTAATGGATTGTCTTGATTGGGGGTACTGCAAATACACAACTTACCATCTTTTACACATAACCAAGCCCAACCACTTCCAAAACGGGTTGTAGCAGCCTTGCTAAATTCTTCTTTAAATTTATCAAAACCACCCAAATCATTGTTAATTGCATCTGATAATGCACCAGTTGGTAAACCGCCACCGTTTGGACTAATTACCTTCCAAAACATACTGTGATTATAGTGACCACCGCCATTATTTCTTACCGCCATTGGGTATTTGCTGATATTCTTACAAATATCTTCAATACGCATATTTTCTAATTCTGTACCTGCAGCAGCAGCATTTAGATTGGTAACATAAGCATTGTGGTGCTTACCATGGTGTATTTCCATTGTTCTTGCATCGATATGCGGCTCTAGAGCGGCAGGTGCATAGGTTAGTTCTGGGAGTGTAAAAGCCATTTTTTTATATTTAAATTTTTGAAAAGTCGATGTTGTAAATAAAAGAGTATGAAGTCTTAATTTTTCTATTGTAAGCTATCGCTGGTTTGAATCTTGGAAAGTCATCAATTGCAGCATTAATATTTTCTACCATTTCCCAAGTATCCTCATAAGAATCATCTTCAAGATCTGGCATAACCCATTCTCTATCCGTGATATTTCCTTTTTCGTCTATTTTTAATGTAATAAAACCAAAGAATTTATATTTAGCCTTTTTAACACCTGGTAAATCAAGTTTCTTGCCCAATTGTTTACCAATTAAGCTATACATTGCTTCAGATCCACCTGTGTATTCAACAGATTCAACAAGATCGTCTTTGTATATTTTACCACTTTGTTTTACACCCTCTTCGTTAAAGAAATTACCATTTAAAAATTTGCCATTTTTGTATTCAACTTTACAAGAGGTTTTACCGTTTTCATGAAACCATTCCCAATTGGCATTGCGTTTGTTATCATCATATTCTCCTTTGGCAGCAAGGTTTCCATTCTCCCAATACTCTTCATAGGGTCCAAACAAACTGTCTTTTTCGTATTTTCCTTTTTCTTTTAGCTTTCCAATTTTAAAGTATTCAGAATATACACCATCCTTTTTTCCTTTGCTGTAATTGTATTCTTCCTCTTTCTCACCATTATCAAAAAAGAAAGTCCAAGTGCCATCTTTTTCATCTTTAAGCCAAACGCCTTTACTTTTTAATTTACCATTTTTATGGAAATATTGCCATTCGCCTTCTTTATCACCTTTTTCGAAACTACCACCAGATTTTTTGGCTCCTTCTTTATAGTAATAAGTCCATTCTCCAACATTTTTTCCAGCTTTATATTCACCTTCCATCGATTTTTTACCGTTGCGATAATAATATACGAATGGCCCAGTTCTATCAACATCAGCTAACTTACTGCTTGTGTATTTGCCTTCCATTTGTAGTTGGTTTTCTGGCAAGAAATAATCTTGTACCAAAAATTTTGAACCTTCTGGAGTAATAATGCGGTAATAGGAAGCCTTTTTCTCTTTTGTTTTCTGCCAATTTTTATCAAAAAATATTTTTTTCTGAGCCACCATGTTGTTTGGTAATGCTAAATAGACAGTTACCAAAAGTAACAGTTTGAATAATAATTTCATAAAAGTTAAATAAAAGCAAAGATATATTTTTTGTATAATTTTCATTCAAAAAAAGAATTTTATTTTAATAGGACACGGTTATGCTAAATATCATAATTTTCAACCTGTATTTTTCATATTTTTGCACTTGTGATACTTCATAATAAAATAAACGGAGAAGAATTAAAGCAAAAGTTATTGAGCAATAACGAGCCAAGAACGACCATATCTTTTTATAAATATCACCATATTTTAGATCCTCAAAAGTTTAGAGACAGCATGTTTATCAACTTTACCAAGCTTGAAGTTTTAGGAAGAATATATGTGGCATCGGAAGGAATTAATGCTCAAATTTCTGTACCCACTCACAATTATGAATTATTGACACAAGCAATTGATAGCATCGATTTTTTAAATGGTATTCGACTCAATATGGCAGTTGATGACAATGGCAAATCTTTTTTTAAATTGGCGATTAAGGTAAAGAACAAAATTGTGGCCGATGGTATACAAGACAAAACCTTTGATGTTACTAAAATAGGCAAACATTTAAAGGCTGAGGAATACAATGATTTATTGAATAGCAAGGAAGTATTAGTAGTTGATATGCGCAACCATTACGAGAGTGAGGTTGGTCATTTTGAAAATGCCATTTTGCCCGATGTGGATACATTCAGAGAACAATTGCCTTTCGTTGCTAATATGCTTGCAGATAAGAAGGACCAACCGATTGTGATGTATTGTACTGGGGGAATCAGATGTGAAAAGGCAAGCGCCTATATGTTGCACAAGGGATTTAAGGAGGTTTATCAATTAGAAGGTGGAATTATAGAATATGCAAGGCAAGTAAAAGCGAAGGGTTTAGAGAACAAATTTCATGGTAAAAACTTTGTATTCGATGAGCGTCTAAGCGAAAGTATATCAGAGGAAGTCATTGCCAAATGCCATCAATGTGGTGAGTCTTTTGATGTTCACACGAATTGTGCCAACGTTGCTTGCAATCTATTGTTTATTCAATGCCCAAGCTGTAAGGGAAAATATAATAACTGTTGCAGCGAAGAATGCAAAACCATCGCAGCATTGCCAGAGGAAGAGCAAAAATTGTTGCGCAAAGGCAAAAATTTTGGAAGATTGGTATTTAAGAAGGGCCGTAAACTTAAAACGCTTAGTTCTTAATTGCTATTAAAAATAAAAGTCTTCAAACTGTCAAATTTTTGTTTTTAAGACAGTTAATTAATTTGAATTAGAAATCACTTTTTATTCAGGGGTTTCATAAATGCAATACAATTGATAATAGCATCTATTTTATAGCCATTGAAAATGAAGGCTATCAATATTGGGCAAAAGTAGTAAAGACTAAATAAGCTTACATTTTACTTTTCAGTTTCATTAAGAAACCAACTTCGCCTTGGGTTAAATGGCGCCATTTACCTCTTGGTAGGTCTTTCTTAGTAAAAATACCAAAGCTTACTCTATCAAGCTTCTCCACTTCAAATCCAAGGTGCTCGAACATTCTTCTTACAATACGGTTTCTACCACTGTGAATTTCAATTCCAATATGTCTTTTGTCTTCTGATTCGACAAATGCTACACCATCTGCATGGGCTTCGCCATCTTCAAGTTCAATGCCACTTACCAATTTATCTAAATCGGCACTGGTGGCTTTTTTGTCCAATTCAACTTGGTATATTTTTTTTATTTCAAAGCTAGGGTGTGTAAGCGCTTGGGTTACTTCACCATCATTGGTTAACAATAAAACACCAGTCGTATTTCTATCTAAACGCCCAACTGGGAAAATACGCTGCTCAATCTTATCGGCTACCAAATCCATCACTGTTTTTCTGCCTTTATCATCTTCTGTAGTGGTTAAAAAATCTTTTGGCTTATTCATTATGATATAGACGAATGGTTCTGGCAATATTTTTTTGCCTTCATAACAAACGGTATCTGTTAATTTAACGCGGTGGCCCATTTCGGTAATTACTTTACCATTCACTGTTACAGTGCCTTTTGAAATTAATTCATCGGCTTCTCTTCGGCTGCAAACACCTGAATTGGCAACATATTTATTGAGTCTGATATCCTCTTTTGCATGGGTATCGCCTGTTAATTCTTTTTTTCTTTCACTAAAGGTTTTCTTAGGCGCATCGGCATATGATTTTTTAACTTTTATTTCTGGATCGTAGCTTGGGCGAAATGGTTTTTTAGTACCATCTTTTTTATCAAATGGACTGCCAGTTTCTCTTTTTTCATAAGGTCTAGCAGGTCGGTCGTTAAAATCATTACTGTCTCTTTTCTCATAAGATCTTACTGGCTTATCGAATCCAGCACCATCCCTTTTTTCATAAGGTTTTTTGGGTCTATCATTAAAGCCAGCGCTGTCGCGTTTTTCGTATGGACGTTTGCCACCATCGCCAAAGCCAGCGCCATCCCTTTTCTCATAAGGGCGTTTTGCGCGGTCGTTAAATCCAGCATTGTCTCTTTTTTCGTAAGGTTTTTTGGTTCCATCCCCAAAGCCAGCGCCATCTCTTTTCTCATAAGGGCGTTTTGCACGGTCGTTAAATCCAGCATTGTCTCTTTTTTCGTAAGGTCTTTTAGAAGCATCCCCAAAGCTAGCATTGTCTCTTTTCTCGTATGGTCGCTTTGGTTTATCACCAAAGTTACTGCTTGTTTTTCTTTCGTATGGATTTTTTGGACGGTCGCTATAACCAGCGCCATCTCTTTTCTCATACGGACTTTTTGGTTTGTCACCAAAGCTACCAGTATCTTTTCTTTCGTAGGTTTTCTTTGGGCGATCGCCAAAGTCAGCATTATCTCTTTTCTCGTAAGGTCTTTTGGGTTTATCTCCGAAACCACCTGTGTCTTTTCTTTCGTAAGGTCTTTTTGGTCCAGAACCTGCGCCATCTCTGTTGTATGACTTACCTGGAGGTGGGGCTAAAAAGCGAGGAGGTGCCAGCTCGTCCTTATCATTTGGATTGTATCGCTCAGAAGGGGTTTCGCTATTAGAATCATAACGCTTCTTGCGGTCTGTATCCGGTTTCGAATAATTTTTTTTGAACGGTTTATCGTTCTTATTATCTCTATTATATGGCATAACTACTGCAAAGGTACGGAAAAACCACTTGTCTTCCTCCTAATTAGAGACTTACCACTATTGCGTATTACAACTCTATGAAAAGGTAAACAGACTTCATACGCTTAAAATAGTCAATCGTTAATTGTATTCTAAAGTCGCTTTTTACAGTAAGATCGCTTATGAAAGATTTACTAGAGGGTGTTCCAACTAAACTATTTTTAGCATAAATAATTAAATTTTTAGCAGATGCTATCGCCTTTATTGGCTGTATTTCTGAACTAAAACAGACGGACATACTGCTACTTTCTAGTTTTAGACAGGTAACAATAAGTGTGTTTTCAATTTTTTCTGCAGAAATATGTTCAATGCCATTATCATTGAATAAATCGGCGAGTTTTTTCTCGCCTAATGCAATGTTACCAAGATTTTTATCTGTTTTTAATTGAATAATTTGGGATAAAAAATCATAACTATTACCACAAGTATTGAAGAAATAACCATTTTTTACCCATTCAGTTATAAAATCTTCATCTGCCAAAACCATTGATTCTTTAAAAATATCACTCTCAAAATTTAGCAAAGGATATTGGTTCGGAAGCGGTTGTACTAAACCCTTTCGAATCTGTTTTATTGTTTGTTCTTTTGGAGTAATATCAAACACAATGATTTGTAGAATAAAAACTACATTTGCAAAGTAATAGTAAAATAATTAGAAAACATCGTTAAATATTGTCAGCTTCTACCAATGCCATATTGCATGCTTTAAATAGTATTAAGCAACTACTCGATAAGTCCCATCAAAAAAAGGGGCGTAGGTTATTGGTATTAACAAGCCTTGTTTCAATTGCTGATGTAATTGGCTTAGCCGCTGTAGTGCCAATATTAATGTTAGCTATTGATGGTGATTTTTTGGAAAAAAGCAGCAAAGTGCGTTATGTTTTCAAGCATTCTGGTTTGCCAAGTGAGGCTAGTTTTTTGATTATTTTAATTTTAAGTGTAGTTGTATTTTTTGCCATTAAAAACATATTGGCAGTCAGTATTCAGAACAACATCCAAAAATTATGTACTGAATTGGTTCAAAAGTTCACTGAAAAAACTTTTTACCATTCAGTGAATCAAAATTACCTTAAAATAGTCGCGAGCGGTACTTCAGAATTACTACAAAAAATACACTTTAATTCGTTTTATTACGCAACGGGTATTCTATTGCCTTTTATTGGTATTATTGGGGAAAGTGTGATTGTTATTTTTGTTATTTTATTCATTATGTGGTTTAATCCTTTGGTGTTTTTACTAATTGCATTAATTACAGGACCAGCATTTTATTTCATTAATAAGACAGTTAAAAACAAGGTATATGCGCTCGGTCAAAAAGCAAAGGACCAAAGAGAGAAGACCATCGAGAGTTTGAATATTGGAATTAATGGTTTGGCAGACATTAAAATAAACCATACTTCAGGGTATTTTATTAAGGATTTTTTAGGCAAACAAAGGCCACTTTTAGAGTATGATTTTAAGTCGATGCAATATCAGCTAATACCTTCTCGTGCCAATGAATTTGTTGTTTTAATAGGCGTTATTATATTGGTAGTATATGGTTACTTTTTTTCACATAATCCAGGTGGGTTAAGATTGCTGGGTGCTATTTTTGTATTATCCGTTTTTAGATTGATACCAGCTTTAAATCGTCTGCTTGTCGCTTTAATGAAGATTAAGCATTACCAATACACCATAGATTTTTTAAGAAACAACGATACTGTTTCAACTCAGCATTTAAAGCACCCTATAGTAGTTCATCAAAAAATTGAGTTGGTTAATATTGGCTTTAAATATGCAGACAGTTCAACAAATTTATTAAGCAACATTACTTTAGCGATTAATAAGGGCGACATTATTGGCATAATTGGTAATAGTGGAAGCGGTAAAAGCACGTTATTAAAAATTGTAGCTGGTTTAATAAAACCTAATGAGGGCGAGATAAGAATAGATGGAAAACCCTTACAATCTGAACAAATAAGCAGTTGGCAAAATCAGCTAGGTTTTGTACACCAATCTCCCTTTATTTTTAATAAATCATTGATTGAAAACATTACTTTTTCGGAGGTAGTAGATGATGAAAAATTAAATCGCGCAATTGAGAATTCTGGCATTTGCGAATTTATAAATACATTGCCGAACGGTATGCATACAGTTCTTGGTGAACAAGGCGTAAAAATTAGTGAGGGACAGAAGCAAAGAATTGCCATAGCAAGGGCTTTGTATAAGAATGCAAAGGTGCTATTGTTTGATGAGGCAACCAGTGCTTTAGATGCAGAAGCTGAGCAAATCATCATAGAGAGCTTAAAGAAATTAAAGGATCAGCAGGTTACGATTTTAATTATTGCACATCAAAACAGAATACTGCATCTTTGCGACCAAATATTTAAAATCAAGGAAGGAATATTGACAAAAAATGACTGATATAAAAAAAATAAAATTTGCAGTTATAGGTACAGGACATATTGGCAAACGCCATATCGAAATGATCTCAAGACATGGTGAATCGGAGTTAGTGGCACTATGTGATATAAAGCCACAAGACACTTTATCAATAGAGAATTATAAGGTGCCCTTTTTTAATACCTTGAACGAGTTAATGCAATCAGGTATTGAATTCGATGTGTTGAGTATTGCCACACCCAATGGTTTACATGCCGAGCATGCATTAATAGGCCTTGAACATAAAAAGCATATTGTCATTGAAAAACCAATGGCACTCAGTAAAGCCGATTGCGAAAAAATTATTTTTAAAGCCTTACAAGTTTCAAGACAGGTATTTTGTGTGATGCAAAATCGTTATTCTCCGCCTTCTGAATGGATTAAAAAAATAGTTGAAGATGGTCTTTTGGGATCTATTTACATGGTTCAAATAAACTGTTATTGGAACAGAGATAGCCGCTATTACAAATCCGATGGTTGGAAGGGAAAATTAGCCTTGGATGGTGGCACTTTATTTACCCAATTTTCACACTTTATCGATATTATGTATTGGTTATTTGGTGATATTTCAGATATACAAGCTAAGTTCAATGATTTTAGCCATGCAACGCTAACAGATTTTGAAGATAGTGGAATGGTTAATTTTAATTTTGTAAATGGCGGAATGGGATCTTTAAACTATTCGACTTCTGTTTGGGACAAAAATTTGGAAAGTAGTTTAACGATTGTTGCTGAAAAGGGCAGTGTTAAAATAGGAGGACAATACATGAATGAAGTGGAGTACTGTCATGTTGAAAGTTATGAAATGCCTGTTTTAGCTGAAGCTAATCCTGCCAATGACTATGGTCCTTACAAAGGGTCGGCTGCCAATCACAATTATGTATACGAAAATGTAATTGATACATTGAGAAACAGAACAACGGTTACTACCAATGCATTAGAAGGATTAAAAGTAGTAGAGATTATTGAACGAATCTATTCTCTAAATCCATTCATCAAAAGTTAGTATGCGTAAACTATCAATTATTATTCCAGCATATAATGAAGCCAATACCATTCATTTAATTTTGAATAAAGTTCATGCTGTGGAATTGATAGGTGGTATGACAAAAGAAATTCTCATTATCAATGATTGTTCAAAAGACAATACAGAAGCAGCAATTTTTAGCTACATAAAAGAGCATCCTGAATTAAATATTCAATACAGAAAGCACGAAGTAAACAAAGGCAAAGGAGCGGCATTGCATACTGGTATTAAGGAGGCAACAGGTGATTACGTTATTGTACAAGATGCCGATTTGGAATACGATCCAAATGAATATAATATTTTGCTTAAACCAATTTTAGATGGTTTTGCCGATGTAGTTTATGGTACCCGATTCATGGGTGGCAAGCCGCACAGAATTTTATTCTTTTGGCACTCAATTGGCAATAAATTTTTAACGCAGTTAAGCAATTCTCTCACCAATCTTAATTTAACTGACATGGAAACATGTTATAAATTATTCAAACGAGATATTATACAATCCATACATTTTAAAGAAAACCGATTTGGGTTCGAACCTGAAGTTACTGCAAAAATAGCAAGAATAAAAGGAGTGAGAATATACGAAGTTGGCATTTCGTATTATGGTAGAACCTACTTAGAAGGTAAAAAAATTGGTTGGAAAGATGGTTTTCGTGCCATTTATTGTATTATTAAATACAATATCTTTAGTCGCTAATACAGCTCATGCTTTATGTGTTTATTCATTCTTTCCTGGGAAATCATCGCTTAATATTGTCGTTGAGGACAGTTCTCCGCAACTTTTACTTGTTGCCTAACCCGAACTTACTTTAATTAATCATTTAAAATAGGCACGGCCTTTGTTAAAGAATCGTAATGGTGAATTAATTCATTTGTATATTGTTTGGCACCTTTGGTGTTTAAGTGAATATGCATATAAAACATGGTCGAATCGTTGTATGAGGGGGAGTTAAAATTTTTGAAGGGTATATTTTTTCTCTTCGAATAATTATTCAATGTATCTATTAAGCTCTGGGATACCTTGCCATAGGAGGGGTAGGACTGGGGTGGATAAATAAGATTTAATTCTATGGAATTTTGCCTACAATAGGTTACGAAAGAATCGATATACTGAAAATTGAGCTTGCCGATTGTTTTATTAGGGGTATTCCATCTGCTCTCTTTAATGTTGCCCCATAACCATTTCGAAGGATTGGAGCCGTATTCGAATAATCGGTAGTCACTCTCTGGGTTCTTGGTCTGTATTTTATCGTGCTTTAATAAATGGCGGATAAACAAATCTTTATATCCTATGTACCGTATTAATGGCACATATTGTTCAAAACCATTGTATCCTCTCTCTTTGCTAAAGTGTTTATTTATTTTTAGATTATTTAAGAACAGGTAGGATAGGTAATTTTCTTTGCCATAAAATGTATTAGCCTGTAAACCCTCGATAATTGTAAAAGTGGGATCAAATTGCAGGTATATTAATTCGGGCGGTGGGTTATTTTCCATGTACTTTATAAATTTATACCATAGTACCTCCGAACCCCTGCCGTTTTGCGCTAGTGAGTAAGCCTTTACCTGCGTTTGCGAACTAAATTCTTTTACATCGACATGCACCCAAGTTCTGGAATTTCCTATAAAAAGCACCTTATTAGTATAGTTTCTCTTTATGTGCCAGTCGGCCTGCAACAAATACTGAGTATTGGATACATTATTCCATATTATAACCTCTAAAATGGCTAGTATACAAAAAATTAACAATAGATATGTTATAAGTCGAGAAACGAGTTTGTAGACGAACTTTTTCATTTTAAAATTGAAAATAAATGAATTCTGGCTTGTTCTTTAGCAATATCTCTATTAACAGATAAATTAATGTTAAAGCCAGTATTATAAAATAAATAAGGTGTTTGGCGGTTTTATTATGCGGAATCCTCAATTGCCTCTCATCCCTTCTCATCCACCAATCGCCAAGCACAAGTGGAATAATGTATACGAATGCCATTTTATTATTTGTAAGTCCTAACCATGGACCTTGGTGTGCTACAAAAATGCATTTTATATAATTTAAGGCCATTGGCATTCCATCTGCTCTAAAAAATATCCAAGCAAATGTTACAAAAACAAACGTTGTTGCCATTTGCCAAAGTTCCTTTAGGTTGGGCAGTATACGATTGCTGGCAACTACGTCACTTATGTGTTTGCGATTACGGCCTAATATAAGCAGCGGTAAAAAGCCACACGCATGTATGAAACCCCAAGCAATAAAATTCCATCTTGCTCCATGCCAAAATCCGCTTACAAGGAATATAATAAAGGTGTTTCTTATAGCTGTATGTTTACCGTTTTTTGACCCACCCAGGGGTATATACAAATAATCTCTGAACCATGAGGATAATGAAATATGCCAGCGCCTCCAAAACTCAGCCACATCACGTGCAAAGTAAGGAAACCTAAAATTGGTTAACAACTCAAAACCAAACAGTTTTGCAGTGCCCAAGGCAATATCCGAGTACCCACTGAAGTCGCCATAAATTTGGAAGCTAAAGGCTACAGCGCCTGTAATTAAAGTTGTACTATCTACCTGCTGGTAATTAAGAAATATAGGATCAACAATACCGGCAAGGCTATCGGCTATCACCACTTTTTTAAACAATCCCCAAAGAATAAGGCGGCAACCTTCTACCGCTCTAGTATAGTTAAACGACCTTGGCTGCTGTACCTGTGGCAATAAATGGCTGGCACGTTCAATAGGCCCTGCAACAAGCAGTGGAAAAAAACTAACGAATACTGCATAATCAACAAAATTTTTAACTGGTGTTTGTTGTTTTCGATAAATATCAAAAACATAAGACATACCATGAAAGGTGTAAAAAGAAATTCCTATGGGTAAAGCCACATGCAATAATATAGGATGGGTATACACTCCTAATAGCTCAAAGCCATGCTGAAACTGTAAAACAAAGAAATTATAATATTTAAATACAGCCAGTATACCAAGGTTATTGATAATGCTGAGCCATAAAAACAATTTTGCTTTTCTGCGATTTGGAGAGGCCACCCCAAAACCATACAAGTAATCTAATACTGTGCTGAGCATAAGCAAGCCCATAAATTTGCTGCTCCACCAACCATAAAAAAAGTAACTGGCAATTAATAACAGGCCATTTTGCAAGCTTAATTGTTTATTAAAAACAAACCAATAAAGTATAAAAACTATTGGCAGGAATATTAAAAACTCAAATGAATTGAATAACATTGATTAATATTTGAATTATTAATTTAAAATGTGAATATAAAGTGCAGAAACACTCATACAATAATAATAGATTTATGTAAACGGAAAGTTCGTAATAGGCAATAGTATAAAAAAACTTTTAAAAACAAGCAAAAAGAAAGGATTTTTATTGTATAAATATTTAAATAACAGTAAAATATAAATAAAATAATAATTACTATGATAGAGACAAAATTATTGAAATTTTCGCAATAGTAGATGATTTTTATATTGAATTTGAACAATAAATCAAAAATCATCCTATTTCTAATTTGAAAAACACTTAAATATAAAATAGTAAAGCCTCCTTAAGTGATAGTGATGTAACCCTCCCCAAAAATATTACAGTTTAAAGAGTTACAAAAAGTAATTAATTTTAAACTGACTAGTATAAGAAAATCAAAATTTACAGAAGTGCAAATTTTAAAAGCACTAAAAGAGCATGAAAAAAGACAGGTCAGCAGAAGACAAAATCTGTGACTTGGATATTCAAAAAGTTACTTTTTTTTACAGATGGAAGCTAGATTATTCAGGAATGAATACTACGCAAATGTCAGAATTAAAAGCACTAAGAGAAGAAAACCAAAAGTTAAAGACCATGTATGCTGATATGGCTATAGACAATAAAGCTCTTAAGGATGTGTTGTCAAAAAAGTTCTGAAGCCTTTTGACCGCAGAGAACGGGTTGATTATATTTTATCTGAATACAAATATAGTCTGTTCAAGGCTTGTAAATTAATGAACCTATCCCGAATAGTATACAAATATAAATCGAAGAGAGATGATAGCCAGGTAGAAGACAAGGTGCTTTCTTTGGCGCTAAATATGCCAACAGATGGGCAAGATATGATTTATTATAGAATAAGGAACGAGGCTGTAAAATGAAATTTCAAACGCGTTAGAAGGATTTCAAGTAATTTAAATTTAAACAAGAGAACCAAAACACGAAAAAGAATACCTGCTAGAATAAAGGAGCCACTAGTCTGTCCAGAAGAGCCAAACCATGGATGGTCAATGGACTTCATGCATGACGTTCTGAGCAATGGAAGAAAATTCAGGACTTTGAATGTAATTGATGACTAAAATAGAGAAGTTCTTGCAATAAGAGCTCATTTAAGTATAGGCTCAAAATTGGTAACTGATGTATTATATGATATTACAACTGAAAGAGGGAAACCAAAAATTATTAGGGTTGATAATGGTCCAGAATTTATATCAAGTGTTTTAGGGGATTGGTGCTAAAAGAGAGATATTAAATTGTAATGTATACGACCTAGAAAGCCTACCCAAAATGGCTATGTAGAAAGATTTAATAGAACTTTTAGAAGAGAAATACTAGATGCATACATATTCGATAGCTTGGATCAGGTCAGACTACTGACAGAAGAATGAATACAAGAATACAACACAGAGCGACCTCATGAATCATTGTGTGGCATACCTCCAGCGCAATACCGCAAGTAAAATTCTAATTTTAAAAGCAGGGGGGCTATCCCCCCTGCTTTTAAAGAATCTTTACTATTTAAGAATTAAATGAGAAATATTATCTTTGAATCCTGTACTAAAAAAGGGAGGGTTACCGTGAGATTATCACTATTTTGATTGCTTTCCAAACACGTCATTTTACCAATTTAAAATAAGTTTTATTTGCGGCATATTATTGTATATCAAACGGATTTTTTTACATTCCTGGTATCATATAATCGCTTTGTTGAGATGCAACAAAAATGGGTAGCTCTTCCAAAGATGCTGTTCTTAAAAACTAAATGTCTAGGTAAATCATTAGGCATTAATTTCATTTACTCTAATTAAATCAAAGTTTGCCACAATAAAAGAATACAAATTCACTAGGTATCTAAAGGTGCCAGCGAAAAAGACCAATGCTCAATTGGATAGTTTTATGGATTTAAACTTCATTTGATAATCAATGATAAAGGGGAGATCCTTTTCTTCTATCTAGCCAAGGGCAATGTGTATGACAGAAAAAACATTAGGTAAACTCTTTGGTGACAAATGATACATCTCAAAAGCCTTATATGATCTACTATGGGGCAATGGAATACAGATGATTTCTAAGCCAAGAAAAAATACGAAAGAAATTAATATCAAACAATCGGATAAAATCCTCCAGAAGAAAAGTGCCATTATTCAATGTACATATGATGAATTGAAAAGTATCATGAACGTCAGGATACCAAACACAGAAGTATAAATAATTTTCTTTTCAACATAATGGGAGTTTTATGCTTTTATTCATTCTTCCATAAGTAACCATCGCTTAATATTGTCTTTGAGGCTAGTTCTCCGCAACTTTTACTCGTCGCTTAACCCTTACTCGCATTATAATTATTTAGTCACCAAAGTCGTGAAGATTTAACATTTTATTTCTAAACACAGTGTTCATAATATTTATTAGCAGTCAATAAAAAATCGAGTAGGTTTGCTACTCAATATTATTGATGATTGAAACATTGATTACTTCTAAGACGAGGGTAAAGTTACTGTTAAAATTTTTTTTAAACAGTGATACCAAATCGTATTTAAGAAACCTTGAATCAGAATTTGGTGAATCAACCAATGCCATCCGTTTAGAGCTTAATAAATTTGAAAAGGCGGGCATGCTGCAAAGCGAATTGGAGGGCAATAAAAAACTTTACAAAGCCAACACTAGTCATCCATTATACAAGGATATTAACAACATCGTTTTCAAATATGTTGGTCTCGATTGGATTGTAGAGCATATCGTTTCGAAGCTTGGAAATTTAGAAAGCGTCTTTCTATCTGGAACATTTGCAAAGGGGCTAGATAGTAAGCAAATTGATCTTGTTATTATAGGAAAAGTTGATGAAGATTATTTAAAAGAATTATGCGAAAAAATTGGAAAGAAAATCAATCGCAAAATCGACTATACAATTGTTGAAAAATTGAGTATCAAAGACGGTATTTACTTACTACTTTGGTCGAGAGAAAATAAGAATAAATAATCTGGCATTTAGTTTTCACAACTAAGCGGTTGGATTGTTTAAAATACACCTGATACCAATGGTTCAGGTAAATTGTTAGCCCACTTTCTTGGATCACAAATGTGACCGAGGAGGCAGCGCTTTAAATAAAATGAAGGATCAAAATGTTTGGAATGTTGTTTACACGTCTTCTCGTCAAGAGAAAAAAGTAGCGCAACGCCTTTCTGATATGGGGGTCGAAAATTATTTACCAATTGTAAAAGTCATTAGTCAGTGGAGCGATAGAAAAAAGTTGATTGAAAAACCGCTTTTTAATGGGTATGTTTTTGTTAAATATGTTAAAAATCCAGATGATATATTGAGAGTTACTGGTGTTGCTGGCTATTTAAAATACAACCGCACCAATGCCATTGTTCATCAACATGAAATAGATACCATCAAGTCGCTGATCAATTATGGCTATGATATGACAGCCATTGATCATTCTTCAACCCTCGAAATAGGAGAAAAAGTGATGATTACGGATGGTACTTTAAAGGGACAGATTGGTGAATTAGTAACAAAAAATGATACCAAGTGGTTTCTAATTTTCTTCGAGCATTTTGGAAATGGTGTACAGGTTAAAATACCATCTAAATTATTAAAATCAATTAAGTGAAAGATACATTCGATTACGAAATAGGCGCAAAAAAAAGTCTGCTGAGTTTCAATTTCAAGGAACTTTGGCGATACCGCGATTTGATCTCCCTATTGGTGAAAAGAGATTATGTGGCGGTTTATAAACAAACGGTTTTAGGACCTGTATGGTTCTTTATACAACCATTAATTACCTCGATCATTTTTACTTTAATTTTTGGCAATATTGCTAACTTAGCACCTGAAGGCAAACCACCCTTTTTGTTCTTTTTATGCGGCCAAACTTTTTGGAATTATTTTGCATCTTGTTTAACAGCCACCTCTAACACATTTGTTGCCAATGCAAGTGTTTTTGGAAAAGTGTATTTCCCGCGTTTAGCTGTTCCCATTTCAGTTGTAATTTCTAATTTGCTTAAATTCTCCCTTCAATTCATAATGCTTGTGATTGTTTGGATGTATTATTATTTCGATGGTACCTATAATATTCAAGTTAATCTTTCATTGTTCTTAATACCAATTTACTTAGTATTAATGGCGCTTATGGGCTTGGGAGCAGGGCTTATTATCTCTTCACTTACCACACGCTACAGAGACTTTACATTTCTTGTAGGTTTTGGTGTACAATTATTGATGTGGGCAACACCAGTAGTCTATCATTTAGATACTTTAAAAACCAAAAGTCTTTTAGGCTATCAGTTTGTTAAGTTTAATCCGATGACTTCTATTATGGAGGCTTCAAAATTTGGTTTTGATTGTGGTGGAAGTTTTGATCCTGCTTTACTCACCTATAGTGCTGTATTTGCAGGAGTACTGATGTTGTTTGGCATAGTGATATTTAACCGGGTTGAAAAAACATTTATGGATACAGTATAATGAACAAAGATGTTGTAATTAAAGTTGAGAATTTAGGAAAGCAATACCGCTTAGGCGAGATTGGTTCGGGCACCTTTGCAGGTGAATTGGCGCGCTTTATAAAAAATATAAGAGGAAAACAAGCGGATGATTTAATAACCGATAATGATAGAACCCTACAAGCCAAAAAAGGTGATATTGTATGGGCTGCAAAGGATATAAATTTTGAAGTAAAACGCGGTGAAGTTTTAGGTATCATTGGAAAAAATGGAGCAGGAAAATCCACCTTGTTAAAAATGCTTTCACGTGTTACAGCGCCAAGTGTAGGAAGTATTAAAGTGAAGGGTAGAATTGCAAGTCTATTAGAAGTTGGTACCGGTTTTCATCCCGATTTAACGGGGCGCGAAAATATTTTTTTGAATGGCGCCATTTTGGGTATGACCAAAAATGAAATCCGATCTAAGTTCGACGAAATAGTAGATTTTAGTGGTGTTGCAAGATACATTGACACGCCTGTAAAACGGTACTCATCTGGCATGTATGTGCGTTTGGCTTTTGCTGTTGCTGCACATTTAGAACCTGAAATCTTAATTGTAGATGAAGTCTTAGCAGTAGGTGATGTAGAATTCCAGAGAAAATGTTTGGGTAAAATGAAAGACGTGAGTAGCGAGGGTCGCACGGTCATTTTTGTGAGTCATAACATGGGTGCTGTAAAGTCGCTTTGCCAATCGGGTATTGTTATGAAGAATGGCACCATGGATTTTGCAGGGAATATCAATGATTGTGTATCGCGCTATCTTAAAATTAATACAACCGAAAATGAAGGTGATGTTGTTATTGAGAAAAAGGGGACTGGCACAGGCGAGGCCCTTATTAAACGCATTCAGTTAATTAATGAAGATGGCAATACAGCAGAATCAGTATTGTATAAATCGCCCATTAAAATGAGGGTTTATATTGACTCAAGTGTTACAATACCAAAAGCATCGCTCGATGTCAAAATAAGTGATAAAGATGGCAGTATATTGTTTCATGCGTTAAATATATACCATAACCAAGCTTTGCCTTTACAAGAAGGCGAAAATATTTTTGAAACAGAAATTGATAATCAATTATTGCCCGGTGGATTCTTAGCAAGTATTGGTGTACATAATGCAGCTACTTATTATACCATGGATTACCAAGAAAATATTATCGCTTTTGAGGTAATAAAAGCAGCAAAAAATGCAGCCGACAGCTATCCTTATGAATGGGTGGTAGCACCTGCCATGGCTAAGAGTGATTGGAAAAAAATAAAGTAAATTGAAAATTGCCTGTTTATATAACATGAATAATATCATGGCCCAAACCTGCCGTTATTTGGCCGATGAGGGACATGATGTAACTTTGTATTTAATCAATGAATATGCACATTTTCATCCAACAGCAGATTCTTATCAACCTTTAAATTTCAATTTAAAGGAGTATCCATTAGAGAAAACAGAAATCGTAACCATGAGCCGAGCTACATTAAAAAATGAATTCGGACCATATGATTACTTAATGGGAATAGAATATGCGCCAGCGATTGCCATGCGCATTGGAAAACCATTGCATGTATTCTACTCGGCAGCTACAGATTTATCGCATTATCCTTTTTCGCAATATCAGTATGCAACTGGCGCAACATGGAAAACTGAAGAAAAATATTTGGCTGATTTGCAGTTTTACGGCATCAAATACGCCCACAATATTTCTATGAACATGGCACCATTACCCATAGAGAATGCCTTAATAAAGATTGGTTTTAAAGGCCATCGATTTGCAGCTTTGCCCTATTTGTATCTGAAATTGTGGGAGAACAAAGCAGTATTAAAGGAATCAACTTTAAAAGCAGCGTTCGATGAGGTTAGAAGTCGCTATGATATCTTAATTTTTCATCATATACGCCATGAGTGGGGCGATGATACGGATGAGGTTCACCAGAAGGGCAATCATAAATTGATACATGCTTTAAACCACCTAAAAGCGAATTCTGCCAACAAACGAGTGGGCTTGATTACTTTTGAATACGGCAATTCTGTAGGCAAAACAAAAGAATTAATTAAGGAACTTAATTTAGAGGAGAATGTGGTTTGGTTTCCGGTCAATAAAAGGCGCGACTATATGTATGGCATTTCGATTGTCGATGTATGTGTTGGTCAATTGCACCATAATATGATTACGTATACCTCTTTTGCAGAATACGTAGCTTTAAAAAAGCCTGTTATCCAATGGTACAAAGGCAGTGAAGAGGAAATGAAGAAACTTCCATTTTTTGCGGTGAGCTCTCAAGATGAATTAAATGAGAAGCTGTTATACCTAAGTACCCATTTGGATGAAAATACAGTTTTGGCTAAGGCAGCAGAATTTTTTAGATGGTTGGAGGCAGAAAATGTAGAAAAGCCATTGAATGCTATTAGAAAGGATTTAAAGTTAAAAGTGAATCACGCCTATTTAACTGCATTTGTTTTAGAATTGAGATATAAGTTGATGTTGTTAATTGATAAGATAATTTTCAAATTCAAATTAAATAAAGTGTAGTAATATCCAATGAAACAATTGCTATTTAAATACCTGAAGATTGATCAAGTTATCCAAATACAGTTTGTGTTATCGCTCGTATTTGGACTTTTTATCACCGTTTTCCCATTTATTTTTCATCCTATCGATTGGGAAGATTATTCAATAACTTTCAATGGTACCTGGCTCATGTACAATGGTTATGCGCCTTATACCGATTTTGGCATTCCAACAGGTATTGGCAGTTTTATTTTTCCTTATCTTTCCTTCCTCCTATTTGGTCCGAATTATAATTCCCTTTACATCATGCAAGCCATAGAGCATGGTTTATTAATTTATGCATGTTATTTGTTTTTTGGCACCTTTATTAAATCGAATGTAAATAAAAAACTAGCATTTAGTATTACGGTAATTATCTTATCACTCTTTGTAATATTTAATGTAAAAGCGCAGTTTTACAACAGTGAATTTTTGTTGTTTGAATTGTTTTCATTTGTGTTTGTATTGCGTGCCATTCAAGCTGGCACTATAAAAGGCAGCATTATTAATAGTGGTTTGGTGGCATTATTTGTTTTTTTGACCTTGCAAGTAAAGCAGGATTATGGGGTTTTTAATTTCCTAATTATTGCGATTGTATTACTGTTATATACCATTAAAAATAAAAACTTTGTTCAGTTCATCACATTTGTTTTATGCTTTTGTTTTTTTGTTGGCATTTTTCTTTACATAGTAGATTGGAATCAATTCATCTATTGGTTTAATTTAGGTCAATCATCAGGATCAAAGACTGGATTAATTTCGAAATTGAAATTATGTTTCGAAAAAAATGATGCCATTACACTTTTGGTTTTGATTGTAATTGCAGCCTTATTGTTTACAAGGCAAAGAACCAAGGAGAACGCATTCTATATATTTCCACTGATTATTATCGTTGGTTTTGGGGTGCAGAATATACTAACACTCTCTACCAGTAATTTTCCATATTTAAATTATGCTGTTGCATTTTTAGTAGCTACCATATTAGTACAACTTTTCCACCTTTTAAAGTTTGATTTTAGGGCATTATTAACTGTAAATTTTGCATTGCTTATTTTTCTTTATCTTAACATAAATCAGGTTTATAAATCTATTTATTATTTTCATCCAAATGGTTTATTAGGAACAAAAGCAATGACAGAAAAGTCGAGATTTAAAGCGCTAGGAATAAGCAGAAACTACAAGACCAATGGAGACGATTTTCAGTATTGTATAAATTTATTAGATTCTGTTTATAAAGTAAAGAAAGCGCCCTTGGTCATTGCAAATTTTACATCCCTTCCAGTCGAAATGCAGGTTCCAAGCAAAAGGATAGTGGTCTTCCTTTATGGCCAGATAACAATGTATTATTGTTTAATAGAGAGAAAAAACGTTATTTAAATTTATTAGAAAAAAAGCAATTCGACTTAATTTTTATACTTGAGTTAGATTTTGCAGGATATAATTTTACAAATAAGGTATTTAAAGAAGAAGCATTTGAAAACTACAAAATAGCTAAACGGTTTGGATTAACATATTATAATGATAGTAGACAAATTGTAGTTTTAGAAAAAAAGACGCAAATATAGAATGAAACAAAAGTGGATTAAAAAAGGTTTAGTTTTTGACCCAACTAAAAGTGGTTTAATTGAAAAAAATACGATAGGATTTTCAGCAGTTCCTTTTGTCTTAACCATTTTAAAAGAGGATGGAATCTACCGTGTTTTTTTTTCGGCAAGAGATGAACAAAACCGATCTCTTCCATTTTTCATTGATTATAATTTTGATGAAGAGAAAGTAATCAGAGAATCTGAACAATTATTACCTTTAGGCGAACTGGGTGCCTTTGATGATAGCGGTATCATGTTAACCTCTATAATTGAAAAGGAAGGTAAGCTTTATTTATTTTACATAGGTTGGAATTTAGGGGTGACTGTGCCTTTTAGAAACGCGATAGGATTGGCAATTAGTGAAGATGGTGGAAACACTTTTAAAAAGCAATTTAGAGGCCCTATAATAGACAGAAATTATTTAGAACCACATTTTGTAGCCTCGAATTGTGTGATTAATTACAAAGGAGGGTATATGATGTATTATTTATCTTGTATTGGATGGGAAAAAATAGAGGGTAAAACCATGCACCGCTACCATATCAAATGGGCAACTTCGAATGACTTGATCCACTGGGAAAGAAATAACAATGTAGCCATCGATTTTGCTTACCCAAATGAGTATGCTATATCTGTACCACGCGTTTTAATAACAAATGAAGGATTTAGAATGTGGTACTCCTACAGAGGAGGCCCCTATTCAGAAAAATACCGCATTGGGTATGCCGAATCGGAAGATGGCAAACTCTGGGTTAGGAAGGATGAATTAGTCGGGTTGGAAACTACTGAAAATGCTTGGGACAGCGACATGGTGTGTTATCCATGTGTATTCGAACACAATGGTCAATTACACATGCTATACAACGGTAACGATTACGGACGAACAGGCATAGGGCTTGCAATTCTTGAGGTATAGCCAATTCGAAAGAAGAAAGAATTTGGTAAATTCTAAAATATTAAAATCGCGAAATTTAAAAATAAATCAATCATAAAAATCAGACAATGAAATCTTGTATCATTACACAATCGAACTATATTCCTTGGAAAGGGTATTTTGATAGCATCAACCAAGTAGATATTTTTGTTATTTATGATGATATGCAATATACCAAGCGCGATTGGAGAAACAGAAATTATATCAAAACACCCCAAGGGCTTAAGTGGTTATCGATTCCAGTGGAAGTAAGTGGTAAGTTTCATCAAAAAATCAATGAAACCCTTATTTCCGATAAATCTTGGAACCGTTCGCATTGGGAAAGTATCAAACAGAACTATAAAGACGCACCATGTTTTAAGGATAATAAGGATTGGCTTGAAAACTTATACATGACTTGCAATTTTGACAGGCTAACAGATGTCAATGAATTTTTTATAAAAGAAATTGGAACTTACCTTGGAATAATAACCGAATACAGGCGTTCAGAGGAATTTGAGCTGTGTGAGGATAGAACACAAAAAATGGTAGATATTTGTGTTGAATTAGGCGCTACCCAATATTATACTGGTCCAAATGCTAAACAGTATATTGAAGAGGATAAATTCCTTCTCAATGGCGTTAAACTTAATTATTTCGATTACTCAGGCTATCAGGAATACGCTCAATTATATGATGGATTTGAGCATGGTGTTTCGATTATTGACATGATACTAAACTTAGGTAAGGAAACGACACAATATATGAAATCATTTAAAAAATGAAAACCAAAAAATTAATAATTATAGGCAATACCAATAATGCCAAATTAGCGCATTATTATTTTAAAATTGACAGCGAATATGATGTTGTTGGCTTTTCAGTTGATAAAGCCTATATCACTGAAGAAAGCTTCTGTGGTTTACCTGTTTTGCCGCTCGAAACACTAGCAGAAACTCATCCGACATCAGACTATGATGCATTCATTGGAATTGGCTATTCAAAGATGAATAAAATTAGGGAAGATAAATACAACCACTTGAAAGCTTTGGGTTATAAACTTCCAAATTATATTAGCACTAAATGTAGTTTCTTAACGGAGGAACCAATTGGGGATAATAATTTAATATTAGAAGACAATACCATTCAACCATTTGTATCAATTGGTTCAAATAATGTATTTTGGTCGGGCAATCACATTGGTCATGATGTTGTGATTGGCAATCATAATTTTATTTCCTCTCATGTGGTCATTTCTGGTTTTACCAGCATCGGAAACAATGTGTTTTTGGGTGTGAATTCAACCTTTAGAGATGCCATAAAAATTGGGGATGCTACGCTAGTGGCAGCAGGCGCCATTATAATGAAGGACACCCAGGTTGGAGAAGTGCATTTACCAGCACGCTCAACCTTGTTTAGTAAAAAAAGCAATGAGATAGAGATATCATAAGTAAGAAATAATTAAAAAACAGAAAAATGATATATTTTAATAAGCCACACCTTACAGGTAAAGAGTATGAATATATTGCAGATGCGGTGAGTTCTAAAAAAATATCTGGCAATGGAAAATACACACAACTTTGCCAACAATATTTTCAAAATCGCTACCATTTCAACAAATGTTTACTAACCACCTCTTGTACAGATGCCTTAGAAATGGCCGCCATCCTTATCAATCTTCAACCTGGCGATGAAGTGATAATGCCTTCCTACACTTTTGTAAGCACTGCAAATGCGTTTGTATTGCGTGGTGCAAAAATTGTATTTGCCGACTCTATGCAAGACAATCCAAACATGGATGCAGAAACAATAGAGGCGCTAATAACACCAAAAACAAAAGCAATCGTGCCGGTGCATTATGCAGGTATTGCTTGCGACATGGATAAAATTATGGCTTTGGCTGCCAAACACAACCTGTTTGTAATCGAAGATGCGGCACAAGCCATCGATAGCTATTATACGGGTAATGATGGTGTTAAGCGACCACTTGGGTCCATCGGAAACATGGCCGCTTTTTCTTTTCATGAAACAAAAAATATTATTTCAGGCGAAGGGGGTATGTTGGTGATAAATGATAAAAAGTTTGAAGCCAGAGCCGAAATTATTTGGGAGAAGGGTACCAATCGCTCCGCCTTTTTTAGAGGTGAGGTCGATAAATATGGTTGGGTGGATGTTGGAAGTTCTTTCCTTCCTTCCGAAATTATAGCAGCTTTTTTATACGCCCAATTAGAACATTTGGATGCCATACAGAATAAGCGTATTGAACTTTGGAACCAATACATGACAGAATTAAAACCTTTGTCGGAAAGCGGATTGTTTACATTGCCTTTTGTTCCAAACTATGCATCTAACAATGCCCACATGTTTTATCTGATGTTTGAAAGCTTACAAAAAAGAACTTTAGCAATTGAGCATTTAAAAAAGAATGAAATTAATTCAGTTTTTCATTACCTGAGTTTGCACAGTAGTCCTTTTTATAAGGACAAGCACGATGGTAGAGATTTAAAATATTCAGATTTATATTCAGACGGGTTGCTCAGGTTGCCCATGTTTTACGACCTAGCGCCTAATGATATTAAAAAAATTGCTGAAGTATTTTCAACAATTGAAGTTGCGACTCCCTAACCATCGTTTTCTAATTTCCTTAATACTTAAATAATAATGTTACTATTTCAACTATTTATTGGTATTGTTTTGTGTATGGCCTTGAGCTGGGTATTTTCATTTGTAATTATTTATGAAAAACCTGTTCTTAATATTGAAAATATTATAGTAAGGTTTGTAGTTGGAATGATGCTAATAGCATTAGTAACTTCGCTAATAGCCACCAGAGGAAATACCATTTTAATACTTGCTATACCTACCTTATGCTTCGTTGGATATTTAAATTACAAAAAAAGTATATTTAAGCATGGTTTGTTTTTCAATGCAAAAGATGCAATTGCAATTTTGATATTCTTCTCAATAGCCTTATTGATTGCGTATTTAAATATTTATGGTGTCGAATACTTGGGAATGAAAGTTCCTGTCAACGACCAAGCGTTTTACTCAACCACCGCAAGTGGCTTGATAGATACGCATATGGAATCTACCATTGCTTATTTAGCACCTTATTATAAATATAAAACCCTTAATGTTCCCTATCATTATTTTGAATATTGGCTGACTTATGCCGTTGTAAACCTTACCCAATTTAATACCCATTTAATTCTCAATGGGATTGTCTACGGTTTTTGTATTTTCTGTACTTTTCTTGCATTTTACGTTATACTGCGAAATTGGTTTAAAAAAGATACATTAATAATCATTATTTGTTCCGTTGTTTTTATAAGTATTCGTGGAATTCTTCATTATACTAATCAAACCAATGAAAATTTTGTGCAAGCAACGGATAGCATTTTTTTTGACTGCAATCAAAAATTAGTTTTTATTTTGCCAATGTTTCTGCTTGGTTTATACTTTGATTTAAAAAACAATGTGCAATTTGGACTTCTCCTGTTGCTACTTTTACCTGCTATGAACATTGTTTTACTACCGTCAATTTTAGGGGGAATAATAGTCTTTTTGTCATATCAATTATTAAGTAATATTCGAGCATATAAAGTATTTTTTCAATCCTATTTACTGATTATTTTAGCGATTTTATTTTTTGTGATATTGGTTGTATTTTATCAAAAATTTATTGCCTTAAATTTAGGAAATGCAGCGATTGTGACAAGTATAGGGGGTGTGCTTAATTGCATACTTTCTAACGGATTAAAATGGGTACTGATAAATGCTATCATTTTAATTCTAATAGGAGTACTCCTACTAAAAAATGCGAATAAGGAGGCTTGGAGTATTTTTGTACTTTGTATAGGTATTGTTGGGAGCGGTATAATTGGTTATGCATTGTTTGATACCAATCAGAATGCTTGGCAAATATATTCAAGTGGGGCCAGGTTTGGTGGCTATGCACTGTATTTATTAATTCCCTTTCTACTGGTTACTAAATCCAATTGGTTGCAGCGCTCTGTAAAAATTTTAGGCGTACTGGCTATTTTAATGTTTATTGAAAATTACAACAACATTCAATATTTGCCAATGAAAAAAATATCTGCTTATTCTCCAACCTATATCAATGCAATTGGTAAATTTAAATTTAAAAATAAAATTGGAATAAAATACGTTAACATTACTAATCGACCTAATTTACAAAGAAATCCAGTTTATGCGGGGGTTTGCAATTATTTGGTTTTAACACAAAATGCTACGTCTACCGTTGTATTAAATGTGGAAGATTTGCTAATTGGAAATAAGGAAGATACTGTATACAATTTAGAAAAGCTTTCCAAGGACATTTTAAACATGGAAATTATTAATTTATCGCCCTTTTTTAATGATTGTCAATTAAAGCGTCAAAACATAACTAAAATGGAATTATTGGCTATTCAAAAACAATTTATTTTAAGAAGAAAGCCTGAATTTTGTGTAGTTGAAAGAGGAGTCAATATACCATTATATTTAAAGATAAAATCAAAAGTAATTGATAAGGTTACAGGGGAGCAATTCCTTCTTTTGAATTACTAATTTCATCTTTGGATAAAAAATACTGACAAATAGATTATAAAACTTAATAATAAGAAAATGAAACTTACCATTGTGTCACCAGTATATAATGCAGAATTAATGCTTAGGGAGTTGGTAACTAGGATTATTAAATCTAAACCAAATGATTTTGACAATTTAGAAATTCTGTTAGTTGATGATTTTAGTCCCGATAATTCATGGCAAAAAATAGAAGAATTAGCTTTAGAATTCCCTGAAATTATAGGTATTAAGCTGAGTAGAAATTTTGGACAGCATTACGCAATCACCGCAGGACTTGACAACGCGACTGGCGCATGGATTGTGGTAATGGACTGTGATCTACAAGATCAGCCTGAAGAAATCAGTAAGCTGTATGAAAAATCGAAAGAAGGCTATGATATAGTTTTGGCCAGTAGATTTAATAGGCAGGACTCCTTCTACAGAAGAACTGTCTCAAAATACTTTTATAAAGTGTTGGCCTATTTGACTGGAACGGATCAGGATGCAACGATTGTAAATTTTGGTATATACAATGCAAAGGTCATTCAGTCAGTTTCAGGTATGCGAGAAAGCATAAGGTTCTTCCCTACGATGATTAAATGGGTGGGTTTTAAATCTGCAAAAGTTAATGTGGAACATTCAGACAGAAAGGAAGGAAAATCAAACTACAATCTGAAAAAAATGATGAATCTAGCGCTTGATATTATTTTAGCATTTAGCGATAAACCCTTGCGCCTAACAATAAAATTAGGATTATTGGTAGCATTTATTTCAATTTTGTTAGCTATTTTAACCTTAATCAAATGGTTAAATGGTGATATAACAGTTATTGGTTATGCAAGTTTGATTACTAGTATTTGGTTTTTGAGTGGATGTATTTTAATTACATTGGGGATAGTTGGATTATATGTAGGTAAAACATTTGAAGGAGTAAAAGGCAGACCCCTTTATATTATTGAAAAGAAAATATGATAAAAAAATTACAATGGGATACAGATTTTTTTGGTTATCCAGTTGGTCGTATAAATACGTCTGAAACTTTTTTTAAAAAAAATACTGTTGAACTTGATAATTTTAGGCTAGTTTATCTTTTTTCCGACAAAGTTCTCGAAATTACTGATTCAAATATTTTGGAGGTTGACATAAAAACTACGCTTGTTAAGCGTATTGAAAAAAATGAGTTATACCCTTTTCACGAATCTATTTCGGAATATTCTGGGGGCCAAGATACTAAAATGAAATCACTAGCGTTAGAAAGCGGTAAATATTCTAGATTTAAAACAGATAAGAATTTTATTAATAATGAATTTATAAAATTGTATTCAAAGTGGATCGAAGATAGTATAACAAAGGTTATCGCGGACAAATTAATCGTCTTTAGTGAAAAGACTGATATTGAAGGATTTGTTACACTTAAATTTAATACTAATTATGCTGAGATTGGACTAATTGCAGTAGACGAAAATAGCAGAGGTAAAGGAATTGCACTTGCGTTATTGAATGCTGCTTTTAAACTCACACAATCACAAGGGTTAAATAGTATCAGAATTGTAACACAATTTAACAATACTCCAGCGATGAAATTATATCATAAAGCGGGTTTAATAACGGAAAACAAACAATATGTTTATCATATTTGGAATTAATAAATTTTTTTTAAAAATGATGCTTGTCGAATTTATTCAAGTGCGGCTAGGTATGGCAGTTATGCTTTGTAAATGTTAATTCCCTTTCTACTGGTTAATAAATCCAATTGGTTGCCTCATTCCATAAGTATTTTAGGCTTATATTGCCATTTTATTGTTTATCGAAAAATAAAACAACATTCAATATTTTCCAATGAAAAAAATATCTGCGTATTCTCCAACCTACATTTCTGAAATAGAAAAATTTAAATTGATTGATAAAGAAACAGCAGAAAGGGTTTTAATTATAAACGTTTAAAGCGTGAAATCAAAAAATAAAATTTATTTATTCTGTCAATATTTTCCATTTTTGGGTGGGGAGCAATTTTTATTCAATGAAGTTGAATATTACCCCATAGATTCAAAAGTTATGGTTTTTATAGACCATAAAAATGAAGGCGAAAAAGCATTATTATCTGGTAATTTTGAAATAATCAATGAGAACTATCTTAGTAAATCATCGGTAAGTCAGATATTTAAAAATTACTGGAGTTTAATATTTGAAATATTTATATATGAAATCATTACTTCGCCACATAGATTTAAATATTTACAAAATTTTAAAACACATTTACTTCTCTTAGTTGGTTATCTTCAAAAAGCGGAGATAATTGAAAAATATTTACCAGAATCTAATGATGGTGTAATATTATATAGTTATTGGTTTGATGAATGGGCAACCATTTTGAATTTAGTTAAAGGAATAAGCAGAAAGAAAATTAAGGTTATTTGTAGGGTGCATGCGTATGATTTTGATGAGGCGCAAGTAGTTTCAGGTTATCATCCATTTAGAAGTTTTAATTTAAAAGGAATTGATAAAGTGTATTCAATTTCCTTCTTTGGTAAAAAATACATAGAAAAGCGCTACAGGCATAAAAAAATTGAGGTTGAAAAGCTAGGTGTTAGTGATAAGGGCATCAATCCTCTAATAATGGACGAGGCAGTGACCATAGTTTCATGTAGTTCACTTATCACCCTAAAAAGGGTTGATCTAATCATTAAGCTTCTCAAGGAAACTAAGCAAAAGGTTACCTGGGTGCACTTTGGTAATGGACCACTTGAACAAGCAATTTTAGAGGAAGCCAAATCCTTACCCCAAAACATAACTTTTGATTACAAAGGCTTTGTTAAAAATGAAGAGATTATGGAATTCTATAAGTCAAATACAGTAAATTTATTTATTAATACAAGTGAATTAGAAGGAATTCCGGTGTCAATGATGGAAGCAATTAGTTTTGGTATTCCCATTATTGGCTGTAATATCTGCGGTGTGCCTGAAATAGTAAATTCAAAGACAGGTTTATTAATAGAAAAAGATTTTGATATCAAGGATACAGCTTTTAGAATAGAAGAATTTATGCATTCAAAGTGTAGGGACAAAGACTATCGAAATGGCGTTAAATTCTTTTGGGATCAAAATTACAATGCCGATAAAATTTACCCTCAATTTATTAAAAATCATCTCCTAACAAAATAATGTGCGGTATAGCTGGTTTATATAATTTTAACAAGGAAGTACAGAGCATAGAGGTACTCAAAGCCTTTACGGACGCTATGGTGCACAGGGGCCCAGATGGCAGTGGTTACGATTTACTGAACAATGAGAGAGTAGGTTTAGGGCATCGGAGATTGTCTATTTTAGATTTGACAGAAGCAGGGCATCAGCCTTTTTATTACATGGAGAGGTATTGCATGGTGTACAATGGCGAAATATTCAATTTTAACGCTATTAAAAGCGATTTAATAAGTAAGGGGTATACCTTTAGGTCGGAGACTGATACAGAGGTTGTGTTGGCGGCTTATGACTATTTTGGCTTAGCTTGTTTCGAACAGTTTAATGGGATGTGGGCTTTGGCTATTTGGGATGATCATAAAAAACAAATGATACTCGCTCGCGATCGATTTGGCGTCAAACCACTCTACTATTCAAAATTCAATCAAACGTTTGCTTTCGCATCCGAAACACGTGCCTTTAAATATTTAAAAGGGTTTAATCGACAAATAGATGAAATGAATTATGAAATAACCATCCAAAACAATTATGCTTTAGAAGGATTGGGTTATACTATTTTCAAAGATATATTTCAAGTTTTACCTGGCCATTATTTAGTGATAGATGATCAGTCAACCATTCAACAAAAAAGATGGTATGATATTCGCGAAAAGTTGAGACCTGTACCCTCAGATTATAAAAAACAAAGTTCAGAATTTTATGAGTTGTTCAAAGATGCTTGTAGAATAAGATTAGTAAGCGATGTAAAAGTGGCTACGGCATTGAGTGGTGGACTAGATTCAAGCAGCATTTACAGCACTGTTTTCGAAATCTTAAATACAGAAGCTAACGAACGTACTAACAAGGATTCTCAATTAGCCGTTTCAGCTATTTTTCCAGGGCTCGAAAGCGATGAACGCGCCTACGTTGAAAAGGCCATCGACTACACAAAAGGAAAAATAGAATGGGTGACTACCAATACCGCTAATTTAAGTGAAGATATAGAACATGATACCGAATTATTTGATGGTATTTCGAACGCACCCATAACAGCCATTTCGGCCATCTACAAAGGCATGAGAAATGCTGGTATAACAGTATCATTAGATGGGCATGGGGTTGATGAAATGCTGTATGGCTATCTCTACATGGTCTATGATTTATGGCTTGAGGCGCTGAGAGAACAAAATGCCAATGAAGCACAAGCGCATGCAACAACCTTAGCGGGTTTGTACTATCCAGCCTATCAAACGGCAAAGAAAAACGAATTACTAAGCATCAATAAGCAATCGATTACTACCATCAATAAAATAAAATTGGGTGTTAAAAAAATGCTTCAAAAATCCACTACAGATTCAAAGCTTTATCAACCCATAGCTTTACCTTCCTTGAGTGATAAACCCTACGATTTCTCTGATTGCAAGACAAAGGAACGCATATTATTTTATGAATTTTTTCAAAATTCCTTACCAGCTTTGTTAAGAAATTTTGATAGGGCAGGTATGATGAACAGTGTTGAAATTAGAATGCCATTTTTAGATTATAGGGTTGTTGAGTATATTTTTTCATTGCCTTTTGAAAGTAAAATAGGCCATGGATTTACAAAGCGTATTCTACGAGAGGCCATGTCTAATAAAATGAATGAAGAAGTTCGGACCAGAACATTTAAAGTGGGTATTGCAAGTCCATTTGAATTTTGGGCACAGAATTATTTGAAAGAATGGTTTGAATCAATGATTTTAAAATTGGATATAGATGAACAAGCAAAATTCTCGGAATTATTAAATCAATACTTAATTAACAAAGATAAAAACCTTTTGGAGAAGTTATGGCATAGGTTGAATTTAGAACTGATTAAATGATTAAATTAAAACTTTGTTATATATTTTTATCTGCAGGATTAAAAAGTGATTCAGTCCAGAAAAAAGTTATTTCTCAAATTAAAGGTTTAAATGACTCAGGAGTTGAATGCCGAGGTTTTTTTTTAACTAATGATGTCAAAGAAGAGACTGTGTTTGATAAAAATATAATTTTAATTCCCTATCCAACTACACAAAAACGTTTCTTAAATATAATTTTTCAAAAAAAGATGTTACTTAATTTTGTGAAGAATTATTTAACACAAAACTTAAAAACGGATGAATATATTTATTTGAGATACCCAGGCGTTTCATATGAACTTTATAAACTTGCAAAAAAATTCAAAAATAAAATTATCTCAGAGCATCAATCTAAAGAAATTGATGAGATTAAAAGTTTAAGAAATGAACATCCAATTTCTATAAATATTAGTAAGCTAATAAGTTATTTTCTTTATCAATTATGGCCAATTTATAATGAAATTATTTGGTCCAAACCCTATTCAAAGAGGCTCCTTGCAAAAGTAGCAGTGACAAGTGAAATAGCAATATATCATAAGCGATTTTGTAAGAATGTTTGGGTTGTACCAAACGGAATTGAAACAGATAATTACAAGTTAAGGATACCACCAAAATTAGAGAAGAAAATAAAAATAATATTTCTTAAAGGCA
This sequence comes from Bacteroidota bacterium, assembly GCA_947496065.1. Classification (GTDB taxonomy): domain Bacteria; phylum Bacteroidota; class Bacteroidia; order NS11-12g; family UBA955; genus JABMMZ01. The sequence goes on from CANMBF010000001.1 coordinate 128,629, forward strand.
CTTCTGGACATGCGCCATGGAACGGATTAGATAGATTAATTAATAGCATTGATAATTATTTTCATAGAGATAATTTAGATTTAATCATTTGTGGAAGCATAATAGAAGGTGAAATACCTTTTCGTGACTATATTGCACTAACGGGCTATCTCAATTCAGAAGAATTAGATCGTTTAATTTCTAGTGTTCATTTTGGATTCTCCACACTTTGCCTATTCAGAAAGCACCTTAATGAAGCTGCAGTATTGAAGGCGAGAGAGTATTTTGCACGAGGCATACCATTTGTTTATGGTTATACTGACCCTGATTTGGAAAATTTAAAAAGTGCAAAAAAGTATTCCTTTAAAGTGAGCAATGATGATACCCTTATAAATTTTGATGAGGTAATAAATTTTGTCAAAAATGTGTATACCGATCCATTATATGCTACAAAAATGAGAACCATAGCAATAGAAAACTTGGATTGGAAAGCAAAAATGAATCAACTTAAAATCAACATAATTCAACAAATTAATAATGCTTAAATATTTTAAACTTGATTTACTTTTTTTGCTTGGTTTAACCATTACAGCAGGTGTAATTAATTTGCAATTATTAGACAACTCAAATATTAATTTTGCTTTAACGGGGCATGATGAATATTTAACAGTAAGAGAGGTCTATTCAATTTTAAATCCGCTGTCATGGAAACATTTCTTGATGGCCATTATTTCGGGCGATGTGCTCTATTACGGAAGAATTATGTTTTATACCGATGCCCTATTTGCATGGATTCCGTATAAAATGTTTGGAATAACAGGTTTAGTTTATAGTATCAGGATGCTTCATACCTTAATGGTCATTGCTGGACTTGTATTACTCGGTCGAACCTATTTAAAAGATTGGAAGTACCGATTGTTGTTTTATGTGGCCACAGCGACCCTTTATTATACGGCCTATTTCTTTATGGTTCCAAAGCCTGAGCCTATTCAGTTATTAACTTTAGCATTGTTTTTTTATTTCTTTAAGAAGAATAACTATCAATTTGGAAAATACTTTATTCTGTTAGGCATTGCCTATGGTATAAAGTTTAATGTTCTAACCATCCTACCAATTCTATTTATTATCCCCTTTTTATTTCAAACCATCAATCTTCAACTCATAAAGAAATGTGGAATAAGCATCGTTTATTTCTTTATCGGATTGATAATAGCAGTGCCTTGTCTCTTATTAGCACCTGTAAAACCTATTTTTATCAAAAGTTATTTAAATGCCACTTTTGCCAATACCGGGCAATACGATGATGACAGCAGTGTCGGCATCATGGATTGGTTAAGTGATGGCTTTTTTGGGGCATACAATGGCGGATGGTTGTTTGGCGCATTGTTAATTGGGTTTGTTATGCTTGTTATTTATTCCGGCACTAAAAGTTTGATAAAAAATAAATTAATGCCAACAGATTTACTTTTTTTGTGCATTGGCTTATTCCTCATTTTACCTGTCATTGTATTCACTGGAAGACTTTGGCCCCATTATCTTTGGACAGGATACCTATTGTTGATTTTAGGTTGTATAATTTTTATTCAATCGGCTGATAGGTCTAAGTTATTACACAAAATAAGTTTGTATGTTTTTTTAATAATAATTGCAGGTTCCGTTTATTGCTCGGGTCAACAAGAAAAAAAACTATTCTTTCTGAATACACAGACGAAAGAATTAAATACCAATGGCAAACAAGCCTATGACTACTTGAAGGGGATGCATGAAAATTTTATTGCCATCCAAGATCTTTCAGTTCCTTATCCTTTTACTAATATGCTCGAAGTTGGCCGATACAATCCATTTGCAGCATTTAAACAGCCTCAAGTGGAACAGCAGTTTATTTGGTCGGGTTTTATAAGTCCCCAAATTATTAACGAAAACCAAGCCGATTTCGTCATTACAAACAATATTAACTTTGCCGATACCCTTATTAATTTACAAACGAATAAAGACAAGCTGACCGTAAATAATAATAAATTAATGCATTCGGAACTCGGTAAAACCATCAAAATGGATACCACTTTTGGTGAAATTAAAATATATAAAATTATAAAATAGAAGGTTCCCTATAGAATACTAATATTGTTATCAGTTCAATTTAGGTTATCAATCCTTGTTCTATGTACCCAACGAAAGTTTTCCTTTAGATATTGCAAACACTCATTTAGACGCATAATATGTTCGCAAAAACCATGGTTTTAAGACCTTTTTTTAAATCTCAAATGGAAATGGATGAAAAAACATTTTTTGATGGCCATGGGTTAAATCAATACAGGTATAATAAAATCAATAGCCATACAGGCAAAGCAAAAATTTTAAAAAAGTAAAAAGCATACAGTAAAAAATATGAGAAATTCAAAAATGGTTCAGTATTATTTTCTTGGAAGGGGCGCCATTAGCAACCTACAAGATTTACTGAATAACAAAAAGGCAGGTGTAAAAGACGCATTTGTAGTCATGGTCATCGACCATTATTTTGAGCATAAAAATATCCTCGACTTATCTTATTTAAGTAGTGAAGATTTAATTATCTATGCCCAAACAGATGATGAACCAAAGACCTCTTATGTTGATCAATTGGTTGACCTAGCGCGCTCAAAAGGCCGTTTGCCGGTAGCAATTGTAGGAATAGGTGGCGGCAGTGCAATGGACATCTCGAAAGCTATTTCTGTTTTATTAACGAATGAAGGACCCTCTGAAAATTATCAAGGATGGGATTTGGTAAAAAATCCTGCCATTTATAAAATTGGAATTCCAACCATTGCCGGCACTGGCGCAGAATTTACAAGAACTGCCGTATTAACTGGTCCAACCAAAAAGTTGGGGATCAATTCTGACCAAAGTGTTTTTGATCAAATCATATTGGATGCGAATTTATTAACCACCGTTCCAAAAGAGCAGTTTCTATACACGGCCATGGATTGTTATGTCCACAATGCAGAATCTTTGTTAGGAAGAATCAATGATTCTATGACCATTGCTTTAGCAGAAAAGTCAACTAAAATGATAGAAGACATTTTTCTAGGAGAAATGGATTTAGAAAAGCTATTGGTTGCTTCTGGTATGGGTGGATTAGCGGTGGCTAACTCTGCCGTCGGCATTTGTCATCCACTTTCTTATGGATTAAGTATTGAATTAGGTTTAAGACACGGTTATGCCATTTGTATTGCCTTTAACCAACTCGAAGAATATTATCCGCAAGTTAAAACATTCAAAGAAATTTTAAAGAAGTATGAAATAGAACTTCCAAAAATTATTACAGAAGCTATAACGGATGAACAGCTTGATAGAATGGCTGAAGCCACTTTGAAAAATGAAAATCCTTTATCAAATGCTTTTGGTCCAGATTGGAAAACTATTTTCTCAAAAGAAAAAGTAATTGCACTATTAAAAAAAATGTAAGCATATGCCAGGATATGAATTAATCGGAAAAGAAGAACAAGACCAGTTGATGGATATTTTTAACACTAGCAATGGTGTTTTGTTTCCCCATGGTTTTGATGCCCTTAGAAACAACCGCTACAGGGTGCGTGAATTTGAAAAAAAATTCGCTGAGAAAACAGGTTCTAAATATGCACAAGCAGTCACTTCGGGCACTATAGCCCAAGTAGTAGCGATGCTAGCCATGGGTGTAAAACCAGGTGATGAGGTCATAACGCAAGCGTTCACCTTTGTTGCAACCGTTGAAACCATTATTGCCATTGGCGCGATTCCTGTGATTGTTGATGTGGATGAAACCTATAACATGGATCCAATTGAACTTGAAAAGGCCATTACGCCTAAAACAAAATTAATTGTACCTGTGCACATGTTAGGCAATACTGCTGCGATGGATGAGATAATGGCCATTGCGCAAAAAAACAACATCGCGGTTTTGGAAGACAGTTGTGAAGCCCTAGGTGCGTCGTACAAAGGTCAGTTTGCTGGTACCGTTGGCCATGTAGGTGTTTACAGTCTCGATTTTGGTAAAACCATCACCACAGGTGAAGGTGGGATGATTGTAACCAATGACGAAAACATTTACAAGTTCTGTAAAGAATACCATGACCATGGTCATGAAAGCAATCCAGCGTTTCCAAGGGGTAGAGACACGAGAACCATGGCAGGGATGAATTACAGAATGAATGAGATGCAAGGTGCTGTTGGCATGGCCCAACTCGAAAAGTTAGAGACCATTGTGAATGCGAATAGAGCCAACAAAGCCTATTTAGTAAATAACATCCATTCAGAAAAAATTAAATACCGCGTTTTAACCGATGCAGATGGCGATTTGAGTGATACACTTATTTTTAATTTTAAATTACAAGAGGAGGCCTTAAAATTCGTTGATTTGTACAAACAAGCAGGCTATGGCACCAAGAATATTCCGGATGCCATCGATTGGCATTTCGCTGGCACTTGGAACCACATGTTTAATGAAGTTCCTGCTTACAAGAATTCATGGAAAACGGAATGGCAAAAATCGGCTGATTTATTGTACCGTTCGGTTGCATTGCCTATCAATGTAAAGACCACACCTGAAGCCTTGGCGCAGCATGTAGATGCTATCAATAAAATTCTAGAACAGATTTAATGGTAATTGCTGTCATCACTGCTAGGGCCAATTCAAAAGGTTTGCCAGGAAAAAACATGATGGATTTAGGTGGAATACCGCTTATCCAACATTCGATGGCCATTGCTTGTGAATCGAAAGCATTTGATGCAGTTGTATTAAGTACAGATTTAATAGAAGCCATTGATTTGGCTAAACAGCAATATCCAGAAATAGAAATTCCTTTTGTTCGTCCCGACCATTTATGTGGCGATAAGACCACCCATGTTGAGGTTATTAATCACTTGCTGGACTACTATAAAAATGAAAATAGGGCTGTTGATCACCTTGTTTTATTACAACCTACTACACCATTTCGTTTGAAAGAAGAAATGTTGGAAGGGGTAAAATTATTAAAGCATGGCGCTGACTCCGTTTTAGGTGTTTCACCTGTAATGCACCATCCTGCAGATTATTTATTCAAAAATAAACAAGGGAAAATTGAATACCTAATGCCCGAATTCAAGGCAAGTCGCAGACAAGATTTCCCCGATATTTATTTTAACAATGGTGCTTTTTATGGATGCAGTACTGCGTTTTTCAAAGCCACCCAATCGTTTTTCGATGAAAACAGTGAATTGTTAATCATGGGTGAAAATGCATTAATTGATATAGATACCGCATTTGATATGAAATTGGCCAGGGCACTGGTATAACTTTAAAAAAAAAAAAATATGAAACCATTTTTTGAAATAAAAGGCAGAAAAATTGGGTATGACTTCGATCCATTGGTCATTGCCGAAATAGGAATAAACCATGAAGGCTCGCTTAAAACAGCACTCGAAATGGTAGATGCTGCTTATGCGGCTGGTGCCGAAATTATAAAACACCAAACCCATATTGTTGCCGACGAAATGGCTGGCGCTGCTAGGAAGACCATTCCAGGCAATGCAACCGTTTCCATTTATGACATTATGGAGCGTTGCGCATTGAATGAAGATGAAGAATATGAAATGATGCGTTATACTGAATCAAAGGGCATGATTTTTATAAGTACCCCATTCTCTAGAGCTGCAGCAGAAAGATTAAAGAAATTTGATATACCTGCCTATAAAATTGGATCGGGCGAATGCAATAATTATCCTTTGTTAGAGCATGTGGCATCCTTTGGTAAGCCAATCATATTGAGCACAGGAATGAATACCATTGAAAGTGTTGAGAAAGCCGTTAATATTTTTAGGAAACACAAGGTGCCCTTTGCATTGTTGCATTGTACCAATGTATATCCTACGCCACCTGAATTGGTAAGATTAGGGGCGATGAATGAGTTAGAACAGCATTTTCCTGATGCAGTCGTTGGCTTATCCGATCATACCTTAAATAATTATGCTTGTCTTGGAGCTGTAGCGGTTGGTGCCTCTATTTTAGAGCGACATTTTACAGATAGTATGGACCGACCTGGTCCAGATATCATTTGTTCAATGGATACCAAAGCAATGAAGGAATTGATAGAAGGTTCTAAAATTTTGAAATTAGAAAGAGGCGGACATAAAGGTCCAGTAAAAGAAGAACAACCCACCATTGATTTTGCATTCGCCACTGTTGTTGCAATCAAAGATATCCATCAGGGTGATGCTTTTACAGCAGATAATATTTGGGTAAAGCGACCAGGTACAGGCGAAATACCAGCTGAGCGATACAATGAATTATTCGAACTAAAAGCGAATCAATTTATTTCATCAGATACCCAAATCGAATGGTCGCACACCATGCCCAAAAACGCATAAGGGTGTTTATTAGTTTTATCTAGCAGTAGCAATTACTGTATTAACTTTGTAAAAAATTTATTTCCTAAGGGGAAACAAAAAATGGGTAATAAAAAAATTGTTTTTTTAACTGGTACAAGAGCTGATTTCGGAAAATTAAAATCGCTCATAGAGGTGGTTTTAAAAGAACCAAATTTGGAGGCGCATATTTTCGCAACTGGTATGCACATGGACTCTAAATATGGCAAAACCGTTGATGAAATTAAAAAATGTGGTTACCCCAATATATTCAGCTATATCAACCACCATGAATATGACAGCATGGACACCATCCTATCAAAAACGATTGATGGATTTTCGGGGTATGTGAAAGAACTTAAACCCGATTTAATCATCATACATGGCGACAGGGTAGAGGCACTTGCAGGGGCCATTGTAGGTGCTCTAAATAATATTTTAGTAGCGCATATCGAAGGTGGCGAAGTTTCTGGCACCATTGATGAATTGATTCGACATGCTGTTAGTAAAATGAGCCATGTACATTTTGTTGCCCATGAGAGAGCTAAAATGCGTTTAATTCAAATGGGCGAAGTGCCAGGCTCCATATTTGTAATTGGTTCTCCTGATGTGGATGTGATGTTGTCGAACAAATTACCTGAATTACAAGTTGTGAAGGATTATTATGAAATACCTTTCGATGCCTATGCCATGGTGATGTTCCATCCTGTTACAACAGAGTTCGATCAAATTGATGAGCAATCGAAACAATTGGTAGACGCATTGATTGAATCTGAAAAAAATTATGTGGTGGTATTTCCTAATAACGATATGGGAAATGATTATATTCTGCGTAGTTTTAAGAAATTTCAGAACAATCCTAAGTTTGTAATTTATCCATCACTTCGTTTCGAATATTTTTTAATTTTATTGAAACATGCTGAATTTATTATTGGTAATTCGAGTGCTGGTATTCGCGAAGCACCTTATTATGGCGTGCCAACGATTAATATTGGCAGCCGTCAGAATAACCGTTCTTTGGCAAAAGATATTATCAATACCGACTATAGTAATGAATCTATCTTAGCAGGTATTTTGAAGGCGGAAACGTTAAAATTAGAACCTATTCAGCATTTTGGTGATGGTAAGAGTGACGAACTATTTATATCTGAATTGAAGAAGGAATCATTTTGGCAAATTCCAAAACAGAAGTATTTTCTTGATATTTAATAATTGCAATGATTTTAAATAGTCTTTACGTTTTTTGTTACTACTTTTTGATGATTGCATCCTATTTTTTGGGAATAGGTAAAAAGTCAAAATTTTATCAGTCTGGCAAAAATCTAGTGGATAGACCACAAGGAAGTCACAGACTAATCGATGGCAATAAATTGGGATTCTTGATAATACCTGCATTTTATTACCGCTTGGTTTATTCAATCTTATTTATCCCTAAAAAATTTGTTGTAAATCAAAAAACCAATGACGTTGCCGTTTACGATGAGGCAAATGATGAAAGTCAACGCTTGGATTTTATTTATAAAATGACGGGTGAGTTGCCATCTATTTATATCAATAAACAAGAATTATTAAGGTATGAATTTCCTTCCTATGTTAAAATTTCATTGAGTTTAGTATATTTTGTTTATTCACTCTTTTTACTACCATTTACCCTTTCCAAAAATCGACAATTATATGCACTACTATTACACGAGATTTACGAACTTTCAGTTTTACTTCTTATTTGTAAAAAGTATAAAATAAGAAAATTATATTATTCATGTATTTTCGAGAAGGATTCTAATTCGTCAGCTTATATTCTGCAGAAAAAGGGTTTATATATTATTAAAAATCCTTCGGAAGACCCATTATATTTTCACAACAAATTTATTATTGCAGATGAGTTAGGTATATGTAATGATTACCAATGGGAGGAATTGGAAGCATACAAGTCTACAATTTTTGTCAATAAATTTCAACAATGGCTTCCAGAGCAATATGATGTTATACTCAATAAAAGTGTAGAAAAAAAGGCAGAAATCAAAAATCACACAATAGGGTATTATTCTGGTGCATCTTGGCTAAACGCATTTTTAAAAAATAATCTAACAACCGATGCTTATAACCCCTACAAAGCAGAAGAAGAATTAGAGTTAAATCTCGCAAATTTTTTGAAGGAACATAACAATTATCATTTAAAAGTATATTTGCATCCATTGGAAAAAAGAGCGCAATACATTCACTTAAGTATTGAGCACTATGATAGTAAATGCAATGGGTTAAAGTATGAAATTGCTGATGTAAAAAGACCAAATTACGAGATGTTCAATGAATGTGAAATTGGTGTGACAGTATTTTCTGGAATTATGATATATCGATTTTATCAGGGCCTAAAAGGTATTTATTACAATCCATATTTTCCAAATTACCCTATAAAGGGCAGTACCTTTGATAGTATAAGTGCAAAAAATGAAGAACAATTGTCGCGTCTCATTTTAGAGGTTATTGAATTAGAAGACGCTGAATTTAAAAATATAAAATTAAATGGGAAGTACAATAAATCTTTTTAAGGTTGATTGAATGGAAGTATCTCCGAACATTTAACATTTTAGTTGCATAGCAGATGCAAAAAAAAACCCTAATAATTCTAACACACTGTTTCCCTAATAGAACTGGAGAAGAGTTTTTGATTGACGAGATTGAGACTACTAGTTTGTATTTTGATAAAATCTTAATAGTTCCTGTCAATTCAAAATTATCGGAGTCCTCACTTTATGATTTGCCGCGTAATGTTGAAGTTCAAGCTTTAAATCCGTCATTAAAAGCAAATTCAAGTCCTCAGATGTTTAAACAAATCTTGAAATTACTATTCAATGAATTTTTTAGAATACCAAATAAGAGGCTCTTTTTCGCAACATTGAAATTCAATTTAGCACTACTAAAACAATGTTATTTAAAAGCGCTTTTTGTTAAATCATTAATTAGTATTCCAAAACAAACAATTGTATATGCTTATTGGACAGATGATTTGGCTACTATAGCTGGATTCACTAAGGCCTTAACACCTGAAATTTCCTTTGTTTCGCGCGCACACGGTTTTGATGTTTTTGAAGAACAATCGAAGTTTAAGCATATTTTTTTCAGAAGTTTTCAATTGGATAAAATTAACAAATTATTGTCTGTTTCTGAGGTAGGCGCAAACCATTTAAAAGTAAAAAATAAGACATACGCAAAAAAAATAGGGTGCAGCTACCTTGGAATTAAAAGCAACGCTCAATTTGCTTTCGACAATAGCGCATGTATAAGATTAGTTACTTGCTCAAGAATTAGATCTATTAAGCGTTTAGAGTTGTTAGTTGAGGCCTTAAAATTGATAGAACAGACTGTAGAATGGGAGGTGATTGGCGATGGCGAAGATTTAGAAAAATTAAAAGGCTTAACAAAGTCATTACCGGCCAATATCAAAGTTAATTTTCATGGTAATATGACGACCCATCAAATTCATGAATTTTATGCTTCAAACCATTTTGATTTTTTGGTAAGTTTAAGTTCTAGCGAGGGATTGCCAGTAAGTATGATGGAGGCAATCAGTCATGGAATCCCTATTCTTTCGACCGATGTTGGTGGTTGTAAGGAAATAGTTACGGAAGTAACAGGGCTATTAATTCCTGCCAATTTCCAATTAGAAGATTTGGCCCAATTAATTAAAAATTGTAAAGTAAATGCCTTTAATTCAATAAAAAGTCGAAAAGAAATCATTCAATTTTGGGAATCTAAATTTAAGTCAGAAATAAATTACAAGCAATTTGCGGAAACAATATTGCAGTTTTAATTTTGGATGGATTTGTAAAGCTTATTGACAAAAGTTTATAGTTGATTTTGAAACAAGTTTAAGTATTTTTTCTAAGCGATATTTAGGCCTTAAACTAATTTTCAAGTATTTTTCTTTTGAGGGTTGTAATATGTTAATTTTGTTAATTATTAACTTTTATTTAATTTGTTATTAAAAGTAATTTAAAAAGGAAATACGCTAGATTTGAATAGTATAAAAATATTTGTATTTGAAAATGATAACTATTGTTAATTATGGTTTAGGCAATATTGGTAGCATTGAAAATATGCTAAAGAAAATTGGCGTAACAGAGATATTGGTTTCTAGTAATCATGAAGAAATATTAAAATCTGATAAACTCATTTTACCAGGCGTTGGCTCCTTTGATGCAGGTATGGAAAAAATTAATTCTTCAGGTTTAGTTAATGTTTTGAATGAGGCTGTATTAATAAATAAAGTTCCAATTTTGGGAATTTGTTTAGGAATGCAACTCATGACTAAGCATAGTGAAGAAGGTGAAAAAAGTGGATTTGGATGGGTGGATGCTGAAACTGTTAAGTTTGATTTTAATAAGCAGAATATTAAGGTGCCTCATATGGGCTGGAATTATGTCGATATTTTAGATAATGGTCTTAAAGCAAACTTACCTCCAAATCCTAAATTCTATTTTGTTCACTCTTACTTCGTTAAATGTAATAACATTAAAGATATAATGATAACGTGCGATTATGAGGGAAAATTTGTCGCAGGGTTTAAAAAAGACAATGTAATGGGTGTACAATTTCATCCTGAAAAAAGTCATAAGCATGGGATGGCATTTTTTAGATACTTTGTAGAGAATAATTTTTAGAATTCAATTAAAATAATGTTACAAGCGCGCGTCATACCATGTCTGCAAATAATTGAAGGAGGACTTTATAAAACCACCCAGTTTAAAAATCCGAAATATATAGGCGATCCAATAAACGCTGTAAAAATTTTTAATGAAAAGGAGGTTGATGAACTCATGGTTTTGGATATTACAGCTTCTAAATCCAACAGAGAGCCTAATTATGAGTTACTGAAACAATTGGCAAGTGAGTGTTTTATGCCTTTGTCGTATGGTGGTGGTATAAATAACTTTAAACAAGCGTCACAATTATTTGAATTGGGTATTGAAAAAATAGCAATCAATACTGCTGCTATTACGAATTCTAAGCTGATTTCAGAAATAGTTCAAGTTTATGGTAATCAAAGCATTATTGTAAGCATAGATATAAAGAAGAATTTTTTCGGTAAACCTTGTATTTATACAAATAATGGAACAAAAAATACAGGACTTGATTTATTTGTATACCTTGAAAAATTAGAGTCACTAGGTGTAGGTGAATTATTAATAACAGACATTGATAGGGAAGGTAAGTGGAGTGGTTATAATATAGATCTACTTAAATCGATTACCGATAAGGTTAAAATGCCAGTATTAATTAACGGAGGCTGTGGCAATATTGATCATATTTCTGACGCAATAAATATTGGAAAGGCAAATGGAGCAGTAGTTGGAAGCATGGCTGTTTATCAAAAACAGGGAATGGGCGTTTTAATTAGCTTCCCTAAGTATTCAGATTTAGAAAAAGTATTAAATCTATGATTTCGGAGTTAAATTAGAAGGTTTTAAATTAAAATATTTATGAAGGAAATTAAAGAAAATAGTATAAGAGAGTGTACAAATTGTGTCCTAGATACACATGATGACCCATCTATGACATTTGATGAAAATGGAGTTTGTAATTATTGCAGAACTTATCACAAAACATATGTTTTAAATGGTCTTACGAATGATCAAAAGAAGGACATATTGGAAGGTAAATTAGCTGCGATAAAAAAATCAAAAAAGGGCAAATATGACACAATTCTTGGTGTTTCTGGAGGTGTCGACAGTACGTATGCAGCATATATTTGCAAGCAATTAGGCTTGAATCCTTTGTTGGTACATTTTGATAATGGATGGAATAGTGAGTTAGCGGTTAGTAATATTGAGCAAATTACAAAAATTACAGGATTCGATTTATATACATATGTGGTAGATTGGCCGGAGTTTAGGGATTTGCAACTTGCCTACATCAAAGCTTCGGTGTTAGATTGGGAAATTCCAACAGATCATGGATTTTATGCCATTTTACATCATTTAGCAAATAAATTTAATATAAAGTATATTTTAACAGGACATAACCATCAAACCGAGGCTATTTTACCTAAGACAATGCGCCATAACAAAATGGATGTCGCCAATATAATTGATATTCATAAGCATTTTGGTAAAATTCAATTGAAAACCGTTCCATTACTTAATTTTTGGAGATATAATTATTACCAAAGTGTAAAAAAAATTGAAAGGTTTAATCTGCTTGAATATTTAGATGAGTATGACAAGGAAAAAGCAAAACAACTAATTACAGAGAAAATGGGATGGAGAGATTACGGAGGAAAACATTATGAGTCTATATTTACACGCTTCTACCAAGGTTATGCACTAAAGGAAAAATTTGGATTTGAAAAAAGAAAAGCACATTTAGCAAATCTAATTTGTAGTGGTCAAATGACTAAAAAAGAGGCACTAATAGAATTGTCTACGCCGTTATATGATCAGGTAGTTTATGCGACAGATAGGGAGTTTGTTTTAAAGAAGTTAGGATTAAGTGAAGAACAATTTAAATCTATCATGTCTGAGCCTGTGCGCTCACATTTGGAGTTCAAATCTTACATGACCGGTTTGTACCTTAAACATGAAAAATTCATGCGTTCCATTAAACCCATCACCAAATTAATAAAATTCAGATAATGTGTGGTATATTAACATTATATAAAAAGGAGGGACTTACTAGGTCAGATTTAGATGCCTCCTTGAAATCTTTGGATATTATAAAACATAGAGGTCCAGATGGGGAGGGGCTTATTTTAATTAATACTAAAAATCAAAAGTATGAAATTATTATAACCACAGACACACCTGAGGGAATATCTGGTACAAGTGCTGAAGAAGTTGATTTTGACAAAGGGTATGATTTATTACTTGGTCACAGAAGGCTTTCTATTTTCGACCTTAGTATCAATGGACACCAGCCTTTTATCTATAAAGATAAAATCATTGTCTTTAACGGTGAAATATTTAATTTTTTGGAACTTAGGGAAATATTGGAAAAGGAAGGCTTCACCTTTAATAGCAGCACGGATACTGAGGTTGTTTTAGCAGCCTATGAATTCTGGGGTAAGCATTGTTTTTCAAAATTTAATGGCATGTGGTCCATGTTAATTTATAATCTTAAAACCGGGGAGTTGATGGTTTCGAATGACAGATATGGCGTAAAACCTTTATATTACTTTAATGAGAACAATTCTTTCATTGTAATGTCAGAGGCTAAACAAATATTGGCTTTTCCGGATAAAATGAAAGGGATAAATTCCGAGGCAGTCAATGTTTTTATGGATTTAGGATACATCTCTATTGGCAATGAAACATTTTTTAAGGATATTTTTCGTTTTCCTGTTGCAAGTCATTATTGTTTCAAGCCTGGAGTGCAGAAGGCATCCTTTGAAAATGCATCTGAAAAATTTTATAGTTTACCAAAAACCATCAAGAGTAATCTATCAGATGAAGAAGGTATTAAAACTTTTAAAACCCTGTTTACTGATGCCATTAAAATTAGACTTAGGTCGGATGTTGGGTGGGGTATTGCATTGTCTGGTGGGCTTGATTCGACATCCATAGCCTTTGTAGCGAAGGAAATTTTGAGGAATCATAATTTTACTACATTTTCTGTTGTTTCGGAAAAAGGTTCTGAAGGCGATGAGTCTTATTTTATAAATCTAGCCAACCAAAAACTGGGTTCAGATAATATTCAGGTGAATCCCATGTATAATTTTAATAGGGAATCATTTCTCAAACAGATTTATCAGATGGGCGCCCCTGTTGCTGACACTTCTTTTTTTGCACAATATATTCTTAGTAAGGTTGTAAAAGAAAAAGGGGTAACTGTTTTATTGACAGGTCAGGGGGGTGATGAAATTCTCGCAGGATATCACCAACATTTTTTCAAATATACTTACGAACTTTTCAGAAATGGAAGCGTTATCAAAGGAGTATCTGAAATTAGGAAATGGTCCAAATTAAAGGAGAGAAGCACAAGAGGTGTTTTAAAATCAGCATTAGGGGATGCTTATTTAACAATAAAAACTAAATTGGGATTAGCTAGATTTCCTTATTCATTTCAGAAAAAAATATTTTCAGGTAAAAGCCTAGTTGATTATTTAAAACTAGAAATGGAGATGTTGCAATTACCCTACTATCTTATGGCAGAGGACAGGTTTAGCATGGCATTTGGAGTAGAAGCTAGGAATCCATTTTTAGACTATCGATTGGTGGATTTTGTATTTAGTCTTCCTAGTCAATATAAAATTCGGGATGGTTGGCAAAAATGGCTTTTGAGAGAAGCTGTGAGTGAAATGCCTGATGAAATCAGATACCGGAAGGATAAAAAGGGTTTCACTACGCCAATGGAGACATGGATCACATCCAATCAGGAAATGCTTTGTTCTTTAGCTGTTATTAGTGATCAGTATTTTCCGGAGCATAGTTCCAAACCTTTATTTAAAAGGGCCGCTCTGGGCGCTTGGATAGAGAATTTTCTATTAAAAAATTGAGCAATAAAAAACTCCTGATAATTTGTTTTTCATTTCCCCCTTCGCCAGGAATTGGGGGTAGACGTTGGGCTAAATTTGCTTCGTATTTACATCGATTTGGTACCGATGTGCAAGTGCTCTCGGCCGAATATAAGGGCAACCAATCGTCAGAGTGGCAAAAAGACACTGAGGATTTAGAAAAAGCGAATAAGGTGCATTTCTTTAAAACAGGTTACCCATCCATTATTCAACAAGTTCCAAAAAATATTTTTGAGAAAATAAAATACCATTTGGTATTAAGTTGGCTAAAGCGCAAGGTTAAAGGTAATTATTACGATCGATCTAGTTTATGCAAAGTTCATCTGTTAAACGAAGTGGAGAAATTTATTAAGCTTGGTTATAGGTCGATTCTAATAACTGTTGGTCCATTTTATTATTCGAAATATCTGTTGGAAATAAAAAGAAAATATCCAGATGTTAGATTGTATTTAGACGTGCGCGATCCTTGGACCAATAATAAAACGGCGTTTGGTTATTGGAACTTATCACCCAAGCGATTTAAGTTTGAAAAGGAAGCCGAAAGAGAGGTTGTAAATGGATACGATAAAATATTAACTGTGGCCGATGGCATCGGTGAATTTTTTGTAACAGAATATGGCATTAAAAAAGACAAAATAATTACCCTTAAAAATGGGTTTGATAGTTTAGATTTTCAGCACAAAACAAACCAGGACAATAGTAAACAAGTCATTATTTTTACTGGTAACTTGTATGAAAAGGCTGAGAAAAGTTTTTTGATGCTTGTGAATCAATTAAAGGCCTTAAAAGTGAATAATAACGCCTTTTTCGAGCAATATGAAATTCATTTTTATGGCGAAATTCATCCTAACTTTAAGCATTATTTTACACCTGAATTAAATTTATTTTTTAAAGGTAATATACCATTGTCCGATGTGTTCGGTAAAATAGCTTCAGCAAAGGCTTGTTTGTTGTTTTTAACAGATGATTTGAATTATTCTTTTAGCACCAAATTTTATGAATATTTATCTCAAAAAAAACCAATCATAGTTTTTTCAAATCCTGGTAAAACAGGCGAATTTGTTGAAGAACATAATCTAGGCAGACAAGCTACTGCAGTTAATTTTATTGAAATATTAAAAGCAATAGATAATAATGAATTCTATAAAAAGGAATTTGATATATCAGAATTTGAAGTAAGTAATTTGACAAAACAGTTAATAGGTCATCTAGAATTAAATTGATTACAAATTGGAAAATTACACATTGCGCTATAGTGATATAAGAAAACCTAATAGTTTAAGGGCAAAAGCCAGAAATTTGGTTTTAAGCGTTTTGATTTTTAAACAAAATCTAAAGGGTATAGAAAAATATCTTGTAGTACCGAGAATTCAATTTTTATATATCCATCATGCATTTGCGGATGAATTAACGCAATTGGATCAATTGATGCAAGTACTGAGCAAACATCATACTTTTATTAGTCATTCTGAAGCAGTTGAACGCATACTAAACAATCAAATTGATAAGCCCTATATTGCCTTAAGTACAGATGATGGTTTTAAAAATAACATGGCAGCTGCACAGATTTTTAATAAGTATGATGCAAAAGCATGTTTTTTTATTAATCCTGGTTTAATAGATGAGCATGATTTTGAAACCATCAAAACACATTGCAAAGTAAAATTACATTTACCGCCGGTTGAATTTTTGACCTGGCAAGATGTTAATGAATTACTAGCACAGGGACATGAAATAGGTGCCCATACAATGTACCACGATAATATCGCCAATATGAGCGAGCAAGCCATAGAGGAGGATATGAAATTGTCATATGAAATCCTCAATAAAAACTGCGGACCCGTTACGCATTTTGCATTTCCTTATGGTCGTTTTTCTCATTTTAATAAAACTGGAAAAGAATTGGTTTTTAAAGTCGGTTATCAAACCTGTTCATCTGCCGAAAGAGGTTGTCATATTCCGTCAAGTTCTGAGTTAAAGCAAAAGGATTTGTGCATTCGCAGAGACCATGTTATTTTGGATTGGCCAATGGATCATATTATTTATTTTTTAGTGAATAATGTTAAAAATAGATCAGAAAAGAATAACTATTTCCCCTATTAAATAATATGAAAGTGTTGATATTAACGTCCTCATTGAATGGCACTGCAGCGCATCATTTGGAAGTAATACTCAAAGAGCCAAGTATTGAAGTTGTAAGTGTTATTTTTAACCAAGGAATGGTTAAATCAAAATATAAAAAGGCGATTCAAAAATGCAAAAAGTTGTTCAAAATAGGATTGTTAGGTGCACTGAATGGAATCAAAATGCGCAGATGGTATCAACAGGATTTATCGGCTTATCTTCAAATCAATAATTTAGAAAATATTTGTCGTGAGAATAAGGTTCCTTTTTTTAAAACTGAGCGCATTAATTCTGAACAAACTGTTACATTATTTAAAAACGCGAAAGCCGATATAGGACTGAGCTTAGGCAATGGATACATTGTTAAGAAAGTTTTCTCAATTTTGCCATTTGGTATGCTAAATATTCACCATGAATTATTGCCAGATTACCAGAATGCGCAAAGTGTTATTTGGCAAATTTACAATGGATCTAAAAACACCGGTTACACCATCCATAAAATAAATGAAAAAATTGATGCAGGCGAAATTCTCTTACAGGAGGCTTTACCAATTCAATTTGAGGAGACGTTTGCATCAACAGTATCAGCAACCTATGCATTACTATTAAAACATTCTGCAGAAGGGTTGGTAAGGGTTCTAAAATCATATGAAACATTTTTAAAATCGGCCAAAACACAAGGTCATGGACACACCTATACAACACCAAGTTATAGGCAATATTTAAAAATGAAGTCACAATTTATACAATTAAAAAACAAAGTGTAATTGAAAGCAATAAAAATTTTAACAGTCGTAGGGGCTCGCCCACAATTTATTAAGGCCGCTGCATTGAGCAAAGCCATTGCAATGACGGAAGGTGTCGAAGAAATTATCGTGCATACTGGACAACATTTCGATGAGAATATGTCGGATATATTTTTTAAAGAAATGGGGATACCTCAACCAAATTATCAGCTCAATGTAAATGGATTGCACCATGGTGCGATGACTGGTCGTATGATGGAAGGTATTGAGGAAATTTTATTAAAAGAAATACCAGATGTATTATTAGTGTATGGCGACACAAATTCAACATTAGCAGGAGCTTTAGCTGCTAAAAAATTGCATATAAAAGTTGCACATGTTGAAGCGGGATTGAGAAGTTTTAACATGCAAATGCCCGAGGAGGTGAACCGAATACTAACCGACAGAATTTCAGATTTCCTCTTCTGTCCAACCCAAACGGCGATTGAAAACCTAAAAAAAGAGGGGTATGATCATTTTGGTGCCAGCATAGAAAATACCGGTGATATCATGCTAGATAGCCTTATGTTATTTTCTGAATTTGCTGAGCAAATGGCACTTGAGATTAAAAATATTGCCAATGATCCATTTGTTTTATGTACCATTCACCGTGCCGAGAATACAGATAATGAGGAACGTTTAGTCAATATTTTTAAAGCTTTAAACCGTATTGCGGAAGAGAAAAAAATCATTATCCCACTGCACCCTCGCACCAAACAAAAATTAAATAATATACTACTTCATCCAAACATTGTTTTAACAGAACCATTGGGTTACTTTGATATGTTATATTTAATTAAACATTGCGATATAGTAATGACCGACAGTGGTGGCTTGCAGAAAGAGGCCTTTTTTAACAAAAAATTCTGTATAACACTGCGTGATGAAACAGAATGGATTGAGTTGGTTGGCGCCAATTGTAACACCCTTGTGGGAGCTGATTCTGAACTTATATACAACCAATACGAAGCACTTTCAAATAAGGCTTTTGTCGAAACCAATGCCTTTTATGGCGACGGCAAAGCTGCCCACAAAATACTATCCATTCTAAAACGAAGTATTGTTGGCTGATAGTTATCAGTTTGAATGATAGTAAGTCAATAATACGCTATGCTTACGTACCTTTGCAAGAATAAAATAGAACACATAAAATGCAAAATATATTAGAAAACCACCCCTATATTCAACAAGTTATCGCCTTGGAGAAACAATACGAGGATAGAACCGAGTTGCATAAACATGTAGGTGGATTATTGCAAAAAATGGGTGCAGATGACGAATTTATTAAACTTGTCATTAAAAGAAATTTTGAGGATGAAGGTTTTTTAAAACAGCAGTGGAGTGAGTATAATATTCCTTATTTCTTTATCTATGAAACTGCGGACATTAATTTAAAAATACATTTTTTCCCAGCAATGGAACATTATGTAAAAGGAACTGCTGCGCATTGTATTCATCACCACAACAATTATATGCTTACTACAGCCGCTATATTTGGTTCAGGATACGAAACAATGTTATTTGATAAACATGTAGAGATGAATCCTGAAAATTTGACTTGTAAGATGAGAATTACAAAGCATTTCACGCAAGAAGCCTATCCAGTTCATACCATTGATGCATGGGAGCCACATATTGTTTATAATCCCGAAATTTATTCTGCTACATTGCAATTATGGACACCAGATCAAAAACGATCTACAGACAGCCTTAGAGCCAATCCAATATTGAAAGCAATAAAAACGCCATTGCGCAAATTATTATATGTATTTGGTATAGAAAAAAGGTTTGGCATTGCACCAAAATACACCTATCAATGGTATCCTGAAGGCGATCATTTCAAGGCCATCGAAGAAAATGAATATTTTGAACCAACACGAAAATCGATTGGTGATAAAGTGAATATTTTTTCTATACAAACAGTGTGTATTTTTATGCAAAGACGTGGTGTGGTTGATAAGGACTATATATCCACGATACTTACTAAAAATAATCTACCAGCCTATTTCCATCAATGGCTAACGATGCTTGTAAATAATGAACCAATTCCAGATTCATTTTGCAAAGCAGAAATAAATATACCGCAAAGAAAGTATAACATGCAAGATGTTATCACTGCTGCAGGCGGCCGTTCCAAATAATTCAAATTGAAAATCCTTTACTACTCACCTCATCCTACCCATGATATTGTCAGTGAGGTAGGTTATGCCACGCATCAACGCGAGGTAATTAATGCGCTCAGAAAATTAGGGCATACAGTATTACCTGTCATCATGGGTGGTACAGAAAAAGGTAATTTGTCTTCTGCTGGAATTCCAGCATCAAAAAATAGCATCAAAGCCCGCATCAAAAAATTTATACCGCGTTTTATATGGACATCCCTCAAAGATTTTCAATTGATGAAACACGATGTATCAGCGGCCCAAAAATTGGAAGAAGCAATCATTGCTTTTCAACCAGATTTAATTTATGAGCGTTCGGAATATTTGCAAGACAGAGGTGTTGCCATTATTAAAAAACATAGAATTAAGTATTTTTTAGAAATTAATGCACCTTTTGCTGAAGAGATGAAAGGTTTCGAAGGCTACTCCTTTTGGCACAGACTGGCGCATAAAAAGGAACAAAATAAGAATGACAATGCCGATCAAATTTTTGTTGTTTCATCGGCACTTAAAACATTTATTGAAAACACTTATCAGGTGCCTTCCTCAAAGATTTTTGTTCAACCTAACTGTATTAATTTTGACAATGTGCTTATCGATGAAAACAGAATAAGTGAAATAAAAATTAATTACCAATTGGAAGGTAAAAAGGTGATTGGTTTTGTAGGCTCTATTTTTCCTCACCATGGGGTCGATATTTTGATTGATGCTTTTGCAATTGTCGAAAGAGATTTTCCTAATGCCTTACTATTGATTGTTGGGGATGGAAGTATACTAGCAGCATTGAAAGCAAGAGTAAATTCTAACGGTATTGAGCGCAAGGTTTGTTTTGCTGGTAAGCACGATCACAAAGCGGTTTTTAATTTTATAGCTACAATGGATATATGTGTTATGGCCAAATCTAATTGGTATGGTTCTCCTATTAAAATTTTTGAATATGGTGCGATGCACAAACCAATAATTGCCCCAAACACAGGCCCGGTGAAAGATGTTATGCAAAACAGTGTGAATGGCTTAGTGGTTGATATGAACAAGGAAAAAATGGCTGAAGCCATTGCCAATTTACTTAAAAATGATGATTTTGGTAAAACCATTTCCGATAAATTTTATGCAGATATTGCTCAACATTATACTTGGGAAATGGCCGCGCAAAACATTCTTAAAAAAGTAAACTAAAATCTTTTTCAATCCATATTTTCTAGTGCTTTAATGAAAACATTTTCTCAACTTAAAAAAAATCTTAAGCAAGATTTTAGTGGTCTAAAAACCATTAAAGTAGCGTTATTAGGCGATTCGGCCACTCAATTTTTAGTTCAAGCCTTGCGGGCAACTGGTTACGAGGCTGGTTATGATTTACAAATTTGGGAGGCAGATTTTAATCAAATTGAACGTCAGGTTTTTGATCCAACTTCTGAGTTATTTGAGTTCAATCCTGAACTTGTTATTTTATTTCATTCCTCCCACAAGTTATTAGCGAAATACAATAAGTCTAAACCAGCGCATTACCAGTTGTTGGCAGAGAATAGATTGGAGGAAATAAATTCAATTATTTCGGCTATTAACAGCCAATTAAACGCTAAAATAATTTATTATAATTATTCTGAAATTAATGATTCAGTATTTGGAAATTATGCCAATAAACTAGAAGTATCATTTCAATTTCAACTTCGTAAACTCAATTATGAGTTAATGAAATTATCTACCCAAGTAGCTAATCTCTATGTATGCGACTTATCTACTTTACAGAATCAGTTCGGCAAAATGGTGAATTTTCAAACATCAGTATACATCAATACAGAAATGGTATTGAGCATCGATGTCTTGCCATTTGTTGCCAAAGAAACGATTGATGTCATTGCCGCCATGAATGGTCATTCTAAAAAATGTGTTATTTTGGATTTAGATAATACGGTATGGGGTGGCATTATTGGAGACGATGGCATTGAAAACATACAAATTGGCAGTCTAGGTATCGGAAAAGCATTTACCGAGTTTCAGTATTGGATTAAGAAGCTTAAAAACCGAGGAATAATTATAGCAGTTTGTAGTAAAAATACCGAATCAGTTGCAAAGGAACCATTCGAAAAACATCCAGATATGGTGTTGCGACTCGATGATATCGCTGTTTTTATTGCCAATTGGGAGAATAAAGCAGACAATATTCGACATATACAAAGCATACTCAATATAGGATTTGATTCCATGGTATTTTTAGACGACAATCCATTCGAGAGAAATATTGTGAGAGAGAATATTCCTGGTATTACTGTACCCGAATTACCTGTAGACCCTGCAGATTATCTCGAATATTTATATACACTTAATTTATTCGAAACCATCTCATACTCTAACGAAGATACAGAAAGAACAAAGTTATATCAGGTAGAGGCCCAAAGAACAATTCTACAACAAAAATTTACAAACGAGGATGAATTCCTTGAAAGCCTCAATATGCTTTCTTTGGTTGAACCATTTAATAAATTTAATATACCCCGTGTAGCCCAATTATCCCAAAGGTCGAATCAGTTTAATTTGCGTACTATTCGCTATACAGAGTCTGATATCGAATTACTTTCCAATTCCGATAATTTCTATACATTTGCATTCACTTTAGAGGATAAGTTTGGCGACAATGGATTGATATGTGTTGTGATTATGAAGAAGGAAACTGAGAAAAAAGTATTTATTGATACTTGGTTCATGAGTTGCAGAGTATTGAAAAGAGGAATGGAACATTTTGTACTAAACACAATTGCTAATTTTGCAGTAGAAAAGGGTTTTGAAATGATACAAGGTGAATACCTTCCAACCGCAAAAAATGAAATGGTAAAAGACCATTACCAAAATCTGGGTTTTGAGAATAGGGATAACACTTGGATATTGGATTTGAAAAGCTATAAAATCAAAAAAGTATTTATAAATTTAAAATAATGCAGGAACACATCAATTATATAGTTCAACGGATAGAGAGTTTAAACCCTCTGCATGGAAAAAAGATAAAAAAGAACATGACTTTTTTTGACGAGGCCTATGAAATAACTTTCAGTGGCTTTTTGAAAAAGTACATTACTTATCTTGAAACAGAAAATAAAACACTGGATTATGCCATTGATTGCTATTTAAGCATGATAGCTGATATGAATGTTGAGGCAGTAGATTTTTTTAGGACCGGGAAGTACTCTAGCAGCACATTTCAAGAAGTCAACGATAGGGTTTACGCCAAACCTGGAATCATGGAATATTACATGCATGGTTTGATCATGTCACAGTTTTTATGGAAGCATCATTACCAATTATTTTCGAGCTACATAGAACAACTCCCCAATTATGCAAGCAAGATAGGAAGTTATCTTGAAATTGGCGCAGGACATGGTCTTTACCTTTCCAGGTCACTTGAAATATTAAATAATGAGACCACATTTGTTGTAGTAGATATAAGTCCAACGTCTATTGATTTAGCCAAGCGCTTTACGGATAGTGACCGTGTTAATTTTCATTTAATGGATGTATTTGATTTTAGCATTGAAACAAAGTTCGATTTTATTACAATGGGTGAAGTATTGGAACATGTTGAGGAGCCTTTAAAGTTATTGACAAAGTTGAATGACTTGCTCAATGAGGATGGTACAGTTTTTATTACTACACCCACCAACGCACCTACAATCGACCATCTCTACCTTTTCAATAATGTCACGGAGATACAAGCGCTTATTAGGTCAGCAGGGTTTGAAATTGAATCAGAAATGTCTTTTTTATCCGAGGATGTTTCTCCGGAAAAGGCTGAAAAATTTAAGGTAAGCACATTATATGGAGCTTTTCTTAAAAAAACAAAGAAGTGAAAATCATAATAAAAAAATAATCAAAAAATAAAATCATGGAAAAAGAGAAAGCACTCGAAAAAGTAAATAAAATATTTATTGATGTACTTGACAATGAAGAAATTGTTTTAAGCGATGCTACCACTGCAAATGATGTAGAAGACTGGGACTCACTAACACACATACAATTGGTAGTAGCTATAGAAAGAGAATTTAATCTGAGGTTTACCTCAATGGAAATACAAAGCTGGACAAATGTTGGAGAGATGATTGATTGTATTATATCAAAGAATAAATGATCTTTAAGGAAGGGGATAAGTTTATAGAAAAATTCCATCTATCAGAAAAAATATATGATGGATTTATTACCCTTTTCAAAGATAGAAATCCACTGCATACAGATGAGCAATTTGCCATTGACAACGGATTTAAAGGAAGGGTTATGCATGGGAATATCCTGAATGGGTTTATTTCCTTTTTCATTGGTGAATGCCTTCCAGTAAAAAATGTTATCATTCATTTACAGGAGATACAGTTTAAAAATCCTGTTTATTTGGATGACAGATTAGATTTTTTTGCTGAAGTGAGTGGTGTTTTTGAATCAGTTAATACAGTTGAATTCAAATTCAATTTTAAAAACATTGAAACGAAAACGGTAGCAAAAGGTAAAATTCAAATAGGCGTTTTCAAATGAATATATTAATCACAGGCGGAGCATCTGGACTAGGTGGGGCAATAACAAGGAAACTTGCTGAGGACGCTCGTCATAAAGTTTATTTTACCTATAGCAAATCAAAAGCGGAAGCAGAAAAAATAGCAACTGATTTCAGTAACACAGTCCCAGTAAAATGTGACTTTGGGGATGCTAATGAACTTAGTTCATTGATAGAAAACATTGCAAGTTTTGATCTAGATATTTTAATAAACAACGCCTATAATGGGGATTTTATAAAGACACATTTTCATAAAACACCTTCCGAGGATTTTTTAAATGATTTTAGGGATAATATAATTCCTACGATTGAGATTACTCAAAAGGCCATTAATGGATTTCGTAAAAAAAGAATGGGAAAGATAATTACGATTTTAACTTCAGGCCTATCAGAGAACCCACCTATAGGCGCATCTGTATACATTGCCAATAAGGCCTACTTGGAAAAGTTAACCAAAGTATGGGCAACAGAAAATGCAGCATTTCATATTTCATCTAATTCCATTTCCCCTTCATTTATGCAGACAAACCTCACCTCAAAAGTGGATGAAAGGGTGGTTGAACAATTGCGTGAGAAACACCCCTTGAAGCAATTACTCTCTGTAGAGGAGGTAGCTAATACAGTGGCGTTTTTTGTTGATGCAACACCACAAATAAACGGGGTTGATATAACAATCAATGCTGCAACTTCAATTAAATAAAAAATGTTATTTAATTCACTCGAATTTTTAGGATTCTTTTCGATCTTCTTTTTTATTTACTGGTTAGTATTTAAAAAGCATCTAATGGCACAAAATTTATTTTTGTTGTTGGGAAGCTATGCCTTTTATGTTTGGTGGGACTGGCGCTTTTTGTTACTTATTGTAGGCAGTTCAATTCTCAACTATATTTTAGGTATTCAAATTCAAAAAAGGGAAAATATTAAAACCAAACGATGGCTAGTTGGATTATCAATTTTACATGGCATTGGTTTACTTATACTGTTTAAATATGCCGATTTCTTCATTACCTCATTCGTCGACTTAAGTAGGTCTTTAGGATTTAACGCAAACCTTCATACCTTAAATTTAATTTTACCCTTAGGCATTAGTTTTTATACATTTCGAACCCTAAGCTATATTCTTGATATTTATAAAAACAAAATACAAGCAACAACTAACTGGGTTACTTTTTTTTCTTATGTAGCGTTTTTTCCATCACTTATTTCTGGACCAATAGATAGAGCATCAGCACTTATTCCTCAACTTGAAAAGAAGCGAAATTTCGACCCTTCACAAATGTCTGATGCATTGCGACAAATTCTTTGGGGCTTATTTAAAAAAATGGTGATTGCAGATAATTGTGCAGCACTTACCAATCAGATATTTGATAATTACTTAACCTATCCGGCTAGCTCATTGGTGTTAGGTGCATTCTTCTTTACAATCCAAGTGTATGCAGATTTTTCAGGCTATTCGGACATGGCAATAGGCGTTGCTAGATTATTGGGCTTTAACGTGAGTAGAAATTTCAATTATCCATTCTTTTCTCAAACCATTGCTGAGTTCTGGCAAAAGTGGCATATCTCACTTACCTCCTGGATGACCGATTATGTATTTGCCCCACTCAATATCGCTTTTAGGGACTATGGAAATTTAGGTTTAATACTGGCTATTCTTCTTAATTTTTTGGCTGTTGGCATATGGCATGGCGCCAATTGGACCTTCTTGTTTTATGGTTTCATACAAGCGTGTTTGTTTGTTCCAATGATACTTAGAGGGACTTTGTTTAAGAAAAAAAAGTTTCAGAAAGACAGAGTCTGGCCAACTTTTGGTGAATTAAAAAACATGCTTATTACATTTATTCTGATAATGCTTTCGAATGTTATTTTTAGAGTTGATAAAATTTCACAAGGATTTGACTATTTAAAAAGAATCGTTTCAACCTCCTTATTTTCAATCCCAGAAATTACAAATAACAGAACAAATGCCATTATTGCATTAATTTTTATTGCCCTACTAATTCTAGTGGAGTGGCTACAACGTCACAAAGAACATGGTTTAGAAATAAGCTATATTAAAAAAATGCCGTTGAGATTTGGAATTTATTACGCAGTAATTTTCTGCATCATTTACTTCGGTGCTTCAGGCAATAACCAATTCATTTATTTTAAATTCTAAATCAATGAAAAAGTTCATTATAAAATTACTTTACATGTTGCCAATACCGCTTTTAATTATTAGCATCAACTATAAAGAAGATCCAGCGAATATTTTTAGAAAAGGACCCTACGAGAAAGGAATTGTTAGATATCTCAATGAAGGAAAGAACGTGACCAATGTAACCAACTACGATGAAAGGCTTTTACAGAGGTATTTTATAACAGATAATAAAAATTGTCCAGATGTTATTGTATTAGGTTCAAGCAGAGTAATGCAACTTGGTAAGCGCTTTTTTCCTAATGAAAATTTAATGAACAATGGCGTAAGTGGTGCCACAATTGAAGACTTATTAGCTATTTACGATTTATATGAAAATAAGGGCTGTAACATTAAGAAAGTAAGAATAGGTTTAGATCCCTATTTTTTTAACGAGAACAACGACCAATCACGCTGGAAAGTGCTCACCAAGGAATACAACGAGATGTTAGATAAGCTTGGTTTAACAGCATATGCCGAGAAACCATTTGAGGATCAGTCCCTGTATGTTAAATACAACCAACTTTGGTCACTTTCCTATTTTAAAACTTCATGGAGTTATTTTATACGCGGTGTTGATGTTCATTACCAACCTGTGAATTCAACTATGAATAAAGAATTTACCAAGGTTGTAGATGGTTCTATTGTGTATGGGGAAAGTTCTAGAAATTCAGCTCTCGAAATAGTGAATGGCTATGCCACGCAATCAATTACTGAAACACCATTGTATTCGATGGGCGAATTCAAGCAATTATCTCCAAAGTATCAAACCATTTTCATACAGTTTATAGAGTATCTCCAAAAGAAAAACATAGAAGTAGAATTTTTTATTTCTCCATACCATCCTATTGTATACGATTTTATTAAAAAGAGCAAAGATTATCAAATTGCTTTTGAGGTTGAAAAATACTTCAATCAATTCGCTTCAGAGCATCATATAAAATTAATTGGTACGTATTCACCGTATGTTTATCAATTTAAAGATTCAGCTTTCAACGATGGCTTCCATTGCAAAGAATTAGCCCTAAAAAAGGTATTTGAACAACAAGCCAAAGATTCCATAAAATGAGAATTGCATTACTTGCCGATGGCATATGGCCAGATACCATTGGAGGTATGCAAAAACACTCCTTTTATTTGGCAAAATACTTGTCCCTAAATGGCATAAAGGTCGATTTATTTTATTGTGCCAAAGATGCTGCATTGGTAGTTAAACAATTTAATTTTGATGAAACTTTAAACATTCGTTTTTTTAAGGTTGATTTTCCAAGGGTGAAAATTCCTTTTCCTGGTCATTATGTTTATAATTCCTATCGCTATTCTAAAAGTTTGTATCAGTTGTATATTCAACAGAGACCTTATGATTTTACCTATTCACAAGGGTTTACAGGCTGGTATTTTGTAAAAAAAGGAGTTTCCATTGGAAGCAATTTACATGGTTTAGAAATGTATCAAAAGGCCTTTGGTTTAAAATCTAAATTGGCCCAATTGCTATTGCGGATTCCTGCTAATACCATCATTAAAAAAAGCGCCATTAGCTTTTCATTAGGTGGACAACTTACCCAAATTTTAGAATCAAAAGGCGCCAAATTAATAAAGGAAACACCTATCGGGATTGGTGAGGAATGGTTATCTAATCAACCTATTCACAACGAAAAAATACATTTTGTATTTGTAGGCAGAAATGAAAAAAGAAAGGGACTTGATTTACTTTTCAAGGTGCTTCAAGACATTGACCCTTCTTCCTTTGTTTTTCATTTTATTGGGATCCATTCACAGGATAATCTTGCCAACAAAAGTCATTTAATATTTCATGGAGAATTACGTGATGCGAATCAAATCAAATCCATTGTATCCCAATGCGATTGTTTGGTCTGTCCAAGTATTGCCGAAGGTATGCCAACCGTAATATTAGAAGCCATGGCCATGAATTTAGCAATATTGGCCACCGATACAGGCGCCACGCGCTTGCTTGTGGACAAGGAAAATGGTCTTTTAATTGAAACCGATAATGCCAATCAATTATTAAATGGCCTAAATTATTTCTGTTCCATTTCTAAAGAAGCGCTCTATCAACTAAAATATTCATCTTATAAAAAAGT
This sequence comes from Bacteroidota bacterium, assembly GCA_947496065.1. Taxonomy (GTDB): domain Bacteria; phylum Bacteroidota; class Bacteroidia; order NS11-12g; family UBA955; genus JABMMZ01. The sequence continues at coordinate 157,354 of CANMBF010000001.1, forward strand.
ATCTGAAAAATACTTATGGCCTGTGTCTATACAGGTCACAATCAATGCGCTAAAATCATAGTTGTTCTTTGGTTTTCTAGTCTTGCTTTTTGTTCGCGCAACTTCATTTTAACAATCTTACAGGAAAAGTAATAGATGAAGAAAAACAAAAAGAATCCATTTCCAAAATAGTTCCCCGTTCTTACCAATCGCACCACAAACCAAATAAATATACCTTGGTTTATCAAAGTGTATGCTCTTAATTCTTTATTATCATAACCCCTCTGCCATAAAAAGTTTTTAAATAGAAATATAAAAAACAAGCTCAGCCCGAGTAAACCAGTTTCAGACATTAACCGCAAGAAAAGGGAGTTGGCATCGTTGGCATTAAAGGCGCCATAGCGTTTTAAGAAGTCTTCATCAAAGAAATTTCCGAATTTATCCAAGTAGTTTTTTTCATGTGTTCCTAATCCAGTGCCAGTGATTGGGTTGTCGGTGAATGAGGCCTTAGCTATCATGTAATTAGAGAAAATTGCAAAACTACTTGAGTTCAAGCTAGAGGCTTCTTTCTTACTCAATTTTTTAACAGTGAAAGCATTCAGTGTTTCGGTGTATTTAGTGTCAAACTCTTGCCAACCATCCTTTACATTGGTAAATAAAACTGTCAGTAGGAGTATCACAAGCGGCAGGAAAATTATTTTCCAATTGGTGACTGAAAAGTACTTTCTATTATATAGCCAAAAGATGATAACGAGTGCAAAGCCTATTAATCCAGCTGTAGAAAAAGTTAAGACAAAGCAAACACCGACAATTAGCATATTGGTAAACTCGCGCGACAAATTGCCAAATTTTCGCATACTAGTAAAATTGGAGAGTAAATAGAAAAAAGCTGGTATTAAAACTACAGCTAAAAAGTAGGGCTCACCCATCACGCTATAAACCCTATAGAGGCCAAAGGTGGTTCGCCTAATATCCTTACTTATATGAATACCACCTAAGTGTAAAAACTCTTCAAAAATGCCATATAAGGAGACAATCACAGCAATGCTGATATACCATTTGAATATTTTTTTAAGATTGAAGTTGTTGTAGGAGAGAAATGTATAGTAGGCCACCGAAGTGAATGTGATACCAATGATTTGTTTCATGACCTTAAAATCAAAGGAATTATCAAGCCAAGTGACAAATAAGGTGACCCCAATTAACAAACTTGTAAATCCGAAAAACCACCCTGGCAGTAGTTTAACCGTTTTTTTAGAAAACATGTAGTAAACAATGCTGACAATAAAGAACAAATAATACACATAAAAATCAAAGGGCAAAACGAACCTTAGAATGATATAATCATCCATAAATATAGAGGCAACCATGCACCAACTAAGAATGTTTTTGAAATTCATTTTAAATGGTAATCTTTGCAAAAGTAAATTATTGCGCGTATTAATTTTATATACCGAGTTGGCTGGCTATTTTATTGCCTGTGTAAAACATTTGTTATTACAGAAAAAGGACATTAAAATTTTACTTGTTCACTATCCTGTAAATCAAGAGGCTCCATTTAACTTCGATTTATCAAACAACCTTGTTAGTATTCAATATGCGAAAGATTCAGAGGAAAAAATTCAACAAGAAATTGATCAATTTTCACCTCAATTAATTCTATGTTCGGGGTGGGGAAATAAATTCTATTTAAGTGTTATTAAAAAATACCGAACAAGCGCCAAAAATGTGGTATTTATCGATAACCAATGGTTAGGAACTGCAAAACAATACCTTTTGAGATTCATTTCACCGTTTTGGTTGAGAAGATTATTTCATGCCACCTGGGTGCCAGGTGAACCCCAAAAATTATATGCTCAAAAGTTGGGATTCAAATCCAATCAAATATTCACTGGCTTGTATGTGGCTGATTCCAACTTATTCAAACCAATTGGTGAACTGAAGCTTAGACAAAAAGGGCCCTATCCTAAAGTGATGATTAGTGTTGCTCGGTACATTAAGCAAAAGGATTTACCAACGTTGTGGAATGCATTCATCAAAGCGAATGCCAACACTGGCCATCAATGGCAATTGCATTGCTTTGGCTTTGGCGACTTATATGATCAACGCATAGAGAATACTTTTATCAAACACCATGGATTTGTTCAACCTGATGCAATGCGCGCTTACTTGTCAAAAAGCGGCGTATATGTTTTACCAAGTCTTTTCGAACCATGGGGTGTTGCTGTACATGAAATGGCCATGTCCGCTTTGCCTATGATTTTAAGTGACAAAATTGGTTCAGCTTCATTTTTTTTAGATGATCAGAATGGCTGTATTTTTGAAGCAGGCAATGTTGATATGCTTCAACAAAAGCTAGAAAAATTAATGTCTTTAAATGATGATCAATTATGGCAAATGGCCGCCCATAGTTTTGAAAAAGGGTCAACATTAGAGCTTGATGATTGGGTTAATACTTTAAATAAAATGATATTGTAATGTGCGGAATTAATGGAATTATAGGTACAAGTATAGCGGATTCAAAATCCATTATTGCTTCAATGAATGGCAGTATGAGACATCGTGGCCCAGATGATTTTGGAAGTTATGTAACAACCTCATTTGCCTTTGGTCAAACCCGACTTTCTATCATTGATTTGTCATCTGCAGGTCATCAGCCAATGTTTTCAAACGGTGGTAAAGTTTGCATTACATTTAATGGAGAAATCTATAATTTCAAGGGAATAAAAAGTCAATTGTCCGACTACCCTTTTATTACCAATACAGATACAGAGGTTATTATTGCGGCCTATCTTAAATGGGGAATTCAATGTGTTGAAAAACTAGATGGTATGTTTGCCTTTGCACTCCATGATAGCAATAGCAATCAAACATTTTTAGTACGCGATAGGTTAGGAGTAAAGCCATTATACTATTATCATACAAATGATGGAAGTCTGATTTTCGCTTCGGAAGTAAGAAGCCTGCTTGCAAGCGGTTTGATTAAAAGGAAACTGAATACAAACGCATTAAGTGATTATCTTACTTTTCAAACAATTCCAGGCTATGAAACACTTGTTGAAGGTGTCCAAATGTTGCCTTCTGGTTCCTACATGACCATAAAGGATGAAGCTTTTGATATTAAAGCGTATTGGTCTATAAATGATTTTAAGCAAACAGAAACAACGCGCGACTTAGCAATAAAAACAACGCGCGATTTGTTTATGAGAGCCGTTGAGAAAAGACTGATGTCAGATGTTCCTTTGGGGGCATTTTTGTCTGGTGGAATCGATTCAAGTGCTGTCGTTGCTGCCATGAGCGAGTGCGGGGTTAGTATTAATTCTTACAATATTAATTTCAATGAAAAACAATTTAGTGAAGCTAAATTCGCAGCGTTAATTGCAAAAAAGTTCAAGACCAACCATACCCAAATTGACTTAAGTGCAGATGAGTTTTTGGGAATGTTCCCAGCGGCATTGAGCGCGCTAGATCAGCCTAGTTGGGATGGCGTAAATACTTATGTTGTCTCTAAAGCCGTAAAAGGTGCTGGTATTTCGGTAGCACTCTCTGGGGTAGGAGGTGATGAATGGTTTGGAGGGTATCCTGTTTTTAATCGATTAGGCGGAGGTTCAATTGAAAAACTTAAATATATCCCGCAATCTATTCGTCAATTAATTGCAACTACTGCTAACTATACGAAACAAGATTATTCAGGTGCTAAGAAATTCGAATTGTTGGCAAGCAATATGAATTTAGAGAATAGCTATTATGCCATTAGAAAATTATTTACCCAATCGCAAATTAATTCCATTTTGAATCAACCCATAGGGTTTAATCATGCGTATTTCCCTGATTCCAATCAATACAAGGCCATTTCTATTGCTGAATGGGAAAACTATCTTAAACCTATGTTATTGCGTGATACAGACCAAATGGGCATGGCACATGCACTCGAAATAAGAGAGCCATTTTTAGATTATCAGCTGGTGGAATATGTATTGTCATTGCCAGATGCGTTTAAAAAGGGCAAGGCTCCCAAGGCCTTGTTAGTTGATGCCATGGGTGATTTGATTCCAGACGAAATTGTTCACCGTCCTAAAATGGGTTTCGTTTTACCTTGGCAAAATTGGCTAAAAAATGAACTTAAACCAATTGTTAATGAAGGTTTAGATGTACTATGTCATCACCCCTTATTCAACGCAAATACTATTAACGAATTGAGAAAAAATTATTACAGTAATAAAAACAATATTCGTTGGAACATGATCTTAAATTTGGCAGTACTTGGCTTATGGATAAAAAATAATAAGATTGAATAAACCAACTACCATTTTAATTTTTACCGACTGGTATGTGCCAGGCTACAGAGCCGGTGGCCCCATTCAATCTGTTTACAATTTAGCAAAACTGTTAAGCCATAATTTTCATGTTAAAGTTGTTACACGCAATACTGATTACGCATCTTCAGAAGCCTATTCTGGTGTTGTAGCCAATGAGTGGGTCACCCTTAACCATCAGCACGAAGTACTTTATATTTCTTCAGAAAATGTAACCGTAAAAGCCATTAAAAATTTATGCAAGGAACACAAAGCCAACGTAATTTTAATCAATGGTTTGTTTTCTTTTTACTTCAGCATTCTACCCTTGTTTTTTGCTAATTTTTATGGTGCATTAAAAACCTTTGTGGCTGTAAGGGGCATGTTGCATCAATCCGCATTAAAGGTCAAACCACTAAAGAAACAGCTATTTCTAGCATTCGCTCGCGGTTTTGGACTTTACAAATCAACTACCTTGTTGTCTACTTCACCTTTTGAAAATGAGGAAATTGTTAGGACCCTAGGTAAGGTAAAGATTGTTTCTGCGCCCAATATTCCATTGCTGCCAGATAAAAATTTTAATTTTTCAAATAAGGCATTTAAATCCGACAAAGGTATTTTGCGTTTGCTTTTTTTAGGTAGAATTTCACCCGAAAAAAACCCTGTAATGGTTTTGAAAGCATTGAAAAATAGGAAAGAAAATATACAAATTAGTTTTGCTGGTGCCGGCATCGACGAAGCCTATCAACAAGTATTTGATAATGAATTAAAATCAATGCCAAAGAACATAGCGATAATTTGTTTGAAAGAATTACCTCACTCTGAAATTTTAAATTTATTCAATCACACGGATGTGATGATTTTGCCTTCTCATGGTGAAAACTTTGGACATGCAATTTTCGAAAGTTTAGCCTCTGCAACACCTGTTATTATTAGCAATAATACGCCCTGGAAGCAAATGCAAGAAAGCATGGCTGGTATTGAGGTGCAGGCAGACAGTATGGAAGAAATTAGCAATGCAATTGGATTTTTTGATGCGATGGAACTTTCTACTTACCGCCATTGGCAAGAAGGTGCTCTAAATAAGGCTTTAGATTATATTGATAAAAATGAATTTGAAAATAGATATGGAAATATTTTCCATACTAATTAATCATATACTTAATTTATAAAATCACCTATTTTTGCAACAATACAATGCGTAAATCAGTCAATCTAGCAAAATTTGATAACAGCTCTTTTTTTAGAGTTGGAGCAGGTTTTTTCAAAAGAGGAAGCTGGTTTGTATGCAATGGTTTGTTTTTTAAAACACCATTTCACTTCTATGGGGTAAAAGTTTTTTTATTGCGATTGTTTGGAGCCCAAATTGGAAAGAATGTGGTGATTAAGCCACATGTAAACATTAAGTTCCCATGGCGTTTAACAATAGGAGATAATGTTTGGATAGGTGAGCAAGTTTGGATTGATAACTTAGATATAGTTAATATCGGCAATAATGTTTGTATTTCCCAAGGTGCTTTTTTGCTTTGTGGTAACCATAACTACAAAAAAGAAACCTTTGATTTAATGGTTGGTAGCATTACACTCGAAGATGGCGTTTGGATTGGTGCAAAGGCAATGGTGTGTGGAAATGTAATTTGCCATAGTCACAGTATTTTAATGGTACAAAGTGTAGCAGTTAAAAACCTCGATGCTTATGGAATTTATAGAGGCAATCCTGCTGAAAAAATAAAGGAGAGAATAATTGAATAACCCAAAAGTTTCGATAATCACCATCTGTTACAATGCAGAAAAAACAATTGCACAAACGATACAGTCTGTTTTAAACCAGACGTATGAGAACATAGAATATATCATTATCGATGGGGCTTCAAAGGATTCAACTTATAAAATTATAGAAACCTTTCAACCCAATATTACAAAAGTATTTTCTGAACCTGACAAGGGCTTATATGATGCTTTTAATAAAGGGTTAGGTCAAGTAAGTGGTGATATTGTAGGCATCCTCAATTCAGATGATTTTTATCCCCATTCATCTGTCATTACCAATGTGGTTGAATTATTTAATTTACACCCCAAGGCAGAGGCCATAAGTACTTCAGTTCAAATATTTAAGAACAATCAGTTCATACAACCTTTCAGAACATACCACGCCAGAAGCTTTAAGAAATGGCAATTTAGAATTGGCATACAACCACCCCATCCAGGTTTTTTTATTACAACCACCGCTTTATCTAGGGTAGGTAAATACAATGAAAACTACCGCATCAGTGGCGACTTTGAGTGGCTATTGCGAGCCATTTGGGTGCATAAAATAAAAGTTGTTTATTCTAATTTAGTAACCGTTTATATGCGTGATGGTGGTTTAAGTGCTTCAGGTTTTTCTAGTAAAAAAAGAATGAATACAGAAAACCTAAAAGCTTTGAAGACCAATGGAATTTACAGTAATTTGGCATTCATCTATTCAAAATATTTACTCAAAGTTTTTCAATTGAATTTGTTGTCCAATAAAAATCCATCATGACTAAAAAGCAAAAGGTTGAATTCATTTTAAAAACACTTGAATCTTTATATCCTGAAACACCTATTCCGCTCGATCATAAGGATGCATATACACTTTTAATAGCAGTATTGCTCTCCGCACAATGCACAGATGAAAGGGTGAACAAAATTACGCCTGCACTTTTTGAAAGGGCCGACACACCTTATAAAATGGTTAAGCTATCGATCGAAGAAATTAGGGAAATAATAAAACCATGTGGTCTATCTCCTGCAAAATCAAAAGCCATTTTTGGACTAAGTGAAATCTTAATTAATGAATACAAAGGGGAGGTTCCAGAATCTTTCGAGGCACTCGAAAAATTGCCTGGCGTAGGTCACAAAACAGCTTCTGTAGTGATGTCTCAAAGTTTTGGCCATCCTGCTTTTCCAGTTGATACTCATATTCATAGACTCGCCACACGATGGGGTTTAACCAGCGGTAAAAATGTGACAGAAACTGAAAAGGATTTGAAAAAACTTATTCCAAAAATATTGTGGAATAAAGGGCATCTACAAATCATCTTTTTTGGGAGACAATTCTGCCCCGCAAGAGGTCATGATATTCTCAATTGTCCAATTTGCAGTATAGTTGGCTGTATAGACCATAAAGCCTAAGTTTTTTTTCGTTTAAGGTAATCTTGAATCAAATCGTATTCAAAACCCTTTTGAATGAGGTGTTGAATTAGTTTTTGTTCTCTGATGTAATTTAATTTATCCTTCAAGGTGGCATAATATTTATCGCCTACTTTTTCAAGTGTATTGATGTAGGCCACATCATCAATTTCAAGGAGCGCTTTTTTTATACTATAGTCGCTTATTCTTTTAAATTTAAGCGCTTGTTTAATACGCACCTTACCCCACTGTTTTTGCCTAAATTTACCTCCTGTAAACGCTGCGGCATAACGTTCTTCATTTACCAACCCACTCTTAACAACATGGGCCAAAAGCTCATTAACATCATCTGTGTCAAGTCCAAATGTGTAGAGTTTATCTTTTACCTCCGATTGACATCTTTCTTGATAATTACAATAGTATTCAATTTTAGGTTTCGCTTGTTGAAGTGTAAGTCTTATGTTTTTATCCATTATGAACTAAAACAGATGTTTTAAAATAAGGCTATTTTTTGAGTTATAATCCCTTGGTTAGTTATCATAGAAACCAAATAATATCCTTTCTGAAGTCTTGATATATCAAAACTTTGTGAGGCGATAATGGGTTGATCCATAACACAGCTACCTAGCATATTATAGAGTTTTATTTGGCCTTCCTCAACTTCGCCAGTAATGATAAGTTGGCTTAAACTTGAATTTAAATAAACCAAAGGACGGTTAGTGGTTGTTTTGTAATTGGTCTTGCTCGAACGTCTCGAAAATGATGAATAAACAGGATAGTGATCGCTTGTGGTATTTGAATAATTTGGGATATACTGATTCAAAGTAAAGAGCTTAGTAGAATTTGAAACGTAGTAAGCTTTTAAAGGTTTAGAAATTAATTGATGATCAATGGCTTCAGGGTATGAGGTAGTCGTGCCAATGTGATTATCAGAAAATGTTTTTGTTATAAATGTAAAATCAAAGCCCAAATCCAACATTGGCGCAAACGGTGATGGCAATCCATTGTAAATGGATTCATCTATATCGTCATTCCAATCACCTAAAACCATACAAAAACGTTTATTGTGTTGCTGGTTCAAATACATTTTTAGCCATTGACCAGATCGAATTCTGCTGTTATAAGCATTGAGTAATTCGGTGGAAGTGCCAATATTTGCTTTTAGGTGTAGAGCAATTAAAAAAAGGGTGTCAATGCCCATCGGAACTAGTGGTTTTAAGCTTACCTGAAAGGGGAATCTTAATGTGCTAAAGCTATCTTTTTGCTTGGTTCCAATTAATTCACTTTTGATCAATTTAAACAGTGATTTTTTATAGACGATTGCTGTTTTTTGTTCGGGCAGGTAATTGCAAATTGTATAAGCGTATTCAGGCAGCTGTTGCATCATTGAATCAAAAACAAAATTATTAGAGACTTCGCAAAAGGTCCAAATATCAATTTCACTTTTTTTAATAACGTCAATAATATTGTTTTGCTGCAATGTTTCATTACTGGGGCCATAGCCAATTTTACCCAGCCAATTGAGATTCCAATTGGCAATTTCCAATTGTAGGCTATCTCCGATGGTAGGCACCTGCGCTTCAATATTTTTTGACAAACACCACGTTAAAACAAATATGAATAATGTCTTTTTGATCATCAAATGGATGGGTTTTTTTCAATGAATTTAAGGGCAATTGTTTTAATAAGCCATGCAAATAGGAGGGTAGAAAAAAAGGTGAACATAGCATATACCATTATGGGTTTTTGCATTTCGGCATTGCGCAATAAATTGCCCGCTATGAGTAATGCTAATGCAGTATTATGTAATCCAACTTCAATAATAATAGTGATTTTATTTTGAAAATTGAGTCGAAAAAAATAGCCAGTTAAATAGCCAAGTATAATGCCACTCAAATTTTGCAACAGCACCCAAAAGCTTAAGGCATAAATTTCGGCACTTGATAAGGCAATACCACCTTTATCTTCGGGCACAAATATTTTTACCATAAAAATGATTAACAACAAAGCTGGTAGAAGATACTTTAATATAGGTTGTAATTTGTTGGCTAAATCAGAAAATTTATTTCGAATCAAAACACCAATAGTTGCTGGAAATACAGTTACTAAAGCAATGTGCTGAATAGTATGCCAAACAGGTAATTCTATCGCCTCAGTATGATGAAAATAATAGCCAATGCCCATATTAACGAAAATAGGAATCGTAAACATGCACAATATACCATTCATTACTGTAAGTGAAATACTGAGCGCAACATTGCCTTTTAGTAAATAACTAACCAAATTAGAGGTTACACCACCTGGGCAAACTGAAATGATAATGAAGCCAACTTTTATAGCAGGAGAAAAATCGGTAAACTTCATTAAAATAAAAGCCGCTAGTGGTAAAAGTACCATTTGTGCAAATAACCCAACAGTTAATGATTTGGGCATTATAAAAAGTTGTTTAAAATCATCCTTGGTTAAATTTAAGCCCAAACTCATGGTAATAAAAGCCAATACTAAATCAATCAGTAAATCGATGTTGGAGAAGAGAATATCTAGCATGGCAATGGTTTTTCGAAAATAAGTTTTAACAAACCTACATTTTTTTAGGCAATTTTCCACCTTCGTTATTTTTTTACTGGACAGTTCTAACGCACTATTTTTTAATCTCTAGATTATATTTACTTTTGCAGCACAATAAATAAAAACAATAATATGATTATCGGTGTCCCAAAAGAGATTAAAAATAATGAAAACCGCGTTGCGGTTACCCCAGGTGGTGTTGCTGAATTTGTGAAGCACGGACATACTGTATATGTTCAAGCAACTGCTGGCGAAGGCAGTGGATTTGCTAATGAGGAATACAAAGAAGCAGGGGCTACTATCTTAGCTACCATAGAGGAAGTATATGCAATTGCAGATATGATAGTAAAGGTTAAAGAACCAATTGAAAGTGAATATAAATTAATCAAAAAAGATCAATTATTATTTACCTATTTTCACTTTGCAAGTCATGAACCATTAACCAACGCAATGATTGCAAGTGGTGCGGTTTGTTTAGCTTATGAAACAGTTGAAAAGGCAGACAGATCATTGCCATTATTAGTGCCAATGAGCGAAGTTGCTGGTAGAATGAGTATTCAAGAAGGGGCTAAATATTTAGAAAAACCATTAGGAGGAAGAGGTATATTATTAGGTGGTGTGCCAGGTGTTAAACCAGCCGAAGTACTAGTATTAGGTGGTGGTATAGTTGGTACACAAGCAGCTAAAATGGCTGCTGGTTTTGGTGCGCAAGTAACCATTATGGATATTTCAATTCCGCGTTTACGTCAATTAGATGATATTATGCCTGCTAACGTTCAAACAATGTTTAGCAGTACTTATAATATTAAAGCTGCGGTAAAAACAGCCGATTTAGTAATTGGTGGTGTATTAATTCCAGGTGCCAAAGCACCACATTTGATTACACGTGATATGCTAAGCACCATGAAAAAAGGTTCTGTAATTGTTGACGTTGCAGTTGATCAAGGCGGTTGTTTTGAAACCACCAAGGCTACTACGCATGCTGAACCAACCTATGTTATTGATAATGTCATTCACTATTGTGTTGCGAATATGCCAGGTGCAGTACCTTATACTTCAACACTTGCATTAACAAATGCTACACTTCCTTATGCATTGCAATTAGCAAACACAGGATGGAAAGCAGCATGCAACAAGAATCAAGAATTAAAATTAGGTTTGAATGTGGTCAATGGTAAAGTTGTTTATAAAGGTGTTTCAGATGCCTTTAACTTGCCTTACACACCAGTTGAAGACGTTTTAAATGCAAACGCTGCAGCTTAACTAAAAAGCTTTATAAATAAAAAATCCCGAATGAATTTCATTCGGGATTTTTTATGATTTTTAATTTTTTGAGATTAAATTAGTATTCAAATTGGCCATGTTCAGAATGAATACTTAGTTTGGTAGTTTCTGATGTTTCAACTTTGCCTATTATTTTGGCATTGATATTAAATGAATTTGAAATAGCGATAATTTGCTCTGCTAATAAAGGGTTTACATAAATTTCTATTCTATGGCCCATGTTAAATACCTTATACATTTCTTGCCAAGATGTTCCACTTTGAGCTTGTATCGTTTTAAAAAGAACAGGGGTTTCAAAAAGTTGATCTTTGATAATGTGTAAACGTTGTTTTACAAAATGTAATACTTTTGTTTGACCTCCTCCTGTGCAATGAATCATGCCATGTATCTCAGGTTTAACGGCATCAAAAATAGCTTTAATCACCGGAGCATAAGTTCTAGTTGGCGATAACACCATTTGACCAGCATTTAATGGAATACCATCTATTGTGTCGGTTAAATGTAATTGACCTGTATAAGCCAATTCAGGTTTTAGCTGTTCATCATAACTTTCAGGGTATTTTTCTCTATAAATACTGCTGAAAACATCGTGTCTAGCACTGGTTAAGCCATTGCTTCCCATGCCTCCATTGTATTGATTTTCATAAGTGGCCTGCCCATCACTTGCTAAACCGACAATTACATCACCTGCTTGTATCCTATGGTTGGAAATTATTTCACTTCGTTTAGCCCTTGCAGTCACTGTGCTGTCTACGATAATCGTTTTAACTAAATCGCCAACATCTGCCGTTTCACCACCACCACTTACAATGTTCACGCCATAGGTTTTAAGATCGGCAATAAATGACTCAGTTCCATTGATGATTTCTGCAATTACTTCACCAGGAATGCGTTTTTTATTTCTTCCAATGGTACTTGACAATAAAAAATTATCGGTGATTCCTGCGCACAATAAGTCATCAATATTCATCACAATCGCATCTTGAGCGATTCCCCTCCAAACAGAGATATCACCTGTTTCTTTCCAATAGATATAAGCTAAACTACTTTTGGTGCCAGCACCATCTGCATGAATTACATTGCAGTAGTCTGCATCATTTCCCAAAACATCAGGTATAACCTTACAGAAAGCTTGCGGGAATAATCCCTTGTCAATATTGGCGATGGCTTTATGTACATCTTCTTTTTGTGAAGAGACACCGCGTTCAGCATATTTATCTGTTGGTTCCATATTAGGGCTACAAAAATAAGCTTAGAAATTAATTAAAACTCACTTTTAATTAACTTTAATAAGTCTTTGTGAATCTCCGTATTGCCAGAGATGATTGTTTTTCCAAATAAATAATCTTCACCTCCTTTAAAATCAACAACCTGCCCACCTGCTTCTTTTACTAAAAGAATACCAGCAGCAATATCCCAGGCATGTAAACCATATTCAAAAAAACCTTCAAATCGACCACAGGCTACATAGGCCATATCGACTGCTGCAGAACCCATTCGCCTGAGCCCGTGAGTGCTCCTTAGGAGTTGTTTTAAAACAGAAATATAAGCTTCCATATATTCAAAATCATAAAATGGAAAACCAGTAGCTAGCAGAGATTGTGACAAATTTCTTTCACTCGAAACATGAATTGATTGACCATTCAGCCAAGCACCACCGTTTTTCCATGCTGTAAAAAGTTCTTTCCTTCCTAATTCATAAATTGCCCCAACTAGTATTTCTTCGCCTTTTGCTAAAGCTACACTAACACTATATACGGGCATATCATGTATAAAATTGGTAGTACCATCTAAAGGATCTATAATCCAGTTATAATCCTTTTGTCCTTTATCAGTTGTATTTTCTTCTGTTATAAATCCAGCTTCTGGTAGTAAATTAGTCAATTGTTCGACCAGCATTTTTTCTGCGTTAATATCTACATAACTTACCAATTGGTTCATTGATTTAACTTCCACTTTATCCAAATAAAAACCTTTCCTCTGCGCTATAATATAGTCGCCAGCAGATAGAATAATGCCATTTAATTCAGCGCTTATTTTTTGGAAATTCATAGGAACGAAAGTAATAATTAAAAGTATTACTTGAATGTTCTGATTTTTTTTTGCAATATTGAAGAACGATTTTATATGTAATTAAAACCTTATACGAATCATTTAACTTTTTCAGCAGCTTTTAATTACATATAAAAAGTAAACAGAACTTTTCACAAACAAACAATTAATAAATTATCCCTTGGCAGTTATTAGCACCATAATGAGTTGGTATTTTCGCAAACGCATGACAATGATTGAGCATGCTATTGAAAATCCTGGCGACACGCAACAAAAAGTATTGAATCGCTTGATTAATGATGCCAAGCATACAGAGTGGGGAAGAAACTTCGATTTCAAATCTATAAAAACTTACAATGATTTTAGAAATCGTGTACCAATGCAAGATTATGAATCACTTAAACCCTTTATCGATAGGATAATGAAAGGGGAGGAGAACGTCTTATGGCCAGGTGAAATTATGTGGTTCGCAAAGAGTAGTGGAACAACAAATGATAAAAGCAAATTTATACCTGTTAGTTTCGAAACTTTAGAGGAGTGCCATTTCCAAGGCGGAAGAGATATACTTACCTTCTATTGTGCCAACGTTTCAGAGACACAAATTTTTGATGGCAAGGGATTGCTAATAGGCGGGAGTCATAAAATAAATTCATTTAATGAAAATTCATTTTATGGTGATTTGAGTGCAGTTTTAATGAATAATCTACCTACTTGGGTGAATTTATTGAAAACACCAGATAAATCAATTGCCTTAATGGATGATTGGGAGGAAAAGTTGGAAAAAATGGCCAATCAAACCATCAATGAAAATGTAACAAATATTTCGGGTGTGCCTACTTGGACACTAGTACTTTTGGAAAAACTCATGGCGATGAAAGGGATTACTAATATCCATGAATTATGGCCAAATCTCGAATTATACATCCATGGAGGGGTGAGTTTTGATCCCTATCGAAAACCATTTAACCAACTTTTAAAAAGTTCCAAAATGAATTATTTGGAAACGTATAATGCTAGCGAAGGTTTCTTTGGTTTGCAAAATGATTTAAGCAACAACGCTTTGCTCTTAATGCCAGACTATGGCATTTTCTATGAATTTGTAAAAGTTAATACCCTTACAGCCGAAAATCCTAAAACATATTTATTGTCTGAGGTTGAGATTGGGGAGAATTATGCAGTCATCATAAGCAATAACAGTGGCCTATGGCGTTACCAATTAGGGGATACCATAAGGTTTACTTCAGTTAACCCTTTTAAATTCACTATCAGTGGAAGAACAAAATTGTTTATGAATGCATTTGGCGAAGAGGTTGTGATTGAAAATGCTGAAAAAGCAATTGCACATGCCTGTCATGTAACAGATAGCAAGGTTCGAGAATACACAGCAGCACCAATTTTTCTTAACAGTGACAAAGATGCAGGGCACCAATGGTTAATTGAGTTCGAGCAAGCACCTCAAAGCATAAATGAATTTACGATTGCACTTGATAATAAGCTTAAGGAAATTAACAGTGATTATGAAGCTAAACGGCATAAAGATATTGCATTGAAGCTGCCTACTATTACGCAAATGCCAAACCACACCTTTTACAATTGGCTTAAAAACAAGGGCAAATTAGGTGGTCAAAACAAGGTGCCTCGTTTGAGTAATGATCGAAAATTAGTGGACGAAATTTTAGCTCAGCTAAACTAAAGCATTGCGTTCAGCAGGATATTTTTATTATATTTTTGGCTATTTGTTTGCCTATAATTATAGCGCCAAGTGCAATAAAATCAATGGTCTTCAGTTGAATGGAACATTCCCAATAGGATGGATAAAATGACATTTTTTAATTTTTTTTAATTTTTTTTGAAGGGGAAATAAATTTATTTCTATATTTGCACCCCCGTAAGGGTACAAAGTTCTGAAAAAAATGCGAGAATAGCTCAGTTGGTAGAGCGCAACCTTGCCAAGGTTGAGGTCGCGAGTTCGAACCTCGTTTCTCGCTCATTTATGAAAAGGTGAAAAGCCCATTTATGGGCTTTTTTAATTTTCAAAGGTAGTTGCCCAGATGGTGGAATCGGTAGACACGCAGGACTTAAAATCCTGTGGCTTCACGGCTGTGCGGGTTCAAGTCCCGCTCTGGGTACATTAAAGGCCTTGTTATCCCTCAGATAGCGAGGCTTTTTTATTTTTGGAGTAACAAATAAGTATCAATTTCATGTTTTACGTTTACATTTTATACTCTGAAAAATTAGATCGTTTTTATGTGGGTTATTCTGAAAACCCTGAGCTTCGATTGACGGAACGCCATAACATGGGCCGAGTAAAATCCACAAAGAATGGCATTCCATATATTTTGAAAGCAAAGAAATCCTTTACAAGTGAGCTCGAAGCCATTCGCGAGGAAAGGCGCATCAAAAGCATGAAGAGCCGAAAATACATCCTCGAATTACTAGCAGGGCAATGGTAGACACGCCCCGATTGCATCGGGGTGGCTTCACGGCTGTGGGTACAAAAAAAGCCTTGTTATCCTCCAGATAGCGAGGCTTTTTTATTTTAATTTGATTGAAAGTTACAAGGTAAACAACCACGACTAGTAAAAAATACTATTTTGATATATTTATTACTAATTCTAATAAAGGTATATATTTTTAATTGTTCATTTATTTAATTTAATAACCTGTAAATCAATATTATATAATAAAGATGGCGAATATAATGATGATTTGTTTGAGACCTAACTTTTTTTTACTAGCTTTGAGTATATCTATTAATAAAACTGAGTATAAATACCCATTAAGCATTAATACTCATATTATTACGGATATAAAAGTTGTCTAAAGGTCCCCTAAAACTAGGACTTTTTAATAACTTAAAAAACTTAAAAAACTTAAAAAACTATGAAACTAAAACCCTTCTTAAGGGTCATTCTATTGCTGTGCTTATGCAGTAGAGTTACTTTTATTAAAGCACAAATTCCAACTAGAATTATTGTTAATTCTGGTTTTGAATCACCTCTGATGGGATGCAGTGTTGCGAGCTTCAGCTTTTATCCCCAAGCGAATGTGCCTGGTTGGAAAACGTTGGATAGTATTCCAGCACCAACCATCAATTGCGGATCCTCAGGAAGTAAGCAACCTTATCTGATAGAATTATGGGGAAGTGGATTTAACAGTCGTAATTCTCATTCAGGAAATCAATTTGCAGAGATTAATGCTAGTGCAGCAACATTTCTTTATCAGGAAATATGCGTAGTTGCCAATGAGGTTGTTCCATTTTCGGTTTGGCATTTGAGAAGGGCCAATTCAGGAACAGGCGAACAGATGGCAGCCGAACTTAAAACATTAACTAACTCAAACATTGCGACGGCCTCTACACATACTGCCACTGGCTCTTGGTCCAACTATACTGGTAATTTAACTAATAATGGAACGAGCGGTATGAGAAAATATGGATTCAGGGCAATATCTGGAGGTAGTTTGGGTAACCTTGTAGATGATGTTACTATAACCTTAAAACCCCTTGTAGATATAAAAGCGTTTTCTTTCGCCACAGTTTATGAAACGGATAGTAATTATCTTTATTTGTATTTAAATGGAACTTTAAACGGGGTGGCAACTGTTACTCTTAATAAGTCTGGTACTGCTGTTTATGACACTGATTATACAATTGGAAACCCAAATAGAGGGACCAGATCTGTAAATGCTTCTGGTAACATTACACTCACACTTCCGGCAGGTGATTATAATCCAAATCAGACAAATGGATCAACACTTGGACTTATTAAAATTCCTTTTTATGTAGTTAATGAAGGTTTATATGAAACCAATGAAACGATTATTTATACTGTTACTAGTGCAGCCAATGGAGGGAATGGAAACGCGGCATTAGATTTAGTTACGGGTATCTCTGGCCAAAGTGCTAGATGTTCAACTAGCATGTCAACATCACAGTTTACTATTTTAGATGCCATTGCTTTGCCAGTTAAGTTAATTTCATTCGAGGCAGAAGAGGAAGTAGGTTACAACACTATAAGATGGGAAGTAACGGAAGAAGAAAATATTGAAAAGTATCTATTGGAATACAGCACCAATGGGGATGTTTTTGCCATAGTTGATGAATTGGTTTATGATCCCAATCACGACAATGTTTATGTCAGTACGCACGATGCCAATCAGAACGAAAATGCCTACTATCGAATATCAACAGTAGATAAGAATGGCAATATTACCATCTTGAGTGATGTTATTACGATTACTAAAAATATTAATTCAACCTTTAATATTTTCCCTAACCCTAGTAATGGCGCATTCTCAGTTAATTTTTTCTCAACAAAAGACCTTCAAACGGATTTCATAATTTCAGACATGTATGGCAAAACGGTTCAGACCGTTCAAGCTTTTGCAACGAAGGGCGATAACACCATTCCATTCACACTTGGAAATGATTTGGCAAATGGGTTCTATCAAATAAGGTTCAAATATGGCAACAGCTCTAGAACACTTAGAGCTAGCATTTTAAGATAAAACTAAAACTTGATTCTATAAGCCAAGGGCCAGCCATAAGGTTGGCTTTTGTTTTTTTTAGGGATTGAACTTTCATTCACGAAAAATTGCTATTCTTGTATAACTTTTTAATTTTGATATGGAGTTAAGCCAAGACAGCCAATTAGGTAAAAAAAATAATAAAAAAATTACCAATGCATGGTGTATGTATGATTGGGCCAATAGTGTTTACCCTTTAACTATTACTTCTGCAATATTTCCGATTTATTGGAACAGTCAAACAAAGGCTGGTGTTGATATATTTGGTATGCACCTCAGTAATTCAGTACTCTACACTTACTGTTTAAGTATCGCATTTTTGGTTATAGCGCTCGTAAATCCAATCTTAAGCGGAATAGCGGACATTGCAGGTAATAAAAAAACTTTTATGAAAGGCTTTGTTATACTTGGCTGTTTGAGCTGTTTTGGCATGAGTTTTTTTGATAGCCAGCATATATGGATAGGAATTGTAACATTTATTTTTGGAACCATTGGTTTTGCTGGAAGTTTGGTGTTTTATAACGCCTATTTACCTGAAATTGCAACAGAGGACAACTTTGATAGATTAAGTGCAAAGGGCTTTTCACTCGGTTATATTGGCGGTGTTATTTTACTTATTTTTAATTTAGCACTTATATTATTTCCAGGTTTAATTTATGATATTGAGGGCAAAGCAAATGAATATTTGTTGAGTGGGATGAATGAGGCTGATTCAATAACTGCCGCAAAGAGCTTCTTTTCAGGACCTGCAAGTAGACTGGCATTTATGACTGTAGGTATTTGGTGGTTTTTGTTTTCGTTGATACCATTTAAATACTTGCCAAAAAGTGAAGTTAAAAATCAAACCATTTCAATAACAAAAGGCTACAAAGAGCTTAGAAAGGCATATGCAGAAATCAAAAAGAATGATGCAATCAAGAGATATTTAGGGGCATTTTTCTTTTATAGCATGGGAGTTCAAACTGTCATGTATGTTGCGGCCATTTTTGGTGATAAGGAGCTTAAATTGCCAGCAGAGAATCTCATCGTCACAATATTAATAATACAGTTAATTGCCGTTTTGGGTGCCATAATTTTCTCTAAACTATCTCAAAAATTAGGAAATATTAATGCACTTTTAATTTCTGTTATAATATGGATTGGCGTTTGTATTGGCGCTTATTATGTTAATTCAGTTAACTCATTTTATGTATTAGCGGCTGTTGTAGGTTCAATAATGGGCGGAATTCAAAGTTTATCTAGAAGCACTTATGCTAAGTTAATTCCTCCTTTAACGCACGACCATGCGTCTTATTTCAGCTTCTATGAATTTACAGAAAAGGTAGCGATTGTTTTTGGAACATTCAGCTTCGGTTTTATTGAATTTGCAATCCACAAAATAACTGGTGAAACAAGTATGCGTTATTCAGTACTATCCCTTATGGTGTTTTTCATCATAGGGGCCATTCTTTTAAATGGTATACGAAAAAAATCCCTCTTAAATCAATAAAAGGGATTTCTGTTTTGTGAAATTATTTATTTAGGCTCATGAATAAAGTCAAGATGAACTAATTGTTTCTCTTGCTCGTTGTGATAGCCAATGCCTATTTCGCCATCATGTGCGCGGCTCACATAAAATGCAAGTTCACGTAAACTTTTGTGCAATTCAGAGGCAAACACAGTATCAATTTTATTAAAAATTAAATTCAACCCACTTAATTTTTCTTTTAATATCTGAGTTCTTTCATATGCTCCACTAGGTAAAGAATGGATCAATTCATCAATCATTTCCTCGCTATGGCCATCTAAATCTGTATAAACACCTCTCACATCTTTGCCTTCAGAATAGGTTTTTATATGAATTATTTTAACAGCTTTTTTAATTTCAGCATCCTGAAAATCGCCGTCAGCGCCTGCGATTAGGACTGTTACCAATAATGGTGCATCATGTATTAATTGTTTTTCAGAAGTGCTTAAATGCGCAATTTTGTTATGCATAACTTGGTTTGTATTATTTTTGTGCGAAAATACATTTTTTTAAACTTGTCATCAATACTTAATACCGTTAAATTTTTTCTAAAGTCAGAATGGAAAAATAAATATGCTCTTAGTAGTGTATTCATTCACATTTTTATTGCGGTTTTAATAACCTATCTAAGTTTGCCTGGGATTGATAAGGCCCTCTATAGCTCATTATTTTGGCTCATTGTTATTTTTACTACCATTCAAGGCATTAGTAAGTCTTTTATAAATTTAAATAAGGGTCATTTTCTGTATTGGCATCAACTACTTTCACCAGTTCAGTTTTTAGTTGCTAAACTTTTGACCAATGCCCTGCTGATGTTGGTTTTCACGATTTTTTCTATGTTAATCTTCACCATAATACATGGGGTAATGGTTGACGATACTTTATCATTCTTATTGATTGCGATTGTTACGGGTGGTGGTATTTCATCTGTATTTACAATCAGCAGTAGTATTGCGGCTAAAACGAATCATCCTGGCATGCTGCTTCCAGTTTTAACATTTCCATTGATTGTGCCATTGTTGCTGATTGGTGTGAAAGCGAGTAAAAAAGCGACAGATGGGCTTGGTTTTATGACTTCATTTCCAGATGTACTTATTCTGCTGCTAATGAACATTCTGATAGTTGTGCTTGGTGTTTTACTTGTAAAGTTTATTTGGAAGGAATAATAATTTAATAGACCTCAATCTGCCCATTTGAATCAACTTAAATATATTGTAAAATAATAGGTATTATGCCTATTTTTGCATCTCAATTAACATGGCAAAAATTCCTTATAAATGGTATAAAATTTTAGCAATACTCTTGTTAGGCTATACCCTTATTTATGGCCTTTTAATCCCCTTGCCTGCAGATGTTGGAATGTTGGATGAAACCATTAGAAATTTATTTTACCATGTTCCAATGTGGTTTGGTATGATGATTATTTTAATGATTGCATGGATTTACAGTATTCTTTATCTCCAAAATCAAAATCCTAAACACGAAATAATTGCTAGAGCTTTAACGTTTACAGGTATTTTAATGGGCCTTTGCGGCTTGTTTACAGGTATGTTTTGGGGCTACAATACTTGGGGTTCACCTTGGACCAACGACCCTAAACTCAATGGAGTTGCTGTTGGTATGACCATGTATGCTGGTTATTGGCTCATTCAAAAATCTGTTGATGATGGCGAAAAAAAGGCGAGATTAGCCTCTGTGTATAATATTTTTATATTTCCACTTTTTATAGCACTCATTTTTGTGATGCCAAAATTGGCTAAATTTAGTATTCACCCCGGTAGTGGCGAGTCTGTAAATTTTAAAACCTACAATAAAACCAACAACATGGAAATGGTGTTTTATCCTGCAATTATTGGATGGACCTTATTCTTTGTTTGGATTGCAGAGATCAGAGCTAGATATGAAATTTTAAAACAACGTAAAGAAAATGAAAAACTTTTTGCTTAATACGGTAATAGCAGATATTACACCTCAAGTTACAGAATCGCTTTTTAGAACTTCTGGGAAAATATATGTCGTGGTTGGAATTCTGACTATCATATTTTCACTTATTACTATTTATTTAATAAGATTGGATGCTAAAATAACAAAACTTGAGACAGCTTCAAAATGAACCAAGAAAACAACAATATTGAAGTAAACCCAACTGCATTTAAAAAGACTAAAGGGTTTAAACCAATTTATCTAATCATTCTCGTTGTGATCTCGATATCTTTGGCCATAGGCATTAGTTTTTATGGCGATACTAGCAAGTATGTGTGTTTTGCCGAGGCCGACGAAATAGCAAAAGATAGACCCAATTTACAACTTCATGTAGTAACAACCTTAAATAAAACTAAGGGTGAAGTATATAACCCACAGCAGGATCCAAACTATTATGAATTTTATGCGAGTGATACCACCGGCAATGAAAGAAAGGTTATTTATTACAATGCAAAGCCACAGGATATGGAGCGAACCGATAAGGTTGTACTAATTGGCTACAGTAGAAATGGATATTTCGAAGCGCGAGATATTCTAAAAAAGTGCCCTAGCAAATACGAAAAAAAATAATCAAAATTGGAAACTATTTTATTTAAAAATGAGCATTTAGCCATTGGAAATTTTGGTCAAATTGCTGTTGTAATTGCTGTGTTTTCTGCATTATTTTCAGCCATTGCTTATGCTTTTTCAACCAATGCAAAATACAAAGATCTATTGAATTTTGGTCGTTTGTTTTTTATTGTACAAAGTATAGCAGTGTTTGCTGTATTCATCACACTTTTTTCAATCATACAAAACCACTACTACGAGTATCATTATGCCTATAAGCACTCTTCTAACGACTTGCCAATCTATTATATGATTAGCTGTTTTTGGGAAGGCCAAGAGGGTAGTTTTTTACTTTGGATGTTTTGGCATGTGGTATTGGGTTTAATTCTCATGAAAAGCGCAAAGACATGGGAGGCACCTGTTTTAGCAATTGTTGCATTAGCACAAGTTGTTTTAGGTTCTATGTTAATGGGTATTCATGTAGGTGATATTAAAATTGGTAGCAGCCCTTTTATTCTTTTAAGAGAACATAGTCCGGAAGCACTGCTTATCCCTATGTTGGAGAAAATAGGCCGAGCCAATTATCTTCAAATTTATAAAGATGGCAATGGTTTAAATCCATTGTTACAAAATTATTGGATGGTAATACACCCACCTACCTTATTTCTAGGATTTGCTGCTACAATTGTTCCATTTGCCTATGCATTTGCAGGACTATGGACCAAAAGAATTAAGGAATGGACTATACCGGCTTTGCCTTGGGCTTTAGTGGCGGTTTTAGTTTTGGGAACGGGTATCATAATGGGAGGTTATTGGGCTTACGAAAGTTTAACCTTTGGCGGCTATTGGGCATGGGATCCTGTAGAAAATGCATCGCTGATGCCATGGTTATTAATTATTACAGCACTTCATTTATTACTCATTAATAAATCCACAGGAAAGTATCCAGTACTAACAATGGTACTGACCATCTTTTCTTTCTTTATGGTTTTATATGCCACTTTCCTAACACGCAGTGGGGTTTTAGGCAATGCCAGTGTGCATTCATTTACAGATTTGGGTTTATCAGGTCAGTTGTTATTGTTTCTATTCTTATTTATTGCGCTCACGTTTGCCTTAAGCTTTAAAAAGCAAAAGCACGCGGCCTTGTTTTTTGGAGTTGTATTTATCATTTTAATGTTGTTGGTATTTTGGCCATTTAATACATCGATGGTTACTGTTAGTATTATCGGTTCTGTTATTTTGCTTATTAGCACCATCTGGTTTATTAGTAATCTATTTAATTTACATGCTTCCGGATTAGAAAATGACAAAGCCTATAGCCGTGAATTATGGATGTTAATTGGCAGCATGGTTTTATTGCTTTCAGGACTGCATATAATTACTCAAACCAGCATTCCTGTATTTAATAAGTTATTCAACACCTCGCGAGCACCGAGAGGCGAAGATTATTATAATTTATGGCAAATGCCTTTCGCGGTAATGGTGGTCTTTTTAACAGGAATTGGGCAATTTTTTAAATACAAAAATTCAGATGCTAAGAAATTTTGGGAGCCAGTATTGACCGCTTTATTAATATCTGTAATGCTTTCGGTGGGCGCCTTGTATTTATTCAAACTTTGGGACATCAAATATTTGCTCTTATTAATTGGTGGAATTTTCGCAATTGTTGCCAACACACATTATATCCGAGTCGTACTTAAGGGTAAAATAAAATTGGCAGGAGCAAGTATAGCACATGCAGGCTTTGGTTTAATGATGGTTGGTATTTTAGTATCTTCTGTAAACAAAAAAATATTGAGTGATAATAGCAGAGGACAAGGTTTTTTTGCTGAAAAAACAGAAGATGGTAAGGTTGACCAGGTTTCTATCAAAAATAATAAGGAGAACATTCTATTGGCCAAAGGCCGCCCTATTCGATTAGCAAATAATACCCTAGAAGCAACGTATCAAAAATCTAAAGAAGTAGCGCCCAATAAATATTTTGAAGTATCCTATAAGTTTTTTGATGAAAAGGGTGCGGTAAAAGATTCATTTGTTTTGCAACCTAATTCGCAGAACAATCCTAAAATGGGCTTGGTCAACAACCCCGATACACGTCATTTTTTAACACGCGATATTTTCACGCATATTACGTTTGAAAGCGGCTTAGAAAGAGTAGAAGAGCAAAATTTTGATCACTTTAAAACTGATACTGTTGGTATTGGGGGAGTCTTTGTAACAGAAGATGGAACAAGACAATTAACTTTTAATAATATCAATGTAATTGAGGCAAGTAAAGATTTAAAAACGCTCCACCTTCAAGCCGAAATAATCGTGAATAGTTTAGGCGATACTTTTATCGCAAGGCCTGAGTTCATTAGTGAAGATAGAATTCGCATTAAAGAGTCTATTATCAATGAAGCCGGTATCATGGTCATCATGGATAGAATTATTCAAGATGAGAATGACGAGAGAAACATGAAGTTTATTATTACTACTGCCACGCGAAGACCAAAAATTGATTATATTATCTTAAAAGCCATTGAATTTCCATACATCAATTTACTATGGGGTGGCACACTCATCATGATATTTGGTTTCACACTTTCGATATTTCAGCGTTTTAAGGAAGCCAAAAGAAGGCGACTAGTGGAATGATTACCATTCAAAATATAAGCATTGTTGGTTCTGGAAATACAGCCAATTTTTTTGCCAATAAACTTGCAAAACATGGTTTTAATATTCTGCAAATTATGAGTAGAAATGAGCAAACAGGGCAACTGTTGGCCAACCAAGTAAATGCTAAATTTGACAATACGTATTTTATTGATAGTTTATCGCAATTAGTGCTCTTATGTGTACCCGATGATCAAATAGCAGAGTGTGTTGTAAAATTGCATTTAACAAATAACGCTATTGTATGCCATTGCGCTGGTAGTGTCGAAATGCAATTGCTGAACACTTTTGCTAATCATGCTGTGATTTATCCTTTGCAAAGTCTTTCAAAAGGCACACCTACCAATGAAATAGAAGTGCCTTTTTTAATTGAATCAAATAATCCTTTAGTATTAGAGGTCATTCAATCAATTATTAAGGCAGTTGGGTTTAAATCCTATTTGGCAGATAGTAAAGTTCGAATGAGTTACCATCTCGCAGCAGTATTTGCCAATAATTTTACCAATGCTATGTTTATAGCGGTCGAAAGATTATCGGATGCCCAGCACTTAGATTTTAATTTATTCAGACCCCTTATCAATAGAACCATCGAAAAAATTGAAATGCTGAAACCCTCAGAAGCACAAACTGGACCAGCCGTTAGAAATGACTTAATTACTATCAATAAGCACCTAGCGCTATTGAAAGATACCCCTGAGTTATTAAATGTATATAAAACCATTACCGACTTTATTCAGTCAGAAGGGTAATACAATAGGCTTTTTATTGGTCCATTCTTTCAAAGCCCAAATTGAAAAGACGCCAAAACCAAACATCATAAGGGCATAACCATACAATCCTTGGTAACTGTATAGAACAGTGTACAGGCTATTTAAAACAATCCAATAATACCAGCAGGCTGTCTCCTTTTTGATTTCAAGAAAGGTGGTGAGCACACAAAAGAGGGCTAGAAGTACATCTAATTTAGCAACATTGTTGAGCTTAAAGGATTTAAGCAACAATAGTGAGATTAGAAAAACCATCAAAATAAATCCGATAAGAAAAAGGTGATCTTTTAGCTTTAGTTTAAAGGCTGGCGCATCATATTGTTTTATGAATTGCCATTGAAAAAAACCAAAGAGGCCTTGCAATGCATAGACAATATTAAGCAAGGCACTTCCGTTTAAGTTTAAGAAATAAAACAAAAAGAAACTTGAAATTGATGCGGTAACGCCAAATAACCAAGCTTTTGGCTGTTGTTGAATAGCAAAATATAAATACATAAAATTGCAGCAAACGGACAATATTTCTAAAACTATTAACACAATGGGCAAATATCAATTAAATAATAGGCCAAATATATATTTATTTTGTCGACCATTGAAAAAGGCCATTCTATTTACAGCTATCCTTGTGAGCATTTCTACAAATGCTCAAGTGCGACATGCGATCGATACCATCAAATATGATCTATCCAAAAAAGGAAAATTTTTTATTGGGCTTGACGGGAAAAACAATATTGTTGGTGATTTAAAAGTTAATATGTTCGGTTTACAAGGGGGATATTTATATAACAACAGAACAAGTTTATTTGTTGGTTTTTACAACAGTTATGCGAATGCAGTGTCGATTGTAGAAAATAGAACCGCACCTCAAGGAAAAACTGACTCGAATACCGTTTATGCCACCTATGGCATGGGGTATTTTAACTTTGGCATCGAATACATGTTCCATGATTCCCGTAAGTGGCGTTTGTCTGTTCCCGTAGCAATAGGAATTGGCGCAGGAAGTTACACTAGACAATCCCAGAGAACTCACTATGATAACAGACACCCTGGTATTGTGCCGATTGAATTGAGTATTAATGCCAGTTATAAATTAAAATGGTGGTTATGGATAGGAGGCGGACTAGGTACAAGGATATCACTCACGAATGCCCATGAGTTCAATGGTCCTTTTTATACTTTTGGTTTACAAATAAAAACAGGTGCAATTATTAGAAGAGCAAAAGAGACTTACAAAGAGTATCGAGGAATGCGATAGTAATTAGTGGCTGTCTTTTACCTCATCTTTCGAACTTTCATCTTTTTTATCTGAAGGCGGAATTGGTTTTACATTGATAATCCCTTTTTCAAATAGTAATGACTCAATGAAGAATTCAAGTTGGTGCTCATCTATTTTTTTACCAATAATTTTACCATTGTTATCTAATACAAATAATGTAGGGTTTGCAACAATGTTATAATCATATTTATTGAGCGGCCAAGGGTAGTAACGGTCGGTTTTACAAACATTTACCCACTCGCCTAACTCAGGACGCTTACGCATCATTTCTCTCCATTCTTCGTATTTATTTTCGGTAGAAACAGCATACACTTTAATACCGTTTAATTTGTGTTTTTGAAACACGGTATTAACCACTGGTATGACCTCTTTGCAATGGCCGCAAGTAGGGTCGTAGAAAAATAGGATGGTTAAGTTTTGACCTAAGTTATCATACAATCTATGCATATTACCTGCTGTATCGCTCATATTTAAGTCAGGCGCAATTCTTCCACACATGGTAGGTGTTGCTTTTTTACCCTCTTCGCACATTTTACGAAGTTCTGCAGTATCGTTGTACCACCAAGCCCGCCCAGTGCAATAAAAATTATTAATCATGTGAATGGTCACATTGTCCTGACACATGATTTTTCTATCTTGAAATTTATTGGTTAAATATTGAACAAAATATTTTTGAGTTTCTGTATAAGGAAGGGTTTTGTTTATTACAAAGTTAACGGCTTGTGTTAAACTATCAGGATCTTGCAAGGTCACTTTATCAATAAAGTCATTCAATTTCATGACTAGTAATCCTTGAGGCGCTCTGATTAACCCATCTTCCGAAAAGTCAACGTTGTCCCAATAGTGGTTCTTGTAATATCTATACTCAAACATAGAATCTTTTGGATCTGTTGGTTTTGGTACATTGATTTGTTTAAATGCCGTAAACAATTTGGTTAAAAAATAATTGGGGTGTTGCGCAGCATAGCCCTCTCTGTATCGTGTATCTCTAGCTTCTAAGGTGTCAATTTCCCTTTTTAAGGTTTGAATTGTATTTTGATCCCCTGCGGCTTTTGCATCGGTGTAATTTCTTTCAAGATTATAGCGTTGTTCGCCATATTTTCTTCTAATATTTTGATAAGCAACAAACGATTCATTTTCTTCTGAACCTATTATTTTAATTTTAGATTCGTCAAGTGAAGTATCTGCTTCGAAATAAAAATCTTGGTCATCGGTAATTGGTAATTCATAATAGCCAGCCGCATTTGGGAAAACAATCATGTACAAACCTCTTTGTAATTTTGGATTTCCTTTAAAGGTTCCAACCCCATTCTCATCTAACCAACAAGTGTCACGGTAGTATTGTTTATCTCCAAAATTATCAGCAAGATAGATGAATACTTTTTTAAACCCTTTTAACTTCACTTTTATGGCATAGCTACCTGGTGCACGTCCAACTTGATTAGGGTCAATCGTTGGCTTTATAGGAACAACAGGTGCATTGATATTTGTTGGGGAGCTAGCCTTAGGTTTGCCTTCATCAGCGATAACTGGCTTTTTGGGTGTTGTAGGTTTTTTATTAACCTGAGCCATCATTCCACTATTAAAAGTGAAAAAAACAAAGGCGAAAAGGGCGATTTTGAAAATATTTTTGTTTTTCATGGGTTCTTATGCAAAATTATGATTCTTTTGTGAATACTGTAGACAACAATTTTGCCAAAATAGTTTACTGACATAAAAATGACACAAGAAATTTTTTTCGAAAATGTAATTGAGGTTGTGAAATTGATTCCAAAAGGCCGCGTTACAAGCTATGGTGCAATTGCCGCGTATTTAGGCACTAAGTCCTCCTCTCGTATGGTCGGTTGGGCATTGAATCATTCTCATCCAAATCCGATTGATATGCCAGCGCATAGGGTGGTGAACAGAATAGGTTTGTTAACAGGCAAGCGCAATTTTGGCGGCGAACGCATGGCTGAATTACTAATAGCCGAGGGAATATTGGTGGAAAATGATCAAATTATTAATTTTAACAAACACTTTTGGGACCCTAGTATAGAATTAATTTAATTAATTTATTTTTTACAAATAAATGATGCCTGCTTATCAATCCATGAGCAGCTATGTGAAATCAAATAATATGGGCGATGAACCTGAATTGGTGATCGAGGAATACATGTCCGATTCCACAATGGAAAAAGATGCTGCTAAATGGCAGACCAATATTATTTTCTTTGAAAAAGCGAAATAATTAGGGTACCGGATCATAGCCACTGCCGCCTCCTGGGTGGCATCTGCTAATTCTTTTTAAAGTCAAAAAGCTGCCTTTTATAAGACCATATTTTTTCATGGCCTCAATACCGTATTGACTGCAAGTAGGCGTATATCTGCATGCTGGCGGAAAAAAAGGTGAAATAAACCATTGATAAAATTTAATTAACATAATACCCAAATAGCTGCTTAACTTTTTAAATAAATTCATTCTGAAGGATTTGAATTTTTTAGTTGCAGAATGACTTTAGTAAATGCTTGATAGATGCTGGTGTAATCGGCAATGACTTTATTCGTATAGATAAAAGCGCCAATTAATTTACGTTCACCAAGTGCCTGAATAAATTCAGCTTTTTGTAATCTAAAACTTTCACGCATCAATCGTTTGATGCGGTTGCGATCAACAGCGCGTTTAAATTTCTTCTTAGAAACAGAGAACAATACCTGATAGTTAGTTGGCCCCTGAAGGTCTAAAGAAAAATGAATAAATAAAATAGGGAAAGCCTTTAAATTTTCTGTTGAGGAAAAAACAGACGCAATGAGTTTAACATTGGTTAAACGTTCGGATTTTGTAAAGGTATAACTTAAACTTTCACCCATAATTAAATAGGAGGGTGATACGATAAATTAACGTTTGTGACGACCTTCGTCAGAAACTGATAATCTTTTACGACCGCGTTTTCTGCGGGCTGCTAATACTTTTCTGCCGTTGGCAGTAGCCATTCTTTCTCTAAAGCCGTGCTTGTTACGTCTTTTACGTTGTGATGGTTGGAAGGTACGTTTCATCTCTGATTATCTTTTTTAATTGGCTGTTAAAATTCTTTTTATTCATCAGAACATTCAACAACCCTTGATTTTTTTAAAAGGACTGCAAAAATAGGCTTATTTTTTATCTATGCAAACTTTTGCACAAAAAAATGTTGATTATTCAAGGATTTCTGATTCAAAACTGTGATTTTGATAATCTGGAGTAACATTTCATTTTGAATAAGTTGGGCATTTCTAGGACATAATACTAATTGACCTCAACAATATCAGATGGATAATTTTTAAGAATTTTAAGTCTCACTTTTATCTAAAACAATTTTGCGTATGCAATTGGTATAATTTATCTTCGTTGCAATAATGACAGAGAAAAAATTATTCCTTTTAGATGGTATGGCGCTTATATACCGTGCCTTTTTTGCTTTTAAAGATTATCCAAGAATTACAAGCTATGGTTTGAATACCTCTGCCATGTATGGTTTTACTAATACGCTTTTAGAAGTTATACAAAAACAAAAACCAACCCATATTGCGGTCGTGTTTGATACCGCGGCCCCAACAGAAAGACATATTGAATATGAAGCCTATAAAGCCCATAGGGAAGCGATGCCCGAAGATTTAAGTAAAAGTATTCCCTATATTTTTAGATTAATTGAAGGTTTTAATATTCCTGTAATTACAATGGATGGCTATGAGGCAGATGATATTATTGGTACCCTCGCAAAAAAAGCGGAACAGCATGGTTTCATAACCTTTATGATGACGCCTGACAAAGATTTTGCGCAGTTGGTAAGTGATAAAATTTTTATTCATAAACCTGCAAGAATGGGTAACGGCACTGAAACCATTGGTGTGCCTGAGGTTTTAAAGAAATGGGAGATTGAACGCGTTGAACAAGTGATTGATATTCTTGGGTTATGGGGCGATGCAGTAGATAATATCCCAGGAGTACCAGGCGTTGGTGAAAAAACGGCCAAGAAATTAATTCAAGAGTATGGTACAATGGAGAACATTATTGCCAATGCTGCCAACTTGAAAGGGGTGATGAAGGAAAAATTTGTGACGCATGCGGAACAAGCCCTAATGTCAAAGAGATTGGCGACCATTAATGTAAATGTACCAGTAGATTTAGATGAAAGCACCCTCATACTTGAAGCACCTAATTTTGAAGTTTTAGAACCTTTGTTTAAAGAGCTTGAATTTAAAACCTTGGCAACACGTGTGTTTGGAAAAACAGCTGCAGCGCCAGAAGGCAGTGCTAGTGCTGTCGCAAACCCGAATGCCCAAACCGATTTATTCGGCATAGAGGTTGGCGATAATACAGAAGAGGAACGCGAGCATATTATCTATAACAATATTGAAAATACACCGCATAATTATCAATTAATAGAGACCAAAGAACAACGTGCCGAACTAATTGCTGAATTATTAAAGCAGCCTGAATTTTGTTTTGATACTGAAACCACTGGTCTTGAAGCAATAGATGCGAAGGTTATTGGTTTGGCCATTTCTCATAAGGCAGGCGAGGGCTATTATGTATTGGTGAATGCTCAAAATTCTGATGAAATATTGGCAGAATTTAAACCTGTATTTGAAGGCCCAGCTTTGAAAATTGCTCAAAATTTGAAATACGATTTACAAGTATTGAGTAATCATAAAATAGGACTGAATGGTCCCTTTTTCGATACTATGTTAGCACACTACGTTTTGGAGCCAGATAAGCGCCATAACATGGATGTTTTGGCTGAACAGTATTTGCAATATTCACCGGTATCAATCGAAACGTTGATTGGAAAGAAAGGAAAGAACCAATTGAACATGGCCATGGTTGATCCAATGAAGGTAAAAGAATATGCAGCTGAAGATGCCGATGTTACTTATCAGTTGAAACAAATACTGGGTCCTGAATTAAAAAAGCATGAAGCTGAATACATTGTGAACGAAGTTGAATTGCCATTGGTACCTGTTTTAGTTGCCATAGAAAGAGAGGGTATTAAGATTGATAAACAATTCCTTGCCAATTATTCGGTTGAATTGCAGAAAGAAATTACAGAAGCAGAGCGCAAGATTTATGAAATGGCCGGCGTGCATTTTAACATAGCCTCACCAAAACAATTGGGCGAAGTATTGTTCGATAAATTAAAATTAGACGACAAAGCCAAGAAAACAAAAACCGGTCAATATCAAACGGGTGAAGATGTATTGATGAAGTTGGTTCATAAATCGGATATCGTAAAAGAAATTGTGGATTTCCGTCAGCTACAAAAATTAAAAAGTACCTACGTAGATGCCTTGCCACAATTGATTAATCACACGACAGGCCGAGTGCATACTTCCTTTAACCAAGCCATCGCAGCAACTGGTAGATTAAGTAGTACCAATCCGAATTTGCAGAATATTCCTATTCGAACAGATAGAGGCAAAGAAGTACGTAAGGCCTTTATTCCACGCGATAGTAACCACATGATTTTATCTGCGGATTACTCTCAAATTGAATTAAGAATTGTAGCGTCTATAAGCGAAGATCCAAACATGATGGAAGCATTCATTGCCAACAAAGATATTCATAGGGCTACTGCTGCTAAGGTATATGGTATACCA
Organism: Bacteroidota bacterium; assembly: GCA_947496065.1. Taxonomy (GTDB): domain Bacteria; phylum Bacteroidota; class Bacteroidia; order NS11-12g; family UBA955; genus JABMMZ01. The sequence goes on from CANMBF010000001.1 coordinate 189,568, forward strand.
GAAAGTGAAGTGACTAGCGAACAAAGAAGAAATGCTAAGTCAGTAAATTTTGGAATTATATACGGGCAACAAGCTTTTGGATTAAGCGAAAATTTAGGCATTAGTAGAGGTGAAGCAAAAACCTTAATTGATAATTATTATGCTGAGTTTGTCAACATTAAAAAGTACATGGATACCACCATAGAATTTGCAAGAAAACATGGGTATGTAGAAACTTTGAAAGGTCGCAAGCGTTGGTTAAGAGACATTAATAGCAACAATGCTACCGTGCGTAATTTTGCCGAGCGAATGGCCATTAATGCACCTATTCAGGGAACTGCAGCCGATATGATAAAGTTAGCCATGATCGATATTCATGCGGAGATGAAGAAACGCCAATTGAAATCGAAAATGATATTACAAGTGCATGACGAATTGCTCTTTGATGTGACCCTCGATGAAATAGATGAATTAAAATTATTGGTGACCGATTTAATGGCCAAAGCCATGCCTTTAAAAGTGCCTGTGTTGGCCGAGGCAGGCGTTGGATTGAATTGGTTGGAAGCGCACTAAACAATCAACACAGGAATATTTACAGAATGTCGCACTGAATCTACAGTTGTGCCATATAAGAAATCTTTGATGCCGGTATGTCCGTGAGCCCCCATTACGAGTAGGTCGGCATTAAATTCTTTCACCAGTTTAGGAATGGCTTTCTTAGGACTGCCATAGCCAATTTTTATTTCAGAAGTATAACCCAAGCTAGCTAAATAATTGGTGTATTCTTGGAGCGTTAGTAAATCACTTTCGGTTTCATAATCTGATATGTTTTGGCCGGCCACCATGGCACCCGCACTTTCAACAATATGAATTAAAAGATAATGGGCTTTTTCTTTTCCTTGCGAGAGCGCATGCCTGATGGCCTTATTGTCGACATCAGAAAAATCGAGGGTAATGGCAACGCGCTGATAAGCCTCTACTTCGAGGTTTTGTAAAGCTTTAAAGCTACCATGTGGTAATTTAACTTCAGTTTCTTTTTTGCGTTTAATAATTGGAAAGACAATAATATAAAGCAATAGAAAAGCCGCAAAAATGACAACCCCTAAAATGAGCAGTTTAAGCGCCATTGGTAATTCCACAGTTGTGAACAGACTCATAAGTTCTTCGGCTACTAATTTAATGTTGAGTCCTACGATGACCGCAGCGCATAACCATGCCAATATTTTAACTGGTAAGCCAATACTAAAGGTGCCCATTTTCTTTTTATCGCTCACAAAATGAATCAAAGGAATAATGGCAAAACCCAATTGCATACTAAGAATAACTTGACTGAATATAAGCAATTGCCCTGTTCCTCGCTCACCCATCATTTGAATGGTGATTAAGGCTGGAACTATAGCGATTAGGCGGGTAATGATTCTTCTTATCCAAGGTTGAATTCTTAAATTTAAGTAGCCTTCCATAACAATTTGACCAGCTAAAGTACCTGTGATTGTTGAGCTTTGTCCAGCTGCTATTAATGCGACTGCAAATAAAATGGGGGCCAATTTAGTACCCAACATAGGCGCTAAAAGTTTATGCGCATCTTGAATTTGTGCTACCTCAAATAATCCATTTTTAAAGAAAACGGTGGCCGCTAAAATGAGGATGGCCGCATTTACAAAAAAGGCAAAATTGAGGGCGATGGTTGAATCAATGATATTGAATTTTATAGCCTTCTTTTTAGCAGCATCTGTTTTTTCGAAATAGCGGGTTTGTACCAAAGATGAATGTAGGTACAGGTTATGAGGCATTACTGTGGCTCCAATGATACCGATTGCAATATAAAGCGCAGTATCACTAGGCATGCTTGGTATAAAGCCCACCAATAACTCGCCCATATCTGGTTTTGCTAGAAATATTTCAGTAAGAAAAGCAGCGCCAATAATGAATACCAATGACATAATAAATGCTTCCATTTTGCGAATGCCTTTATTTAATAAAAATAATAATAAGAAGGTATCGAGTACAGTTATTAGAACACCTTGTGTAAGTGTAATGCCAAATAGTAATTGTAAGCCAATGGCCATCCCTAAGACCTCGGCTAGATCGCAGGCTGCTATGGCAATTTCTGCTAGTATGTATAAACTAATATTAACGAATCTAGGATAGTTCTCGCGCGAGGCTTGGGCCAAATCTAAACCTCTTACGATACCTAATCTTGCACTCAAACTTTGCAACAAAAGCGCTATTAAATTCGACATTAAGAGCACCCATAATAGCGAATATCCAAATTGACTACCACCTGCTAAATCGGTGGCCCAATTGCCTGGATCCATATAACCAACACTTACTAAATAGGCAGGACCTAAAAATGCTAAAATCTTACGGCCTTTTTTCTTAGTCGTATCAACTGAACCATGCACTTCTTGCAGCGATGGGGTATGTCCTTTATGATCGGTCATTGTAATTTTAAAAACAGTTGTTTTTTAGAATACACGCAATTTAGTTGATAGATATGGAAACACAAAAAAAAGGCCCCGATTATCGGAGCCTTTTTAATTATTTAATTTTTAATTAAGCACTAACACCTGCTCTGATAATATTCAAAGCACCACCTGCTTTAAACCACTCAATTTGTTGAGCGTTGTAAGTGTGGTTGCAATTAATTGTATCAGTGGTTCCATTCTTATGGTTCAATACCAATCGCAATGGTTTGCCTGGCGTAAAATCTTTTAAACCTAATAAGTTGAAAGAATCATCTTCCATAATCAAATCGTAATCTGCTTTATTGGCAAACGTTAAACCAAGCATTCCTTGCTTTTTAAGGTTGGTTTCGTGGATTCTAGCGAATGATTTAGTTAATACCACTCTTACGCCTAAGAAACGAGGCTCCATAGCTGCGTGCTCTCTTGAAGAACCTTCGCCATAGTTTTCGTCACCTACCACTATACTGCCAATACCAGCGGCTTTGTAAGCGCGTTGTACTTTAGGTACTTCATCATACTGACCAGTCAATTGATTTTTAACAGTATTGGTTTTCTCGTTGAAGAAATTCACAGCACCGATTAACATGTTATTGCTAATATTATCTAAGTGACCACGGAATTTAAGCCATGGACCAGCCATTGATATATGATCGGTTGTACATTTACCTTTTGCTTTGATTAAAAGTTTCAATCCTTTTAATTCGGTACCTTCCCAAGCTTGGAATGGCTCTAATAATTGTAAACGGTCAGAAGTTGGAGATACCAGAATATGAACATCTGAACCATCTGCGGCTGGTGCTTGATAACCTGCATCACCTACTGCAAAACCATTTACTGGCATTTCAATACCCAATGGTTCTGCTAGTTTTACTTTTTCACCTTTATCGTTGGTTAAATAATCCGTCATTGGATTAAAGGTAAGGCTACCAGCAATAGCCAATGCAGTAACAATTTCAGGAGATGCTACAAAGGCATGTGTATTAGGATTACCATCATTCCTTTTCGCAAAGTTTCTATTAAAGGACGTAATAATGGAATTTCTTTTATTGGGGTCGCTAGTATGTCTAGCCCATTGTCCGATACATGGTCCGCAAGCATTAGCCAAAACAACACCACCCATATTTTCGAATGTTTTAAGGAAACCATCACGCTCGACAGTAAATCGAACCAATTCAGAGCCGGGCGTAATCGTAAATTCAGAGACTGCTTTGATACCAGCATCAGCAGCTTGTTTTGCTAACGATGCTGCACGACTGATATCTTCATATGAAGAATTGGTGCATGATCCAATTAAACCAACTTCTAGTTCTTCAGGCCAGTTATTGTCTTTAACAGCTTGTGCAAATTGAGATAATGGCCAAGCTAGATCGGGTGTGAATGGTCCGTTGATATAAGGTTCAAGTTCAGATAAATTAATTTCAATTACCTGATCAAAATATTTTTCAGGCTCTGCATATACTGCGGCATCTCCGGTTAAGTGTTCTGCAATTGTATTAGCGGCAGTTGCAATCTCACTTCTTTCGGTGCCATTAAGGTATTCGGCCATTTTTTTATCGTATCCGAAAATAGAAGTTGTGGCGCCAATTTCAGCACCCATATTGCAAATTGTTCCCTTCCCTGTGCAAGATAAACTTTCGGCACCGTCACCAAAATATTCTAGGATAGCACCAGTGCCTCCTTTAACGGTAAGGATACCAGCTACTTTTAAAATGACATCTTTAGAGGCAGTCCATCCAGATAATTTACCTGTTAATTTAACACCAATAATTTTTGGAAACTTTAATTCCCAAGGTAAGCCTGCCATTACATCGCAAGCATCTGCACCACCAACACCGATGGCAATAATGCCTAAACCACCAGCATTCACCGTATGAGAATCTGTGCCTATCATTAAGCCTCCCGGGAAAGCATAATTTTCCAATACCACTTGGTGAATAATACCCGCACCCGGTTTCCAAAAACCAATACCGTATTTATTGGAGACAGAAGCAAGAAAATCGTAGACTTCTTTATTTTTATCATTAGCTGTTGCCAAATCAGTAACAGCACCATCTTTAGCCTGAATAAGGTGATCGCAATGCACTGTAGAAGGCACGGCAACTTGCGGGCGACCCGCTTGCATGAATTGCAAAAGGGCCATCTGAGCAGTTGCATCTTGCATAGCCACTCTGTCTGGCGCAAAGTCAACATAACTATTGCCTCTCTCAAAAGTATGGGTTGGGTTGCCGTCCCATAAGTGAGAATAAAGAATTTTTTCAGTTAAAGTAAGTGGTTTGTTTAGTAATTGGCGGGCGGCTTCAATGCGAGAAGGCATGTTGGCGTAAACCCTTTTAATCATTTCTATATCAAAAGCCATGGGTATAAATTTTTGTGTTGCAAATTTAATGATTTTATAATTTAAAACCGTTATAAATAATCAAAATATAAGCCGATAAAGCGCATAGAATAAGTTACACCCTAAACAAAACAGGCATACCCATTTAAGAATATGCCTGTCCCGTTTTATGAAAATTTACTACACCTTATAGACGTATTGAAACCTAAAAACGTTGCAGCAAAGTCAAAATATTTTTTGAATCCTTTAACTCATTGCCCTTATATTTGCTTTTGAAAAACTAAATTTTGTTAAACTATGTTCGTGAAAACATTTGGCTCTGCCGTCTACGGTGTGAATGCCTACACAATTACAATTGAAGTGAATGTGAGTGGTGACGGCGCAGGATATTCCTTAGTTGGATTGCCCGATAATGCTGTCAAAGAAAGTTGGCTGCGCATTCACACTGCTTTCAAAAATACTGGACTCAATACCCCTCGTAAAAAAATAGTGGTGAACATGGCCCCTGCCGATATTCGCAAGGAGGGCAGCGCCTATGATTTAACCATCGCAACAGGCATTCTTGCAGCAACCGAGCAAATCGTAGATGGTACAGAAATTGAAAAATATATCATCATGGGTGAATTGTCACTCGATGGCAGTATTTTACCAATTAAAGGTGCGCTTCCAATTGCCATTCAAGCCCAAAAGGAGGGTTTTAAAGGCTTTATTTTACCCATACAAAATGCACGAGAAGCAGGTATTGTAAAGGGTTTAGAAGTATATGGTGTAGAAACCATTTCGGATGTGGTAGGATTTTTTAATGGCACCAAGGTTTTGGAGCAGGTAATGGTCGACCCAAGGGCCGATTTTGCCAATGCGGTTTCTGAATTTGATTTGGATTTTTCGGATGTGCAAGGGCAAGAAAACATTAAACGCGCGATGGAAATTGCCGCTGCCGGTGGACATAATATTATAATAATAGGTATGTATTATACACCATCATAATTTTTTCACCTAAATCATAATATGATATTGAAAGTATCAGGCACACTTGCTTTGTAAAGGCTATTAATCAGTTTAACCTATTGTATTAAATTTAATTTTGTAAGGTTAAATCGATTTACATCACGAGAAATTAGTTTATTCTCTGTATCAGAGGGTCTGGTATCAAATAATCTTTCTATCGGAATCAATTGACCTAGATTAATTTCATCATTCTCAATTATCAAATTCGCTTTCGTTATCTTAATTGCTTTTATATTCAGAGTATTTCTCTTATCTAATACAATATGAGTAAAGGTTCCGTATTCGCTATCAACGTATTCTAACCTACCATTAAAGTCAATGATTCGTCTTTCTTTACCGCTGGATTTGAAATTAATTTTTAAAATAGTGAATTTTTTATCATGTAAGAGTATTTCAATTCGATTAACAAAATAAGAAATGTATCGTCTTAGAAGTATCCGATTACTTTCGATTGAGTCAATATTCTTAACAATTACGTCTTCAATATTCATTAACTTCTTTTCTGAGATGCTAAATTGATTTTTAACCTTTACTAACTCTTTTTGTAATGTCTCTTTATCCTTACTAAGTTTTTTTATTCGTGACTCGAATGTAGAAATAAGATTACTCAGGTTGATATTTCTATGTATCGTAGATGTAATTAATCCATTCTCTAATTGTATTTTTTCAGACTCAATGGATTTAAGTTTATTTTCAATACTTAACTTGTTTGTTTTAAGTATTTCAATGTTTTCGTCCGGATTTAATTGATTTATGGTTTCAGATAATAAACTTAAATCGGTTTTAATTAACGACCATATTGCAGAATCTAGCATACTCATGCTAATGACTTGTTTGTTCGTACATGGGACTGTTTTACTTCTACCTCCGCACCTCAAACTATTCTTTATGATATTCTTTACAGTTCTATAATCACCAGTATAATAGTTCCCACAATTAGGGCAGACAACCATTCGAGACAGCAATGTTGTGTGTTTGTTAGCTTTATCGGAGGTTGTATTATTTAATTTAAGTTTTCTCTGTACAGCATCAAATAATTCTCTATCAATTATTTCAGGATATTTTATTTCGTTTTGAGTTATTATATATTTTTCTTCGTTCGTAAATTCTACATAATTCAGATTTTTCCTTTTGTTATTTGTGACTTTAAATCCAGTATAACCCTCTTCTTTTAGTAGTTTATTTACATTTCTTTTACTGTGAGTGTATCTTGGGAAATTTTCTTTCAAACATTTGAGGGAGATATCACGTATTGATGGACTCTCCTTGTTTTCATATCCATTAAGATACCAATTGAATATTTGTTTAACTATATCACTATTTTTTTCATCTAATATCAAGGTGCTCTTCTGTTTTTCTGATGTCTGTTTTTTATAACCAAATAATGTCTTGCCAGAAATTGATAACCCCAATTTCATAAGATGTTTTTTTGCACGTTGAAATCGGTCTTTCTTGGCTTTAACTTCACTTTCTGCGAAATATCCGTAAAGGGTAAACATAATTTCACCTGCTGCACTAATATTTCCTCCAGAATCAAAAAGAGAATAACCAGTATCCTTTAAGTGTAGTTGAATTTTATTGGTTATTAGCCATTCCTTAATTTGGTGCAGTATTGATTGCCTTCGCCCAATGCGAGATAATTCTGTGGCAAAAATTGTTTTATATTCTTTGTTGTCCTTTACAAACAATTTAAGTCTTTCTAACCCCTCTTTGTCGTTTAAATCTGCAAGTCCAGACTCTTTCGTTTCAATTTTATAAAATTGAGTGTATCCTAATTTTTTCGCGTAATTTATTAAGTCGTCAACTTGTGGCAAATAATCTTGGATAACTGTACTTACCCTAACGAGAATAATGGCACATCCTTTGTCTTCCATCATGACTTTTTTTGATTATAGACTTCAGTGACTAGTGCGTCATTTTCAACTTTTGTATCTTCAATGTCTGTTTTCATTTTATTTTTTCTTTAGGTTACTTATCAAAGGGAAGGGTTCTCACCGCATTGCATTTAAGGTAGTTTTTAGGTCTTCTGGGGTGATTTTAACCCCATGATGGGGAATCTGTCACTCCAAACATTAAAAGTGAACCAGTGTCCCTTTTACGATAAAAAATTACGCTGCCTTTCTCACCTTTCTTTTTATGGGTGAGATAAACATTTGCTCTACCGTCTCCATTTCTTCATTTGTGAAAATGTGGTGGTCGCAAGATTCGATTCGATTTACCGCGTATTCTGACGATACTGGGTCGATGTCGATTGAGATTGAGTTTCTATGAAGGATTTTAGCCCCATGACTGACTGTACCAATTCCCCCATATAGGTCACAAACAACATCCCCAATGTCTGTCACCAACAATGTTAAAAAAATTGCTAAATTGATTGGCAGCGGACAAGGGTGATTCGGTTTTCCAAATTCCTTGACTTCCTGTGCGTTGAAACAATTATGTTTTAGGACACCTATGAAATTTTGTTCATCAATAAAGGTTCTGAATCGTTCATAAGGACGTTTTAGGTAATATCCGGGTCTTTTTACACCGTCTACAAAATCTTCACCCGTAGTTCTTCCTAGTTCAATAGGTTTATCCACCCAATTAAAGAATTCATTCCATTTGTGATTTTTACTTAATGTGAAATGCAACACGTGTTCACCTGATGGTTGAAGTCTTCCTGATAGTTTCTGTGGTTTTTGATTGTTCTTATACCAAGTCATTCTTGAAGGACAATTCCAACCATCATTTATCATCGCAACAACCAGTCTCTCTGGTACACAATTATTATCTCCACGGTACGAATCTGAGATTATAACAAATAGACTCCCATCTACTTTTAATTTGCTCTTTAGTCCACGATAGATTTCAACCTCTTTGTTGATGTAATCCTCTATGTTTTTCTCATTACCATGTATGATTCCGTCAAAATTCTTTTCTGCGTTTGGGTACTTTGCCTGTTTCCCGAAATATCCCGGTGATGTGATGACGGTCTGAATTATTTGGTCATTTAAGAACGATAAATCTTCATTGGTATGACAATATACTTTGTGCTCTGTATTGTTGTTTAATGGATTTCTTGAGTATTCAATTACATCGGTCAGTGCATTCTTACCTTGGTCTGATTTGGTTTTGAAAAAATCAGTCATGATTTCAAACGCTCGATTTATTGTAATTTCTTCCGCATCAAGTTTTTCGAATAGTTTCAGGTCAAGAAATTCTTGGGATGCATCCAAATGTTTCTCGAACAACCGGTTGAACATTCTTAGTTTGGATATACTCCAAGATAATCCAAAGACTTCTATTGCCATTTCTGATACATCACCGAGAATACCATCCATCTTGGAATCATCACAGTTGCTGAAGTACTTGATGAAATCTTCGACCTTTCTTTTCTTACCTCTGTGTTTGCCAACCAAAGTGTTAATGAACATGTGAATTTCAATCGAGAGGTTCCAATGGGTTTTTTTGATTGAAACGTTGGACAGGCAACGATTTTCAAATACTAGGTCTGATTGCCAATCAACTTCTTGGACAGTAATCTCTTCCCATTGAAGTTTTTTTGCCGACTCAAATCGAATAAGTCCATCAACAACAAAAATTTGACTTTCGACCTGTATCACTAAGATTGGTTGGTACTGACCAAATTTTTCCAAGAGAAATGACATTCTCTGAATTTGTGGTTCGGACACATTCAGTTTTCCGAGTTCCGGGTGGACATTAATGTCCTGAATTTTCATTTTTTTCATATTATTTATTTTTCATTATTTGCATTACCTTTATAAATTGTCACAACTTTTAAGCAAAAAAAATTATGGGTATTCTTCCCTATACTGATTTAACATCATTCTGTCGATTTCCTTTTCAACTTCCTCCAATCTCCAAATTGGTATTTTACCCTGTTCCATTACCTTTTCGTCACTACCAATGTTCTTAGCGAACTTTCTGTACTTTTTCCCTCTGTCGTCAATCCAATATGCTCTAGCAACGACGTAATTTACACCAGATGGTTTATGTAGATTTTTAATAATAGACAAGTCATGTTCAATAACAATTCGTAATTTTTCAATTTGAACCATTGATTGCGAAATTAATTCAGTAATTTTTAAAGGTGTTATTGGATTACCACTTTCATCTTTAATGGTATTAGTATCATTTAAATTATTACGAAATTTATCCTTGAGGGTTTGTAGTTCAGTTATTAAAAATTTCTTGGAACCATCTTTAAGCGTCTGCGGTTTGAAACCATCATTATTAAGCCAATCTTCAAATTGACTCTCATTCGGTCCTTTCGGTACCCCTAAAAATAGGAAGAATGATTTTATTATAGTACCAATAGTAATTAAGGTGGTGCTCATATTAATTATTTAACGGCACAAAGATGAAAAGAATATTTTACATTACCAAATATCATTGTCATAATTATTAAAATATTTTACAACCTACTGTAATTCAGTGTGAGGTGTTTGGTTAATTTTAACCAAACACCTCAAATACAATATATTTTACATTACTGGAAATTTAAAAAGTTGTAGTTGGATTATTAGAATATTTCAAGTGCTGCTAAATGTTACTTTCCTTTTCTATTGGAAATACATAATCTTATTCTGGTAGTAATAATAGATGCTTTTATTCTTTTCTAGTATTAGTATCTAGTATTCTGGTGCTCTAGTATTAATATCTAGTATTCTAGTGCTCTAGTATTTTTTTTATTAATACTAGATAATCTCTGTTGATGAGTTTGAGCGTGCGAAGTGTCCTCCGTCTTGTTATTGACGGGTGACACCCACATCTCAATTTTCTAATCTTGTTAGATTGAGAATCGGTCGAGTTTCAATGAAAACTCGATTTGTCGACAACTTAAGAGTGTTCATTCACCCTGGGGTTTCACCTTTCGACTTTGTGCTGGTGTTGGACTTTAAACCCCGTCCCGTGGTAATCCACTTCTGATAAATGCCACCGTAGTGTTTCCCGTTCCATTTATCATGTTTTAATATAAATACTTCGTCATTTTGAAAAGTATTACATCATGAATAAAATATATGAAATAAAATCGAAAATAAAAAGGCCTGCAATACTTTTAATTAATATTTGATATTTATGAATAAAACATATGGCGAAATTTCGAAAAACTTTAATCCTCAGAATTAGTGAGAACCAACTCAAACAAATCATAACTGCAACAATATTAGAGCAAAAGTCTAAGAGCTCTGTAATTCGCGAAGCAATCCAGAAACACCTTGTAAATGAAAAAAATAGATGATTTAACAAACGAACAACTTGCGGAATACCTTCGTGATGTATTTGAGCAAACAGGTCCATTTCAAATTGATAATTGGCATATGTACCAGTTAAAACATACTCCAACACAATCCGCTATCGAAAAAGTTGAAAAAGTGATTGCTAGGTTTCAATTCAATGAAGATGATGAATTTCTGATTGCTTTTCGAGCAACAAAAGAGCATATCCGGAATATGATGTTGAACATGGTTAGGAAAATAGAATATAATAACGCTGAGTTCAGCGAAAAATTCACAGAGATAAAAAAAGATACTGTAAATGAGGAAGACGCAATTTCCTGAAAATTTGGCCGGAATTTTTTATTCGGTTTTTGGATATTTTTTTAGAATAGAAGTTATTTACTGAAGATATTTATCCCCCTTATATTCAATAAGACCCACTATCATACGATAAGGTAGGCGACGAAAGGGGGCAGGCAGGGGGGTATGGGTATATATTATTTAATTTTCCTTATATCCAAAGGAAAGTTTAATGTGTCTTCTCCTTTTTCGATTTCTTCAATTCCATATAGTTTAGAAGAATCAGCATTCCTATAACTGTCTTTCTTCGACATAGAATCCAGCATTTCATATAATCTAAGGTCCTTTTCATATTGTATCTCCTCAGGTGATTTAGTATTAGAATCAAAAATACCAAGAGAATTAGAGTTTAAAATAATAATAAACCACACGACTAGAGGAGAAGAAAGTATAAAAATTAACCTAAGTAGTCTTGTCTTTATATCTACTTCTTTCCAATTATTAAATAATGAAAAGATGAATTTAAGATACATAAAAATCACAATCAAAACAATCAAACCCATTAGAAATGGACTTTGCATAATTAACCTTTCAATAATTTGGTACATCTTGAATTTGTTTATTTTTTAAGGCATTCCGTTTTTGTAAATGATTAATCACCCCAAAGTGAATTGATGGTGAAAATACTGCTTATGATAATTAGAAATTTATACATCTTAATTGAATTTATAACACTGAATAGATGCTAAAAAATTTATATACCCAATACCCAATAAAAATCAAAATGGCAATTATTAAAAACGTTCTGTAAGTTTCATAAGGTTCTTCTTTACTGAAAAGTGTATCATAAAAAAGAGTAATTGGAAAGTATGCGAGGTATGAGAAATAAACAAAAAGCCATCCTATGACAAAATTAGCAAGCGCACCAAAGATACCCTTTGCCTGATAACCTAAAGTTGCCCCAACAGTTGCTCCAATCAAGGGTAAAATAACTAAAAGAGTAATGTATATTGGTTTACTATTTCGTTCATAAAAGGCTTTTAATTTTTCTTTCAACATAATTGGCAATGTTTTTTACAATATTAATCAATTCTTGTTACTTTATACGAATGTGATGAAAATCAATAATATGCGTTTTTAAACCTAGAAATAAAAAATAAATTATAACCAGGTCTGCGCTATCTGAAGTAATATTTTGTTTAGCAATTACTTTATTTAGCTCCTTCCATTTTAAAGAAACTGAAATTCCTGTTTTTAGAGTGTACTTGAGAATAGGAGAAATAATTCTCTGAAAAATCTAGGAATAATGCAGCATTAACCAATTTTAGCGCATATTTTAGCTTCACCCTATGGGGACTTTAAAATTGTGATAAAATGAAAGTACTTTATGTTAGAATAAGCAGCCTTGACCAACGAACAGATAGGCAAAGGGTCAATGAGAATGATTTTGATTTGGTAATTGAGGATATAATCTCAGGCTCGGTTCCGTTTCAGGAGCGAGAAGGCGGTCGGAGGGTCTTAGAATTATTGAATAAAAATCATCTTTCAGAATTATCTGTTTGGCAAATCGACAGAATAGGCCGAGATATTAGGGACATTATCAATACCCTTCACATTTTTAGTACTCGCAAGGTTTGCGTCTATTTCATTAATCAAGGTTTGAGGACACTGGATGTTGAAGGGAACGAGAACCCAGTCAGTAAGATGGTCATAAACTTACTTGGCATCGTTGCCGATATGGAACGGACTCAAATATTAGAGCGACAAAGACAAGGGATAGCTATAGCTAAAGCACGTAATGTATACAAAGGAAGGAAAACGGGGACAAAAGAGGATGTCCTTTCATTTTTAACCAAACCTAGAAATAAGCGAGCCATTCAACTTCTAAAAAATGGTTATAAAGCAAGTGAAGTCTCAAAAATCACAGAACTACATCCAAATACGATTACCAAGATTCGAAAACACCTTAATCCAGAAAGCAATATTAAATGAGCTACCTCTCAACTATTTCCTCGGTCACATCATCGTACCGGTATTTAACAATTGCTCCGGCAATGATATAATGAATTGCTTGTTCAATAACGTGCAGAGGTGCGATGAACCATTCCCGTGGTGTATGACGATTACCATTAATGTCGAAAACATCAATATTGAGACATGACCTTCCAAAGAACCCATGGACTAACTGTTCTAATTTATGGGTATTCATGTTGTAACATTTGTACGCCATTACTATTTTAACATCTGCCATTAGATAGGTTGGCTCTTGAGGTGCGTTCTTTATCCGTTCTTCAACAGAAACCTTAGAAAATCCAATCTTAAACAGGTTACTTATTTCTTTGATTTCTTGTTTATCACTTTTTGATTTCAAAATATAAATGAAACCTGCCTCCTCATCTTCATCGTTGACATTACTAAACTTTTCAAGAAATTCTTCATTTGTAATATCAGCATTCTCGGATACCACCTTTCCATTTAGGTATAGTATTTTTTCTATTTAACGCTTTAACATATTTGATTCTGTGCCGTTTTCAAAAATGCAACGAGTACGACCATCCTCTCTTACCCGGGTTCCATCAGGTTTATAATGCTCTTTTATAGTAATATTTATTTTCTCAACGAAAAGGAGTATCCCATTATGAACGTAGTAACAATTTTCCCTGAGATTGTCTAATTTGAAATCAATTAGTTTTCTTTTTCCTGATTTTAATTCAGATTGAATTTGTTTGAATTTTGATTCGTAATTATTGAAATCTCTACATGGTTTTCTTTTGGCTACAAAATCTGCACTCTCTCTCTCATTGAATTTGGTTACATGTTTCAAATTAAACAATCCGGTATCATCATCACCCAAAATTCCTAAAACATCATCATTTATTACATCATCCAATGATGTTACTTCCTTTGGGGTATAATCCAATAATCCATAGATGTCGTGAACTTTCAACATCTCCATTTTCAACGGATTCTCTCGAATTGATTTCAGTCTTGAGTATAATTGGTGTTCTTGAATACCACCACCTAATTCTGGTTCACGATTATTTTGTTCGAAGAATAAATTAATTTCTTGGAACGACGCAACTAATCTCTCGTCTTCATTTCTACCCGGTGAGTTGGTTGGTTTGATGACAAGAAGACCTAATGGGTCATTTTCAAATATCTCTTTTAATAACTTATCCCTGTCCATTATTTGCTTGGCGTTTTTGTTCCTTCAAATAAATGATTGCTTCTGCCATCCTAATTTCTAATGGGTCTGAAGAATTAAGTTTAGGTTCTCTTTTATGAGTTTTTACAAAGTCATTAATCTTTGGCCATAAAATAAGTGATTCTTCAAGTGTCATTTGTATTCTTGTAGCAGCAATCACATCTTGAATCACCTTTAATACTTTTGTGGTTACATCCTTAGATAATATTTCAAATGCTTTTTGGAATGGGTTGATTCTATCAATTAAATCAATATCCAAGTCATCAATATTCACGAACTGACCAGCCATTCTTATAAATCGTTTGTCACCAACCTCCTTTACTTCTCCACTTTTAACAACGGAATCTACAACCACATATTGACGAACCTCTTCCACCTCTTCCTCACTTAGTTCGGGGTATTTTACTTGAATAATTTTAGGAATTAAAACCTTGTTGATTACCTCAGGGTCTATACTTCCTGCCATCGTCTTTTGCATTCGGTCATCTTGAAGTATTGTAGCCTTTAGGTCA
>CANMBF010000002.1 GCA_947496065.1 Bacteroidota bacterium
GCTGTGAAGGCAGTATTTGTTATAGATATAGAGTTTGCGATTCCAAAGTAATTGTTTTAATTTTTAAAATTAATCCTTCGGTCTTAAGCTATCGACTTGTTTTATTGCAAAAAAAGTTTATTATTGAACCTTAATATAATTTATAAAATGTCAATCTGGAAAAGAAAACCACTAACGCAATTGCTAAATGAAGCCATGGACTCTGAAAAGGGCTTAAAGAAAACCTTAACAGCCCCAGGATTAGTTGCTTTGGGCATAGGCGCAATTATAGGAGCTGGATTATTTTCAATTACTGGTCTTGCCGCCTCTATGAATGCCGGCCCAGCCATTACCATTTCATTTCTTGTAGCAGCTTTTGGTTGTATTTTCGCAGGTTTGTGCTACGCCGAATTTTCTTCCATGATTCCGGTAGCAGGAAGCGCCTACACTTATTCATTTGCCACCATGGGTGAATTCATTGCTTGGATTATTGGTTGGGATTTGGTTTTAGAATATGCTGTCGGTGCTGCAACGGTTTCCATCAGCTGGTCCAGATACTTAGGTAAATTCTTGGGAGGGTATGGCATACATATCAACGATGCCTTTATGTTATCTCCATTTGAGGGAGGTATTATCAATATTCCTGCTGTTCTAATCGTTATGTTTATGTCTCTTATTTTAATGCGTGGAACGCAAGAGTCTGCATTTGTTAATGGTATTATTGTGTTGCTTAAAGTTACTGTTGTTTTGGTTTTTATAGCCGTTGGATGGCAATATATTAGACCTGAGAACTACATTCCTTACATCCCGCCTAACACAGGCACATTTGGCGAATTTGGATTTTCAGGTATCATTAGGGCAGCCGCTATTGTGTTTTTTGCATACATTGGTTTTGATGCCGTTTCAACTGCAGCACAGGAAGCTAAAAACCCTAAACGGGATATGCCAATCGGAATTTTATTATCGTTAGGAATATGTACTATTCTTTATGTTCTTTTTGCCCACGTCATGACAGGTGTTGTAAATTATAAGGCATTTGCGGGACAGGATGGAATAGCACCCGTTGCTATCGCAGTTCAATCCATGGGATCAATGGATGCAACTGGAATGATAACACCTGCCTATCCATGGTTAAATAATGCTATTTTACTAGCTATTCTTGGTGGATACGCTTCGGTAATTTTGGTCATGTTAATGGGACAAAGCAGAGTATTTTTCTCAATGAGTAAAGATGGCTTGATGCCAAAAGTATTCTCAGAGGTGCATTCAAAATTCAGAACACCTGCCAAAAACAATTTGCTATTTATGATTATAGTGAGTTTATTCGCTGCATTTGTTCCTGCAAGGGTTGTTGGAGAAATGACAAGTATTGGAACACTCTTCGCCTTTATTTTAGTTTGCATAGGCGTATTGATTATGCGCAAAAAAATGCCTGATGCCCCAAGGGCTTTCAGAACACCTTTGGTTCCATTTGTGCCGATTGCAGGGGTACTTGTTTGTCTATTCATGATGGTATTTTTGCCACTAGATACTTGGATTCGATTAATTGTATGGATGATGATTGGATTTGATTTTTATTTATTCTATGGTATGAAAAATAGCTTATTAAACAAAGGTCAATTTTCCCTTAAGAGTTACAAAACAGTTGCTGGTTCAGGTTTAGGCATGGTAGTGGCGCTTATTGCTGTTTCTTATCTCCAGCACATGGACCCCAATGCAAATGATACTTTCCTTTTCAATTTCTCTATAATTTTCGCGCTCTTACATGCGATTGTCTATATTTATAGCTACAGAAAAGGCAGAAATTTATAATTGGTTTAATAGCTCAAATAAGTAATTGTGACGAATCCTTATTAGATGTGATAAGGATAGCAATAAATTAGCAGGCGTTCTTTTTGGAACAATTAATTGAACGCCATGGTTTGAAGGTTAAATAATTTATCTGATGACAAAACCATCAATCCTCGTTATCATCTTCAGGATCAATTTCTATCAAGGTTACACCCAACTCCTGTTTTGCATTGATACTCTTCTCTAGCGATAACAAGATACTTGGCAAAAGCAAAAGATTCATAAACATACCAAAGATTAATGAAAGGCTAGTCAGTACACCTAAAGCCACCGTACCCCCAAAATTGGACGCCGCAAATATGATAAAACCTGCAAACAAGGCCACAGCAGTATAGATAATACTTGGGCCAGCCTCCATCATGCTTTCAGGTATGGCCAATTTCATATCCCAATTGTTCTTTTTCAAAGAATGTCTGTATTTTGCTAAGTAGTGAATTGTAAAATCGACTACAATACCATAAGCGATACTAAAAATAATAATGGTAGATGGTTTTAGGCGTATGCCAAAAAAGCCCATGATACCAAAGGTCATAATTAATGGAATTAAATTTGGTATCAACGAAATAACCACCATGCGCCAACTAAAAAACAAAAAGGCCATCATCACAGAAATAATAATCAATGCAGATATCATACTCGTGATTAAGTTCTCAATTAAATAATCATTGCCTTTTAGAAATATAGCGCTAGTCCCTGTAATTTTAACATCATAATTCTCTTTCGGGAAAATGGAATCCATTTTTATTTGTACAGAATGCGTTAAAACCTTCATTTTCTGAGAGCCAATATCTGCCATTTGCACGCTTATACGAGCAATGCGATAATTGCTATCCACCATTGATTTAATGATACTTGCACTGTGTTCCTGTTTTGGCAAATAATCAACAATATTGCTTATGTCAACCACATTGGGCACCCTGTAATAGCGCTCATCACCATTGTTCATCCCTTGGTTCGCAAATTTTAAAATATCGACTACTGACATTGGTTTTGAAAACTCTGGATAGGCATGTAATTCTTTCTCTAGACGGTTTATTTTTTGCAAGGTTGCGTAATCCTTCACGCCACCTTCTACTTTGGTATCTATTCTAATTTCAAAAGGCAAGGTCCCTTTCATATTCTTTTCAAAGAATTTTAAATCTTGATAAACTGGATCACTTTCAGGCAAATCATCCACTACGTAACCTAAATTTTTAACCTTAAAGGATCCATAGATAGAAACTACCACCAATACAGTTGTAATGGCATAAATTGTTTTTCTTTTATTGTAGGTTAAATAAATGCAGTAGTCGAGCACCTTATTTAATCGCTTACCATCAAGGTGCTTGGTATGCTTTGGCTTAGGCGGTGGTAAATAACTGTATACAATGGGTATAAACACCAATGAAACCACATATACCAGCATAATGATGATACCCGAAACAATCGAAAACTGATCGAGCATTGCACTGCCTGAAAAACTGAATACCATAAATCCCACCGCTGTTGTCACATTGGTTAGAAACAATGGCAAGCCATTCTTAGAAATCAAACGGGTAATGGCTTTCATTTTATTACCATGCGTTGTATACTCTTGGTGGTATACATTTAGCAAATAAATACAATTTTGAACGCCTATGATCACCATGAGGGGCGGCAATATGCCTGTTAGGATGGTGATTTTGTAATCTAATATCGCCAAACATCCTAGCGTTGCAATGACTCCAACTATAACGACCACTATCGAAAGCAACACAGCACTCATAAAACGGAAAAACAGGAAAATAAAGACAGCTGTAATTAAAATGGAAAGAAAGGTAAATATTTTTATTTCCTCTGCAACCTTTGAACTCATAATGGTGCGTACATAAGGCAATCCGCTAAAATGCATCTTACAACTATGTTTCTTGCCAAATTGATTCGCCCTATCGGCAATCGATTTTACCAATGGAATTCTAGCTTTGCTATCTAATTCCTTCTTTTTTAGTGTTACCGCAATAAGGGTAACATTGCTATCTGGGTTATAAAGCAAGCCATCGTAGAACTTCAATCTTGCGATGCTTCTGTGAAATGAATCAACTTCATCTTGGTTTTTAAAATGACCACTTAAAATGGGTTCAATCGTGAGTTTTTGCAAGGAATCGTTGCGAACCAGATTGTAGGCCTTCGCTAATGAAACAACCTTTTCTACACCAGGGGTGTGTTCTAAATCGTTACTTAGATCATACCAACCATTAAAAAAGTCTTTTTTGAAAATATCTTTACTCTGAACACCTATCACCAGTATATTACCATCCTCACCAAATGTTTCTTTAAACTTTACATATTCGATAAAGTCAGGATCATCTTTCGGAATCACTTTAGCGAAATCATAGGTCATTTTTACCTTGGTAGCATAGAATCCAAATATTGCTGTAATGGCCAACAGAGAAATCAGCAACCAAAAGCGATTTCTAATACAGAAAGTTGATAGAGCACTCCACATTTTGCGCAAAAATAAGCAAATCTTTACACCTCGTATAATTAAATTGTGGCCATAAAAAAAGACCAACCGATGTGGTTGGTCTTTTCAAAATATTAAATGATTAGCAGTTATACTGCAAATCACTACTTTAAACGTTTTATTTCATCCAAGGCCTTGGCATTATTTGGATCGATTTCTAATATCTTATTGAAGTTTTCTTTTGCTGTTACATTGTCTAATTGGGTAAGTGCCACAAATGCTAAGTAATTGTATGCACTTATTAGGTTCGCACGGTGTTTGCTTGGGTCGGCTGCTGTCAATTCAATAAATTTTTTATAGTGTACAATTGCAAATCCTTTTAAATTGGTTTTATCTTCTTGCTCAACATTCGCTTTCGCTCTCCATAAATAACCGTCTGGCGATTGGGGTTGCAGACTCACAAATTTAGAGAAGGCCGAATCAGCATTCACAAAATTACCACTGCTAAAGCAACTGCGACCCAAATAATAAAAATCTAGAGGAGTAGGCGATTTTTGCTTCATTTCGGTGCGTTTTTTATAGGCTAAGGCCGACTGCTTATAGCGCTTTGCATTGAACAATACTTTTGCATATTCAGATTGTAAATCGGCATCATTCGAATCCAATTCAACAGCCTTACCGAAATAATTCATGGCATTTGAAGTATCGGCATTTCCAGTTGAAATTCTGCCAGAATAGATGTAATCCAAAGTAATTAATTTTGATTTTTCACAGTACTTCCAAAAATTGGTCATGGCAACTTTGGCTTCTTTCATTTTCTTAACTTCACAATTACTGTAGGCCAATAATCTATAATAAATAAAATTGGTAGTATCTTGCTTCGAAAATTTAGACACTTCGTCGACAGCTTTTTGGTATTCTTTTAATTGGAATAAGAACCCACCGTAAGTTGCTTTGGCGCGACTATCATTATTATTCAAGTCGAGGTACTTTTTAAATTCTGCTGTAGCCTTTTCATAGCTTTTAGTAAGGTAATACAATTCACCTAGTTCCTTGTGAACAAAATCGTAGTTCGCATTGATAGCATTGGCTTTTTCTAAAAATTCAATGGCTTTGGTATAATTTGTAGAAGAATAAAATAATCGTCCAATTTTAATTAACGCCATCAAGTTATCGGCATTTTTATCGGTTACCTCTTCGTATTTCGACATGGCCTTGCCACCCTCGTGTTGATCTAATAAGTTATCGCCTAATGCCAATTTGTAGAAATCTACATCTGGCGCTGATAGTGAAGCTTGTTCAAAATAAACTTGGTAGTCTTGTGGTGCAGTGGCTTTGGGTTGGTAACTTAAAAAACCAGCTTGGTAAAATACCTCAGCATCCTTTTTTTTGCTAATGCTTATAGCCTTCTCAATAAAGCCTTTCACTACAATTTTATCGGCATGGTTAAGAATGGCCATTCTCGCTTTGGCAATATGCGCATAGGCATCTGTGCCCAGTTCTGCTTTTTGGTAAAATACTTTTGCAGAATCCATTTCATCCAATTTTAAATACGCATTGCCTAAATACAAATTTAATTGCGCGCTAGGCTGAGTTTTATTAATATTTAATAAACTTTGTTTAGCCGCTTTGAAATTTTCATTCTGAATATCGGCTTTCACTTGCTCTATACTTTGAGCTCTAATACAATTAGCAAAAGTGATTGCTAAAATCAATGTTAGTATATTTTTCATTTTTAATTCGTGTTAACTATTACCTCGCGCGTTGGAAAAATTGCTGGCACCATGCCACATTTTAAAAACAATCTCTGCGCTTTCGGTTTGAATATATAATTTACAAAAGTTGTGCCCGATTTTTTTTCCATGTTGCAGTTCAACAATACAACGGGCATGATATAGGGGTATTCCTTAGTGGTAATGCTTTCTTGACTAGGATTTATGGTTAATTCTCTATTCGAGGAATCACTATATTTTACAGACAAAACTTTCAATCCCTTTAACATGTCAATGGTCGATTGCGCTTCAATATCGGCAATGTATGAAAAAGGTATAATACCAATCGAATATTTATCAGATTTCAGAAAACGCAACAAATCGTTAAGTCTATTTTTCGAAAAAGCATTAGAAAGTTGCTTATCATTGAGTGCATAGTATGATCTAAAATAGGGAATGGCTTGGCAATTGTTATTCTCAAAAACAAATTGGTAATCTTTGATATGACCATTAATAAAATAGTCTTTTACTTCCTTAGCATACAGAACATCTCTTGTATGGTGTGTATTTGCTATGAAAACAAATGCATCGTGCGCAATCACATATTCTTTTGGTAAAAAATCTTCCTTTTTTTGAAAGAATTGTTTCTCATTCTCGGTTAATTTTCTTTGCAATACGGCACAGCTAACGTCATTGTTGATCAGGGCCTTTAATATAGAAGCTTCCTGCAAATACTTAAGTTGGATAATTGGATTGATATGATCGTTTTCGTAGGCCTTGCGTTGCTCATTAATAAGTATGGCAAGACTCGTATCCACATATATTTGGAGCGTATCCTTGAGCGGGTTAGCCGTGTGCTTTTGTGAATTGTTATTACATCCTACAAAAGTATACAGCGCTAAAATACTAAACAGCAAGGTTAAGCCTTTACTCTTCATTTCTTAATTCTGCTTTAAAATCTTGAAATGTTCTCAATAAACGATAAGAACCATACAGTAATAATAAAATACAATAGAGCCCTTTCATGTTATTCTCGCCCTGGAAATCGAGAACTTTAGAAAAATAAAGAATGAAAGAAAAACTTATAAATAAAAGATAGATGGCAAACTTGAAGAGATAAGCAGGGTATTCGATTAATTTTTTAAACACGTTTCAATCAATATAATGCTTACTCGATGGTAAACTCAATTGGAATCTCGCATCTGACACTCACTGAAACACCATTTTGTTTACCTGCTTTAAACTTGGTTAATTTTCTAACCACCTTAATCGCTTCGGTATCCAATTTATTGTGTCCAGAACTTCTTCCTACTTTCACATCTTCCACTTTCCCATCGCCTGTTACAACAAAGTAAACAGTTACCACACCAGTTACACCAACATCATATTCTTCGGGTGGATAAACAAGGTTCTCTGAAAGAAAATCATCTAAGGCAGATTGTCCGCCAATGTATTCTGGCATTTGCTCAACACGTTCATAGATTTTATTCCTATCGACACCATCGCCAGTTACTTGCGTAACGATTGGTGGCGGTTCGTCGGTCTCTGGAGCGTCAATATTTTTATCACCAATATCCTTGTTATCTAATTCTGTAATAGTTGGCGGTGGTGGCTCATCAACTTCCTCTTTCTTCACGGCTTCCATTTCAAGGAACCTTGCTGTTGGGCGCAATACAGGTTCAACAGGTGGCGGCGGTGGTGGTGGTGGCTCATCTGGTTTAATAGAGGGTGGTGCCACCAAAGTAAGCACCGTGGTATCACTTTGCTCTTCGGCTGCAGCAATAAATAGGCCCAATTTACTTACAATTTTGGGTGTAAACATACTAAATACAAATACAAATATGCTTATGCCTAGCGCCTTCATCAGGTGCTTCTCATATAACTTTCTCAATACATAGGCGCCATAGTTTTTGTTCCTTGAATCAAAAACAATGTCGTCCATCGACTGATTGTGGTAATCTAATTTAACATCCATAACATTCTTTTTAACGGTTAATACAATTTGGTGATTAAAAGGTAAATACTACAATCCATTATTATTTACAACGGTTCCTTTACCACCATTTTTTATGGCTTCTAGCTCTGGTGGCTGAACATCTTGCATAGCATAACGTTTAATGCCTGTAATGTCCATCTCATCTAGCGCATCTACCATGTTCTCATAATTGGCATCATCGGTCGCTTTTATTATACAAATCATGGTATCCTTATTGCCATAGGTTCTTTCAAGTTTTTTCTGCTTCCAATAAATAATATCTCGAATGCCTTTTTCGTTGGCAAATACTGTTTTCTTAAGGTCACTGGCCACATCGCCTTCGTACCACCAAACAGCGTTGTCTTTATCTAAAATAATATTCAATAATAGCTCTTGATTAATTCTTACTTTATCATCAGGGGTCTCAGCTTTTTTAGGCATGTTTAACTCCATGGCATTGGGTTTATTCAATGTAGTGGTTAACATAAAAAAAGTAATTAGTAGAAATGCTAAGTCAACCATGGGTGTTAAATCCACCTTGGTAGACATTTTTTTGGAGCGGGTTTTCCCTCCATGTTTTTTCTTCCCTCCGCCTTCCGCGGTATTTAATTCTGCCATTTT
Organism: Bacteroidota bacterium; assembly: GCA_947496065.1. GTDB lineage: Bacteria > Bacteroidota > Bacteroidia > NS11-12g > UBA955 > JABMMZ01. The sequence continues at coordinate 8,561 of CANMBF010000002.1, forward strand.
TAAATATTACTTAGATTCGGTTGGTTCGGTTGGTTCATTGGTTGTGGCTACTGAGTTTCCAGAAAGGGTTGTAATTAAGTTAAACTTATGAATATCGGCCTTTTCGGTCAACGCATAAATTACCTTTTTAATCGACTTAATGTTACTCACTTTATCTCCTTTTATAGCTACCTTCATTTTCTGATCGACATACCTTGTTTGCAACACCCATTCACCCAATTCACATTGTGCAGAATCCATTGGAATTCCTTTTTGCTGATAGGCTTTGTACTGTTCTGGGTTGAGTGCTAAAACTTGGGGCATGTCTGCTAAAGAAAAACCAAACATATCAAGACCCATAAAAGCCTTTTTTTGATTTTGATCTAGTTTAATCTCAGGATGTAAGTTCAACATTCTTTCTAATAATTGCTCTCTATCTTCTCTCTTTGAAAGACTAAAGAATGCTGTTCCTTCTTTAGAAACAGAGATGGTCATAACACCTTCCAATTTAATTTGAGAACGCGAATTTGGAATATCGATTGCCACGGCCTCTGCAGGTCGGAACTTTGAGGTGAGCATGAAAAAGGTGAGCAATAGAAACGACACATCGCACATGGCGGTCATATCTATTGAAGTACTTTTCCTTGGTATCTTAACTTTTGGCATAGCTTTATATAATATTGCCTTAGGTTAATTATTTATTTTTTGAAGCGAATGTTTGAGAAATACTGAAACCCATCTCATCAATACCATAGGTCAACTTATCAATCATACCGGTAAACAAATTATAGAAAATAATCGCTAAAGCCGAAGTACCAATACCAATCGCAGTGTTAATCAAGGCTTCAGAAATACCTGAAGACAATGCACCTGGATCAGGCGTGCCAGAAGCCGCTAGCGCAGCAAACGCTCTAATCATACCCAATACTGTACCTAATAGTCCTAACAATGTCGCAACTGATGCGATGGTTGCTAAAATGTTAAGGTTTTTCTCAAGCATTGGTAGTTCTAATGAAACAGCTTCTTCAATTTCTTTAGAAATAGCTAAAACTTTTTGATCTTTTGCTAAGTCAGTATTTTTTTCCATTTCTGAATATCTGCTTAAACCAGCTCTCACTACATTGGCAACAGAACCTTTTTGTTTGTCGCAATCTGCAATCGCTGCATTCACATTACCGTTAGATAAATTTGATTTAACATTTTGAAGGAAATATTCTAATGAACCTTTTCCTTTAGCCGATGCGATTGTGAACAAACGCTCAATAACAATAGTAAACACAGTTAAGAACAACGTCATTAACAATGGCACAATTATACCACCTTCGTATATGGTACCGAAATAACCTTTTGGGCTATGGTCCGCATTGAAATTGTCGGCTGCCCCAAAAATGAAAATAAAAACTAAAACAGATACCACAAATGCTACAGGGATTGTGAGAATTCCAATCCAATTGGTTGATTTTTTAACTTGCGCTTGACTCATTTGATTAAAAATTAATTATAAAATATTTATAGCTGCAAATTAAACGTCTTTTTGTCAAAAAAAATAAAATATTTAATGAATCTAATGTTAAGTTTATGTAACCTAACCAATTTTCTTAAATATATCACTTTGTTTTACTTATAATTAAGTGAACGTTTATTTTTGCATTACTCCTTAAACGCTATTTGACATTTGATGTTACTATTTTTTTTAATTGTGACACAAATATGGCAAAACTAACAATATGAAGTCCTCGTTAAGTATTTTAGAACTTAAAACGAAAATACTTCCAATTGTTTTTTTTCAAAAAACTGTTGTCTTTATTTAAATACAAAATGTAAACCTAGTTAAACCAATGAAAGTCAGCACAAGTGTATAAAGTATGCATAAACACAATCTGTTTTTTTATACCCATTGGATTTATTAAATGATTGTATTTAATTTGTATTAAAACTAACTCTATGGTAAATATTAGTTAGGCCAAATCCCTCATCGCAACTGGTGAGGGTTTGGTTTTTTTAGCCATTTAGTCTTAAAAAAAACACAAAACTTCAATTAGTGCAAATGTATTATTGCGACCTGTCTCAAAATAAATGAATATTGCTAATATTAAATTAATTTAACATGCGACTATTTTTAACTTTAATGCTTGTATCTATTTTAGCAAAGACCCAAGCGCAAGAAAAAATTACAACACTAAATTTTCTGCAAGCGGGTGCCGTTCCTAAAACCATCACTGAGCGCGGTAAAAACATTAATACATCAGGCCTTACCTTCAACCTCTCCCATTTCAACGAAACAAAATTCTTTAGAATGGATGCAACATGGCTAGCCCGCTATCTATTAGATGGCACAAAAGACCCTGCCAATTTCAACGATAGTGCCAAGGTGGCGGGCTTAGATTTACCCATTTTTACGGCTACTTATGGTCGCAACATAATTAAAGGCGATAAATTTAGTATGGGCCTTGGTGTTAACCTTGATTCAAGAACTTTTTACAGTTCGCCATCCACCAAGGCTAAAAAAATTGTAGATGCATTTAATGCAGGTTTTGTCATTGGTGCAAAAATTCAACTGAAAAGTTGGCTTACCTATTCTGGCTTTTGGGGATATGACATCATGTTTACTGATGCTAATAAAACGATAGGTGCCAATGGCAGTCAGTATTATATGCAGAATAATTTATCCTTCTTAATCAAAGGAAAGTTCGGTATCAATTTACAACCCGACTTTACTTTCAAAAAATTTAACATAGATGCGGTTAAAGGCGCTCAAATCTTTAATAAAAACATTAAAGTGGGCTTGGCCTACGCCCTGCCTTAATTATCTCTTTTCAGGAGCAGGTGTGCCAGGTGCGCGATTAGCAGGCAAAGTAGGTGGTGCAGCTGGGCTGACATTTGGATTGCCTTCTAAAAGTGGGGCTTGTTCTGGCACAGCTGGTGCTTTTGTATTCGCATCTGCTTTTGGCTTAGCAAGTTTTGCCGCTTCTACCGCAGGGTCGATTGGACCTTGTGCTTCTGTTGTTGCGGATTCACCTGCTTTGCTAGCCTTACTTGAACTTACGTTGTATGAACTAGCTACCAATGAAACAACTAAAATGATGGTTATAAAAACCCAAGTTAATTTTTCAACCCCTTCTGTGGTTTGTTTGGCGCCAAACAATTGATTGCCGGCAGAAAAATTAGATGCCAATCCACCACCTTTAGGGTTTTGAATTAGAACAATTAATATAGTTAAAATGGCTGCGATGATGCCGATGATGAGTATAATGGTAAGCATAATTTATCTTTTTTCCTTTTTAATTTTCTCGATAAGGGATGCAAAATACGTTTGTTTTAATGGATTTTGCAAACTTAATTTTTCGTAGGCCTGAATAGCTAAATCAATATTCCCTTGTTCGTAATAGATGTTGGCCAATGTTTCGGTAACGTATTCGAAATCGACATTCTCGCTGCGTTTGGCCATATTTTCGGCACTGTAAAATTCTTTTTTAGGTCGGCTAATACTAGGATTTGCCTTTATGAATTGTTCAATTATGCTTAAGGTTTTGTCCTCTGTAAATGACGCCTCGTCTGCATCTTCCGCGACTTCTTCTGTATTAACCTCCGATTTCGGATGACTCAACCAATAAAAGAAATCCTTGTCTGTCGACTCCTCTAAATTTGCTATTGGCGATGTTTTTCCGTCATTCAAGAAGGATTCAACATTATAAATAGGATGCTTGCGCAACTCCATGTCTAGCATTTGTTCCTTCTCTAAAGCGATGGTTGATATTTCATCACCGCTCTCTTCTGCCACCTGCTCAACAATATTTTCAGCCTCTATTTTGTTTTCACTATCGAGCGTATTTGACAGTTTGCCTTCTGCTAAAGTTAGTTCTTCTGAAATAGGTGCTACTTGCAATTGCGCTGCATCATCTTCCGCTTCAAGAGTGGCCCCTTGATTAGTTTGCTCATTGATTTCAATGGGTTCGGAAATTGCTAAGTCGCTTAAAAATGACTGTAAATCATTCTTTAGAAAATCATCTGAAGGAGAGGCTTCATCAGTCTCCATTTGCAAATTGACTGTTTCATTTTCAGCTAAATTTTTATCTTGCAGCGCTTCCGAACTATTGGCATTAATAAAGCCTTCATCGCCATGGATATAATGGTAAAGCCATTCCCTATCATTCACTCGCATAGCGGCTTGGTTCAAGGCATTTTCAAATAAATAATGCTCTTTTTCAAAATATATTTTTGCCAATACCAAATGGGGTAAGGGATAAAAAGGATGTGAACCAATTAATTGTTTGATTTCATCAATTTCAGAATTAGAAACTTGCTGCGTATGATTGGCAATATTTTGAAGTGTTTGCTTATTCATTTACCATTTCAAGGCTACTTTATTAAAAACCTCTTGGATGATTTGCTTACTTAAGTCTTCGCTTAGTGTATTTTCTATCGATTGAAAATTATCTGCCGCATCGAACTGTGTGAACTTTGTAATTTCTTCGCTAAAATTCAAATCCTTATGGGTAGGGCATTCAAAAACAACTTTAACAGCCATTGTGAATTTATTTTTGGCAGTACCAGTGGCAGAATTAACTGCAGCTGGTTCAATTCTATAGTTGGTTATTTCGCCTGAAAGTTTGAAATCACCATTGTTATTAATAAGGGTCAAAGAGGTTTCTCTTAAAAATTTATCCTTCAATTGTTCGGTAAACTTTTGACTTAAAACAGGATTGATAAGTTGTGCTTTGTTTGGGAAAAATTGAACACTTAAACTCTTTACATCAGCTGGAATATTGATACCTGACAAACTATAGCCACAAGATTTGCAACCTACCATTGTTGTCAAGACAACTAAATAAACCATATATTTTAATACTACCCTCATTCTAATTCAAAATGTTTTATTTTACGATACAAAGTTCGTTCCGAAATTCCTAAATCTTTTGCAGCCTTATTGCGTTTGCCATTGTTGCGCTGCAATGCTCTTTTAATCATATCCAATTCCTGCTCTGCAATGGTTAAATTATTAACCTCATGCACTTGTTGAATATCAATAAACGACGACTTTGGTGTGGCAGGCATACTCACTTGTGGCAAAATAATGGGTTGTTCGGAAATAGGCGAAAATCCGCCTTCACTTTTATACAACACATGGCTTATTTCATCCTTATTGTTCTTAATAAACTCCTCTCTATTGCTAGAATTCTCTATTAAACCCATCACAATTCTTTTCAAATCACTGACATCTTTTTTCATATCGATTAAGAATTTGTAAAAAATATCGCGTTCGCTAAAGCCTTGTCCGCTTAAACCTTCGCTACCCATACCCCCCATAGCCAAAGGAAGCTGATTGACTGGCTGAGGAATATATTGTTGCAAAATAGCCGCAGATACAGGATTGTTATCGGCCTCTAAAACACAAATCTGTTCTGCAATATTTTTAAGTTGGCGAATATTTCCCGGCCAATTATAGGTGGCTAATAATTGCTGTGCTTCAAGATTTAGTTGCACCAATGGCGAATGATTTTTCTCTGAAAAAAGGGTTGCAAATTTTCTAAATAAAATATTGATATCCTCTTTGCGTTCGGTTAAACGTGGCACACGGATAGGCACAGTGGCTAATCGGTAATATAAATCTTCCCTGAATTTTCCTTGTTGTGCACGCTCTAACAAATCGCGGTTGGTAGCTGCTATTATTCTCACATCTGTTTTAAGAACCTTGCTACTTCCTACTTTTATAAACTCCCCATTCTCAAGAATTCTTAGCAAACGGGCCTGGGTACCTAAGGGCAATTCACCTACTTCATCTAAGAAAATAGTACCCCCATTCACAGCTTCAAAATACCCTTTGCGGGCGTCTGTTGCCCCAGTAAAAGAGCCTTTTTCGTGTCCAAATAATTCTGAATCGATGGTACCTTCGGGTATTGCACCGCAATTAACCGCTATAAAGTTACCGTGCTTTCTTCCACTTAAGGCATGTATAATTTTCGAAAACGACTCTTTACCTACTCCACTTTCTCCAGTAATCAATACACTCATATCGGTAGGTGCTACCTTAATTGCCGTTTCTAAAGCATGGTTTAATGCAGGCGAGTTGCCTACAATTTCGAATCTGTTTTTGATTGTTTGTAATTCCATTAAAGCTTAACGAACGTAATTATTAACCGCAAAATTAGTTAAAATTTTGCTCTTGCAGACCCGATTAAGAATAATAAATTCGATTAACGCAAAAGGGTAAAAGTACCTCGCACCCAATGTTCCTTTTCATCGCAAGCCAAATATTTGATATGGAAAACGTAAACATCTTGGGGAACCATGTTCTCTTTATAAGTTCCATTCCATTGAATGGCTGGCAAATCACTTTCAAATATTTTCTCACCCCAACGGTTATAAATCCTTAAAAGGTAACTAGCCCCTGGGTCCTTGTATTTATTGCCAGGATAGAATTCATTTAAGCCATCATCATTGGGTGTAAAAGCATTTGGCATGTACATTTCTGATGGCACTGCATTGCCGTCTTCTTTTATTCGAATAGCATCTGATACCACACAACCATTTTTATTTTTTACGGTCACAAAATAGACTCCGCTGTCTTTTATAAAAATCGATTGAGAAGTGGCACCCGTATTCCACAAATAGTTGACCATGCTATCACTGGCCTTTAACTCCAAGCGTGACGATAGACAAATGGTTGTATCGTTTCCTAAACCCCCATCAACATTAGGGTATTGTATGAGATTAACAGAATCTGATTCAACACATCCTTCTTTTGTAGTAATAGTTAGTTTCTTTTTCCCTGGCGAAGTCGCATAATAATCGATGGTTTCCGAAAAATCATGCCATACATATTTCACATAATCCTGTTTTGGCCTTAACCAGCGGGCCACCGGACCACAATAAAAGGTATCGTTGCCTAACTCTAATCCAGTTTCAATATGGGCAATGGTAGCGGTATCAAAAATGGTGCAAAGTCTATTTCTCACTTTAACAACATATTGCCCTGGAATAACAGTAACAATTTGAGGCGTGGTTACGCTATTGCTCCACAAATATTGGGTTTCCAACTTTGTTTTGACACTGTAGTTAACGCCATCCAAAATTACAGTTGTTCCTTTACAAAACAAGGTATCATTTAATTTTACGCGGGGTGGTGGATACAAAACGAATGTTATTGTATCTCGAAACACACAATTGTTTTTGTTAACCGCATAAACCCAATAAGTGGCCAATTTTGAAACAAAGACACTGTCTTTGGTTGTGTTATCATTCCACAAATATGATTTAAGGCCAGGTTTTGCGGGATAATTAAACTGCACAAAACTATCTTTGCAAATCACAGAATCAGGCCCTAAATCGAAGGTGCTTAAATCATTCGTAATTGTTATGGTATCGCGCGCTATGCATGGCGCATCAGAAACTAAAACGGAATATTTACCGCCTGCTTTCACAACAATCGAGGGTGTTTTTTCGCCGGTACTCCAAAGGTACGTTTTACCTGGCGTGCTGGTGATCAAGGTTTTTGTAAAAGGCCCACAATAAAGGGTATCATTGGCCAATTTTGTTTGAAATTTTGGTTTGACAGTAATTTCAAATTCTGAGGTGTCTTTGCAAATAGTTCCCTTTGCAATAAGTGTTACATTGTAGATCCCTGGAGACCCATAGGTAAAGCTGGCATTTTTCAAGTTCGAGGTATCAATATTAGAAGTATCAACACCAAAATCCCAATGATAAACAGTGGCTCCTTGACTTCTGTTTTGAAAACTTAAATAATCCCCTTGGCAATTATAATAAGGAATACCAAAAGAAGACACCACTTCAAAGACGCAATTACTGACATTGAACTGAAAGTCGCGCTTGGTTTCTCCGATTAATTTGCCTTTGCGAAACTCCAAAACTTTTATTCCTATTACATACTGACCTTCGGCAGAGGGTGTGAGCGTTAACTTGCCCGTTCTGCGATTGATGGTCAAGGTAGGTGAACCATCAATCTGATTAAAGATACTGTATGTAACAGATCCATTTTGGACCCATTGTACTTGGCTGAAATTAGCTGGATTGGTGGCAATTTTTGGAGAAGGCAATGAGGAATCTTTGTTTGCACCGATGTAAGGTGTATAAAGTTCATACACCAAAGAATCACCATCGGCATCGGTAGCACTGTGATCGAAATTCAATGGCGCATTGGTACATAAAAAATTAGGCGGCAATGATTTAAATATGGGGCTATTGTCTACCGCAATTTTATTGGCGCCAGGTATATGGGTCCAATAAGTCGCCCCAGTTGCCTCTGGATACATGATATTCTTAATGGAATTGTTTCTGCAACATCTTTCGAAAGCTAAAACATACCCATCATTATTGACAGGTAATGACAAGGTGATTTTATAGGTGTATTTATCAACACAAGCATTTGGTTTATTCTTTAGACAATTATAGTTCAAATCCGACACTGTAATAGGCCCCGTTCTTGCTTTGGTTAAAACTTGCGATTTGTACATTGCGTAACTCCCGCTGGAGGCATTGTAACTGTATGCATTGATGTAACCATTGACATCGGTTCCTATTGCTTGCGGAGCTCCATTTATACAATCAATGTAGAGGTACATTGAAATGTCATAGGTAATAAATCCATTGGATTTACTGATAAATTTGTACATGATTTCTCCCCCAACAATATGTGTTGCATTTGCCTTAACAGCGAGTAAGCAAAATATGAAGGTACAAATCCTTTTCAATGCATTTATTTATTAGACATAATCAAGGTAAAAATGTTGCACAGTTAACCTAACTTTTTATATTTAATTAAAAACATTACAAATACCGTTCCCGAATTAAATCCGACAAGGCGACTGTTTTGTTTTATTACAAATATAGATTTTTTTAGAATAATCCAAAGCCAACTGATTGATTAAGTCTATGACTTATCTCAATAAAGTAAAGGTTCCCCTTACCCAATGGGCATTTTCATCGCAGCCCATGTACTTGACATAAAACATGTAGACTTCCTGAGGCGCTTCCTTATTATCAAAGGTGCCATTCCATTGATTGGCGGGTTTATGGGACTCGAAAATGGTTTCACCCCAGCGGTTGTAGATACGCAATAAATAATCGGTTCCGGGGTCTTTGTATTGATTCCCTGGGAACACATCGTTAGTGCCATCGCCATTGGGAGAAAAGGCATCTGGCATGTACATTTCTGTTGGCATGGCATCACCATTCTCTCGTATTCTAATGGTGTCTGTAACAATGCAATTATTCTTATTTGTTACGGTTACGGTATAAACACCCGCATCCTTAATAGCAATTGAACGGCTATTGTCGCCAGTATTCCAAGTATAAGAGGTCATATTGGGTGCCGCTTCTAATAATAGTTTAGTCGACAAACAAATGGTGGTATCATGTCCTAGTCCTCCGTCAGCATCGGGATACTGCGTTAACAACACTGAATCCGATTCAATACAGCCATCTTTTGTAGTAATGGTTACCTTTTTAAGGCCTGGCGTAGTAGCAAAATAGGTAGATGTTTCTGAATAATCGTGCCATAAATAATTAATATAATTTTGATTCGGAACCAATAACCTTTTGACAGGTCCGCAATAGAAAGTATCACGGCCTAAATCCAAACCCGTTACGATATAATCTAATTGCGCAGAATCATATACAGTGCAATATTTATTTCTTACTTTTACGGTGTATAAACCTGGTAAATTCACCGTAATATTAGGTGATACCTTACCATTGCTCCACAAATAATTGGTTTCTTTGGCGGTTATAAAATTATAATTAACCCCATCTAAAAACACCGAAGTATTTCTACAAAACAACGTATCATGCAACATAATTTTAGGTGGTGGATATAAAATAAACTCAATGGTATCGCGGTAAATACAATCATTTTTATTACTGACCTCAACCCAATATTTGCTTAGTTTTGGAATCGCAATATTGTTTTTATTACTGCCATCGTTCCAATTGTAGGTTTTGTAATTATTGGGAATCGAATAGTTAAAACTCACAAAACTGTCTTTGCAAATAATCGAATCGGCCCCTAGAGTAAAGGTGCTTAGGTCATTTATTATAGTAATTGTATCACGCGCAACACAGGGCGCATCGGTTACAGAAACATTATAGGTTCCACCTTTATTGACATTGATAAAAACGGTTTTGGCCCCTGTATTCCAATCGTATGTTTTATTCGATAGATTGGCATTTAACAACATGCTAAAAGGACCACAAATAAGGGTATCTTTTCCAATGTTGATTTTAAAATTTCGCTTGACATAGATATCGAATTCAGAGGTATCAGCGCAATAAGGTGAAGCTGCCACCAACTTTACGGTGTAATAGCCATCGCGCTTATAGGTGTAGGTTGGACTTTTTAAATTGGAAGTATCAGCGCTAGTGCTATCATCTCCAAAATTCCAAAAAAAGCGCGTACTGCCTTGACTCCTATTTTGAAATACCACATCATTCTCGGTGCAATTATAATAAGGTACACCAAAAGATGACACTACATCGAACACACAATTATTAACGTTGAATTGAAAATCGCGCTTTGTTTCTCCAATCAAAACGCCCTTTCTGTATTCTAAAACTTTAATACCAACCACAAACTGTCCTACCCTTATTGGTGTTGCTGTTAATTTGCCTGTTTTGCGATTAATCGCCAATGCTGGCGACCCATCCATTTGCATGTACATGGAATACCCAGAAGCCCAATTCACATTGGTATAATTGTTCGGATTTGTTTTTGCAAAGCCATTGTTGTTTGGCGAATTGTAAGGATAGTATAACTCATAAACCAATGAATCACCATCAGCATCTACGGCACTGTGATCGAAATTAAGCGGTGCATTCGCACATAAAAAATTAGGCGGCAGCGATTTAAATACAGGACTGCTATTCACGGCTACTGAAAGTGCCCCAGGTATTTTGGTCCAAAAAGTAGCGCCCGTAGTTTCAGGCTTGATTAAATTATTAATGGTATTGTTTCTACAGCATCTCTCAAATGAAATCACATATCCTCCAACGTTAGCTGGCAACGTAATATCAAAATTATAGGTATACTGACTGACACAAATCTTAGGTTTATTAACAATGCAATTATAATTCAAATCAGATATAATAACAGGCCCGGTGCGGGTACCTTGCAATGCAGCACTGCTATAATTACTGTAAGAAGCATTTGTAGGATTGTAAGAAAAAATATTAACTGAACCTTTTTCATCCTGGGTAATAGCCGCAGAACTACCATTGTCGCAATCAATGTAAACCAATAGGGTTACATTGTATTTAATATTAGAGCCACTTTGACTAAGGTATTTATACATAATCTCCCCACCTACAATATGCGATGCTTGCAGATTCCAAATGAAAGACAGGAGGCCATATAAAAATATTTTTTTCAATCCTTATTAGTTTTTAGACGATAATTTTTATCAATTCTCTTTTGGGGGTTAGAAATTATTGTCCCATCACTTGGTTATGAAATTGTAAATAATTGTCGGCCTTTGATTTATCGCCGGCTTCAAGCGCCTTCATGTGCATGAAATAATACGGTTCACCTTCTTCGCCCACATAGCCTGCTTGTTTCAAAATCGTTGCAAACCGGTTATAAATTTGTTGGTTGTCCTGCCCGAATTCAAAAAACTTATAATAATTGAATGCGGCACTTTGGAAATCATTGCCTAAAGCATTGGTTTCGGCCAAATAATAATAAATACCACTGTAATTTTCTTTGTAAAACAAAGCCTTCTCAAATTGTTTCTTAGCCAAACTAATGGTAGCCGTATCAATCATACTCGGCAATACAGTTGCTTTTCCGTAATACATTTCACCTAGAGAACCATACGCTTCGTAGTTACCATCTCTTAGTTCAATGGCCTTTGTATAATACTGAATGGCTTTATCAAAATAAGACATCGGGTTAATGGTATCTGATTTGAGTAGTTCGTAACACGCATTACCAGCACCTCTGGCAAACTCTTCTTCTTTGGGATTATATTGAAAGGCTTTTTCATAAAAATACAAGGCACTATCAGCTCTTTTCATGTTGAGGTATTGTTTGCCTAAATAACTGTAATTGTTTTCAGATTTCACAACAGCCGCAATGGTTACACCATCAACCTTTATTTCATGTATGGTCCCCTTTGGTGGCCAATAGCCCTCTAATATTTGATTTTGAGACAGGGTGCGGGTGGTCCATATAGCATATTTCCAATCGTCATTGGCCCATTCATATTCTCTGGTCCATTTGTACATGACATCCTTTCCTTCGGGTACAAAAGTTTTCAAGGCCTCCTGAATATTATTACTGCTTACGCGCTTATCGCCTTTCAATATTTCGGGTTTATTTTTCACCAACCAATCGAAAGCGGCACGTGGTGATTGGTTCCAATAATCCAATTCGTATACACCATTGGCGCCTTTTACACCGCCGGCAATTTCATTAAAATACAAATATTGGTAAGGATGGTTCACAATACTCCAAATACCTGGCTTTAAAAATGTAAGGCCAACGATCAATACAATCACCAATTGAATTTTGGCTTGTTTAATCAATTGCACTAAGCCAACCCAACCCAACATAGCCAATGCAACTAATGAAGGATAAATAAATATAAAATGTCTCCAACCATTGTAGACATATGATTTTTTATAGATGGCATAAGCCGATGGGAATAAGGTTGCAAACACCAACAAAACAAAACCCCAAAACAATAACTTATCTTTTCTAAACCAACCTAAAACAAGACTTAATAAGAATCCGCCTATCACTGCTAAAGGTGCGGTGAGCATAATTAATTTCGGCTCATAATACCAAGGCTTGTTAAAAACACGAACCCCTTCAAATAATTCATAGTACGTGAGGTATGCAAATTTTTCGAATTCTTGTAAGGCTTTAACAGCGCCTGTTAATGGCTGTCTTAAAGCATATGGCCACATTAAAATACCAATGGCATAGCCTGCAATACCGACAATTAACAGTTGCATTAAATAAGGTTTTACACTTGCAAAAAATGCGAGCTTTTTGTTGCGCTTTAATAACCAAATAATGCCAACAAACATTCCTAAGTAGCCAATCAACAACAATCCACCTGCACGAATACTAATGGCGAAACCTATGGCAATCGCCAGCATTACCTTGGTTTGATGTTTAGCCTCTGGTAGCTCTCGCATTAATTTTATTAAATAATACAAGGCCATGATATAACCCGCTGCGAATGGAATATCCTTTGGATTATTGAAACAATGCCCAAAGAAGGAAGGCGAACAAACCATTGCAAAAAGTGTAATTAAAGCAGGCAACCAACCTGCGAATGTTCGAACAATCAAGGCGGTAAACAAGATGCATAAAAAGCCTGCCAATGCATTAAAAAAATGCCTAGTCGCATATTCATTTTCTATGTCGAAAACACTATTCACGGCCGAAGCAGCAACGTCAATACTCATACCATAATACACGTTTGTAAAATAGTCGCGTTGACCTGCTTTTTGAGAATTAAACATGTTGGTATCATTACCAAAACTAGAATAGTACTTTAGTACATCTTTTGAAAATTTATTGTGATTGGGCTCGTCCCAGGTTACATTGTAATCAAAACTTATCCAACACATTAAAACCAATAACAAAGCCGATGTAACACCAAAAATTCGCTTATACCCACTGTGATTAAAATCCAACCAAGTGCTATTGCTTTCGCGTGTAGTTGCCAACGTGAAGAATGAATTTTTAATGGCAACGAATCCTTTAAGGAAGGCCGCAAAGAAAGCTTTGAACCCTTCGCCAAAAACATAGCTTTCTTGCCCCAGATCAAAATTTACTTTCTGTGAGTTATTCTCTTTTTCGCCAAGGGCTGCTATTTGCCAAGCATCATTAACCCCTTTTGAAACCAACAATGTATACGCTTCTTTTTGAACCAATAAAGCTTTGCTGGCCGCCATATTGGCATTGGCACCTGTGGTGAACTTGGTCCAAAAATTGGCCCAGTAACCACTCCATTTTTCAATGAAACCAGCTTTGGCACTATATTGCTCATGCCCAACAACAATGGCTTTGTTGCCCATTGATTTATTGGCTAAACCAATCCATTTAACGTAAACCGAGGCATCTGACAACAAAGGAAAAGTTATAGGCGCAATATATTTTACCGCTTCAGGAAAAGCATTGGCTTCAGTAAATTCAATTTCATTCTGCGCTAATGCCTGATTAAGTTGGTCCTTAATAGCATTGGGTGCATATATTTTTATACCTGAATTTGCTTTGTTAACCAAGGCACACAATTGTTTTAAATCTTCGGCATTCGTAGCGCTTTCAGAATATTTTAAAACATAAACAGCAGTGTGCAAATTAGCAGTATTGGGGGTTGATTTCGAATTTTCTAAAGTACTCATCAAATAGGTTTATAATACTTGCGAAATTTAACGATAATACTTGTGCTAGCAAAATATCATCTTAATTAATTTAAAGTTAGAAGCCTAGGAATCTGTATTTTTGCAGGATTAATTTTTTAACTACAAACCACCTCGGTTCCTTAATAATTAGAATGAAACAAAAAATAAAAATAGCAACAGAGCTTTTTTTAAACCAACTATCCGAGCACAATACGCGCTGGGTATCCTTGTTTTTTTCAAGAATCAAAAAAAAACTTTCGACCGCATATTTTCATCAAAAATGGTCCATTCAATTAATTCGCTTGTGTGATTTTATCATTGTTAGAACGAATGGATTTAAGTTCATTGAATTCGAACTGACCAATATTTGCAATGCCCAATGTATCTTCTGTCCATATCCTGACATGTTGCGCACTGAGAAAAAATTCATGAACATGTCTGATGTTTTGCTTGCACAAAACCTCGAAAAATTGAATCACTTTAAAAATGCACTCATTAGTTTTACGCCTACCACTGGCGACACCTTACTTCATCCAGAATGGGATTACTTTATTAAAAAAATAATGCAGACCCCATCGGTTAAGCAAGCTACTTTTTTTACCAATGCCATTAAATTGGATACAGACAACCAAAATAAATTAATTCAATTATTAAAGGATGACAAGGCGCAAAAAATGTCTCAATTGTATTTCTCAATTGGAGGATTAAATGCGGCCGATTATAAAACGCTCTACAAGGTCAACCGTTTTGATTTAGTAGTTCAGCAAATCAATTCATTTTTGAAATTACTATTAGAAAACAATTTAACAATCGGCATTCATTTACATTTAAAAATGCTAAGGGCTGGTGATTTTGAGATGGACAAGGCCATGGCAATACTGAATCAAAGTGCTTATCCATTTCTTTATATCTCCCATTCTCATTTGTATTACAGTAACGATGGCTACAATCGAAATGCGCAAATTGGTTACTATAAAGTCACTGATTTAGAGAAGAAAAAGGCTTGTTCTTATTTGTATAAAACCAGATTTGCAGCCGATGGAAGTATTTGGGCCGATGGCTGTGTCATTTCCGAAATGCCCAATGACAGTTCTTTAAAACTTGGCAATGCTAACGCCAGTTGGGATGAGATAGAGAATACCCGTCAATCTTTAATTAGACGATGGGAAGACGAAGGCAGTATTCCTAAACCATGCATTGGCTGCACCGTGTATCATTGCAAAAAATAAGCAGGCCATTAGGACATAAGCCTAACAACCTGCCTAATATCTATAGGCTTATCTATCCTGTTAACTTATAACGCAAGAACAATGAACTTGTCCCTAATACTGCCATAAATCGTGCTCGAAAATAAAGAGGTCGTTCTTTATTTCGTCACTGGCCAACAAGGCATTAACGCCATTGTATTCATTCTCTGGCAATTGATTGACATAACTATCAAAGACATTGGATTGAAACACAATGTAACTATCAAATATGCGCATTTGAAAAAAATCATCGTAGTTCAAGCGCGCCGCATCGTTATAACGGTTAAACATTTCTGTTCGCATTAATAAGGGTCGTACCTCCTCCATTTTGATCCAACACAGGGGCGCATCTCTGCCTGGTAATGACGCAAACTTTTGGTTAAAAATAGGCGCTATTCCAATAATCACAGGCTTAAAAACAGAATGTTTGGCATCAAATACCCAATCCTCCATGATCCAAAATTTGTGAATATCATCGGTATTCAAAGGCTCAATTGCAAAGGTATCTATCCCAATTGAGTTGTCATCGGGATCGGTTTGTAGAAATACAGGTACTTCTATACTGCCCCTCGATTGCAAAATATTACTATTATAAACCGATGCAAAGGAATCTGATCGATAACCGCGAATATTACCAGAACAAAGCCGTTCGTATAAAAGTTTACTTAATGGCAGTCGCGGCCATTCCAATTGCTTATTCATCTTTTGTCTGGTGTCAATGCAACGAATGATGCGTTTAGAATATTTTACATCTACCTCGAGGCGCATCGGAATGGCCACTGGTAAATTTTCTTTCACAGCCCTTTTATAATAGCTCGTTTGTTCGCCACTGGTAATAAATTCATTATAATTAACTTGAGCTAGCGCTTTCTTATGGCCAACAACCAAGAGAAGCACCATTACAAATACAGTTCTATTAAATTTTATTTTCTGCATATTATTGTACTTTAATGGTGATTGGATCTAAATGAAAATTACCGCCGGGACCGCTTGCAACAATACCTTCAAGATAAATACTCTCTCCTGATTTTGCTTTGGCTGCTAATGATTTAATAACGGCCGCGCTGTTTCCCTCCACTTCGTGAACAATCGCCCCTTCGCGTTTTGAGTCAAGGATGACTCTGTACTTTACAACCGTATAACTCATATTACTAAAGTAAAAATCTTCGAGCACGGCATTCACAGTAGTTTGCGCTTGAATTTTTATTTTTGGATAAGTACCCGCTATAAGATTACCAACTTTTAATTTAGGAGTTGGAACTCTGCGCACTTTGTAACTACTCTCACCCATTTTTTTAATTTGTCCGTCATTCATGCGAGCACTAACTGTAATGATTGCGCTCCTTGTTCCTGGCAATGCTTTCGCTATAAATTTACCACTGCTTGTTTTAAGCAAGGTTAAACCTGAACTTGATGTTACTATTGTATTCTCGGGTGTTACCCCAGGTACCGATATGGACATTGGATTCTCTAAACCAATAAACAATACATTCATTGCATCGGCAGAAATGGCGGCAGAGGGTTGAAATGAATTCCATTCAATGGGTTCCGCATCAATAAAAATGGTATTGCCAGTGAGTGGATCTACTGTTTCAATCTTGGCTTCCACCTTGTGATTACCGATGCCTGAAGCTGCAAAA
This sequence comes from Bacteroidota bacterium, assembly GCA_947496065.1. Taxonomy (GTDB): domain Bacteria; phylum Bacteroidota; class Bacteroidia; order NS11-12g; family UBA955; genus JABMMZ01. Next base: position 25,794 of record CANMBF010000002.1, read on the forward strand.
CTATAGATACCTAAACCATCTTCAACGGGTATGGCTTGTCCATTTACCATAATTTTTTGTGGCGAGGTTTTATCAAAAGCGGCTAAGGCAACACGCGCTGTGAAATTAGTTCCACTCATCACATATTTACTTTCTGGTATTATCAATACTTTTTGATCGGTATGGGTTAGGTTGGTATTAATGTTATCACTCAACACACTCAATACATCTGCTTCTAAAGATTTACAATCATTTTGGGTTTTTGACAACAAGGTTACCACCCCTGCCAATGGTGCACTCATCAAATACATCGATTCCCAGGTCTTTTGCTCGAGGTCATTTGTTTTCGGATCTTCTGCTCTTAAGGGTGTCGATTTATCAATTGATGCCATCACCATAAGACCGCTACGTGTAGATTTTAGCAAAGCCAATAATTTAGTACGCGTTTCATTGATTTTATTTTTAAGCAAGGCCCCATTGCCCAGCCCATTGTCATCGAAATAATGGGCATGCTTTTCCATATCGTCTGGTAAGTTAAGTTCGGTAAGCCCTTTTTGATTGGGTTCAGCCTCAGCCCTGCCACCCCCATTTTTAATAATCTCTTTTTTCATATTCTCAACGTAGACATTAAAATCAAATGAAATTTTACGGGCTTCTTTTGCTAATTTATACCACTGTTCTGTTTTTTGGCGAGTTCTTTCATTGTCCATTTTTGCTTGAAAAGCATTCATGGTTTCTAGATTTCTTACATCGGCATTCTTATTGGCATTGTTAAACGACAATTCGAATAGGTAGAAGGACTTTAATATCTCGCGAGAGACATTCAGTGCAAGCATGGCGATTAACACAAGGTACATCATGTTAATCATCCTTTGGCGGGGGGTTAATGTTTGGTTTGACATGTTATATGATTTGAATAAATTTTGAATACAAAGGGCATAACAATGACAGACTCCCATTTGAAGTATGCCATAGACATAGCAATTCCCCGACCTTAAAACAAGGACAAGGCGATTGAAAAAAAAGAGATGCAATTAAAAGGAGACTTAACCGAGGTTAAGTTTAATAAGTGTACTTATTCAATGGGTGTTATTCCAATTGAATAAAGCAAGTTGATTTTGTAGAAATGTGGTAGCAATTCATAATGTAATAAATGAAGTGGCAGAAAGATTTCTACCGCTTATATATGAACGTAAAAAGGGCTATTTTATTGTCTATTTTCACTTTCCGCTGGGCATAAAAAAACCCCGAATACTTTCGGGGTTTTTCTTAATCTTTTGTTATTAATATTGCCACAGGTCATGTTCAAAAATGAACAGGTCATTTTTGATTTCATCACTCTTTAACAATGATGCAACAGCATCCTCTTGGTATTCCGCAAACTCATTAATTTTATTGTCAAACACGTTAGATTCATAAATGATATAACTATCAAATATGCGCATTTGAAAAAAATCATCATAACTCAATCTAGCAGCATCATTGTATCGGTTAAACATTTCTGTTCCGGCCAATAAAGGACGTAACTCATCCATGTTAATCCAGCACAAAGGTTGATCTCTACCTGGCCCTCCACCATAAGATGGTGAGAAAATCGGCGCTAAGGCTAAGATTGTTGGTTTGAACACTGAGTGTTTGTAGTCAAAAATCCAGTCTTCCAAAATCCAATACTTCTTAATTTTCTCATAATCAAAAGGCACATTCACTGGTGAGTCAACACCAATGGTAGGATCTTCTGGATCAGTTGAATAAAAAACGATAATTTCAGATCCGCCTCTTCTTTGAAAGTCTTCTGTATTATAGAATGGCAATAAAGAATCATTTTTGTAAGCTACCAAGTCGCCTTTTACTAAGCTTTCATAAAGCACTCTTCTCAATGGCATTCTAGGCCATTCCAATTGCTTATTCATTTTTTGACGTGAATCAACGCATCTGATGACTCTTCTGCTGAACTTCACATCGGCTTCTCTTAGATAAGGGTGAGCAATTACCGGTCTTTCTCTAACCGCTTGTTTTTTGTAACTGGTTGCTTCGCCACTCGTAATAAAGTCAGAGTAGTTTACCTGTGCAGATAAATCAACAGAGAAAAATATTACCAGTATATAAATTAATTTTTTCATGGTTATTGAATTGTAATTGTAATCGGGTTTAGAGGTCTTTCGCCTCCAGGTCCTGTTGCTCTAATACGGTCAACAAGAATTATATCACCAGCTTTTGCTTTGCTAACAAAGTTTTTAATGGCTGCGGCTGAGTTACCTGCTACTGATGTTTCTTCCATATTACCTCTTCTAGGTACAAAAATTACACTGTATTTTGTTACTGTGAATTTAACACCGTCGAATACAAAGTTAGCAAGGTTAGCATAAACGAATGCAGCTGCTGCAATAACTTGAGCTTTTGGATAAGAACCAGAACCTAACTGACCTAACATCGCTTCTGGTTTAGGCACTTGTCTGATTCTGTATTTCATTTCACCCATTTTCTTAGAAGTCCCATCAGGCATTTTAGCAGTTACGCTAATGGTGCCTTCTTTACTTCCAGCACTTACATTCGCAATGTATTTACCATCACTTAATTTTTTAAGATTGATACCATTTCCAACTGGGTTGGTATTAGCAGGTGCTACACCAGGAACAGAAATTGACATTGGATTATCTAATCCAATATACAATACGTTCATTGCATCGGCAGAGATAGTCGCAGATGGTTGGAATGAGGTCCACTCTACGATTGGAGCAGAAATCAATACAGTTTCACCAGTTACTGGATCGATTGATTCGATTTTAGCTTCAATTTTATGAGAACCAACACCACTTGCTGGAATATTAATTTCACCTAAACCATCTTTAACTGGAATTGGTGAACCATTTACTAAGATTCTTTGCGCAGCTGTAGAATTGTAGGCAGCCAATGCAACTTGTGCTTTGAATGAACTACCGCTCATGACGTTGGTGCTTTCAGAAATTACAACGGCCATTTGCTTATCAAATTTAATGGTCGCAGCATCGATGTTCTCCGCTAATTTAGTTAAGATATCTGTTTCTAAAGCTTTACAATCGTTTTGCACTTTGGTTAACATGGCCATCACACCTGCTACTGGAGAGTGACCTAACATGTCTCTTTCCCAAGTCTTTTTTGATCCATTTTCGTCTGTGAAATCTTCTACTTTGAAAGCAGTTGTTTTTTCTAAATTGGCCATAACTGCCACATGATCTTTTACTTTAGGATCATTCAATACATTGATCATGTCTTTTCTTGCCTTTTCAATGATGATACGCAGTTCGTCACCTTTACCTTTGGTTGTCTCGTCGGTTCCTAGGTAATGTTTGTGACCTTCCATGTCATCGCCTTTGCTCATTTCTGGCAAACCGGTTTGACCTTTTTCTTGTTCTTTTCTGCCACCTGCAGCTTTTTCAATTTTATCTTTGTAATCACTGATGTCTTTGCAAAATTTATCAGCAATATCTTTGACTTCCTTAGCCTTTGCAGCCCATGGTTTTGCTCTTTCACCTGCTGCATCTTTTTTCTCCATTGCAGCATCAAAAGCAGATAGTATGCCTTTGTTTTTGTCATCCAAACTTTGGTTGGCTTTTACAAAAGACACCTCCATAAGGTGGAACGCTTTTAGGATTTCGTTTGAAATATTGAGGGCTAGTAAAGCAATTAACACGAGATACATCATGTTAATCATTTTCTGCCGCGGGGATAATTTACCACTTGCCATTTTTTAGATTCTCCTTTCTTAATTGGTTATCGTAAATTAGTTTTTAGCACCGCCCATAGCGCTTAGCATGTTGCCATATACTGCGTTTAAGCTACCTAAGTTTTTGTTTAATTTACCTAGGTTGTCTTTAAATTCAACGCTGTCATTAGCCGTTGCAGATAGGTTGTTCACCATGTTGGTTAAACCACCCGCAAAAGAAGCCATAGAAGAACTAATTTCATTTGAAGAAGAACTAATTGATTCGATTGCTTTAGAAGCTTTACCGATATTAGCTGTATACTCATTGGTTGCAACAGTAGCATTGCCAATGGTAGCCATTTCTTTTACATTATCGCTTAATGATTTTAAACCGTTGCCTAAGCTGCCAATTAATTCTGGACCCACTTTAGCTTCAGCTAACATTTTGTCTAACTGTTGAGAGATTGTGCCTGTGTTTTTTGGTTTCTTGTCAGTTGGCTCTATGCCAGCTAACTCAGGATACACCAAACTCCAATCATATTCAGCATGAATAGGTTCAAAAACTGATACGAAGAAAATGAGTGCTTCAGTACCAAGACCAGCAATAAGCATTGCATTGGCACCTGGCCAGTGCATAATTTTGAATAAGGCACCGATGATAACTACTGATGCACCCCATCCATAGATGTAAGACATTATTACTTTGAACTTTTTGCTTTCGAAAAAACTGTTACTACTACTCATGATTTTTTTTGTTTGTTTTTTAGGTTAATGTTGAAATTTTTGTTGTTATGTTAATGGTTTAGTTAAACCAATTATTTTCTGTCTTTGTTTGAACGGCCAATGTATGTTTGAATACATCTGAAACCAACGTAACTTTTAGATGTATCTTGGTATTCATATGTTCTGCTTCCATTTTGAATAAAATAAGCCACATCTTTCCAGCTACCACCTTTAATTACTTTGCGTTTCATCGTGATGTTGGTTGCTGCTGCTTCTGCACCTGTTTCTTTCACATTGATTCTGTAATCAGGGTTCAAATCGTGGGTAAATATGTGAGATTGCTCGCTCCAAGCGTTTACTGTCCACTCTGCTACGTTACCGGCCATGTTGTATAAACCGAAATCGTTAGGGAAATAGCTATCTACTCTTACTGGATACATACCACCATCGGCACCATAGTTACCTCTTAATGGTTTAAAGTTAGCTAACATACAACCTTTACTGTTTCTAGTGTAAGGACCACCCCAAGGGTAGTTGTTACCTATTCTACCGCCACGGGCTGCATATTCCCACTCATATTCTGTAGGCAATCTGAAATCTTCTGTTACAGGCTCATCATAAGATTCCCAATAGTTGTTTTTGTAAATGGTTCTCCACGCGCAGAAAGCTTGTGCTTGGTGCCAATTAACACCTACTACAGGATAATCATCGTATTTAACGTGGTTAAAATAATGACGCGCCATTGGGTCGTTGTATGAATAGGTGAAATCTCTTACCCAACATAAGGTATCTGGATACACCAAAGTATTTTCGTTTTTGATATACTTTTTACGGTTTTTCACTCTACCTTCTTTGTACTTATCTTGGTTTTCAGGATCGTTAGCAGCATATTGAAAATCGAACCATTGGTATGAATAATTCAATTGGTTCACATCAATTTGCTTTTTACCTCTGAAACGTTCATCAGCACTATAATACAAAGGCTCTAATGCATCTACGTTATCTTGCTCGGTCCAATCTGGATCCACATCGTAGTTTATAAAACCTAAGCCCGTATTGACGTTTTGATCGCCAGAATAATTATCATCAAAGGGAATAAAGTATTCTTCTTTTGCTGACATTACTCTTTTGATAGAGTCGGTAACAAAGTTTACGAATTGACGGTACTCATTGTTGGTAATCTCTGTTTCATCCATCCAAAAGGCAACGATACTCACTTGTTTATTTGGAGCAACGAATGATTGGAATACGTCCTGATCACTTTGACCAGAATGGTAAGTACCAGATGGAATATATACAGTTCCAAAAGGTTGCGGGTGAAACCAAAGACCACGTCCTTGAACGCCAATTAAATCGCCTGTGTTTCTTGGACCGCAGCCAACAAAGGTAAACAACGCGAACGCCATAAAGATTCTTACGAACCCTAATGCTTTGCGCCATTTTTTAGGAGTCTTGTTCATTGTCGTGCTTTCATCTTTAGCGACAAATATGCCTGTTAATTTAATCATGTTAATGTTCTGAAATTATTAATATGTAGTGTGTGTTGTGTCTGTGTGTAATTTGCAAATGTACAAAGTTTTAAACAATTGTCAATAACTTTGTAGGGGGTTAACGCAAGAAATATTTGATTTATTGTGTGGATATAAAAAATAATTAATCTAGGTTAGGGTTTTTGTCCAAATGTCTTGGATTTAATATTCTCTTAATCGGTGGTTTAGGAATAGAGATAGAGAAACAATAGTTTAATTGAATCTCGTGAGAACCACTAGACACCGATAATAATTTCGACAAGGTTAAATCGTAAGAGTAACCAATTCTTAAGCCATTTAATCTACTTTTTTGATTATCTACTTGGTAACCCAACATGATAGAAAAGGCATCTACCATTGATCTGTAATTAATACCGCCCCATAATTTCTTTTGGTAACGGACCATAGAACTTAACTCGAATTGCACCACTGTGTTTTGTTTAATCATTACTGATGGCAACAACTCTAAATTTGGATTGCCCATGAAACCTTGCATAGTAAAACCACCCATTAAGTAATAGTGCTTTCTGGTATCAGAAAAAGCGTAAGGCGGTGTTCCAAAATAATACTGCTGATATTTAATTTGAGACACTGACAAACCACCCCAAACATCTTTGATAGAGGCACTGTTGGTCATCGGATTGTTGTAGTATACACCAGCTGAATAATTGGGATGATTCTCTGTAACTTGGGTATTTGGAATTCGAGGATCGCCCAATGCTAAAGGCTTTAACATGGTGCCATTCACTCCTTTTTGTAAAATGTTGTATTCAGCGCCGAATGCTAAAGCGCCACCGTCTGAGAATGGCAATCTACCAGCAGCTTGTATCTTAATATGGGTACTGGTTTCATACCCTAATTTATCGTCCATCAAGGCAATGCCTAATCCACCTAGGTTTCTAACATTACCACCTGCATCAGTTCCAAAATTAAGCGGTGCAGAGAAAGCAAACATCTTTGTTTTCGGACCTACACTCTTGGTAGCAGTGCCTAGCTTAGAGCTCGGCACACTGGGATCGCTTGGGTAAAATTCAGTCGTTCTATCTTCAAAACCAGTGTATTGGTAGTGCGACAAAGCCGATAAACAAAACTTACCACCTGCCCCAACTGCCGCTGGGTTATACATGGTCCTGTTGAACATGTAATGGGTTACGTAAGGATCTTGTTGAGCCTTCAAGTAACTGATATTAGTAATTAATACAGTTGCTATTACGAGCGTAAGTAGGTTTTTTTTCATGGGCTGAGAGTGTCAGTACGGATTACAAATATGCAGTAAATTTTAATATACAACAAATTTTTTTAAATTTTATTGTTCATTGGTCGAACTTTTTTTGACTTATAACGGCAGTAGCAATCAGAAATTAGTATTTTTTGCCTAATGTAGTAGCTTTTAAAACCGGTTGTTTTAAACCTGATTTCAATGCTTTTTTAGGCTCAATTTTTTAACCATTTTTATGCGTTATTTGGGCGATAAAATGGGATCGAATAGCGGTCGATTTTCTGTTAATTGCAATCAATATTTGACTCAAAAATAAGCTTTTTAAAATCAATATTTTTTATATTAACAAGCTGCTCTATTACAAAACTTTACGAGTACAATCCTAAACTCCCCTCACAGGCCAAAATTGGACAAAAAAAAACCTAGTATTGCTACCAAGTTTTTCTTTAAATTTAATTGATAAATTAGTAGGTATTAATTCTAATTCTTTTGTTTAGTTCATCCACATCGTGTCTGAATTTCTTGTCTGTATCCATCAAATCATTCACTGTTTGACAGGCATGAATAACAGTACTATGATCGCGGTTACCAAAATGGGTTCCAATATTTTTAAGCGATGCTTTCGTTAAATCTTTTGCAAAGTACATGGCAATTTGACGGGCCTGTACGATTTCGCGTTTTCTAGTTTTTGATTTTACATTTTCAACTGAAACATTGTAGTAATCGCAAACCAATTTTTGAATGTAATCGATGCTGATTTCTCTGGTGGCATTCTTCACAAAATTCTTCATCATTTGCTTTGCCAAATCCAAATCAATTTCTTTTCTGTTCAAAGAACTTTGTGCTAACAATGAAATCAATGCGCCTTCAATTTCTCTGATGTTGGTATCGATGTTGTGCGCAATGTATTCAACAACCTCGCGGTGCAATGACAAGCCACTTTCGTAGGCTTTGTTTTCGAGGATAGCAATTCTGGTTTCGAAATCAGGAATGTTTAAGTCGGCAGATAAGCCCCATTTGAAACGCGACAATAATCTTTCGTCTACATCTTTGATATCTTTTGGTGCTTTATCGCTTGTTAAGATGATTTGTTTACCTGCTTGGTGTAATTGGTTGAAGATGGTAAAAAATATTTCTTGTGTTCTTGTTTTTTGCGAAAACTGATGCACATCATCAACAATCAACACATCCATGTTTTGATAAAAATTCACAAAATCATTTTGATTATTTGCTTTAACGGATTCTACATATTGATTGATGAATCTTTCAGCTGAAATATAAATAACTGTTTTGTTTTTATTGATTTGTTTGATGGCATTACCAATGGCATGTATCAAATGTGTTTTGCCTAACCCAACACCACCAAAAATCATTAATGGATTGTAGGCTGTTCCACCAGGATTATGTGCCACAGCCCAACCTGCGCCACGCGCTAATCGGTTGCATTCACCCTCAATAAAATTATCGAATGTATATTTAGGATTCAATTGAGAATCAATCGGTACTTTTCTTAATCCAGGAATGATAAATGGATTCTTAATGTTATTGGTAACATTGATTGGCAAATTCACTTCGTTGGTCACTGGCTTTCTTCCATTACCTGTAGGAACGTTGATGGTATATGGACCAGAAGAAGGGGTGCTATTTTCAACAATGATATTGTATTCAAGTTTAGCGCCAATGCCTAAAACTTGTTTTAATGTTTTTTGTAAAAGTGTAACATAATGTTCTTCGAGCCATTCGTAAAAAAACTGACTAGGTACTTGAATGGTCAGTACTTTATTTTCAAGTTTAATAGATTTAATTGGATCGAACCAAGTTTTAAAGCTTTGTGGATTAAGATTGTCTTTAATAATTTTCAGGCAGTTAGCCCAAACTGTTTCTGCGTTTAGTTGTTGTCCACTCATGCTCATTTGTATATTGCTGTTTGTCAAGATTTTATAAATAACTGTATAGTATTAAATTCAGTTCTGAAATAAAGTTAAAAAATAGTTGTTAAAAAAATTTTTTTGTGCTAAAAATTCAGATTTTTTTTTACATAAAAGGTCTCTTTTTTTTGTTAATTTACGATTAAGCAAATGTTAGTATAATAATACTAGAAAGCCCACTTAAAATTAATTCGTAAAAAAAATATTATCAAGAACAATTACAGATAAATTTGTCAATAACTTTTACCAAAGATAGGAAGAAAAACCGAAGTAAACAATTTTTTAACCTTTAAATTCACCGAATACATCTCTAAATGTATCTGCAATTTCGCCTAGTGTTGCATAGTCTTCAACACATTTAATAATGCTTGGCATAACATTTCTATTTTCGATGGCTGCACTTCTTAATTCCATTAAATCTTTTTCAACATTTAAATTATTTCTTTCGTTTTTCAGCGCTATTAATTTATCCATCTGTATTTTGCGAATGCTATCTTCGATTTTAAAAACAGGTTTTTGATTTAAATCTGCTTCCACAAATTTGTTAACGCCAACAATTATTTTTTGATTCGATTCAATTTCCTTTTGATAGATATACGCACTTTTTGCAATTTCGTTTTTCATTTAGCCTTTTTCTATTGCCGCTACACTGCCACCCATGGCCTCAATTGCATTGATATATTGATAGGCCGCTGCTTCTATTTCATCTGTTAATGTTTCCAAAAAGTAACTACCACCGAGCGGATCAACCGTTTGGGTAATACCACTTTCGTAGCCAATAATTTGTTGGGTTCTTAAGGCTGTGCGGGCTGCACTTTCTGTTGGCAAGCTCAAGGCCTCATCGAAACCATTGGTATGTAAACTTTGTGTTCCTCCTAACACAGCCGACATCGCTTGAATAGTTACACGTATGATGTTGTTCTCTGGCTGTTGGGCAGTTAAAGTAGAGCCACCTGTTTGGGTATGGAACCTTAACATTTGTGCTTGCGCATCTGTTGCACCCAATTCTTTGGTAATTTGTGCCCACATTCTTCTTGCTGCTCTAAATTTGGCAACCTCTTCGAATAAATTATTGTGTGCATTAAAGAAAAAAGACAAGCGCTTTGCAAACACATTAATATCTAATCCTTTTTCAATAGCAGCCTTTACATATGATTTACCATTGGCCAAGGTGAATGCTAACTCCTGCACTGCGGTGCTACCGGCCTCACGAATGTGATAACCAGAAATTGAAATGGTATTCCATTTCGGCACTTCTTTACTACAAAAATCAAAGATATCTGTAATTAAACGCATGCTCGGTTGAGGCGGATAAATATAGGTGCCGCGTGCGGCATATTCTTTTAAGATATCATTTTGAATGGTACCTGAAATTTTATTTAAATCTGCATTTTGCTTTTTGGCCAAAGCTATGTACATTGATAAAAGTGTAGAAGCAGTGGCATTAATGGTCATGCTTGTGGTAATATCTTCTAACTTTATTTTATCAAATAAGGTCTCTATGTCTTTTAATGAATCGATGGCAACCCCAACTTTTCCCACTTCGCCTTCTGCAAATTCATGCGAACTGTCATACCCTATTTGTGTGGGCAAATCAAAAGCGACAGATAAACCCATGGTACCTTGTTTTAACAAATAATGGTAGCGTTTATTGGATTCTTCGGCAGTAGAGAAGCCCGCGTATTGGCGCATGGTCCATAATCTACCGCGGTACATATCATCTCTCACCCCGCGGGTGAAAGGAAACTTACCTGGAAAATCTGATGAATTAACTTTACCTGTTGTGTAAACAGCTTTAATTTCAATTCCGCTATCTGTTTTGAATTGAGGAGTATCGCTCATTTAGAAATAAAGATTAATTTCTGCTTTTAGAAAATCAATGGCTTTTTGAGTGGGTATTCTATTTTCCTCCATCATTCTATCAACGATTGCTTTGGAATAATCGATCCCAGTCGAGTTGGCATCCATGCTACTTGCAACCGTATGCAATAATTGAACAACTTCTTCTTTTACTACTTTAATGATGTTCCAAGCTTGGTTACTTATATAGATCTGTTGGGACAAGTTATGACTAAATTCTTGGTTGACTGAAGACTCCATTAAAAACTTTAGACCATTAGCTGAATTAACACCATCATTGTATTGAATAATTAAATTTTGCGGACTAATTCGCTCAAGGAATAAAATCATCCTTTCGTAGGCTTGTAATTTTAATGGGGTTAATAAACTTGCAGTTGTTTTTCTTAATTCAAGTTGCAAGCGAGCAGTGTGTTCTTCCATCACTTTATTGATGATAACGTAGCAAACTAAAAATACAACCAATGAAGGAATAATGTATTTAATAATATCGAGTAATGTTTGTAGTAAAGGATCCATGATATGTATAACGCAAAAATAAACAAATTATTGAGTCTATTCAATCAAATTATTTAATTAGTTTAAAAGATTTGCGGGACAACGCATATCAATTAATTTTAGTAAAATGATGTTACAATAAAAAGGGGGATGTGTTTATAACACATCCCCCTTTTAAAAATTAATTGGGATTAATAAAATTTAAATCTGAAATCTTTCACATCTTCAGATTTTTTCAATGAATTTAAAATATTTTCATAAACTCTGCCTTTTGTTTCAGAGTACAAGGTACCTTTTCTAGTAGTTAAGGTCGTTGGTAATTGTTGTTTCACGATGCTTTCAACATACAATACATGCACACCCTCGCGACTTACAAATGGCTTACTGATTTTGTTTAATTTGCAGCCAAATAGATAACCTACCAATTTTGGATCACTCCCTGCAAATGGTACAGATGATGCACCGAAAGTAATTGCGTCAATTGGTTGTGCAATTGATTTTACGGCTATTGCTACATCCTCCATGGTCTTAGCATTTGGCAATACTTTCTCGAACTGCAATTTTAATTGTGCAGCTTTCTTTTCGTTTCTCACCAATGTTTCTACTTGTTCTCTTGCATCATCTAATGATTTGGTGCCTTCTTTTTTGATTTTAGCAATTCTTACAACCACTAAACGATCGCTTAGAGTAAATATTTCAGAATAATCACCAATACTTCTGTCATCATTGTAAATCCATCTGACAATTTCTTTTGAATCAGGGATACCCATGATAACAATATCACTTTCTTTGATGTCTTTAGCAATGGCTTTAGCAACACCTGCTTTGGCTGTTACCTTTTCAAAATCAACTTTTTCTGATAGTAGGTTGGTGAATTCTAAGGCTTTGTTGTAGATATTATCCTGAGTACTTTGAAGTGGTTCGATACCTCTTCTTACTTCGGCCAATTGTATTAATTTTTTAGATTTTGGCGCCACTAATTTAATGACAGAAACACCAAAAATGGTTTTAGCACCAATGGCATCACCATTGCCCATACCTTTTATTATTTTGTTAATATCAGTAGGTTGAGAGGTTTCGTTAAACCATCCCATATCATATGGGTTAATTACTTCGCCAATGGTTGATTTCTTATTTAATACGTCCATAGCATTGTTGCTTGTTCTGATTTCTGAAGCAATTCGTTTGGCTTCAACTATAGCGTTCAAGGTATCTTGTTTGGTATTACCTTTTACAGGCACTTCACATTTTATAGCATGAACACTTGCTAAAGAATCTTCCTTAATGTTGGTTACTTTAAACAAACTAAAACCACCTTGATAATATATTGGACCTAAAACTGAATCTTTCGGAGCATTCATAACCATACTAGAGATTTCTACAGGTAATCTTCCTGGTGATTTATAGCTGGCATCATATGGCGTATTGTTAATCGTTACAAAAATTGAATCATTTTCAGTTTGATTAAAGTTGGAAATTTCTGTTGCCAAATCTTCTTTAACTGCTAATGTATCATCCTTTGTTGGTGTAATGTACCATGAGGCATAATCAATATCTCTTAAATTTTCCTGTTTGAAATCTTCTTTGTGATTATTAATATACGCTTGCATTTCAGAATCCGTCACCTTTATGTCTTTATCTGGAATTGAAATGAAATTAAGTGATACAATTTTGCCTTTGAGGTTTGTAGTATTTGTAAAGTAGTCATCTTCAACATCAAGTGAGGTTGCATACAAAGATTTTGCAATTAAGGATGTGTACTTTCTATTTTGGGTTTCTAAAAACACTTGTTTGATCAAACGGTTAATTTGACCAGTAATTTCGGCATTTTTTTTATTCTGATCGATAATTTTACGAACTATCGTTGGATCGAATTCAGTATTTTGTTGAGAAAAATTCTGTTTTATTAAAGGGTGTGCGTCGTTGGTATACAATAACACTGCAGCCTCATCTGTCGGCACAACAATGCCCAATTTTTCGTACTCTTTTTCTATAATACGTTCTTGGATAAATTGATTCCAAACAACATTGCTTACTTGTGTTTTAGCATTATCGTCGACAACTTGACCAGTAGCTTCGTATTGTGAAAGCATGAGTTTGTATTTGGCATCAAATTCATCTAATTTGATTTTATCACCAGAAATACTGCCCACTTCGCCTTTGGAACCACCTGAAGTGTATTTGTTATAGTTTGTTATAAAATCGCTGATAACAAACAATAATAGGGAAACAAGGATCACTCCTAAAACCCAGCCTGAACGTCTTAACTTACTAATTATTGCCATATACTTTTTTCAAAAAGAGGTGCAAAATAATACATTTAATGCTGAAAAGACAAATAAATTTGATAAAATAAATTTTTTACACTGAAAAAAGTAGCGCTATTCTTATTTATTTACAGAACTTAAAATTAGCATAACAATGAAAAGCAATAATATTTCTAATTTTGCAATGATTTTATGCAGGACATCGAACCACACTATCATTGGTTACATCTTTACAACTCCGAAGAAGATGTAAATTCACCTTACTATCAAAAAGTGCACAGTGAATTTGAGTACAGTAATACAGTCTATAATTACCTCATACATCCTCAGTGGGATTCGTTTGGCTCTGTTACTTTATACCTTAAAATACTTTACACGGATTACGACAAAGGCTTTTGCATCATTGAATTGATTGGTGAATGGAACGATGCTATCAACAATGATATTATGCTGTTAAAGCGCGATATCATTGAACTTTTAGAGGAACAAGGCATTGATAAGTTTATTTTGATCGGCGAAAATGTCTTGAATTTTCATAGCAGTGATGACTCTTATTACGAAGAATGGTTTGCAGAATTAGAAGATGGGTGGATTGCCATGGTCAATTTTCGCGAGCATGTGTTAGATGAATTCAAATATTGCAAGGCCGATTATTATTTAAACTTTGGCGGCGACTTAGATACATTATCTTGGAGAAAACATACCCCCATTCAACTTTTTAAAAAGGTAGAAGACCTTATTTCGAAGCGGTTAAATTAAATAAAAAATGAATTTAAAAATTCAAGAAATATTTGTTTAACAAATAATGTCATATTTATGTCAAATTCAAATGGTTCATTGACTCTTACTTCCTATTATATTAATTTTGGTGTTTATGAATAGAACATACGTGCGCAACATTTTTATTTCCCTTGTTTTTTTAGTAACCCTAACAAGCTCAATTATGAATAGTTCTGGCCCTTCTGCTGCCTTAACTGGCGCGGCCATTACAGGGTCTACCAACGAGACAAATTGCACCAGTTGTCACAGTGGTACTTTCATTACAAGCAACAATTCTAATCTCAATAAAATATTTTTAAATAGCAATTTTCAAGGAGGCGGCTATATACCCGATTCTACTTATACTATTTCGTTGAGCTTTAAACAAGCCGGTATTGCGCGTTATGGATTTCAAATTACATGTATTAGCTCTTCTACCAATGCACCAATTGGAACATTGGCCGCCGGCAATAGCCGTGTTCAAAAATCAACAGCAACTGTCGGTGGTAATACCCGTCAATATATTTTGCATACAACAGCAGGAACAGATACTATTAAAAAAGATAGCACCCTTTGGACCTTTACCTGGAAAGCGCCCAGTTCGAATGTTGGTAAGGTTAAATTTTACGCCGCTGTAATGGCTTCCAATAACAACGGCAATAATTCTGGCGATATTGTTTATGGCAAATCATTCGAAATTAGCCCTTCAAGTTTATTGGTAACCGCCGATGCCTACAGCGTTGATAGTGTTGTATGCGCCAGCAACAATGCACAAATGACAGGCAAGGGTAATGGCTCGCCTAACAGTTGGAATTGGCGATTTACCGGGGCCAATATAATCTCAAGTACCTTGCAAAATCCAATTGTAAAATTTACTTCAACGGGCACCCAATTGGCCATTTTAACAACCAAAAACGCCTACGGCACTAGCACCCCTGACACACTTAAGGTAACTGTAAAACCTTCTCCATCTGCCGCCATTTCGAATGGTGCCGCTGGCACTATTTGTAAAGGTGATTCAGTTTTACTTACTGCCAATCCTGGTTCGGGTGTTACTTACAAATGGAGTTTAAACAACAAAACAACGCGAACAATCTATGCCAAAGATACAGGCAATTACAGTGTTACTGTCACCGCCCTTAGCAATGGATGTGCTATTACACCAAATCCGTTCAAGTTGGGTTGGTATGCCAAGCCTTCCATTTCATTGACGAAAACACTTGCTAAAGATACTTTTTGTGGGCAAATCAATGAAACCATTACAGCAAGTGGTTTGAATATTGACAGTGTTGAATGGTATGTAGACAATCTACTTTATGCGAAAACAAAATCATTATCATTAAATCTTTCAGGCAGCAAAAGCTTAACGGTTTTTGCGATTGCAAGAAGTATTAACAATTGCAAGAGTGCAGCGAGCAATGCTTTTAGTTTAAAAGTGGTTAAAAAAATTAATGCCTATAATTTTAGTGCTATTAAAACCTCTAGCAATATAAAGTTAAAATGGCTCCTATACCCTGGTATCGATTCTGTGCAATACAGTTTAAATGGCATTAATTTTAAACGCAGTATTAACGATACTACCCTTACACTTTCGGGCCTTACACCTTCAACTTTTTATAACATTACCATCAGAAGCTTTCAAAAGAATTTCTGTAAGTTCTCAGATACTGTTATCAGTATTAGAACCAACAATTGCTCAAACATTACCTATAAGGTTGCACTCAATTTAAGAATTTGTAAAGGTGAATCGATAAAGGCGGAGGTTAGAAATTTGCCAAAAACGAAGGTCAGTATATCATTTAATGGACTGCCATTTGCCAAAGACACTTCCTACACTTTCAATCCAACTAAAAGCGATTCATTACTAATTTTAATCAAGGATAGTTTAAGTTTAACGTGCCCCGATATCAAAGAAAAACCGGGATATCTTGTAGACACTTTCCCGAGTGACAATGGCATCTATTCTTACAACGCAAGCGCATGCAAAAATACATTTCAATACGCCATTAATCCTTTGTATCAGACCTACAGTTTTTATAAAAATAATACGATGTTGAGTTCGGGTGCAAATAATCAATACAATTACACAGGATTAGTAACAGGCGATAAATTAGAAGCAAAGGTGAGTATCAATACCTGTTCAAAAACCATTGGTACTGTTAACTTTTCAATCAACCTGCCAGCCAATGCCAATTTCACATACCTGCGCAATTGGAAAACCTACACATTTACTCCGGCAGATACCGGAATGCTGAACTACAGTTGGTATATAAATGATACTTTTAAAAGTGCTAATAAAAATTTTGTTTTGGACATGAGTGTCTATAACAGCAAAACAGCAGTGATCTCATTGGCGACTAACAATTTTCAAACTTGCACTGATAGCACTTTCCAAACCATCAACTTCCCTAACTTTTTGAAGGTGGCCGACCTAAGTAATTACCAACTCAACATCTATCCGAATCCATTTAACGAACAATTAGAAATCAACACCAACTTAGAAAATTATCAATTAATGGTGTTAGACAATTTGGGTAGAATACTTTTAAACTTAAGTAATTTGAGCAATCATCAAAGCATCGATGCGAGTGCATGGAGCAGAGGTTTGTACCACATTGTTTTGAGCAATGAATATTTAACCCTCGATCGAAAATTGGTGAAGGTGCAATAGTTATTTTAAGTAATTATGCCTGTAGGCCTAGTGCAATAGTGACATTCATAATATTTTACTATGTTTGCAATTAATATCATGCGCAGCTTTTGTATCAATACAAAATTTTCGGATGCTAATTAGCAACTAAGCCATGCAAGAAACTTCGAACAAACAACATTTATTAGCCGAATATTATTCTGAGAAAGAATTGGTTCCTTCTCTCTGCGATTTGTACGTTTCGCTCTTTACAGATTGTGCTGTTTTAGTAGCATTTAGTTCGCGTGATAAAAATCTTATGGCCTATAAAATTGCCAATCCTGTTGAACAACTTTCGAAAGTAGAGCCTTGGATGAAAGCCGATTTTAATCAAATCATTTCAGTTAGTTTTACAACAGATTTTTTTGCGACCCCTGAAGCTTTTGTTGCCAATGCGTATAACCACCAAAATTTAAGTGGTCAAGTAATGGTTGATTACGAAGACCAACATTCAACTGCATCTGTGCACTATCTGAATGGGCTCATTACTTTTCACCTTTTAAAGAAACAGGCAAGTCAATTGTACGTTTATAGAACGGGCAATCAATACAGCATTCTTTTAATGAATTTCGACCAATGTCTTTTGGCCAATAGTTATCAGTGTGACAACGAAACCGAGGTATTGTATTTTCTATTAAACGCTTTACAAATAAGTGATTTATTGCCTTCGGACGCTACCTTAAATTTAGACTATAGCATTTTAAAACAAACTGAAATGGTGAAATTTTTAAGTCCCCATTTTTCTAAAAATGTGGTTTTAAATTATGCATTTGAGCATGAGAACCCTGCAGTTCCTGATTTGCAAGAAAAGTTATTTGCGTGTTACGCAGCCTCTTTATGCGCATAATAGCAGGCATATACAAGGGCTATCAATTCAAGACCTACAACGGCAGCAATACGCGCCCAACCACAGATTTAGCGAAGGAAAGTTTGTTTAATTCCTTACATCAACTCTACCCAATTGAAGGCAGCAAGGTGCTCGACTTATTTGCAGGCACAGGCAATATAGGCTTGGAGTTTTTATCGCGAGGAGCCGAATCATTAATCAGTATAGATGCCAATCAGGCCAATATTGAGTTCATGAAAAAAATAAAAAACGAACTTGAAAATAAAGCATGGCAAATTACCAAATGGGATGCATTAAAATTTAGCAAGCAATTAGCAATAATACCTGATATTATTTTTGCCGACCCTCCTTATGATTTTGTTCAACTCCATCAATTGGTTGATATAATTACGAAGGCCGAGTGGTTTGTTAACAACAACCGTTTATTTATTCTTGAGCATTCAGATAAACTAATTTTTGATTCACCAACGCTGTTTTTAAAAAAACAATACGGGAATACTTGCTTTAGTTTTTTTAATTGGACCGCCGCTAAAGAAAAAACAAATTATTAATTTTAAATAGTAATATTGTATTGAATAACTCAATTTAAATGGAAAAAATCGCATTATTCCCAGGCTCATTCGACCCCATTACCAAAGGGCATGTTGACATTGTAGAAAAAGGTTTACAGATATTCGATAAAATTGTTATTGCTATTGGCAGCAATGCAAAAAAAACCAATTTGTTTACTTTGGAACAACGCATGGAATGGATTCGAAAAATATTTGCCAATGAGCCGAGGGTGGAGGTAAAAGCTTACACTGGCTTAACAGTAAATTACTGCAACGAAGTAGGTGCGCATTTTATTTTAAGAGGATTGCGATCGCCTGGCGACTTTGAATATGAGCAACAAATTGCTTTTGCTAATAAAGAATTGGTGGAGAATGTGGAAACCGTTTTCCTTCTATCAAGTCCATATTATACCAACATTAGCAGCACCATTGTTAGAGACATTATCATTAACAAGGGTAACTATAGCAAGTTTGTACCTGAAGGCATTGTATTTTAAAACAAGTGTGCTTGTTTAGATACTTTTGGAAATTCTATTTTCTCAATAAGTGCTTTAATAGAATCATAGGTTTCGAAATCAGGCTGCTTTAAAAAAGCTTTATCAACCCATCTTACTTCGGTAATATCTTCTTCTAACTGAGGTTTTGTTTCGTTGTTTCCCCAAGCTATCATTTTGTACCAAGCCGTTTTCTTTAAAATCCATCGACCTTTTAAAAAATAGACATGGTAGGTATTGTCAATTTTATCGAGTAGACCTAAAAAATGCAGTCCACATTCCTCGTGTACCTCGCGCAGGGCGGCCCTTCTTTGGGCTTCGCCTTTTTCTATTTTACCTTTTGGTAAATCCCAAAGCCCTAAACGCTTGATTAATAACAATTGTCCGAGTTCATTAAATACAATACCACCCGCCGCTTTAATTAATTTAAATTGTTTTTTCAACACCTCATAAAGCTTCAAAGATTCATTTGTTTCGAATCCAAAATAATGGTCTTTAAGCTCAGTACCACTTGTTATCTTGGCAATCAAACCTTTCAATTCGGTAGCTGGAAACAACACCATCTTTTCTTTCTGTTGTTTTAGAAAAGCATAATTGCCGATAAATAGTGTATAGTGGTTAATAAATATTTTATAGTTTTGCTGACCCATAATTATGATGAACGATACAAGTGCAAAAATAGCGCAATACTTATTAGAATGCGAAGCAGTCAAATTAAATGTTGATGAACCTTTCACTTGGACCAGCGGCATGCGCTCTCCAATTTACTGCGACAACAGAGTGACACTTTCCTACCCTGCCATACGCCAATACATTACCAACGAACTTGTAAAAGCGATTCTTCAGCATTTTGGAAATGTGGAAGCCATTGCTGGTGTAGCTACAGCTGGTATTGCACAAGGTGCCTTGATTGCAGACAAAATGAATTTACCATTCGCTTATGTAAGACCTGAGCCTAAGAAGCACGGTTTAAAAAACAGCATTGAAGGCCATTTAGAAGCGGGTGCCAAAGTAGTAGTGGTAGAAGATTTAATTAGTACAGGTAAAAGCAGTTTAAAAGCAGTTGAAGATTTAAGAGAGAATGGCATTGAAGTAGTGGGCTTGGTTTCAATCTTTAATTATGGTTTTGCTGCGGCCGACCAAAAATTCAAGGACACCAATTGCCATTATATTTCTTTATCTAATTTTAATGTTTTGGCTGAAGTTGCGATACAAACCAATTATATCACCAATTTGCAAGCCGAGAAGATTGCAATGTGGAGTAAAGATCCACAAGCTTGGAGTGACCAAATAGGCGCTTAACACAAGCGCATTTCATATAATTTTATTGGGCTGAAAAACTGCTGATTAGTTTTTGCAATTCTTTTTTTTTCAAAAAATAATTGTTAAAAATTTGTGGTTTGATAATTTTAATTACATTTGTCCATACTTGATAGGTTAAGATTTTGAGAATGATTTAATAAACATTCTTGACCTTATGCAACTCAGGTGTCGTTAAAATTCCTAGTTCTTCGTTACATTTAAACTTTAAACCCAAATAAATAAAATGAAAAAAATTAACCAATTATCAGTTGTGGTGCTATTGGCACTCGTAACTCTTAGTGCATGTACTATGCAAAAACGCGTTTACAACCGTGGCTTTCACATTGAATGGTTTGAAAGTAAAGGTTCTGACAAGGTAGCTACAGTTCAAGCAAAAAAAGCTGAGAAAAAACAAAATTCAGCAAATGAACAAACCCTGGCAAGTACCTCTGAAAACAATGCCAAGACTGAGAGTATGGACCTAAGCATTCAAGAAACTAAAACAGTTATGAGTGTTGTAAAAGAAAATAACAAAAATACTGTGAGTGCTCCTAAAGTATTTTTCAAGTCGACTAAAATCGCTGAAAAAATGCTTGCAAAAAAATCGAACACATTTGCAAAACCTATCATGAAAGCAGCTGTTAAACAAATGACCAAGCCAAACAAAACAGCAGATGCAGACATGATTTTGCTTTATGTTTTATGTATATTCATTCCGCCTTTGGCAGTAGGTTTGGCTACCGATTGGGAATCAACACCAGTAATCAGTAATATTCTTTGGTGTTTATTATGTGGTTTGCCTGGAATTATCCATGCGTTCATTGTTGTAAACAGAGAAGCTTAGATTGCAAAGCACCCAACAAAATAAAATTTTATTACTAATCTTTTTCAGCGGATTAATAGCATTGCCCATTGTGTTAATGCTATTGTCCGCTGATTTTTTTGACAAGGGTTCATCCCTTTGCCTTTCGATGGTATTGCTCAATAAAACATGCTACGGATGCGGCATTACCAGAGCAATCCAGCACCTTCTCCATTTTGAACTGAGTGCTGCACTTGCCTACAATAAACTTTGTGTTATTGTGCTCCCCCTTTTAATCTTTGTATGGGTACAAACTGTCTTAAAAACTTACAGAAAAATAAAAGCAAATTGAGGCTTTAACGCGCTTGCTTTTTAATTAGTAGTTCGATTGTTTTTGTTAATCGATTCAATCTTGTTTCTTCCTTTTTAGCATCGTTAATCCAAGTAATATATTCCTTGCGATGGGTGTAGGCTAGCATATCAAAATATTCAGATAGTTTATGGTCATCTATCAACTTTTGTAAATCAAGAGGTGTATCGATTTCGATAGTGGCCGCTTTTGATATAGGCAACGCTTTGCCCGTGGTATTAATTTGAACCGCTTCTTTGACATAGCTCATTAGTATTTTTTCTTTAATCTCTGCGAGTGATTTAAAATGGATTCTGCGGTTGTGCACATTGTTATCGCCTTCTGATAAGATTTTCTTTGGGTCTTTCAATTGCGCCCCTTGAAAAAAAACAAAGGCCACATGCTTTTTGAAGGCACCAAATCCACAGACCATGCCTTGGTGGTAAAAATTAGGTCCCCACTTCCAGTCCTCTATCATTTGCGGATCGGCCGTGTGTATAATGGTTCTTAATTTAAGACAAATGGCTTTGCTCCAATCTGGCATGGCATCAATGTATTCAGAAATTTGAATACTGGCATCTGATTGGTGCTTTATAGGCATAGGTTTTATGAAGACTGCTTTGAAAGAAAATCGTTATAGGCCACTTGTATGCCTTCTTCTAATTGCACTTTGTGCTGCCAACCCAAATTATGCAAATAACTTACATCCATTAATTTGCGCGGTGTGCCATCAGGTTTACTGGTATTAAACACCAGTTCACCTGTGTAACCGATGGTTTCTTTAATTAAAATGGCAAGGTCTTTAATACTTAAATCGGTACCGCTGCCAATGTTTACAAATTGCTTACCATTGTAATTGAGCATAAGAAACAAAGCGGCATCGGCCAAATCATCTGCAAATAAAAATTCTCTTAGCGGCGAACCTGTTCCCCATATTTCTACTTGTGGCCATTGGTTCACTTTGGCCTCATGGAATTTACGAATTAAAGCAGGTAATACATGGCTATTCTCTGGGTGATAATTGTCATTGATACCATACAGATTGGTCGGCATGATGGAAATAAAATTACAATCGTATTGATCGCGGTAGGCCTCGCACAATTTAATGCCTGCAATTTTTGCGATTGCATAGGGTTCATTGGTTGGTTCTAATAGTCCTGTTAGCAAATACTCTTCTTTCAATGGTTGAGGTGCCAACTTTGGGTAAATACAGCTACTGCCAAAGAACATTAATTTTTCGACATCGTTAACAAAGGCTGAATGGATGATGTTGTTTTGAATGGCCAAGTTATCGTATAAAAATTCGGCTCGGTAAGTATTATTTGCAACAATGCCTCCAACTTTGGCGGCGCATAAAAACACATATTCAGGTTTTTCGAGTGCAAAAAAATCGGCCACAGCCTGCTGACTTCTTAAATCAAGTTCGGCCGAAGTTCTTGTTACAATATTATTAAATCCTTTGGCTTTAAGGGCTCGGTATACTGCACTACCCACCATGCCTCGGTGACCAGCTACAAAAATTTTCGATTGTACGTCCATATTTTAAATAGCAAAAATACGGATATTGTTTTTAAATTTTGAAAGCTATTTAATTATAACTATTTGCCAATTGAAGGACTTCTTTTTTCTGAATATATGTTTGCAATTAGCATTTTCTAAATTACTAATATTTTTAGCAAATAGCGGTTGATTAATGAATTATATTTGCTCAATCACCATGTCAAATTTCGAAGCTCTATACGAATCGCTCAACACTGCCCAAAAAAAAGCGGTGAACCATATTGAAGGCCCTGTAATGGTGGTCGCTGGCCCTGGCACTGGCAAGACCCAGATCTTAGCGGCTAGGATTGCCAATATTCTCCAAAAAACCGACACCAATGCGTATCAGATATTATGTTTAACCTATACCGATGCTGGTGTTATTGCGATGCGCGAAAGGCTATTGCAATTTATTGGTCCCGTGGCCTATCGGGTGCACATTCACACCTTTCATTCGCTTTGCAACGAAATTATTCAACATAACAGCAATTATTTTGGGTATTTGAATTTAAAACCTGCCAATGATTTAGATGTCATTGAAATATTGCAAGAGATGATAGATGCCATCCCCAACGACCATGTTTTAAAACGTTTGAAAGGCGAGGTGTATTACGATTTGCAAAATTTCAAAAACCTCTTTAATCTTATTAAGGAAGAAAATCTAAAACCAGAGGCTATCAAAGCAAAGGCCGATGCCTATTTTGCAGAACAAATAGAGAATGGCGAATTTACCTACAAAAAAAATGGGAAGGATTATGCCAAAGGAGACATTAAACAAGCAGCTTATGACGAGGCCCAATTAAAAATAGAGAAATTAAAATCGGCCGTTGATTTATTCTCCGTGTTTCAAGCGAAAATGCTAAATCGCAAATTGTATGATTTTACGGATATGATTACTTGGGTGATTCGCGCATTTGAAGAAGACAAAAACTTTTTGTTGAATTACCAAGAGCGCTTCTTGTATGTATTGGTAGATGAGTTTCAAGATACCAATGGCGCACAAAATCAAATTGTCAATTTTATTACCGAATATTGGGAGGTACCTAACTTATTTGTGGTGGGCGATGACGATCAATCCATCTATAAATTTCAAGGCGCAAATATTAGCAACATTCTAAATTTTGCATCTCAATTTCAAGACCATTTAACAACTACTGTTCTTACCGATAATTACCGCTCGAGTCAATATATATTAGACGCTTCGCGTTCGCTTATTAATTTAAACAACGAGCGCATTGAAGCCATCGACAAGCATTTAATTGCAATGCATAAAGAATTTGCATCCATCGATTTTAAACCACAAATCAATGCGTATTTCAATCCATTGCACGAGGCCATTGCCATTGGCGAAAGGGTTACGCAATTGCATGCAGAAGGTGTACCCTATACTGAAATGGCCGTCTTGTATCGCAACCATCAACAAGTAGACATTCTTACTAAATATTTTAAAGCCCAGGGCGTTCCATTTAATTCAAAACGACGCATCAATATTCTCAATGAATTATTGGTAACAAAGCTTTTAAAAATCCTGAATTACATTAATGCTGAAAGTCGCAGGCCCTTTAGTGGCGAAGAATATATTTTTGAAATTTTAAATTTCGATTTTTACAAAATCCCTTCCATTGAAATTGCTAAACTCAGTTTAGATGTTAAAAATAAACGGGCTAAATGGCGCGATTATTTGAGTGATTTTGCCAAAAACAAAAACGATTTATTTAACGGTCAACCGGGGGTTGATGGGCGCACAGAATTGAAACGTCTTATTGAAGATTTGGAATATTGGACCGGGCAAGTCAACAATATTACGGTGCCCCAATTGGTTGAAAAAATTATTGCCAAAGGTGGTATTTTAAGTTATGTGATGCAGGCCGACGACAAACGTTGGCAAATGCAAATACTCCGAACATTTTTTGATTTTGTAAAAGAGGAAGCGGCTAAAAATCCGCGCATGCAATTATCGGATTTGTTAAAAACTATTCAGCGTTATACGCAATTTAATATTGCTATTGAGGCATGGCAAATTTTACAAATGCCTGATAGTATAAATTTGATTACCACCCATAGCAGCAAAGGCTTGGAATTCGAGCATGTTTTTATTACCAATTGTATTGAAAAAGCATGGTTCAATTCTATGCAAGACAGAGATTTTGGATTAGCAAAAGTGTATTTCAAAACCAATGATGCAGCAGCCGAGGCAGAAGAAAATAGGCGTTTGTTTTATGTGGCCATGACCCGCGCAAAAAAGGGTCTTTACATTTCATACCATCAACAAACCTTAGATACAAAGCCCGTTGAAAAATTGCGATTCATAGAAGAGTTAGTCAGCACCACTGATTTAGAAATTGTATATCCTCAGGTCGATGAACAAGCCGTTCTTGATTTTGAAGCACAATATTATCAGGATGAAACCTTCCCTGATTTCGAACTTATTGACCATGCCTACCTTGATACTTTATTGGCCAATTACACTTTATCTGCCACCCATTTAAATTCGTATTTAAGGTGTCCAACTGATTTTTATTTTAACCAGGTTTTAAAAGTACCAAGTGCAAAAAGTGAAGGCGCTAGTTTTGGAACCGCTATCCACTATGCATTAGAAAATTTATTTACCGAAATGCAGGGTCATCCTGAAAAACAATTGCCCCCAGTAGATGCATTGTTAAGTTATTTTGAAAAATCAATGTATGCCCAACGCGATGGTTTTACTGAAGATGCCTATGAGCGTCGATTGGCACATGGTCAAATTTTATTGCCGCAATACTATGCTGAATACGCCAAACAATGGATGAATGAAAAAGTATTCACCATTGAAAAAAACATGCAAAACATTGAGGTAAAAGGCGTACCCATTAAAGGAAAATTAGATAAAATTATATTCGAGGGTAATAGTGCCTATGTGATTGATTTTAAAACTGGCGATTTTAAATATGCCAAATCAAAATGCAATCCGCCTAAAGATGATGCAGACCCTAATAAACCCGAGCAAGTATTGGGTGGCGACTATTGGCGTCAGATGGTGTTTTACAATTTATTAATAGAGAACGATCATAGCACCAAATGGACCATGACCAGAGGAGAAATGAATTTTGTGGAGCCCGATAAAAACAAAAAATTCGACAGGGTGCAATTTGCTATATCGCCCGATGAGGTTAGCATTGTGACCGATCAAGTATTAGATACTTATCAAAAAATAAAAGCCCATGAATTTAAAAAGGGCTGCAATGACGACAATTGCCATTGGTGCAATTTTGTAAAATACTATTTGAAAAAAGAAATGCAGATAACGGAACAATTACCCGGCAGTGCCGAGGATGTAGAACCGTAATTATTTGAGCGGCACTTGGTCTGAATCAATTTCCTTTTTCTCACCATCTTGCCAGCGGTAGAATTTGCCTTTTATTTTTTCGATAGTACCATCTGAGCGCATGGCATTCAAGTTAATGGTTTTAATTCTTCTAGTGCCTTCTTTTAATTTCGAGTCGACTTTATAAACTTGAATTTCAAAGAGGTTTTCATCCTTGTCATAAAATTTTAGTGTGTCAGAAAATACCCCATTTTTCTTATTCCCTTTAACATAAATTTTACCATT
This sequence comes from Bacteroidota bacterium, assembly GCA_947496065.1. Taxonomy (GTDB): domain Bacteria; phylum Bacteroidota; class Bacteroidia; order NS11-12g; family UBA955; genus JABMMZ01. The sequence continues at coordinate 52,397 of CANMBF010000002.1, forward strand.
GTCGCGAAAAGAAGTGAAGGGCCCATTTTCAATATTATTAACGAAAGTTAGTTCAAACCTTTTGTACTTTGCCGCCCTGTCCCACTCTTCCCAAACACCATTCAGTTGGTAACTTGTATCTTGGTATTTTCCTTTTAAATATAATTTACCATCGGCCGAATAAATTTTCGCCTCCAATGTTTGTGTATTCAATTCTCTAAACAAAGTACCATTGGGATACATTTCGGTTTTTATTGGAACCATAACAGGCACCATGTCCTCTGCTGTTGGCGGCTTGGTTTCAGTATTTCCTGTTTCAGCCGGTTTACTTTGACATGCAATTAGCAAGACAAGCGGTAACATTAAAAAATGAGATTTCATTTTTCAAACATACTATAATTTTAGAAGTACTTGTAAATTATGAAATACTATCCGTGGTATACCCGCGAACTAACAATCAAACCATTCTCAATTTCGAGTACCTCTCCTACTTTTAAATCGGCTTCATTGTCAACTTTCCGAATGTATTCCATAAAAACTTGCTCCTCATCGACCGTTAATTTTACAACCGTATATTGTAAACTCGGCAAACGGTTAAAAGCATCTTGCCACCATGCATGCAAGGCCACTCTTCCTTGAATTAAACCATTGGTAGCAGGTTGATTTATTTTTAATTTAGGACTATAATGAAAAGCTTCAGTATGGTATAAATGCAATAAATCTTCGAGCTGATGGGCATTGAATGCAGCGAACCAAAGCTGTGCAATGTGGCGATTGGCGTGTATAGTGGAATTCATAAATTTAGTTTTTAATTTGCCTGCAAGTAAATTATTTTTTTTGAAAACCAAGGCATTTATTGTTAAATTTTTCGATAAAAAGTATTCTTTCCTACTGTATGTTTTTACTAATTAGATTGGCTACACTTTGACTTTTTATAAATAAAATAAAGTATGTTTGAACCCATGGAAATGAATGATAACAAAACCAATAAGTATATTATTTGGCTTGTACCATTTGTTTGCATTTTCTTTTATTTTGATTGGATGAAGCCTGGTCATAAATCGCTCGACCTTGAACCACATCTCAACTATTTCAAGGATTTGGCAGATGCTTTTTTACACGGTCGTTTGGATGTTACAAATACCTTGAACGACCGCGACTTGGTGCATTACAACAACAAGCTATACCTTTATTGGCCACCCATGCCAGCAGTGGTTTACACACCTTTGGTTGCCATCTTTGGCACTCATCTACCTGATGCCTTTATTAATATTTTATTTGGCATTCTTAACATTTGGCTGTTCATGAAAATTGTAAGTGGTTTAAATCAAAAATTTAATTTAAATTATACTACAAAACAGCTCCTTTGCTTGGGTTTCTTTTGGGGCTTAGGCACTGTGCATTTTTACATGGCCATGGAAGGAACGGTTTGGTTTGTGTCTCAAATTATGGCGCAAACTTTTTTATTTGCATCAGTTTATTTCTTAATAAAAAGTAAGGACAAACGGGGTCCACTTATTCTCTCAGGGTTATTTTTTGCAGCGGCTGCTTATACGCGTAACAACATGGTTTTTGCTGTCTTCTTTTTGGCTTGCTTGCACTTGGCCATGCATCCAAAGTTGCAATGGAAAAACGGCCTCAGAAAAGCTTTCATTTTTGGTATCCCCTTTATTATATTCAGCCTTTTAAACGCATGGTATAACCAAGCGCGCTTTGGCGATTATTTTGAAAATGGCATACAATACCATTTAATGAATCCTTACTTCTACGAGAATTTCAAACAGCACGGTTATTTCTCTACTTATTATCTATCGCATAATTTTTATACCGAGGTATTGCACATGCCAAGCTTTAAAGCGCAATTTCCATTTATTCAAAAGGAAGAAGAAGGCTTTGGTTTTATTTGGGGGTCGCCTTTATTTTTACTGTTAGTGCCTGCTGTTATTTTACAAATACGCAATTACAGTAATGGCATTGAACACGATGTTGCTATAGTTTCGCGGCGCTTGGTAAGGACTGGTTGTTGGCTTGCGGCCCTGCCTATTGCCTTTGTCATATTTTGCATTATGGGAACAGGTTGGTATCAATTCTGTGCCCGTTACACCCTCGATTTTCAATTTTTCTTGGTTGTTTATCTTTTGTTTTCTTGGCAGGTATTGGCTGACATTCCAAAAATAAAATGGATTGCATTCATTCTAATATTAGCTTCTATTGTCATTCAATTTTTGGGTACCTGTATTTATTAAGTAAAAATCCACCATTTGATAGACCATCTAAAACTTAATGCTATTTTGGCATGTGCAAAATAACGGGGCCTTTTCGCCCAAATAGTTTCATTTGGAAAATTCCACTTTAATGCTAATATTTGTTTACTTGCTTATGAAGAAAACGATTATAATTTTAGTAAATCTATTGTGTTTTTATACGTTACATGCACAGACACAAACCATGCGTGGGCTGGTGCTTGACCGTGAAACAAGACAGGTTCTTGAAGGTGCAAAAATCATGATTACGACGGTTGGAAAAGATAGTGGACGATTTGCCTTGAGCAATGCAAGTGGCGAATATATGATACCTGAGCTATCGGTTGGTCGTCAGAATATTTTGGTTACACTCGAAAAATACAATGACATTGTAATGCAAAATATTGTATTGACATCGGCCAAAGAAATGGTTCTAAACTTTGATATGTCTGATGCGGTCATTTCATTTAAGAGTTTTACTATTAAAAGTAAAAATAAATCTGCCGTTAACAACGACAATGCATTGGTAAGCGCGCGTTTGTTTACTGTTGATGAAACTGATCGTTTTGCCGGAAGCAGAGGCGACCCAGCGCGTATGGCAAGTAATTTTGCGGGTGTTCAAGGGGCCAATGATTCTCGCAACGATATCGTAGTGCGTGGCAATAGTCCTCAAGGTGTGTTATGGCGTTTAGAAGGCATTGATATTCCGAATCCTAACCATTTTGCAATACCAGGTACTACTGGCGGACCAGTTTCTATCATCAACAATAAAATATTGGCCAATAGCGATTTCTTTACAGGCGCATTTCCTGCAGAATATGGCAATTCAACTGCAGGTGTTTTTGATTTAAAACTTAGAAATGGCAACAATCGCAGAAATGAATTTTCAACCCAAATTGGTTTTTTAGGTTGGGATGTTTTGGCAGAAGGTCCCTTGTCAAAGAAAAACAAATCGTCGTTCTTATTTACTTACAGATATTCAACCTTTGCCATCTTTGAAAAGTTAAATTTCAAAATAGGAACCGATGCAGTACCGCACTATCAAGATGCTTCATTTAAATTTAATTTTCCTATTGGAAAAAAAGGCAATTTATCATTTTTCGGCATTGGGGGAAGCAGCAAAATTAATATCATGATTAGTGACCAGAAACAAAGCAGTGGCGAGTTGTATGGGAATGATGACCGCGACCAATTATTTGGCTCCAAGATGGGTATTGTAGGCACTAGTTTTATGTGGAACCTCAATAGTAAAAGTTATTTTAAGGCCACTGTGGCCAAAAGCCATCAAGATGTAGATGCTTTGCACCAATTGGTTTTCAGACATAACACTGACACCAGTTTCGTTAATGGAAAACCCATTTATAAATACGCCTTGGACTCGCTGGTTAAAAATTTATTTTATTATTTCAGAACCAATACAACTGGCTTGAATCTTTTTGTGAATACTAAAATTAACAACCGTGTCACTTTCCGCTACGGTGCAAATATTACAGAGTATGATTTCCGCTTCCGCGATTCAGCCTTAAATTTCAATTCACAAGACACTGCACATTACTGGAAGTGGTATACCCGATGGAACTCAGATGGCATTGGATTGAATGTGATGCCTTATGTGCAAGTAAAATGGATGGCCTCAAAAAAGCTAATCGTTTCGGGCGGTTTAACAGGGCAGTATTTTATGATCTCTGATAAAGCATCTAACACAAGCAACAGCAGTGCCCAATATGTACAACCCCGATTGGGATTGCGCTACCAGTTAAATAAAAACCAATCCCTTAATTTTGGTTTTGGTGTGCACAGCCAAATGCAGCCTGCTTACACCTATTTTTACATATTGCCAGGCAATTCTAAACCTCATAATTTAGGAATGGGTTTAACCAAAAGCATTCACAATGTTTTAGGATACGAGTTAGCAATAGGAAAGGACAAACGTTTTAAAGTGGAGACCTATTACCAATCACTGTCAAACATACCTGTAGAAGTTAAAAAAAGTTCCTTTAGTTTGGCCAATACGGGTTCTGGATTTAGTCGATTCTTCCCAGACACTTTACAAAATACTGGAACTGGCTACAATTACGGAATAGAGTTTACGTTTGAAAAATCGTTTACCAAAGGTTATTATTATTTGGCGACTTTAAGTTTATTTGATGCAAAGTATAGAGGTAGCGATAATGTTTTAAGAAATTCAGATTTTAATTCGAGTTATGCCATGAATGCCTTGTTTGCAAAAGAATGGAAAATAGGACAGAAGAGTGTGTTTAACTTTGGGGGCAAATTTACCACTGCAGGCGCTAGAAGGTATTCTCCTATGGATACCGCTGCTAGCATAGGTCAAAGGGAATACATTGAACAAGATGCGCTAAAAAACACTTTGAAATTTGGCAGAAATTATGTGCGTTTGGATTTGAGATTGTCGTATAAAATTAATTCTAAAAAAGTAACCCATGAATTTGCATTAGACTTTGTGAATGTTACCAACCGAAAAAACATCTTAAAGTATTCCTATACGAATGCATCACCTTACAGCAGGCAAGACTACCAACTAGGGTTCCTGCCATTATTTTACTATAAGTTGGATTTTAAATTCTATTAGTTAAGAACTTTATTACTTGTTAAATATGCTGAGGTAAATTATAGTCTTCACTATCATCAAAAGCCGTTTTTATTGATTCAGTCCATCGATTGTGATTTCAGTGTAGGCTTTTAAAGATTGGTATTTCAATTCGAACTTTAATTTGATTTAATTTGATTTAATTCATTATTTTGGCCGAGATTTATTTTGTAAAAACGTATGATTGCAAACACAGTTTTTTATTGTCTTCTGATTGCAAAAAAACAAGTGCGGGTTAATTAAAAACGCTGTCACGACTTGGCCTTAATGAATTATTTACAGTCACCGGCATGGTGTCCGAACAACTCACGACGCCTGAACCACCAATAACGGATGTGGAAATACGCCGCATTGAAGACGAAGCGGGCCGTTTAGCACTTGCAGATTTAAATGCAGCAGCATACGATGTCTCAAACGATTGGGTAAGGCTCGCCGCATCGGGAGAGTCCCTTTGGAACAATCCTTTGTATGGTTACAATGCGTATGTTGATGGACAACCCGCAGCAACGGCTTTCGCTGTACCACTGAATGGTATAATTTATGTGGCCTATGCGGCCACCGCATTAGCTCACAGGCGCAAAGGTCTTGCCGAACTTGTCATGCGACGCAGTATAGAACATGCCATGCGAGATACGGGTATCACAAGAACCGCACTTCATGCCACAGCTGATGGTTGTTCTATGTATACGAAAATGGGTTACCGTCCGGTCGAACAGTTCGCCATATATACAATGCAGTTTTAATAATAGCTAAATAAATTGTCGCTAACGGCTAGGCAATCCTTGCTGTTAGCTAAATACAATCTATTTTTTAAAATTGGCTTTTTTTAATTTCATCGATGTTGGTTTAGAACCATTCGTATTTTATTTTGACAGCATCCTCCACACACCATCCCAACCTGAACCTAGGTCATGGGTTTCAAGTATTTTTATTCTTTCAAAATAAGTTGCGGAAGGTGCGCAGTTGAATTTTTCAATCAGTTCCTTAAATATCAAATTTGCGGCTACCCAATCCTGTTTTCGGTAAGCTGTTAAACCTGCATTAAATCGGGTTCTACGAAGCTCATTTTCAGGTGTTAGCGCTCCTTCTAAAGCAAGTAGTTCATATACTTTTACAGGCTCTGATTTCCCTTTCAAAATAATTTGATCTATCTCATTCGATTCCAAAGTATTTCCTGACATAAGCATCGTATCTTCAGAAATAAGAATATGAGTGCCATATTCTTTATTTGCTGATTCTAATCTAGAAGCTAGATTCACAATATCGCCCATTACTGTATAACTTCTGGCTGTATTACTTCCGATATTTCCAACTACCACCTCTCCCGTAGCAATTCCAATACGTATATTTATTTCAGGAATATTTTTTCTTAGTCCCATTAGGTCTGGAAGCTCTTTTCTGAATTGATCTAATGCTTTAATTTGTCCTAGGGCAGCTCTGCAGGCAGCTGCAGCTTGGTCTTCTTCTTTCACAAACGGAGGACCCCAGTAGGCCATAATAGCATCTCCAATATATTTATCAATAATACCCTCTTCCGCTTGAATACATTCGGTCATAATAGTAAGATAGCGATTGACTATTTTGACAAGACTGGTTGGAGAAAGTTGTTCACTTATTTTGGCAAAACCTACTATATCGCTGAAAAATACGGTCATAATTTGCTTCTGTCCATCAAACATATCTTGTCTTCCGGGGATGATAATTTTTTCTACGATGCGCGGATCGATATAAGTATTAATAAGATTTTTAAGGTCTTGTTTTTTGCGCAGTTCTTCAATCATTTGATTTAAACTATCTCCCAATTGACCAATTTCGTCTTCGGGTAAACCGTTAATATTGACAGAGAGATTTCCCCCGTGCACTGCTCGGGTTGATTGAATTAGACTCATTAATGGACGCGCAAGTTTGCGCGAAAGAATCCAGGCGCCCCATAAACCAAGCGTAATGGCAAGTAGCGAAAGTATAAGACTGCTCCAAAGCACATTTTGTTCAGCTTTTTTTGCTTTAATAGCTGAGAGCTGAGCTAATTGCATTGCTAAGTTCTGCAATGAAGATCTTTTTTCTTGCAGCAAGGTTTGCCCTTGAACATTAATTTCCATGAGCACTTTATAATTTTCTTCTTCTTTTGCTTTTTTCTTTTTTAGAATACGCCTGGCTATATCATTTTGCTGATCAAAAGTAGATTCAATACTTGAAACCAACTCGCGGGCTTGCGCGAAGATTTCTCTTTCCTTCGTATCATCTGGGAGTATAGACAGGTCTTTTTTTAATAACGCAATTTGGTCAACTACGGCTTTGGAAAATTTTTCAAAATTAGGTTCCGCGTCTTTTAAAACACTTGAATCCGCCTCAGCAAATGAATATTCTCTATAAAGGCGCTCAAAGGCAATTCTTCTTCTAAGTCCAACTTCATTTAATTCTGCCGAATGATTGGCGATTGGCAAGCTCACGACTGAGATTTCATTTACTTCTTTTCCAAGTTTTATTACTGCTATGCTATTGATAATAGAAACAGTAATCATCATCAGCAGTATGCCCACTGCGAGTCCAAATATCTTTAATGCTATTGAATGTTTCATTTTGTTGAGTTAAAATATGCGCAGGCAATTTCGCTATTTTTTATTAAAGTCACGAGATTTTTCTGCTGTTTGATTCTTTCTTAATGGTTGATTGACTATTTATTATTTGTATGCAATGGTCGGCGAAAATATCTGCCTAATGTATTCAATATTATTTTGGATTTAATACTTCAGAGTTCAACTATATTTTTGATTCGACAAAATGCATGTGTATTTCTCCTTTGTTTTTTGCAGATATTTTTCCGCGGTTTTTACAACGAAAATGTTCTTTAATGTAGTGGTAAGTGCTTTCGCTGATATTCACCTTTCCAGCCACGCCGCTACTTTCAATCCTAGACGCAATGTTGACAGTATCGCCCCAAATATCATAGGCGAATTTCTTGAACCCTACGACGCCTGCCACCACAGGACCGGTATGTATACCAATTCTAATTTCAAATACTTCTTGACCTTGTTTTTTTCTTTCAATATTATGCTCCAGCATAAACTGTTGTATTTCAAGCCCAGCACTAACAACATCTATGGCATGGGTTTTATTTGCAACTGGCAGTCCACCTGCACACATATAACTATCGCCAATGGTTTTATCTTTTCTATGTTGTGCTTTGTCGTAATATTATCAAATGCTTTGAAGCAGACATTTAATTTCATTGACAAGTTCCACCGGACTCATTTTTTCAGCAATCTGCGTAAACCCTTTAAAGTCGGTAAACATAATGGTTGTATAATCAATGAGCTTTGCCGCAGCATTCCCATTTTTTTTAAGTTCTAATGCTATTTCTTTTGGCAAGATATTAAATAGTAAAAAATCAGATTTTTCTTTTTCTTTTTCTATTAATTCTTTTTGTTTTTTTATGATGATATTTTCTTTTTTATTTTGCTCCGATTGAAAAATAATTTTGGCATTAGATATTTTTCTATTGCTGTCTTCTACCTCAAGTTCAAACTGTGTTTCATGAAAATATTTGTAGTGTAAAATTGCTTTTTTAAGGTCGCCTCTCGATTCAAATATTTCAGACAACATAAAATGAATCTGGTATTTTTTTTTCTTTACACTTATCTTATTGGAGAGTTCAAGTCCTTTGGTAAGAATTTCTATCGCTTCATCTTGTCGCTGAAGTTTAATATAAATATCTCCAAGAGAAATACAGTTCGTGATAACACCGCTAATTAAATTCAAGCTTTCTCTAAGTAGAAGCGCCTGCCTATTATAATCTATTGCTTTTGTGTAATCCGAAATTGAGGTATAATAATTTGCAAGCGCATTGTATGAATTGCAAATTGATTTCTTGTTGTTATTTAATTCTGACACCTGCAATGCTTTATAAAGATATTTTTCAGCCAGTTGATGCCTATTTAAATTTTGATTCACTTTTCCTATGCCTTGATTGGCATACACCGTCCAATAGAAATTATCATGATGGCGACTAATTAATTCCATTTCGTTAAATACAGAAAGAGATTCCTCGTAGTTTTTTAGGTCTAGATAAATTCCGCCAATATCATTCAAGCAAGACATTAGTCGGATCTGTGTTGTTTTATGCATTCGCAGTTGCTCTTGTGCAACCATCAAGAATTCTAATGCCAAGTCATAATTTCCAATGGTTCTGTAAATTGTTCCATGCACGCCATTACAAATAGCTGAACCTATGGTATCCTTTTGTTCAGAAAATAATATTGAGACATCTGAGATCAGTGCTAAAGCCTTTTCAAATTTCTCATCAAATAAGTAGCTAAATGTGTTTAGTAGATTCGCATAGCCAAAAAGAAGCGGTTTCTTTTCAGCATTTGCTGCAGCAAATGCATATAAATCCTCGGCAAGTTCAATAACATCTAAAGCTTCAATGTATGATAAATCATCGATGACCAATACTGCACACTTTGTTACATCTTTCGTATTAGCTGATTTAAGTTTAACAATATTTGCTTTTATTTTCCCCAGTTTTGTCATTTTGTATTTTTATTTTAATTTATAAACTGAAATTTTAATTTACAAAGACGCCAAAAAATAAAAGCTGAAATAAAAATTGCATTAGCTTTCTGTATAATTCAATGACTTTCCAAATGTTTCAGGCAATATCATAAGTGAAAGTAGCGCCAAAATCCAAACAATGATTCCGGTAACTATTAGGCCAGACGTAAGCGTAAAATTAAATATTTTTTCAATACTGCGATGCAAAGGAATAAGAACAACTACAGCGCCACGCATAAAATTAGTTACGGTAGCGGTTACGGTAACCCTTAAATTAGTGCCAAAATGCTCAGCTGTTGCAGTTACAAAAACCGAAAGGTATCCGCAACCCAAGCCCATCAAGAAGGAAGAAAGATTCAAGCTTCCGCTTTCTGTCATACGGATAAAATGATAGATAGTAGAAAATACTCCGATGAGCATAAATACAAGTAGCACCTTTTTTCTGTTCTTAAATACCTGACTAAAAATGCCGCTAGACAAATCGCCTGAAGCGATTCCAATTTGAAATAAAATAAAACAAGTCGATAATTTTAACCCATCTATATGATGGATTGTAGCCAACTCCGGGGAAAGTGTAATGAGTAGCCCAACACTATACCAAATAGGAACGCCCATTAAAATACAGGCCAAATATCGCAAGACCCTTTCACGAGAAGAAAATAAAAACCGAAAAGACCCTCTGTGCGCAGAGGCATTTTTACTTTCAAGGTACATATTGGATTCAAGGGAGCGAATGCGCATGACCAAAACTAATAATCCAGCCAACCCTGCTACAAAAAAAGCCTGTCGCCAAGGTAAAAAATTGCCAGCTAAACCTGCAGTCACAGCGCCCAGTGCTCCCATAGTGGCGACGAGGATGGTGCCATAACCTCTTTTCTCAACGGACATGCTTTCGGCAACGAGTGTTATGCCTGAGCCTAGTTCTCCGGCCAATCCGACACCCGCTAAAAAACGTATCAATGCATAGGTATCGATATCGTGGACAAAAGCATTGGCAATATTCGCTACTGAATACAAAAGTATCGAACCATACATCGCAATCACACGCCCTTTTTTATCGGCCAGAATACCTGTTATAATACCACCCACAATCATACCTCCCATTTGCATGGCTAAAAGCATTTCGCCTGTTGATGCTGACTCGGCAGCAGTCAAACCGAGGTCTTTTAACGAAGGAATCCTGTAGACATTAAAAAGAAAAAGATCAAATGCATCAATAAAAAAACCAATTCCAGCGGCTAATACAGCAATGTTGAATGGCGATTTATAAAATTTATTATTTATGTTCATTTTGTGGCTATTAAATAGCCATTGCCTACGCTTTTTTAAGTCAATCCAATCACCACATGATCTTCGGATCACATAAATATCTGGTAAACTGACTTGCGATTTTAAGCATTATATTTTATTTAATCATTATTAAATCTATAATTTTATTTCCTTCCTCTCTTTCAGTTCGACTTGGTAAATTGGACCGACCTATTAATATAAATTTGATTGGATTAATATTTTCTATGTTTGTTTTTTAAAATACCACTTTATGAAAAATTTATCAGGTGAAAAATTCCAAATATTTCTTGGCGCCTTAGGATTATGTGCGTTACTTTACAATTGGCGCGGTTGGAGATAACTTGACAAAGTCAGAAAAATATGAAGAGGGCCGCCGTGAAACAATGAAAGTTAGAAAACATTATTTATCAATTTCCCTTATTAGCATTATGAGCTCGGATCAAAAATATATTATTTTTACTTCAATTTAGTATTAAGTAAGTGATTGCCATACCAGTTATTAATAGCAAACAATCAATATATAGTGCCGTGAATAAGGGTTTCACGCCATCCTCCTTTTGGACTTTATCGCTCGTGCCTGACTTGTTTTGAGCATAAAATAGGCTGCCACCATTCAAAACTATATTTTATGCCTAATTAAATACTATTTTTGCGCTATGAAAATTTTTTCAATTATTAACGCCATATTTTGCTCGGTTTATATTCTATTCTATTTTATTATGCCAATCGTTTTTGGTTTACCTGAAATTTTAATTATTAGTTTTTCCTTTGGATTATGGAGCATAGCCTTTGCGATTAGTTGTCTTTTTTATCACTTCAAAAAAAATAAGTCAGCGAGTGTTTAGTTTGTTTCAATTCCAATAATTACTTTCCTATACAAAACTTCCCAAAGATATTGATCAATATCTCTTGGCTACTAATTTCACCTGTTATTTCACCTAGGGCATTCAGTGCGCGTTTAATGTCCAATGCCAGCATATCGCTGGTTAAGCGATTATTCAAACCTTCTACAACAATATGCAAGGCCTCGCGCGCATCGTTCAAGGCAATGTAATGCCGAAGGTTGGTTAAGATGGTTTGCCCTTCGCTTAATACCCCACTTTTAATGGCTGAATGCAAAGCCGTTTTCAAAACCATCAATTCATTTTCACTCGCTTTATTGGCTTGAATAGAATATGTATTTGAATACCCAATGGTATTTAAATCATTCAACAAATTAATTTTAGCGTCTTCACTAATTAAATCGGTTTTATTGGCCAATACCATTAAATGGATTTGATGGTTCTTGGCCATTATCATTTCCAAATCGGTCTTTACATCTTCATACGAAGTATCGCTCACATCAAAAATATAAATAACCACCTGGGCTTCTTCAATCTTTTTTAAAGCTTTTTCAATACCAATTTTTTCAATGGTATCTTGTGTTGCTCTTATGCCAGCCGTATCGATAAAACGAAACGGAATACCTTCTATATTTAAAACCTCTTCTACGGTATCACGCGTGGTGCCCGCTATAGCCGAAACAATGGCCCTATCATCGTTTAACAATAAATTTAAGAGCGATGATTTTCCTGCATTGGGGCGACCAATTATGGCAACAGGAATACCATTCTTTATGGCATTACCATATTTAAATGATTGTACAATGGGATCGATGTGATGCAGGATATGTTCAATGAGTTTATTTAATTGCGAACGATCCGCAAACTCAACATCCTCTTCACCAAAATCCAATTCCAATTCTATGAGCGAGGCAAAGTTGAGCAACTGCTCGCGCAACATTTTTATATCTTCAGAAAGGCCTCCTCTTATTTGTTTGATGGCCACTTCGGCTTGCGACTTATTTTGTGCGGCTATTAAATCGCCAACTGCTTCGGCTTGTGCCAAGTCTAATCGCCCATGCATAAATGCGCGCATGGTAAATTCGCCAGGCTGGGCTAAGCGTGCACCATTTTGAAGCAGCAATTGCAAAATCCTACTTAAAATATATGGCGAACCATGGGCACTAATTTCAATACTATCTTCGGTTGTGAAACTGCGGGGTGATTTGAAAACACTTAACATTACTTCGTCCACTACTTCTTCCCCATCGGTTATAAAGCCGTAATGAATGGTATGTGACTTTACTTGTGTAAGGTCTTTGGTTTTATAAATAGAATTACAAATCGAGAAAGCATCTTTACCCGAAACACGAATAACACCAATGGCCGAAACACCTTCGGAAGTGGCAATGGCGGCAATGGTATCTTCGGTATTGTATAAATTGGGTAACATGTAGTGCAAAATTAAGCGAAGCCACCCTTAAAAACATCAAACCCCGGATTTTTTAGGTCCGGGGCTTGAAAATTTAAGATTATTTAAAGTTATCTGATAATTTGAACTGTACCATTCAGTACTGGCTCATCTTTATCTTTTCCTTTGTATCTGTATTTCAAGATATAGAAGTAAGTACCATCAGGGCAATTAGCGCCTGTGTTGTTCACCTGTCCATTCCAATCTGTTTTGGCATCGGTAGATGAGAACACTTTCACACCCCAACGGTCGAAGATTACTAGATCATATTTCTCTTCACCTTTAATCTCGATGTTGAATACGTTGTTACCTGTTAAGCCTTCTCTATCTACTCCACTAAAGACATCATTGTTACCGCCTGCAGGTGTAAACACGTTAGGTGGACGAATAGACGCTTCGAATCTGTTCACTAAACGCTTACAGATGGTATCGCGACAACCGATGCTATTAACAGCTTCTAAGCATATCCAATAAGCACCTTGAGAGTCTCTATAGTCGCGGCATGGTTTAGCAGCATTTGCGCCGGCAGGGTCAGAAGCAAATCCTAATTGAATGTCGAATGTACGGGCCGAAGCTGGTGTTATCGCCATGATATCATCTTGGTTATAGAAACTCCAGTTATGGTTTACACTGTTAGTCGATTTGTTTTCGAAACAGAATACTGGCGATGCGCTGGTATCGATATCGAAGTCGGCTTTCACAAGTGCTACAGTTACCCTCACACTATCCTGGGCCGGACAAACCTTACCTGTTTGAGTATTGACCGAGTTTTTATCCCCCATAAACTTAATTACATAGACACCCGGTGCGCTATAGCTAACGGTTCTAAAGGTATCTGATAAAATAATGGTATCAGTTGCAGATAAACCAAGATTCCATTTGTACCTGCTGTATTTAGCAAATGGTTTTACATTACCTGTTATTAATACTGGTTGGTTTAAACAAACCGAAGTGTCTTTAGGTAATAATTTGACCGTATCATATTGGAATACATCAACGTAGAATGGTTTCATTTGTCCACCTGTTGTATCAGGCCACATCACGCTACATATTTTAATCGAACCATCTGGCATTCTTAATTGGAAAGCTTGTTGCAAGAATACATAGTATCTGCCAGCTTTAGTGTATTGGTGAGTGATGGTATCATTTTTAGCAACACCAGATTTGATAATGGTATCGTATTGGTTATCGTATACATTGTCACCAAAATCCCATGTCCAGATACTGCTATCGGCCAAAGCATATTTACTTAAGTTGCTAAATATTGCTTTTTCACCAACACAATATTTTCTTGGAATAAAGGTATCGAATTTAGGCACAGGACCCGGTATGTATATTTTAAGTTTGAAAGTATCTGTACAACCCAAATAGGTATCTACAATTAAGGTTACTTCAAAGGTGCCATTTCTTGTAAAGTCATGCGCAATATTTGGCGGCAATGATCCGAAGAACACGTTCTTAGCAGAACGGCTGCTATCGCCCCAGTTGATTCTCCATTTAACAATGTAATCACAAACGTCATACAATTTCCATTTACAAGGATCGTATACTGAAGATGAATCGAAGAATTCAACAATTGTTTTACACTCAGGACGGGTTTGACCTAAGTTAAAGTATGCTTTTGCAGCAGTAACATAGATGTCTTGCGGGAAGGTATCGCGACAACCAGTGCTATCACCAGCTGCAGTTCTTACTTGGTAGTATCCACCAGTATCAGATAAGTAGTAAACAGTACCAGGTACCGTTAATCCACCTAATTGAACACAACGTGGGGAACCAGAGCCAATACCAGTTTGACCATAAGGGAATGGACCGAAGATGGTAGCTGGTAAGCTTTTTACATCATCTGATTTACTTAAATCCCATTTGGTTTTAGCCTCTCTGTTTGGTTGGCCGGCTTGCGCAACTCTATCGCCCCAATAATCGGTTGGATCTAATAGACAGTTACAGATATCCGGATAAGCGTGGAAGTAATTGAATTGAGGACATGATTGCACTTTATCGCCATGACAGATGATGGTATCGCTGTAGTTCAATACACCATAGAAGCCTACGATTACACGTTTAGCAGTACCACTTTGCATGGTACAATTTTCTGGCGCTCTACTTCTTAAACCAAAGTTAGCAATGAAGAAACCAGAGTATTGAGGAACAAAGCAATAAGCGTTGTAAGTTTGGCCATCATAACCTTTTACAGTTTTGATTGGTTGGATGCTCGTATCTCTGAAGTGCAAGATATTTTTCTTATCAGCCACTTTATAGAATCTAATGAATCTACCAAAACCAGTGGTATCTAAACAACCTCTAGAACCAGTATAAGGCTTTTGGAAACTACCTTTACCGTTCCATATAATTTCTGAAATTTGAGCAGGTGATAATTCATAAACATCAATATTGTTAGCCAATAAAATTTGTTTAATGATATCAAATACTGGGGTAATATCTGCTTCGGTATGCCATTTAGTCACTTCAGCAATTTTAATGTATTGGCTATCGATTGTAGCATATTTACCGTCAAAATAAGACGTTTGTTTGTGATACAAGTAGTCGAATAAATGGTTAGGGTCATTCGGGTCTTTTTGGAATCTTTGGTAAGATTCGTTCACTTGTAATGTGTAGTATTTATCGTAGTACTTACCAACGTTGGCTGCAGATAAGCTCCAGTTTAGTTCTTCAACGTCTGGGATATAACTTCTGTTACGTGGCATTAAGGCCAAACACAAGGTATCTTTTCTACAAATATTGGTAAATTCAAGACCTTGCTTCGGTTTGATGATTCTGAATTTATTATCCAAAATTGGGAACCTTGCAAACTTATTATAGTAAACGGTATCGATACATGTAGAAGGATATGCATCGCCATCTGGTGGCCACATACCATTACCAATGATTAAACCAACATTGATATAACCAGTAATAGAATCTTTAATATCATCTACTGTAAATTGTTTAGAGAAACGTGTACCTGGTGAGCCCATGATTTGGTAACCCAAAGGTGGTACGTTATAAGGAGGATTCACTGGCGGTAAGTTACCAGTTGCAATTGAACCTGAAGTTAAGTTAGCACCTACTGCATTTACCCAACCATTCGGATCTAAAGCGGTATCAAAATTAATTTGAGCGAAGGTTTGTGTGCAACCAGGTTTGGTATCCGATAAGATAAAGGTAATACCATAATTATCTTGGCTACCTCCTAAACATTGAACACCTTCTTTTCTCAATTTCTTAGCACTAGGCGGCACCAAGGCTAAAGATACGACATCTTCGTATTCGCAAGACATTGGATGACACATGTCTTTTTGCCACAATCTAGGATTGAAACATCTAACAGTTGTTCCTTCGTAGAATTTCTGTCTGTGGTAAGCCGCATTTATACTGTCACCAACTTTAAAACCTTGCATTGGCTCCAATGCCCATACTTTGTGCCAAGGTTGAAGAAGATTAGATGCTATGGTATCTTGAATATAGACAATCCAATAATTGAAACGGGCCGTATCTGATTTAGATTTTAATATGAGTGATTGACCTAACTGAATGGTTTGATACTTGGTTCCTTTAATCAGGTTAGGCGGAAACCCATTGTTATTGTCTATGTATCCTGTATCCGATTTTCTCAAATAGAATCTCGGCGTTTCTGTGGAGGCATCGAATCTGGCAGGACCTGTAATGTAATTTGGTACCTTTACCCTTTGTGCTTTCCAATTTTTGAAAATCACAGAGTCTTTTGCTTTTGTAGCAAGTGGATTATCACCATAGTAAATAATTGTATCTCTGATAATGGCCATTTGATTTGAAGGCCAAATCTTGATTTGAACACATAAACCTGAATCTGAATTGTACTTGGTACCATTTTGAGCACGTGTACTAAATCTGGTTTGGTAGATTGAATCCCAAGGCGTATACCAATGCACAGGCAATGAATCTTTTGAATATTTACAATTCTTTAAAACTGTGTTGATACCATTTTTAGTATCAGTTGTACATTTTTCGCAGAAATCGTCATCAAAATCCCATACTCTAACGACACACTCATTACCTCTTTTCTTCTTTCCATCAGCACCTAAAGCTGCATCTCTTGTCACTTGACCTGTAGGGGTTTTGAATAAGTGAATGTATGGATAGTTAAAACCACCGGTATTTTTAATCCATCTCATGAAATTTTTATCGAATGGCTCATTGGGATTCACCAATGTATCGCGCACAAAATCATACTTCAAACTATCGTACACCATCCATGTGCTATCATCATTATAGAAAGTTTTATCATTGTGATAGAACACTGAGTTATTTGGAAAGTGAACCGAATCAGTAATCACACATTGGAATTTTTCAAAGTCCTTGATACGGTCATTCGGTTTTTCCATTGCACTTTGTGGACCAAGCACTAAAATGGTATCATAAATTTCTCTGTTACCGCAAATAGGGTGACTATACGTAAATTTAACTTTGTAAGGACCTAGGCCAGAAAACTTGTGAGAACCCACCCACTGACGGGTAATGTTTAATGGACCTGTCGGAGGGTCACCATAGTTAAACGTTGGACTTATTGCTTTGGCAATTGATCCACCTTTAATACTGAAATTAATGGTTGGTGTTTTGATACACACTGAATCAAAATCGGCAATAATTTTAGGGTTTAGTTTAATGTTAGTCGCAGAGCTGAAGAACGTGAATGACTCTTTACAACCGAATTTATCCCAAACGGTTAATTTGGTATTGAAATCACCCGCGTTTGGACCTTGCACATAGAAAGTATGAGAAGCTGTTGGCTTCCAGCTGGTAGTGTTTGGTGCTGAACCATCTCCCCAATCCCATGTAAATTTATCAATATCGCTTAAAGCAATGGCTGAATTATTGGTTACTGTTAACCTAACGCTATCACACGCTTGTGGTCTAGGAGAAGTGAACGATAAACCCATTGAAGCACGAACAGTACAAAAACTAGGATAATTTTTTCTAGTGATACAACCGTTGCAATCCTCTACCTCTACTAACAAATCGTATGTTCCACCGGCAGGGTCTTTAAAGGATTTACAAAAAGTATTTGGAAGGGTTACACCGCTTGGTGGCGTACCACATATCTTAATTAACTCTCCATCAGAGAATAAGTATTTGATACATTTGATACAATTTGTTCCACCTGGATCGTTAATTGGTTTGGTTTGATCTTTAAAACAAAATGAGTTACCATAAAAACAACTGGTATCATTATTTAACTGAACGATATCAATTACTGGCGCCTCCTTAATTGTAAAGGTAAAGGTGGCATTACAAGTATTGCCATTCGCCAATTTCAATGTAAGTTTGATTGTTTTTGTACCTGCATTGGTAAAAGTAAAGGTCGGATTACATGCAGTAGTGTTACTACCTTGACCATTAAAATCCCAATTGTAATTACTTGCGCCTACCGTATTACAGAAAAACTGGATGGGCTGACCCACACAAGGTGGCGCTCCGTTCGTCGTAATACTGCATTGGGCATCTGCAGACAAATAGCTCAAAAGCATTGCTACCATTAGGCCAAATGCTTTTATTTTGCTGTTTATTTTATACTTTATATTCATAATAATTTCAAGTTGCTATATTAGATTAAATTTATGGAGTTTACAAATGGTTTTTTATCGAATTAATTTTAGTGATATGGTCTTTTCAACAGAGGGCAAATTAGGAAATTTATAAACCACGGTTACGAAATAGGTTCCCTCTGGATAGCCCTCACCATTTGGCATGATACAATTCCATGGCATATATTTATTACTTGTTTCAAATAATTTCATATTTTTAATATCGCGAATAATGATTTTTAAACTCTCTTCTCCTTTAATATCAATTAAATACTCATCGTTTAGGCCATCGCCATTCGGGGTTACCACATCGGGAATAAAGATGAATGAACTATCTGTTTTTTTAGTTACATAGCTTTCATTCATGTGCACATACGGTGTTTCAAAAGAATCTTTTATTATCACTTTCGGATCAGTAGCTTGCAATTCCAATTTCTTTTCCATTTCTTCTAAAAACTCAGGCATAGGGGTAAAATCAATATTGCCAGAAGTATTTTGATGTCTAAAGAAAGACGCTTCAGGAATTGGTGGCACTTCGCTGGCGCGCTCCAAATTGGTTGTTTTTGATTTAACTTTATGGCTTGGTTGAGCAATTGCTTTATCCTCTTTAATCGTTTGCGATGGCGTTTCTAATACTTCATCATTACTAGGTGCTGTCTGATTATCTGCAATTATTTGCGCCTGAGCCATAACAGATATGGCCTTTGTATTAGTTTTTGGTGCTGAATCTTTGGTAGATAAATAAGCAGTAGTAACCATAGCACTCGTAACAACAATTGCAACACCTATTTTAATCCATAAAGCTGTTTTGGCAACTACTGCAGTAGCCGCACTTGAAGCCAAAGAGGAGGACACACTCTCCCAAACGCCAGCTGGAGGAGTGGCAGATGCACCTTCCAATTGTTGTTTGAAAAATTGATCAAACTCAGCTATATTGTTTTCGTTTTTCACTTTAAATTTCTTTTTAATATAATCGCTTGCAAATGTTGACGCGCTTTAAACAATTGACTTTTACTCGTATTTTCTGACACGTTGAGCATTTTAGCAATTTCTTCGTGTCCATAACCTTCAATTATAAAAAGGTTAAAAACAGTTCGATAACCTGTGGGTAGTTTTTGGACAATGGCCATCAAATCATCTACCTTTAAATTGGAGAGGATATGGGATTCGAATGGCTGGTGTTCTGCAATATCTAAAGAATGCTTAGTTGCCTCCTTCTGTGCTTTTCTATAAAATTCAATACTAGTATTGATGAAAATTCGTTTTACCCACCCTTCAAAAGACCCTTTGCCTTCAAATTGCTCTAAATGCTTAAACATTTTAATAAAGCCTTCTTGTAAAATATCCTTGGCTTCGTCGTTGTTTTTAGCGTAACGCAAACAAATTGCGTACATTCTTGGCGACAATATGTCAAATAACTCTTTTTGCGCCTTTGGCTTATTTTCAATGCATTGCTTAACAATTTCGCTCAGTTTTTCCGCATTGAAAATGGCCATTTACACAGTTTGGTTGAATGTTAATTCTATTGGTAGAAGTAAAAAAGCAACCCAAGGTTGCCTAAAGATGAAAAAAAAATTAATTTTCCTCGATTTCAATTTTGGCAATGTCGTAACGATCCACTAAAGCCTTATAGGTTGTTTCAGAATAAAAGCCAATACTTTCAATGGCCTCAATGATGTCTTCTTGTTTTAAACCGTTACAAATTCTTCTGAATTTTACAGCTAAAACATTCTCCTCCTTATTAATGGTATAAGATGCATACAGCATGTTCAGATTGTTATGCAACAATTCTTGATAAAATTGCTCGGTATTCACTGTAGGCAGGTAAGAAACTGGCGAAATCACTTGAAAGATAAAAAGGGGCTCTTCGGATTCAAAATAGAGCCAAGCATTCTGACTTTTTTGTTCCCACATGTCTATATAAATCTCGGTATCACCATTGTATAACACCCATTGCCCTTTTTCAGAACTGCGGGCCTCGGCAGGGTTTAAACCCAAAAATGCCAAAGTAGATTCTATTAAATTGTTGTAGGTTTCAAAATCCATGACGACTATTTTTTAAATTTATGCAAAATTATATATTTATAGTATTAGATTTTAAACAGATATCACTTAATTTCGCACATTAATTAAAAATAAAGAATATGTCAGTATTAGTTGGTAAAAATTCAAAGGTTATTGTTCAAGGATTTACAGGTAAGGAAGGCACTTTTCACGCCACTCAAATGATTGAGTATGGCACGAATGTGGTTGGTGGTGTTACACCAGGAAAAGGTGGAACAAATCATCCTGAACTAGGAAAACCAATTTTCAATACTGTGCAGGAAGCTGTGCTTGCAACCCAAGCAAACGTATCTATCATTTTTGTACCTCCCGCTTTTGCAGCAGATGCAATTTTGGAATCTGCTGATGCAGGTATCGAAGTTATTGTTTGTATTACCGAAGGCATTCCAACCAAAGACATGGTAAAAGTAAAAGAATATTTGAGTTCAAAATCTTGCACCCTTATCGGACCTAACTGCCCAGGTGTGATGACACCGGGTGGCGCTAAAGTAGGTATTATGCCAGGCTTTATATTTACACCAGGAAGAATCGGTATTGTTTCTAAATCCGGAACACTTACCTACGAAGCCGTTGATCAAATTACCAAAGCTGGTTTAGGTCAAAGCACTGCAATTGGCATTGGTGGCGACCCAATAATTGGAACAAGCACTAAAGAAGCTGTTGAAATGTTAATGAACGATCCAGACACAGATGGGATTATTATGATAGGTGAAATTGGTGGTGGCATGGAAGCAGAAGCTGCCCGTTGGATTAAAGCCAATGGCACTAAACCAGTAGTAGGCTTTATTGCCGGACAGACAGCGCCTGCTGGCAGAAGAATGGGACACGCTGGTGCAATAGTTGGCGGCAAAGACGACACCGCTGCAGCAAAAATGGCCATCATGCGCGAATGTGGTATACACGTAGTAGAATCACCTGCTGAAATTGGTGCTAAGATGGCTGAGGTTTTGGGCATGAAAGCTAACGCCTAACGCAATTTATAGATTAAAAAGCCCTGAAGCACAATGTTTCAGGGCTTTTTTTTATTACCTTTGTATAATCCATATGCTGACCACCATTAATTCAAAAGCCGATTATTATATTCAACTTGAGGATGCTTATAATGCCCATAATTACCATCCTTTGCCTGTGGTTATCGAAAAAGGAAAAGGTGCAATGGTTTGGGACACCGATGGTAACACTTACTTTGATTGTCTTTCGGCATACAGTGCTGTGAACCAAGGCCATTGTCACCCGCGATTGTTAAAAGCATTGACCGATCAGGCACAAAAACTAACTTTAACATCGCGCGCATTTCACAACAATTTACTGGGTGAATATGCTGAATTTATCTGCCAATATTTTGGCTATGACAGAGTATTACCAATGAATACAGGCGTTGAGGGTGGCGAAACAGCCATTAAACTCTGCAGAAAATGGGGCTATGAAGTTAAGGGCATTGAAAAAAATAAAGCTAAAATAATCTTCGTTGAGCATAATTTCTGGGGTCGCACATTAGCAGCCGTGAGTACTAGCTCGGATGAAGGTAGCTACAATAATTTTGGACCCTTTACCCCTGGATTTGAAATTATACCATACAATGATATAAAGGCATTAGAACTGGCTTTAACAGATAAAAATGTGGCTGGTTTTATGTTAGAACCCATTCAAGGCGAAGCAGGTGTCATAGTGCCAGATGAAGGCTATTTAAAAGCTGCCTACGATTTGTGCAAACAAAACAATGTGCTATTTATTGCCGACGAGGTTCAAACAGGTATTGGTCGTACGGGCCGCTTATTGGCTTGTGATTACGAAAGTATAAAGCCAGATATTTTGATTCTTGGCAAAGCACTCGGTGGCGGCATACTACCTGTTTCTGCAGTGCTTAGCAGTAACGAAGTAATGCTTACCATAAAACCTGGTCAACACGGCAGCACCTTTGGCGGCAACCCGTTGGCCTGCGCTGTGGCCATGGAAGCATTGAAAATCATCAAGGATGAGAAACTATCTGAGAATGCTTATGAAATGGGTATTATTTTCAGGTCGCGTTTAAGCGCTATCGAATCACCACTTATTGAAACTGTTAGAGGTAAGGGCCTCTTAAATGCAGCTGTAATAAAACCTTATGGCAATGGCAAAACAGCTTATAACATTTGCTTAGCATTGATGGACAATGGCTTATTGGCCAAACAAACCCACGACCATATTATTCGTTTTGCACCTCCACTTGTGATTAATGAGTCGCAAGTGCATCAATGTTGTGATATCATTGAAAACACTATTTTAAAAGAAATTGATTGATTAACGATTACCTTATCAGTAAAACTGTACCAGAAGCATTGCTCTTTTTAATGTATTTGCCATTCGGCGTCGTATAGAATAATTTCCAGAGGTATAAATCTTGTTCACAAGGTTTATTCTTATACTGACCATCCCAACCCACATTATCCTTATCGGTTTCAAACACTATCTCGCCCCAACGGTTATAGATTTGGAAGAGTTTAACTGTCATATTTTTGCCTTCGGGTTTGAATACGGCATTGAGCAAATCATTATCAGGCGAAAAGGCATTGGCCATAAACAAATCGCAATAATCATTTTGAAAGAAGATGAAAACAGAATCCTCGTAACTTCCACAAGCATTGGTTGCTTTTACAGAATACTTACCTGAATTGTAAACATAATAAAGACTATCAGTGGTGCCATCTTGCCAAAGGTAGGAGGTTCCACCAGGACTCGTCGCTCGCAAAATTAAACCATTGCCCTTGCAAACCGAGGTGTCTTTGCCTAATTCGAATTTAGGTGCTACAGAGAATATAATGGAGACCGTGTCGGATGCCTCGCAATTGCCTTCGGTTACTTTTACCCAATAATTACCAGAATTACTCACCGAAATACCTTGGGTAGTTGCGCCTGTATTCCATTGATAGTTGCCAATGGCATAGTTTGCATCTAAGTTAATTGCACCGGTCAAACATTTTACAATATCTGGACCAATGGCCGGTTGAGGGGTTGGATTCACCTTATACGTTTGTTCAGTTGAATCAGCACAAAACTTATTTCTAAATACGTATTTCAAATTATAGCTTCCAACCGTATTAGGGGTAAAAGTGTAGGCAGGTGTTGCAACAGGCAAACCACCTGAGAATATCCCTCCAAGAGAATCGGGAATTAAAGTTACCAATTGGTTTGATTGGCAGTACTCTGGCGATAAGCCTTTAAAATTAGCGCTGATATCGGGCAAAATCGTAACATAATTGGTATCTCTACCCTTGCAACCATTGGCCGCATAAGCAACGTGCATCACACGATAGATACCAATATTTTTATAAGAATGTGCGACTGATTTTAAATCACTAGAATCATTATCACCAAAATACCACTTAAAAAACGTTAAATTATTGTCGGGGTTATTGAATACAAATTGGTTATTCTTTAAGCATTGAGATCTTTTAGTGGTATCAGGACCGATGGTCAAACGACCTACAGGACTTGGTAAAACTTCAATTGTAAATTTCAAAGTATCTTTACAATTGGTGGGTTGTAGGTTTACATTTGTAAGAATTTCAACCATTACATTGTATTTACCACTTTTTGTATACGTATGCTTCATTTTTTTGAAGGTTTCAATAGGTGCTGTATCACCGTAAAACCATCGGTAGGTAAAAGACTTAGGCAAGGGCGAAACCACTGGCTGTGGATCTACCGTATAATAGTTACTCTCAAAACACTGAATACTATCCTTGAATTTTGCACGGTCAATAAAAGCGACCCTTTTCGGATAAATGCGCACTTTGTCGTAAAAATCTGCCAAGCATCCATAACTAGGCGATGCCGTTAATTTAACCAACACCACACCAGATTTATTTGCATAACTATGAGACACCGGAGACCCTAAGGTGGCAGAAGCTAAACCTGAAGCATCGTTAAAATCGTAGGTATAAGAAATGCCTGGAATGGTAGACGTAGAATTGTTTGTAAATTCATAGCGGTTGCGAATTTCGCAACTATCCTTAAATATTGTAGTGAAATTTAATTTTAAACAATAGGTCTCAAATGTAACAGTTGGCGCCGATGTAATGTTATAAAGGGTTTGATTACCATTGTTATCGTGTTCGTAAATTTGAAAAGTATATTTGGTACAAGGCTTCAAACTATCGATGCGCACAAAATTGTTACCACCTGCATTATAAAGCACAAAGCAATTCGCGGGAGAGCCATAGGTAGTAGCTGAAAAACCTTTTAAATTGAAATAGGGAATTGGTGTGTAAGCATTGTCATCTGCAGGCACAAAATTAGGCGCCACATTACCCTCGGTACCAACAATTATTCTTGCCGTTCCGTTGCCAGCTGCAAAATTGAGTTGAACTGAATTACAAGTAATTTGTGAAACCGTTAAGTTAGAGGCTTGCACACTTGGCCTAGTTGCATTGGCAACAGACACGGACAACAAGAGAAACGACCATATAGCGCATAACTTCTTCAATTAACGCAAATATAAAAAATATTGCCGAGAAATTCAAATTTGAATGGTAAAATTACGCAATTTGAATGTAAGAACTTGGAATTAAAGGCTCATTTCTATATTTTACTACAAGTTGAGCGGTGGTAATGATGTCCTTTTTGCAATAGGTAGCAATTCTTTCCAAATCGTTTTGTTGCCAATAGGTATGACCCACCATGCTGCCATCTATATCATCTTTGGGAGAAGGTATTCCAAAGCATTTTGCCAATACATTTAAGGAGGTATAATTTTTGTAATCGCCAAATTTCCAAAGCTCCATGGTATCTATAAAATTGGTTTCCCAAGGCTTCTTACCCGCAACATCTAAGATCGCTGGAATATGAATGCCATTGATGAGCATTCTGCGACACAGAAAGGGAAAATCGAATTCTTTGCCGTTATGCGCCACTAGCATGTGTTTAGGCCCATTAAATTTTGTATTCAATAATTCAGCAAATGCTTGTAAAACGGCCTTCTCATCATCGCCATGAATGGATTTAACTTTCAAATGCAATTCGCCATCTTGGTGGTGAAATATGCCCAAACCGATGCAAATTACTTTGCCAAATTCGGCATAAATAGCGGCTCGGTCATAAATTTTAGAGGGTATAATCTCAGGATTGTTGAGCGCTCCTGCTTTCCTAGACCATAACTCTTGCCATTCTTCGTCTAAATCATCAAATGATTTTTTTTGTGACACGGTTTCGATGTCCAAAACCAGTAAATCTTGTAGTTGTATATTGTTTAGCATAATTAGTTTTCATTTTATTACCAGCTGCCTCCAGCACCACCACCATTAAAACCACCGCCGCCTCCAAACCCTCCAAAGCCACCGCCGCTGCTTCCTCCACCAAAGCCACTACCACCGCCACCGCCTAAGAGCATCCATGGCAATAAGTAGCCACCACCCCTATTAATACCACCATTTTTCCCTCCACCGAATTTCGACAAAACGATCAAAACGAACATGATGATCACCAACATAATTAATGGGTTAGATTCAGGTTTGGATTTTTTCTTGAGTTTGCTTGGGTCGAATTCACCATTCAAAGTTTGACCAATGGATTCAACAGCATTGTCTAAACCTTCATAATAATTACCAGCACGAAACGCTGGTTTCATGCTTCGCTCAATAATCAATTCGCTGATATAGTCGGTTAATGCACCCTGGGTTTTATCGGCCGTTTGAATAAAAATTGCGCGGTCTTGAACGGAAATATAAATAAGCACACCACTGTTCACCCCTTCGCCACCCACCTTATAAGCTCGGGCAAAAGCCAAACTGCGATCGAAAGTAGCTTTGCCATCTAAAGAAGCTTCCGTAACAATTGCTATTTCTGTCACTGTACTATCTTTAATGGCTTTGATTTTAGCGTTGAGCGCTTGTTCTTGCTCAGTAGATAAAACATCGGCAAAGTCATTCACATAATCAATATAGGCAGGCACATCTGCAGCACTTTGTGCATAGCTCGATACTTGTACCAAAAGGCAAAGCAATACACCCAATAACCATTTATTTCCCATAAGATATTTCATCTTTTAATTCATTGGTATCGTTATCTTCTCTTGGAAAATGGGGTTTTAATATTCTGCCCACCTCTTCAATGCCTTGGGCAACGCCTTCGACAAATTGACCTTCCTTAAAATAACCTTGCATTAAATTTCTAACAGATTGCCAAAAATCATCACCCGCTATTTGATGGAACCCTGAGTCGCCAATAATAGCAAACTGTTTTTGGGAAGGCACAATATAAATAAGTACACCATTGTGTCTTTCTGTTGCATCCATTTTAAGGTGTTTGAAAGTAGCCTGCGCGTCCACTATAACATCACTTATAATTTTCTTGGAAAAGTGCACGCGTATTTCGCCCGATGTGCCCATTTCGGCATTCCGAATGGCAGCTACAATTAGTTTCTCTTCTTTTTTCGAAAAGAAACGTTTCTTAAAAAATGACAAGACAAACAATCCTGAAACTATTTATTTATCAAATAATTTTTCTACATCAGGCGCTTTCTCACTGCCTTCTGTCGCTTTAAATTCGTCTTTTGCTTTGAAACCAAACATGCCAGCAAAAATATTACCTGGGAAAGTTCTTGCACTTACGTTGAAATTCCTAACAGCGGCATTGTAATCGCTTCTTGAAGTTTGTATGCGATTTTCAGTACCTTCTAATTGGCTTTGTAAACCAAGGAAAGCTTCGGTACTTCTAATAGTAGGATAAGCCTCCATTGTTATTTTAATGGCTGTATTAATTCTATCGCCAACTGCATTTAAATCGGCGGGTGTTTGTGCTTTGCTTGCAGCATCTTTGATATCGGATGCTTCTTTTTCAAGATTTGGAATACCCGCACGTGCATTGGTTACATTGGTCAATATGTCCTTTTCATTTTCGGCTGCTTTTTTAACAGTCGCAATTAATGATGGCAATAAATCGGCCCTTCTTTGGTACTGTGTTTGCACATCGCCCCAAGCTCTTTTAACATCCTCATCACTTGTTACCAAACCATTGTATTTACCACAACCATAAAAGCCAAGTAATAAAACAATTCCTAAAACGATTAATAATCCCTTTTTCATTTTTTATATAAATTTTAGTTCAAATGTAGTAGAAAATTCATTAACCAACCTATTTTTTACATCAATAATATCAATTGAACGACCAATTTCTTTTTCAATCGAAGTAACAGCCTTGTCGACGATACCACAAGGTATAATATGATTGAATAAGTTTAAATCAGTGTTCACATTCAAAGCCAAACCATGCATGGTAAC
Organism: Bacteroidota bacterium; assembly: GCA_947496065.1. Classification (GTDB taxonomy): domain Bacteria; phylum Bacteroidota; class Bacteroidia; order NS11-12g; family UBA955; genus JABMMZ01. Next base: position 80,247 of record CANMBF010000002.1, read on the forward strand.
AAAGCGACTGCATTTAATACCAATGGCGGCAATCTTGCGTTCGTTGATGGTCTCTTTTCCAATCCATATCCCAATTCTACCATCGATTCTTTCGCTTTCAATGCCATAATATTTTAGGGTATTGATGATGCAAGCTTCAACGCGGTGAACAAATTCTTTGACGCCAATTTTTAGCACTTCAATATCGAAAATGGGGTAAACCACTAATTGGCCCGGACCGTGATACGTGATATCACCACCCCTTTCAATGTTATAGGTGGCAATGTTTCTATCGCTCAATTCGGCTTCATTTAACAGCAAATTTTTTTGCTCGGCACTCTTGCCCAAGGTGTAGACATGTGGATGCTCGCAAACCAATAACGTATGGCTGGCTTCGGGCATTTGCTTTTGTGCCAATTTATATTCAATGGCAGAATTAAAAAGTTCTTTTTGCAATTGCCAAGCAGCATTGTAATCGATTAAACCCAGGTCGCGTAAACGGCTATTTTGCATGCTGCAAAGATACTCGATAATTAGTATTTGGTTGATTAATTCTATTGATGGGAACAATCAAATTTCGAAACCCCTATTTTACTATTTCAAAAAATAGACTTACTTTTATGGCACTAAAACGATGTCGGAACACAACGAACTTGGAAAGAAAGGCGAACAATTAGCCAAAGAACATTTAATGGCCAAAGGCTACAGCATTATTGACCTTAACTATAGGGCAGGCAAGGCCGAGGTAGATATCATCGCCAAGATAGGCGACACTTATGTATTTGCAGAAGTAAAGACCCGCACCTCCGAGCATTATGGCTTACCCGAAAGTTTTGTAAGCAATAAAAAACAAAAACTATTTGCCCAAGCAGCCGAGGCTTTTTGCGAAATCAATCACCACACAGATATTGAGATTCGGTATGATATTTTGTCGGTGATTATTAATCAATACGTAGAAAGTGTGTACCATATTGAAGATGCTTTTTTTCCGAATAATTTGGGGTTGAAACAATGCCCCACCTAAATCCTCCCCGCCAGGGAGGACTTTAAAAACCGTCTATTCTTTAGAAATAAATTTATTCAATCCTTATCTCATCCACAAAAATAAAGGCATCGCCACCTGCGCCTTGGTGCCAAGCGGGTAGTTGACCGAAATTCAAAGCTTGTACTTTGACGTATCGGTATGGTTTGCCATTGCCTTTTACACTTAATTCAGTGCGCTGAACATTCATATCACTAGCTAGAACATTTGATGCAACAGAATCAATTAATTCATAAGTGATGCCGTCTACCGAACCATAGTATGCAACTTGTTTGGGGAATAAAATCCAAGACCGTGAATCTTGTAAAAAACCAGCACTTATTCTATTCACTGTTATGGTGGTTTGCAAATCGATAATGGCTTCGAAATCTTGACTCTGATAACCTTGCCATCGACCCTTGCGCCAATCATTATCACCCAACAAACCATCGATTAAGCCATCATCACCATCGGCTGTGTATTGCTTGTTGTAGGTGGAAATAATTTTGACTGTGTAATTGTTGGGGCGCTTGTAGAAATGGGCTGTGGCAGTGGCACTCATAACGCCATCTCTTCTAATAGCAACAGCTTTAATGATTGTATTATCTTTAATAACAATTCTTGCATTTTCTTTATATAAAATTGAATTAATTAACGGAACTTCTGAATTAGTTGTGTAATAGATATCTGGTTTATAACTGTCAAATTGATTCCCATAAGTGTTCAATTCATCAACATTGGCCTCAATTTTTAATATGACTGAATCTTTAAAATTCAACCCATTTGATTTAATTATTGGAGCAGATGAACTTTCGAATAAGGAGAATGATCCTTTCACAAAAATCGTTTTATTAAACCCCCAATAATCCCTATTGCCACTTATTAAATTAAAACTATTTGACTTTAAATATGCATTCTCTTTAGGCAATTGATTTCTATAAATACTATTGCTTTTCATACCATTTACGAACTTTATGCTATCAAATATCATATTGCCAAATTGAAATTTTTTGGATGAAGGATTCACAGGGTAAAATCCCATGGCACTGAACACATACCATGCACTCATTTGTCCGCAATCCTCGTTACCACACAAGCCATCAACTGTTGGTTTGTACAATTCATTGCAGATTTTCTTGGTATACTTTGAAGTAGAATCTAATGATGTAAAAAGATACGGAATATGGTGACTGGGTTCATTGCCTTGCGCATATTGACCAACTAACCCCGTGATATCAGATTGTTCTCTGCCAGTGGTTTTAGCATCGGCATTAAACAATTGGGATATTCTGAGATCATTTCTTACGACCTCATAATCTTGGGGAAAGGCAAATGAATATTGCCATGCATTGGCTTCTGTAAAATGGTTGTTGACTTGCTTAGGATCGAAGGGCTCGAGCCATCCGCCATTCTTTCGCGGACGCACAAAGCCTGTTTTAAAATCATAGACATTTTGCCAACCTTGACTTAATCGATTGAAGTATTTTTCATCCTCGGCATAAGACAAAGCCTCGGCAATTTCTGAAACACAATACATGTCATAACTATACTCCAAAGTCTTGCTCACACTCTCACTTTCATCTTCAACAGACAAATACCCTTTCTCACGGAACTTATCTAAGCCAAAGCGATTGTTCATGGCTTCGGCTTTTACAGCGGGGTAAATATCCTTTAATTCTTGTAAAGAAATGACCTCTTTGTTATAGGCATCTAGTATCACACTCACGCTGTGAAAGCCTATCATGCAATTGGTTTCGTTGCCCCATAATTCCCACATGGGCAAGCGACCGCTTTGTTCGAACTGGGCTTTGAAAGTCATGACAAAATCGTGAGACCTCTTTTTATCAATGATATTGAGCAAAGGATGTAAAGCCCTGTAGGTATCCCATAACGAAAACACGGTATAATACTCAAAACCATCGGCCTTGTGCACTTGCTTGTCGCGGCCCCTGTAGCGGCCATCCACATCGTTCATTACATTGGGATGGACCATGCAATGGTAGAGCGCTGTATAGAAATTTATTTTTTCGTCTTTGGTGCCACCATAGGCTTTAATGCGGTTCAATTCGGTATTCCAAGCAGCATTGGCTTCTTGCTTCACTTGTTCAAAATTCCAATGTGGCAATTCCTTTTGCAGATTGGCTTTGGCACCTTCTTCATCAACACTCGAGAGGGCAGTTTTAACCAATATCTTCTCTCCTGCCTTTACTTTAAAACCTAAATTAACTTTGGTTTCGCCTTTCTCATTTTTGCTTATTATAATTTGTTCGGCATCCTTGCTCACTTCAAAATAATAATAGAGCAGCTGATCTTCGGCCCAAGCTTTTGAGCGTCTTAAGCCTGAGAAGGCATGTTTATTGATTTGGGTAATCTTACCTTCTAACAATTCATCGCGGTGCTTTAAATTCAAAGTAATCCATGCGTAACCGGATGCTTTGTAGATGTATTGTTGTAATCCAACTCTTGTGGTGCTCGTGAGTTCTACTTTGATGCCATTTTCGAGTACTACCGAATAATAGCCAGCTTTGGCAATTTCATTTTTGTGCTTAAAATTATAATATAACAAGTCAACATTTTGAATAGGCTCAACAGGCTTCTTGACAAAAGTGGGCATAAAGGCAATGTCCCCATAATCGCTGCAACCAGTGCCACTGAGGTGGGTATGCGAAAATCCATAGATAAGTGTATCGCTGTAATGGTAGCCGCTGCAGCCATCCCAACTGCCATCGATGCGGGTATCTGGACTCAATTGCACCATGGCAAAAGGGCGCGTAGCACCGGGAAACGTGTGCCCATGTCCGCCTGTGCCTATCATAGGATTGACATATTGGGTGTAGTTGTTTTGGGCATTTAAGCTTAATGACAATCCTATTATTAAATGGCTAAATAATACTCTCATTGGATGTGGTGAAATTAAAAAAATATTCTGATAAATCTAATATTGTGTTTGTCACCTTTTTTGCCAGATGCGCAAATAAGCCGCCAAACAACTATGCGTTTTATACCAATAACCCGGGTTTTACCCGGAGTTATTGATGTTCGACCCCTTCAGGGTCGAGATAGGATAACATTACAAAAAAAACCATCTGCTTTTAGCGAATGGTTTTCATTAATTATTTTATTAAGAATTATTAGCCGTTCAATGCGGCTGCACCACCCACGATTTCGGAAATCTCGTTGGTAATGGCTGCTTGTCTTGCACGGTTGTATTGCAATTTCAATTGTTTTAATATTTCACCTGCGTTATCAGTTGCTTTGTCCATAGAGATCATTCGCGCACCGTGTTCGCTGGCGAATGAATCCAATAAGCTTCTGTACAATTGGGTTTTAACAGCTCTTGGAATTAACTCCTCCAATATTTCGACTTTGTTTGGTTCGAACAAATAATCGTTATTGGTAGATTTCTTTCCGACAGCTATGCTCACCGGCAACATTTGTTCATTGCTAATAATTTGTGTGGCCGCATTCTTGAATTTATTATAAATCACTTCCACTTGATTGTATTCACCTGAAAGGTATTTGTCTAAAATAAAATCGCCGATTTGAAAAACATTTTCAGCATTCAAATTAGCAAAAGTTTGCATGTAAGTCGTATTAACAGGCAGGTTATATTTTCTTAAAGACTCGAAACCTTTTTTACCTACAAATAAAAATTCAACTTTATTTTTTTTCGCTAGTTCTGCGTAATCAGTTTCAATAAGCAATTTTGCTCTTTTGATAACATTGGCATTAAAACCACCGCATAAACCTCTATCACTGGTAACCACTACCAATAAAACCTTTTCAATTTTAGGGGCTTTAAAGAACTTCGCTAATTTTTCGTCATCGACACTGTCAGCCAAATTTTGCAAAATACTGTTTAATTTATCTGCGTAAGGGCGCATTTGAAAAATAGCACTCTGGGCCTTTCTCAACTTAGTAGCAGATACCAATTTCATTGCTTTGGTAATCTGTTGGGTTGAAATGGTAGAGCTTATTCTGCTTCTTACTTCTTTTAAATTAGCCATGTTGTTTTACAAAAAATATTAAGCGGTATAGTTAGCAGCTAACTCTTTACAAACTTGCTCTAAAGTAGCAGTAATGGTATCATCAAATTTACCTGCACCTAAACTATCAAGCGTATCTTTATGTTTGCGTTCCATTACTTCTAAGAATTCTGCTTCAAAAGCTCTTACTTTATTGACTGGAATGCTATTCAAAGCACCTTTAGTGCCAAGATAGATAATGGCAGTTTGTTGATCAACTCTTAATGGGGCATACTGACCTTGTTTCAAAATTTCCACGTTGCGTGAACCTTTTTCCAATACAGCTTTCGTTGCAGAATCTAAGTCAGAACCGAATTTAGCAAACGCTTCCAATTCACGGTATTGGGCTTGATCTAATTTCAAAGTACCCGCTACTTTTTTCATTGATTTGATTTGTGCATTACCACCCACACGAGATACCGAGATACCCACGTTAATGGCAGGACGAACACCAGAGTTAAATAAGTTTGACTCCAAGAATATCTGACCATCGGTAATTGAAATTACGTTGGTTGGAATATAGGCAGACACGTCACCTGCTTGTGTTTCAATAATTGGCAATGCGGTTAATGAACCACCACCTTTAACTTTACCTTTCAATGAAGTCGGTAAATCGTTCATGTTTTGCGTAATGGCATCAGATGCGTTCAATTTACAAGCTCTCTCAAGTAAACGACTGTGTAAGTAAAACACGTCACCTGGGTAAGCCTCACGTCCTGGTGGACGTCTTAACAACAATGACACCTCACGGTAAGCCACCGCTTGTTTAGATAAATCGTCATAAACGATCAATGCTGGCAAACCTCTGTCTCTGAAGAATTCACCGATTGCAGCACCGGCCATAGGAGCAAAGAACTGCAATGGAGCTGGAGATGATGATGAAGCTGTTAATACCACAGTATATGGCATCGCACCTTTTTCTTCTAACGTTTTTACCACTTGCTTAACGGTAGATTCTTTCTGACCGATTGCAACGTAAATACAATAAACTGGTTTACCTTTTTCGTAAAATTCTTTTTGATTGATAATGGTATCAATAGCAACCGCAGTTTTACCTGTTTGTCTGTCACCGATGATCAACTCACGTTGACCTCTACCAATTGGAATCATTGCGTCAATCGATTTGATACCTGTTTGCAAAGGTTCTTTTACTGGCTCACGAAACAATACGCCTGGTGCTTTACGCTCCAATGGCATTTCGAACATTTCGCCTGTCAAAGGGCCTTTACCATCAATTGGTTCGCCGAGCGTATTGATAACACGGCCTAACATGCCCTCTGTAACATTAATCGAAGCGATTTTACCAGTTCTGCGAACGGTATCACCTTCTTTGATTAAAGTACTGCTACCGAACAATACGGCACCAATGTTATCTTCTTCAAGGTTCAATACAATGGCTTTCATGCCATTTTCAAATTCAATCAATTCACCTGATTGAACCTGGGTAAGACCGTGGATACGGGCAATACCATCACCTACTTGAAGCACAGTACCTACTTGTTCTAGTTCGGCTTCTGTTTTAAAGTTTGTTATCTGTTGTTTCAGAATTGCTGAAACTTCATCAGGTCTAATTTCTGCCATGATTTATTATTTTATGCGATGTTTAATTCTTTTTTAAGGTTTCTTAATTTAGCGGCAATACTGCTATCAAGCAAATTGTCACCAAATTTGATTACTAATCCACCAATTACGGAAGGATTAATGGTGCTGTGCAATTCAATTGATTTTGCACCTGTTTTATCCATTACAAATTGTTTAATGCTTTGCAAGGTTTTTTCATCTGCAACAACTGCAGATTCTATATGAACTTTCTGAATTCCTTGGTGAGCTCTATAAGCCGAAAGAAAAGATTCAGCAATTTCTGCTAAAACATTTTCTCTACTTTTAGAACAAACCAATGCCATCAAATTAATCGTCAATGCATCGAAATTTTTGAAAATAGTTTTCAAAGCCATCAACTTCTGATCCCCATTGATAATGGGATTTGACAAAACATTTCTAAGATCTTTACTTGACTGACAAGTATCGAGAAGTGTTTGCATATTATCTGCAACGACTGATAATTTATTATCAGCAATGGCTTGTTGAATCAGTGCTTGTGCGTATCGATTGGCTATTTTAATTTCTGACATTGATTAAGCGATCGCTTGTTGATTATTGTTAAGATTATTAACTTGACTAACTATTATAGCTTGTTGATCTGCATTATTTGACAATTGATTACTGATCAGTTTTTCAGCAATACTAACTGATAGGGTAGCTACCTGACCTTTCAATTCTGCAATAGCATTTTGCTTTTGCTTATTGATTTCTTCGGTTGCTCTCTGAATCATGCGTTTACCCTCTCCCTCTGCAGATTTTTTAGCTTCCGCAATGATACCATCTTTCATTACTTTGGCCTCTTTTAATATTTGGTCGCGTTCTTCACGGGCCTGTTTGTGTAAAGCTTCGTTATCGCTTTGCAATTTGGCCATTTGCTCACGCGCATATTCCGCAGATTTAAGCGCTTCCTCTATAGAATGCTCTCTTTCGTGCAATGCGGTTAAGATTGGTTTCCATGCAAATTTTTTCAATAGAAATAATAATAATCCGAAGACTATTACCATCCAGAAAAGAAGTCCTAAACCTGGGGTTACAAATTCCATTTTTTTGTTATATTAATTTATTTAATCGTTTTTAATCGCAATAATGCTGCTTATCGGTTTTAATTTTTTTTAACAAGGGAATGCTAAACACTCCCTTGTTTCAAAACCTTTTTTGGGATATTCTTATAGAGCGATCAAAAGACACAATACGATAGCAAAGAAAACTGCACCTTCTACAAGGGCTGCTGCTACGATCATGTTTGATCTGATATCTCCGGTTGATTCTGGCTGACGTGCAATACCTTCTAAAGCACCTTTACCAATGTTACCGATACCGATACCTGCTCCGATTGCTGCTAAACCTGCACCGATTGCTGCACCTAATTTAGATGGGTCGGCGGCTGTTACTGTTTCTAATAAAATTTCTAAAATTGACATATTATTTGGGTTTTTTTTTATTTTAAATTAATGGTGTTCTTCTGCATGGTGATGCTCTTCAACTGCAGCACCGATGTATAATGATGTTAGCAAAGTGAATACATAAGCTTGAAGGAATGCAACAAGCAATTCAAGGAAACTCATGAACAATGTAAATGCTACAGAAAGTATTGAAGTTCCGTATCCTGCTGCAACATTCTTTTCACCGAATATGAATATCAGACTGAAGAAACCGAGCATGATAATGTGACCTGCCGTAATGTTAGCAAACAAACGAAGCATAAGCACGAAAGGTTTCAGAATGACCCCGAAAAGTTCTATTGGTATTAAAAGTATCCATAAAGCAAGTGGCACATCTGGCATAAAAATATGTTTCCAATAATATTTATTCGCTGAAAAATTAACCACTATAAATACAATGAGCGCAAGCACGAGTGTCACTGCTATGTTCCCAGTTAAATTAGCACCAAAAGGCGCAATAGGAATCAATCCTAAAAGGTTGTTAATGAAGATAAAAAAGAAAATAGTCAGTAACATCGGCAAAAATTTAGCATGGTGCTTAACACCTACTGATGGAATAACTACTTCGTCTTTAATAAACAATATTAGTGGCTCTATTAAGGACTGCAGGCCTTTAGGGGCTTTATTTCCTCTGTTTTTGTAGGCCTTTGCAACTGAAAAGAATATGAGCAATATAATAATGGCTCCAATAAACATGGCCATTACATTTTTTGTAATTGAGAAATCTAAAGGTTTTGCGTTTAGTATGGTTTCATTATCTCCTAGTTCAATTGCGCCATTGGCATCTGTTTTGAATACTTTCCCTTCGTGAAGTTTGTAAAAGTTACCTTTGCTTTCAACCGTTGCATGTCCATGCTTAAACTTAGAGGACATAAAAACATGTAATCCGTTATCGTATAAAATAACTGGAAGTGGAATACTTACTGCATGGCCGTGGTAATCTAAAATATGCCAATCGTGCGCATCTTTAACGTGCTCCAAAATCATTTTACCCGGATTGAAACCCTCGTGGGCTTCTTCATGAGCAACCGGTTGTGCATGTTCCTCATCATTGGATGAATCTACAGCAATTATGTGTTCGGTAGATTTAATTTCTGTATTTTTAGCATTTCCAACCTCATTCGCAAATGAAAAAATGGGTGAAAAAAGCGTAAAAACAGAAATCAGAACAAATAATTGCAGTTTAGTTAAAATTGAATATCCTTTATTTTCGGGCATCGTCACCATTTTTATCTTTTTCTGAATTGGTGCGCAATTTAGCAAGGATAAATTGAATTTCAAAGCCCGTATAAATAAAATATGTAATAAGCATAAAAACCACTGCAAATTTATTTGGTATTTGACTAACTTTCAAATAAATAACGATAAAAATTAATGCTAAAATCATTTTCAATCCCATTGATCCAAAATAAATGGCATTAAATTTCGATTGAGAAACATTTACAGCACCGGAAATTTTGCGCATTGCAAATAATGTATTGAACAAAAAAATTAGAATACTGCTGATGATCCAATATTTATCATTCCAAAGAAATTTTCCATTTGGCAAAACCATTGCAATTAGAAACAGAAACGCGGTTACCAAAAAGATTTGTAATTTTTGATTCTTCATCATAGTTTTTTCATAATATAATACATGGAGGTGAAAATTCCGAGAAACACACCTGTAAGTGTAAAGACAGGAAATTTAAAAACGAATAATTTATCTAAGTATTTGCCCCCAAATGTCAGAATTGTAATAATGGCAGCCATTTGAATGGCAATGGTTGAATATTTACCATAATCTGAAAGCGGGCTTTTTTTTTGCAATGTTAAAAATTAGCTATCTGTTATATCATTGGCTTTGTGCATGTAACAATTGCCATTAAACACCGCACCACTTTCGATGATAATTTTGGCTGTTTTAATATTCCCATTGATTTTGGCTGTTGCTCTTAAAAACAATGTTTCGGCAATTTCAACATCCCCATCAATTTTACCAGAAATATCAGCACTTCTTGCAATGGTATTGCCAATAATTTCGGCACTAGCGCCCAATGCAATTTTTGATTTTGAAATAACATTGCCATGAATTTTTCCATCGACTCTTAAATCACCATCAGAGGTTATATCACCTTTTACTAGTGTACGGGTGCCTATCATATTTAAGGCCAACCCTTGGTTATTATCGGATTTGTTATTTTTGTTCAACATTTTCTTCTGCAATAATATTAAAAAGAAATATAATTTAAAGGATTAACTGCAACACCATTGTGCCAAAGTTCAAATTTAAGTCCTTTTATTTTGCTATTATTTCCTGAGTTCCCCACAATTGAAATGGTTTCACCAGCCTTCACAAAAGCCCCAATTTCTTTATACAATTCGCCATTTTGTCTGTACGTTGACATCCAATTATTTTGGTGCTGTATACTAATAATATAGCCATATTCGGGTGTCCAGCCATTAAAAACAACTGTTCCATCCATGGCTGCTTTTACAGATTCGTCTCCATCTGTTACTATTTCTATATAAGGTGCTTTTGCTGAATTAAAGGTAGTGGATACAGTGCCATTGACAGGCGTAAAAAAAAGAAATTCGCTCCCTAACAAATCTTGCTCAGGACTAAAATCAGCTACCCCAGTATTAACCATTGGCCGTTGTTTTTCATCCTTTTGCTTAGCACTTTCTATAATTGAATTGGCATTTTGAACCCTATCGCCTTCTGCCTTTGTTTCGTTAATTTCAAGTTCAACTGTTCTGCTTTTGTCTACTTTATAAGGCAAATCATAAGCGGTTACCTCCTCGCCATTGATAATTTGTTTCATGGCCAATTCTCTTTTTTCGGCTATTGAAAGCTTGTTTTCAAGCTTATTTAGTTTGTTCAACACATCATTTTTCATTTTTCCGTCAAAATTTTGTGCGTAGCCCGGTGCGTAATCTTTGACAGTAGGAAACAACGTATAAACACCCCAACTAATTAATGAAAACAATAACAAACCTGCTGACACCACTAATATAACGTTTCCCGGAGAAAGACTTAGGGAGGTCTTTTCTTGGAAATTCGTTTCATTAATTATCAACAAGCGGTACTTGTTTTTTAACTTTAAAAGTAATTTTCTTTTCTCTTGTTTCTTTTCCATGTCAAAAATGTGCTTAGCAAATAATAAATTTGCGTTTTCAAAGTTACATACAAATAAACAAGAAAAATTTGAATCGTTTAAAAATAATAGCAATAATCCTTATTTGTTTTACCGCGACAAGCGAAGCACAATCTGTGCTTTCGAAATTTTGGCATAATACGGTTTCTCGTTACAATTATTATTACAATGCGAGTCTTTTAATTACAGATGCCGAGGAAAATACCCATTTGGCCTACAAAGATAATTTTAAGGATATCCTATCTCTTTATCCTATTGGTGACGAAGCTTCGCTGAAAGGCAATAGTGCCAAGATGGATGAAGTGTTAAAAAAATGCTCTCATATCATCGATAAGCACAGTAAAAGTAAATGGGTTGATGACAGCTATTTACAAATGGGGAATGCCCAATTTTACAAAGGTGATTTTTATGCGGCTATTGAAGTTTATGAATATGTCGCCGGGAATTTTAAAAATACAATTCCTGGAGTCAAAGCCGAAATTAATTTATTGCTTACGTATATTCAACTTAAAAAATATGATGATGCCGAAGCTTTGTATACGAAGTTAAACAACAAAAAAGATTTTCCGGAGCAACTTAAAACATCACTCAATATAGCAGGTGCTGCCGTTAATATTAAACAGAAAAAATACCAAGTGGCGATTAAACTACTCGTGCTATCTATTCCTAAAGTTAAAAACAGAGCCAAAAAAATTCGTTATAATTTTGTACTTGCCCAATTGTATGCGCTTACCAAAAAGAATGTTGATGCACTTGAAAAATACAAGAAGGTCGTAAAACTCAACCCACCTTATGAATTTGCATTTAATGCGAAATTGAACATGGCAAAAGCCATCAATAACAAAAATAGAGGTGAGGTGCGCGAGGCCATGGCGACGCTCAGAACCATGTTAAAAGACGACAAGAACATTGATTATTTTGATCAGATATACTACGAATTAGGCAATTTAGAATTGGCCGATAAGAACGAAGCCCAAGCCATTGTCGAATACAGTAATTGTCTGAGAAGCAAAAACAATGATCTCAATATTCGCAGCATGACCTATTTGGCTTTGGCCGATTTGTATTTCAAAAAACAAGATTACCTTAACGCTCAGGTGTATTATGACAGTTCGGCTCGCAGTACCGATAAGAATAGTCCTGAATATACCAACATCACTGCAAAAAATCAGATTCTCAATGAACTCATCAAACACCTTTTAAATATTAAAGAGAAAGATAGTTTACTCCGTTTGGCGGACAATAAAAAGTTAATGGAAAAAACCATTGATAATTTAATACGAGAAGAAAAACAAAAAGCTGAAGAGAAAAAGCAATTAGAGGAAAGGCAGAAAATTCAACAGCAATTGGTGACACAAAATGCGCAGGCACCCTCGAGTTCGACCAACTTTCCATTTTATAACCAAGCAGCCAAAACCAAGGGCATACAAGACTTTCAGCGCATTTGGGGCAACCGTGAATTGGCAGAATACTGGGGCATTGGCAGTAACAAAACAGCCGTTTTGCAAAAGTTTAATGATGCACAAGAGAATGATGACCCAGGCAGCGAAGAAAAAAGAAAGCTGTTAGAAGATATGCCCGATGAGCGCAAGAAATACTACTACAGTATTCCCTTTACAAAAGAAGATAAACAAAAAATGCGAGATGAGATTTCGGAGTCTTATTTTTTAGGTGCCAATGTTTATTATCAAAGTTTAAAAGAGAATGACAAGGCTAAAAAAATGTTGGAGGACATGTTGTCTCGTTTTCCTAAAAGTAAATATGAAATCAATGCGTGGTATTTGTTAGCACGTATCAATAAAGAACAAGGCAAAATGGATCGCTTTGATTATTACACTGAATTAATTCGCAAGACCGACCCGAAAAGCGATTTCCTGAATGTATTAGAGCAAAAGGAGAACGACAGTACCTCTAACCAGCAAATTGCGGAGAAGGCAGATGATGAAGTTGAAATATTATACAACAAAGCCTACGGTGCATTTAAATCTGAAAAGTATGCAGACGTGCTAGTTTACAAGAAAGAAAACGATTTAAAGTATACGGGTAATCCTTTACAAGTGAACTTCGATTATCTAGAAGCCTTGTCAATAGGTAAACAAGGTGATTGGGTTTTATTTGAGAAGAAATTACAAGCCATTGTCGATAATTATCCGCTCACTGATATTGGCAAACAGGCTGGCGAAACCTTGCAAATTTTAAAAGCTAAAAATGCAAAAACGAACCCTTCTGCAGACACTAAAACGGGAACTAAGAATCTAGGCAATAGCTTATATAAATACAACGAAGCTGAACCCCATTTCTTTATGCTCGTATTGCCTCAGAATGTTAACATCAATCAAATTAAAACCATTCTAAGCAATTTCAATAAATCGCAATTTAGCACTGAGGATTTACAAATTACGAATAGTTTAATTGGTTCCGAATATCAAACCGTAGTGGTCAATAATTTTTCTACGTTTGCTAAAGTAAAAGAATACCTTACACAAATTAAAAGCAATACAGCACTTTTTGCTGAGGCAAAAGACTATCAACTTTTTCAAAACTTTATGATCAGTCAGGACAATTTTGTTAGTCTGATTGGCGAAAAAAAACTCGACAATTACTTGCTGTTTTATAAATCCTCCTACCCCAACTAATACACACCAATGGCCAAAGCTCAAATACAAAATCCACTTCTGAAAAAATTCTGGAAGTATTTTTTTTACACGCTAATTTTCATACCCTTATTTTTTTTACTGGTAAGTTTTGGCATTTTCGGCCATATGCCGGATATAGAAGAATTAGAAAACCCCAGAAGTGCGCTTGCAAGTGAATTAATAAGTGAGGATGGTGTTGTAATGGGTCAGTATTATATTCAAAAAAGATCCTACGTCGCTTTTAAAGATATCTCGCCAAAAATGTTTGATGCTTTAATTTCTACAGAAGACGAACGCTTTTACGAACACTCTGGTATTGATGCTAAACGTTTAGTGGGGGCTTTAATGGGTTTTGGCAGAAATGGTGGCGCAAGTACTATTACGCAACAATTGGCAAAAAACTTGTTTCACTATGGTGATGGCGAGCGCCCCAATTTAGTGATTCGTATGGCACAAAAACTAAAAGAGTGGGTGATTGCATTGCGCTTAGAACGCAGGTACACCAAAGATGAAATTGCAGCTATGTATTTAAATACAGTTCGCTTTTCAGGTTCTTCATTTGGTATTAAATCTGCCGCTAAAGAATTTTTTAACAAAGCGCCTAGTGAATTAAAAACCGAAGAATGTGCTATGTTGGTAGGGGTTTTAAAAGCTATCACAGCCTATAATCCAAGGAGTAATCCGGAAAATGCCTTGCAGAGAAGGAATACTGTGCTTGGTCAAATGAAACGCAACGAGAAATTATCGCCTGAAGAATTTGAACAATTAAAAAACAAACCCATTGTTTTAGACTATCAGTATGAAGATCACAACGAAGGCATGGCCGTTTATTTCAGAGAATATATTAAAAGAGATTTAACCAAATGGTGTAAGGAACATACCAAGCCCAATGGCGAAAATTACAACCTTTATAAAGATGGTTTAAAAATTTATACCACCATTAATTCTAAGTTACAACAGTATGCCGAGAATGCTGTGAATAAACATTTAAAAGATTTACAAAGGCAATTTGATAAAACTTGGGAAGGTAAGCAACCTTGGAGAGATGAAAATTGGAAAGTATTAAGCGAGTACCCTGTTCAAGAACTTAGAAAAACACCGCGCTATACCTTACTTAAAAAAACATATGGCAAAGACACAGCCGCCATCATGAAAATTTGCAGAACCAAGGTTAAAATGACTGTTTTTAGTTGGAATGGCGATCGCGATACCATGATGAGTCCATTGGATTCAGTTAAATACATGAAGAAATTCTTGCATACTGGCTTCATTGCAATTCAACCAACAACTGGTCAAGTAAAGGCTTGGGTTGGCGGCATTAATCACCATTATTTTCAATACGACCACGTGAATAAAAGTGCTGGCAGACAAGTTGGTTCAACCTTTAAGCCATTCATCTATGCTTTGGCCATCGACAATAAAATATCACCCTGTACGCAATTCCCTAATTCACCACCAGATTATGGCAATTGGCGAGTGCATAACAGCGATGGCAGTTATGGCGGCAGTATGAACATGTACAGAGGTTTGGCAACTTCAACCAACTGCATTGTTGCACAAGTTTTAAAAACCATGGGAGATAGAGCCCCAGAGACCGTGATAGAATTTGTCAAAAAAATGGGCATTGACAGTGCGAAGATGCAAGCCTTACCATCTATTTGTCTAGGTGTTACAGATATTTCGCCTTTTGATATGGCCAGTGCATTTTCAACCTTTGCCAACAAAGGCTATTGGGTTGAACCCACCTATATCACACGCATAGAGGATAAGAATGGCAATATTTTAGCAGAATTTTCTCCTCAAAATATCAAGCAGGTGTTGAATGAAGAAAAAGCATTTGTAATGTGTCAATTACTCGAAGGTGTATGCAGCCGAGGCACTGGACAGCGTTTACACAGTAAATATGGCGTAGAAGGTTGGGTTGGCGGCAAAACTGGTACCACACAAAGTAATAGCGATGGTTGGTTCATGGGTGTTACCAAAGATTTGGTATGCGCTACATGGGTAGGTTGCGATAGCAGAAAAGTAAGATTTAGAAGTACGAATTATGGTCAAGGTGCCCATGCGGCATTACCTATTTTTGCCTATTTTATAAAAAGTGCAAAGGCAGATGCCGACTTAAAAATAACATTAGAACCTATTCCCAAGCCACTTAAACCTTTAAGTATGGAATACAATTGTGGTGAATATTCCGAAATCAATGTGACTGACGAATATGGTCAACCCGAAGATGCCTTGGATTTAGGCATTTAAATATGTTTTAATGAACACTATTTTCAAACGGCTTTTAAAGTTTCTTTATTTGTGTTTGAAAATCATTGTTGTGTTCTTGTGCTTTTATTTTACAGCCTATTTTATTGGTTCTAATATTGTTGTGAATTGCAATTCGAAAGAAGCATCCGACATGGAAATTTTTATTGCATCGAACGGTGTGCATACCGATTTAATCTTTCCAATAAGAACTGCTCAAATTGCTTGGGATACTGTCTTTAAACCTGAAGTATTTAAGGGTGTTGATAGCTCCTATCAATATGTAGCTTTGGGCTGGGGCGACAAGGGGTTTTATATTGAGACACCCACCTGGGCCGATTTAAAAGCAAGTACTGCGTTCAAAGCTTGTTTTTTCTTAAGTTCATCGGCCATGCATGTTTGTTACCACAAAAAAATCAAACCAAGCAGTAGCATAAAGTCTATTAAAATAACGACCGACCAATATCAAAAATTAATTGCCTTTTATCAATCAACCTTTTTACGAAAGGATCAAACAATCCAGTTAATAAAGGACAAAGGCTATACCGCTTTCGATAATTTTTATGAGGCCAAAGGCACTTATAGTTTTTTGAAAACTTGTAACGTGTTTACCAACGATGCCTTGAAATATGCCAAAATCAAAGCGCCCTATTGGAGTCCTTTTGAAGGTGGGTTAATGAAGCATTATTAGTATTTTTACATTCAATTGTCTTAATTAAATTCACTTTAGGTAAAAAGGGGAAAAATAATTTAAAAAAAATTATTTACTTCATTAAGAAAACTTAATTTTGCGATTTAAATAAATTTTGAAAATAATATCATGTTGTTATTAGTCAATAGTCTTCACGACTACCTTCCCATACTTGTCACATTCATTGTAGCACTTGGCTTCATAGTAACCACGATGATTGCTACCCATCTTTTAGGTCCAAAGAAAAAATCCGAAATCAAATCGGAAGCTTTCGAATGTGGTATTGAATCTCAGGGTAATGCAAGAACACCATTCTCCATTAAATATTTCCTGGTCGCTATTCTTTTTGTTTTGTTCGATGTCGAGGTTATTTTTATGTATCCTTGGGCAGTGAACTTCAAAACACTTGGCATTACTGGATTATTAGAAATGTTTATGTTCATGGGCTTCTTAGTGATTGGTCTTTTATACATCATTAAAAAAGGGGCATTAAAGTGGGAATAGTCATCAATTCTAAATCTTAATTTACTGAAATTTCCTTTTCAACAATAAAAATGAGCATAGACATTCAACCTAAACATAAGCCTGAAGGACTTGAAGGTGCTGGTTATTTCGCTACTTCATTAGACAAGGTAGTGGGTTTAGCGCGCGCTAATTCACTTTGGCCTTTACCATTTGCAACCTCATGTTGCGGCATTGAATTTATGGCCACCATGGCATCGCATTACGACTTAGCCCGATTTGGATCTGAGCGTTTAAGTTTTTCGCCACGCCAAGCCGACTTGTTAATGGTAATGGGTACTATTTCTAAAAAAATGGGCCCTATTCTTCGTCAAGTCTACGAACAAATGGCAGAGCCAAAATGGGTGCTGAGCATGGGTGCTTGTGCAAGCAGCGGCGGCATTTTTGATACTTACAGTGTGTTACAAGGCATCGATAGAATTATACCTGTTGATGTTTATATTCCTGGTTGTCCTCCGCGACCTGAACAAGTTTTGGATGGCATTCTTAAAATTCAGGAATTAACGAGATCAGAAGCCATTCGCAGAAGAGATACACCAGAATACAAAGCGATGTTGGCAACCTACGGTATCGAATAAAAAATTAAACTCTAAAAAAATCAAAGTGAATACAACTGAATTGTTCGATCATTTATCCGAAAAACTAAAATCACAATTTGGAGATGACTTTATTGGTGGAGAAATTCAATATGATTTTCCGGTTTTAATCGTTGAAAAAAAGCGCATCATCGATGTGCTACAATTTTTAAAAACCACACCAGAATTAAATTTCAATTTCTTAACCACCCTTTGCGGCATTCACATGCCAGAGAACAAAGGTTCTGAATTAGCCGTGATGTATCAATTGCATAACATGGTTGAGAATTGGAGAATTCGTGTTAAAATATTTATGGAAGATGGTGATACAAAGGTGCCATCTGTAACTTCAATATGGCCTGCTGCCAATTGGATGGAAAGACAAGAGTACGATTTCTTTGGATTCAAATTTGTTGGGCACCCCGACTTAAGACGTATTCTAAACATGGACGAAATGAATTATTTTCCTATGCGTAAAGAATATCCTTTAGAAGATGGCAGCCGTGATGATAAAAATGATAAAATGTTCGGCAGATAAAATTTAATAAATCGTGAGCACTCATAACCATCTTATAAAACCTGAAGCTGAAAAAGAATATAACATTCTTAACTTAGGTCCTACCCACCCTGCTACACACGGTATTTTTCAAAACATTCTCAAAATGGATGGCGAAATTATCATGCATGCTGAACCAACTGTGGGTTATATTCACCGCGCTTTTGAAAAAATTGCCGAGTACCGTCCCTATAATCAAATTACCCCTTTAACGGATCGTTTGAACTATTGTTCTTCGCCAATCAACAACATGGGTTGGCATATGACCGTTGAGAAATTAATTGGTTGCGAAGTGCCAAAACGTGCCGATTATTTGCGTGTCATCATTATGGAATTATCGCGTATAGCCGACCATGTGATTTGTACAACCATTATTGGTCAAGATACAGGCGCTACCACTGGTTTCTTATACTTTTTCCAAATGCGTGAAAAGATTTATGAAATTTTTGAAGAAGTATGTGGTGCTCGATTGACAACTAACATAGGTAGAGTGGGCGGCATGGAGCGCGATTTTTCTGAAGTGGCTTGGGCCAAATTAAAAATATTTATGGTTGAGTTTCCGAAATTCTTAAAAGAGTTTCAAAGCTTAATTGAGCGTAACAGAATCTTCATGGATAGAACCATTGATTGTGGACCGATAACAGGCGAAAGAGCCTTAGCATACGGATTTACTGGTCCGAATTTAAGAGCAGCAGGCATCGATTATGATGTGCGTGTAGCGAATCCATTTAGCAGTTATCAAGATTTTGATTTTAGCATTCCTATTGGTTCGAATGGCGACACGTATGATCGTTTCATGGTGCGTATTCAGGAGATGTGGGAAAGTGTTAGCATTATTAAACAAGCGCTAGATAAAATGCCAACAGGTGAATTTCATGCGGATGTTCCAGAGTTTTACTTGCCAAACAAAGAAGATGTTTACAGTAAAATGGAGGCTCTAATTTATCACTTTAAAATTGTGATGGGTGAAATGGATGTTCCTAAGGGCGAAGTATACCATAGTGTTGAAGGTGGTAATGGCGAATTAGGATTTTATTTGATTAGCGATGGTAACCGTTCTCCATTCCGTTTGCATTTCAGACGTCCGTGTTTTATTTATTATCAGGCCTACCCTGAAATGATAACAGGAGGTTTGTTGAGTGATGCCATCTTAACAATGAGTAGCATGAACGTAATTGCAGGTGAATTAGACGCTTAATTTAAAAAGAAGATAATGACAACAAGTGAGCAAATAGTATTTAGTAAAGAATCTTTGGAAGTGGTTCAAAAAATGATGTTGCGCTATCCAGAGGGTAAACACAAATCAGCTTTAATTCCTGTTTTGCATATTGCGCAAGCAGAATTTGGAGGTTGGTTAAGCGCCCCTGTGATGGATTATGTCGCTTCGATACTCATGATACAACCGATTGAAGTATATGAAGTAGCATCTTTCTATAGCATGTTTAATTTAAAGCCTGTAGGCAAATGCTTAATAGAGGTTTGCAGAACCAGCAGCTGTTGGTTATGTGGTGCCGAAGATATCATTGACCATATTGAGAAAAAATTAAACATCACTGTTGGCGAAACGACTGCCGATGGGATGTTTACATTAAAAGCAGTAGAGTGTTTGGGCAGTTGCGGCACAGCTCCTATGATGCAAGTGGGGGCCGACTATCACGAAAGTTTAACCATCAACAAAGTAGATGCGTTATTAGAAAAATTTAAATCAGAGGACAAACAAAGCAGATACTGCTAAACCAGATGAGCAAAAAATTACTTTTAAAAAACGACCATATTCCAAATATCCATCAACTTGCTGTTTACCGTGCGCATGGTGGTTATGCTGTATTAGAAAATACACTTAAAAATTCTAACCCTGACCATGTCCTTGAAGAAGTAAAAAAATCAGGTCTTAGAGGCAGAGGTGGTGCAGGTTTTCCCACTGGTTTGAAATGGAGCTTTTTGGCACGTCCAGAAGGCGTATCAAGATACTTGGTTTGCAATGCCGATGAGAGTGAGCCCGGTACTTTTAAAGACCGTTACTTAATGGAACGTATTCCGCATTTATTAATTGAAGGAATGATTCTTTCAAGTTTTGCATTGGGTGCTAAAACATCTTATATCTACATTAGAGGTGAGTATTTTTATGTTGCGCGCATTCTTGAAGCGGCTATAGCCGAAGCTTATGCTGCAGGTTTATTAGGAAAAAATATATTGGGTTCGGGTTTCGACCACGACTGTTATGTGCAAGTTGGAGCAGGTGCTTATATCTGCGGTGAAGAAACTGCCTTACTAGAAAGTTTAGAAGGCAAGCGTGGCAATCCAAGAATAAAACCACCATTCCCTGCCGTTGCAGGTTTATATGGTTGCCCAACTGTTGTGAATAATGTTGAGACCATCGCTGCTGTTGTTCTAATTTTAGAACTTGGTGGCGATGAATATGCAAAAATTGGTATAGGAAAAAGTACGGGCACTAAATTAATTTCGGCTTCTGGTCATATTAACAATCCAGGTGTTTATGAAATTGAACTGGGTGTGCCTGTTGAGGAATTTATTTATTCAGAACAATATTGTGGTGGCATACGCGGTGGCAGAAAATTAAAAGCTGTTGTGGCCGGTGGTTCTTCTGTGCCAATTCTACCTGCAGAATTAATTTTAAAAACAGCCAATGGCGAACCCCGTTTAATGAGCTATGAAAGTTTAGGGGATGGCGGATTTGCTACTGGTACCATGTTAGGCTCAGGCGGATTTATTGTAATGGATGAGGACACCAGCATTGTAAAAAACCTTTATACGTTCGCACGTTTCTATCACCATGAAAGTTGCGGACAATGCAGTCCTTGTCGCGAGGGCACAGGTTGGATGGAAAAAATATTACACAAAATTTTAGAAGGCCATGGCACTATGCAGGATATCGATTTACTTTGGGATATTCAAAGTAAAATAGAAGGCAAAACCATATGTCCTTTGGGTGAAGCGGCAGCTTGGCCAGTGGCAGCAGCCATTCGCCATTTTAGAAGTGAATTCGAAAGCTATGTGCAGAATCCAGAAAATATAAAAGATATTAAACATTATTACAGACTTCAGAATTAAAATAACACATTTATAAAATGCCATTAGTTACAATAGATGATATTCCGGTAGAGGTTCCAGAAGGAACCACTATTTTAGAAGCTGCTAGAATGATTGGCGGTGATATTGTGCCCCCTGCAATGTGCTTTCACAGTAAACTTAAAACCAGTGGAGGTTATTGCCGAACATGCATTGTGAAAGTTGAACAAGGATCGGCCAAAGATCCTCGTCCAATACCTAAACCTGTTGCAAGTTGTAGAACAACTGTGATGGATGGTATGGTGGTTCGAAACATTACTTCACCAGAGAATTTAGAAGCAAGAGCTGGTGTTGTAGAATTATTATTAATCAATCACCCTTTGGATTGTCCTGTTTGCGATCAAGCAGGTGAATGCCATTTGCAAGATTTAGGTTATGAGCATGGCAAGGAAGCCACACGTTACGAATTTGCTAGGCGTGAATTTGAACCTACTGATATTGGTGAACATATTAAGTTGCACATGAACCGTTGTATATTATGTTATAGATGTGTGAAGGTTGCCGATCAGATTACAGATGGCCGTTGCCACGGTGTTATCAATAGAGGTGAGGTAGCTGAAATTTCTACCTATATTGAAAAAGCCATTGACAACGATTTTTCTGGCAATGTAATAGATGTTTGCCCAGTAGGTGCTCTAACAGATAAAACCTTCCGATTTAAAAGCCGTGTTTGGTTTACCAAACCTGTCGATGCGCATAGAAATTGCGCCAAATGTTGCGGTAAGGTAAGATTGTGGTACCAAGGTGAAGAGGTACTAAGAGTAACCGCGAGAAAAGACCAATGGGGCGAAGTTGAAGACAATACCGATGGAACAACTGCATGGATTTGCAACGAGTGCCGTTTTGATAAAAAGAACACCACAGATTGGACCATTGAAGGCCCAAGTAAAATAGATAGACATTCTGTTATTTCTGCCAATCACTACGAAACAAGTTTGAGAAATATTAAAGCTGATACCTTAAAAATGATGGGCAGTGTGCCGCACGGTGTTAAAGTTGAATTAGGTACTGGTGCACTAGATCCAAATAATCTTCATAAATAAAAATAACTTACTTTCATACAATTAATGGAACCTCTACTTATAAAAGTAATCATCGTTATAGTACTATTTGTTATTACATTGCTAGTAGCTTTGTATGCCACTTTTGCTGAGCGTAAAGTTTCTGCCATCATGCAGGATAGGATTGGTCCGAACAGAGCGGGTCCTTTTGGACTTTTGCAACCTTTGGCCGATGGCGTAAAAATGATCATGAAGGAGGAATTAATTCCTGCCTTAGCAAATAAATGGTTATTTATCATAGGGCCGTGTATTGCCTTATTAACTGCTTTAATGACAGGAGCAGTTGTGCCTTGGGGTGGCCCGATTAAAATTGGCGACCAAGTCATTACATTGCAAGTGGCCGACTTAAACATTGGTATTCTTTATATTTTCGGTGTTGTATCGATGGGTGTTTATGGCATCATGATTGGTGGATGGGCATCTAACAATAAATTCTCGTTAATAGGCGCGATTCGCGCTTCATCACAAATGATTAGTTATGAAATTGCAATGGGCTTGGCCATTATTGCTTTGGTAATGACCACTGGTACCTTAAGCTTAAACGAAATTGTCTTACAACAAGACGAAGGTTGGGCCAATATTGTTATTCAGCCGCTTGGCTTTTTAATATTTATTATTTGTGCTTTTGCCGAAACGAACAGAGCCCCTTTTGATTTACCTGAATGTGAAACAGAATTGGTAGGTGGATATCACACAGAGTATTCTTCGATGAAATTAGGTTTTTACTTATTTGCAGAATACATCAATATGTTTATTTCATCTGCAGTAATTGTTTGTTTCTATTTTGGCGGTTATAATTTCCCTTTCCAACATGAATTGGCAGAGCTTTTGGGATTATCGAGCAATGCTTTGAGTATTATACAAACTGTCTTTATGTTTGGTAAAGTATTCTTCTTTATTTTCTTCTTCATGTGGGTAAGATGGACCATTCCGAGGTTTAGATACGATCAATTAATGACGCTTGGCTGGAAGGTATTATTACCATTAGCACTGGCCAATATTTTTGTAACAGGTTTGGTAATGTGGGGCATGGGGAAAATATAGACAGGATACAGTTGGCAGTTTGCAATTTGCAGATGTCATCCTTCGACTCCCGGTAGCTATCGGGACAGTATGACAATGTAGTTTGAAATAAATAAACAAGAAAAAAGAAAAACAATGTTAACGAATAAAAGTAAACAAGTTGTAAAAAGAGAAATGACGCTCATGGAGAAAGCCTATTTACCGGCTATTTTCTCTGGGATGTTTATTACCTTTAAACATATATTTATGAAAAAGGCAACGGTGCGTTATCCAGAACAAACCCGTCCTTTTGCACCCGTCTACCGAGGACAGCATGTCTTAAAGATTGATGAAGCAGGCGCAGAGCGTTGCACAGCCTGCGGGCTATGCGCAGTTGCTTGTCCAGCAGAAGCCATCACCATGGTAGCTGCCGAGCGACAAAAAGGAGAAGAGCATTTATACCGTGAAGAGAAATATGCTTCAATTTATGAAATCAATATGTTGAGATGTATCTTTTGTGGTTTGTGCGAAGAAGCTTGTCCTAAAGAAGCCATTTTCTTAACCGATAGAATTGTTCCAAGTAGTTTCGAACGCGATGAGTTTATTTATGGCAAAGACAAATTAGTGGAAACTATCGCCCATCCAGTTGATGTTACCAAAAGACAAACACCTGCGGTTTTGGAATTCAAAAAAGACAAAAAGCACAAACACAATCTTACATTTTTGGACAAGGTAACCAAAACCTTTAGCCGTCATTAATACGCTTCAAACACGTGGATATAATTTATACAAACAAACTTTCAAAAGGCCGTAATTCGCAACAAAATTCATGAGCATTACACTAATTATTTTCTGGTTCCTTTCGTTCCTAGCATTAATAAGTGCAGCGATTGTCGTATTTGCTAAAAACCCTGTTCACAGTGTTTTATTTTTAATTATTACTTTTTTCGCCATTGCGGGACATTATTTACTGCTGAGCGCCCAATTTTTAGCAGCAGTGCACATCATCGTTTATGCTGGAGCTATCATGGTTCTATTCCTCTATGTGATTATGATGCTTAACTTAAACAAGGAAACCGAACCCCATAAAAAACCATTGATTAAATTCATTGCTGTGATTGCTGCTGGTTTGCTAATGCTTACCTTAGTTGCAGCATTCAAAGGCGCTGAAATTACAGTGGTAACAGCAGCCGATCCAAGCATTGGGTCTGTTGAAACATTAGGAAAAGTACTCTTTAAAGAATTCTTATTACCTTTCGAAGTATCGTCTATATTATTTTTGGCAGCCATGGTTGGTGCCGTTTATTTATCAAAAAAAGATTTAAACTAAAATGGAAGCAATCAATAGCATACCCCTCAATTATTATATCATATTAAGTACAGCACTCTTTTGCATAGGTGCCCTAGGAGTTATGACAAGAAGAAATGCCATCATCATGTTCATGTGCATCGAATTGATGTTAAATGCTGTGAATCTATTAATGGTAGCCTTCTCAAGATATTTAGGCGACAGCAATGGACAAGTCTTTGTGTTTTTCATCATGGCGGTAGCCGCTGCTGAAGTAGCCGTTGGATTGGCCATTTTGATAATGATTTATAGAAATGCAAACACTTCGGATACCGAAGTTTTAAATGAATTAAAATGGTAAATAATTTTATAGAAAAGACAATAACACAATGGAACAACTCGTAAAATTAATTATCCTTTTTCCCTTATTAAGTTTCGCACTAATAGGATTATTGAACAGACGTCTTACTAAAAAGCACACGGCCATCTTTGCCTGTACCGGTGTATTTCTAAGTTTTGTAGATTCTTTGCTTATATTTTTCTCTCAAGCTTCGCACCACCATCCTGTTGAAGTGAAATTATTTGAATGGATATCGGCTGGTAGCTTTAAGGCTTCCTTCTCTTTCTTATCAGATCCATTATCTTCTATTTTCTTGCTTGTTATTACTGGTGTTGGATTCCTTATTCATATTTTTTCTGTGGGTTATATGAAAGATGATGATGGTTTCAGAAGATTTTTTGCCTACCTCAATTTGTTTATTTTCTTTATGCTAATATTAGTATTAGGCAATAATTTCTTAGTAATGTTTATTGGTTGGGAAGGTGTAGGATTTTGTTCATACATGCTTATCGGATTTTGGTACAAAGACCATAAAAATAATGATGCTGCGAAAAAAGCTTTCGTTATGAACCGTATCGGTGACCTTGGATTCTTAATTGCCATGTGTCTTATTTTTGTTAATTACCATACCCTAGATTACACACAATTATTTGCACCAGGTTATATCTCTAGCATTTTTGTTGACCAATCAACCCTCATATTAATTACTTGTTGTTTATTCGTTGGTGCAATGGGTAAGAGTGCGCAAATACCATTGTACACTTGGTTGCCCGATGCCATGGCCGGACCAACACCTGTATCAGCATTAATACACGCTGCCACCATGGTAACTGCGGGTATTTATATGGTAGCAAGAACCAATATTTTATTTTCATTGACACCAGAAACCATGCAATTTGTGGCTATTATTGGCAGTGCAACCGCTTTGTTAGGTGCTTCTATTGGTTTATTCCAAAACGATATTAAAAAAGTTTTGGCTTACTCTACAGTGAGTCAATTAGGGTTAATGTTTTTAGCTTTAGGTGTTGGTGCTTATAGTGCAGCAGTATTCCATGTGGTAACCCATGCTTTCTTTAAAGCTTTGTTATTCCTTGGTTCTGGTAGTGTTATCCACGCCATGGGTGGCGAACAAGATATCCGTCACATGGGAGGCTTGAAAAAGCATATGCCCATTACCTATAAAACCTTTTTAATTGGCACACTTGCCATTTCAGGCATTCCGCCATTGGCTGGTTTCTTCAGTAAAGATTTAATACTCGCAGAAGCATTTGAATACAATCAAATTTATTTTGTGATTGGATTGTTGGTTTCTATGATGACCGCTTTCTATATGTTCCGTTTGTTGTTTTTAACTTTCCATGGTAAATTTAGAGGCACGCATGAACAAGAACACCACTTGCATGAATCACCTGCTACCATGACCGTTCCATTGGTCATACTTTCCGTTTTTGCATGCATCGCTGGATTCATAGGTTTCCCTCATGCATTAGGTGAAAGTATTGGCATTCACAATTGGTTTGATCATTTTTTAAGTCCTGTGTTAGGTGCAACCACTGGCAAAATGGAATTAGGAACAGAGCTTATCTTAATGGGTTTAACCACTGCTATTATTGTGATAATAATTCTTATTGCTCGCAATGTTTATATTATTAAAGAAACTTTACCTGCGAATGAACATGCGCCATTGCCTGCAGGTAAAAAACTAATTTACAACAAGTATTTTGTTGATGAATTTTATACCGCAATGATTACAAAACCTTTGGATAAATTTTCACATTTCTTGCAAAATACAGTTGATCATAAATTTATTGATGGCATTGTCAATGGTGTTGGAAAAATAACCATCAATGCTGGTCAAACCATACGACTTATTCAAAGTGGCAACATTGGCTATTATGTCATCTCTATTGTTGCTGCAATTATTTTAATGTTATCACTCTTTATTTTTTAAGACAACATGCTGACCATATTATTACTTTTAATACCCTTATTTACAGCCATTGTTTTAATCGCTGCTGGCAATAAACTAGCGAGAACAATTGCCTTGGGTGGCGCCTTATTAGAATTAGGTGTTGCAGTAACAGCCATGCTCATGTTGCAACAAGGCAATGCTTCCGATTTATTGAATGTCAATTATCCTTGGATAGTCAGTTTAGGTATTTCCTTTAGTTTTTCTATTGATGGTATTAGCATGCTGATGGTTGTGCTTTCTGCTTTGCTTTTACCTATTATCGTATTTTCTTCCTTTAACAAAACATACAACAATGCACATATCCTTTATGCATTAATGATGTTGATGATGACTGCTATGATTGGTGTGTTTACAACAACCGATGGGTTTATGTTTTACATCATGTGGGAACTATCCTTAATTCCAATTTATTTTATAATACTGGTTTGGGGTGGCGACAACAGACAAAAAATAACGTTTAAGTTTTTTATCTACACGCTTTTTGGTAGTTTGTTTATGCTATTGGCTTTGATATATGTTTACCTCCAAATACCTGAAGCGAGTAGAACTTTTGATATACAAGCCTTATACCAAGCGGGTAGATTATTATCTGTTACCGAACAAGGCCTTATATTTGCAGCCTTCTTTTTAGCCTTTGCAGTTAAAATGCCAATCATACCATTTCACAGTTGGCAGCCGGCTACCTATTATACAGCACCAACACCAGGTGTCATGATGCTTTCAGGGATCATGGCAAAAATGGCCACCTATGGTTTAATACGTTGGGTATTACCGATGGTTCCTGCTGGTATTGCGGAGTATGGCCATTATGGCGTTACATTGTCTGTGATTAGTATTATCTATGCCTCATGTATTTCGATTGTACAAAAAGATTTCAAATACTTGATTGCTTATGCTTCTATTGCACACATTGGTTTAATTTCGGCAGGTATATTATCGGGTAATATTCAGAGTATACAAGGTAGTTTAATAGAAATGTTAAGCCACGGTATCAATACTGTTGGTTTATTCATTGCCTATGACATTATTTACAAACGCACAGGCACTTCAGAAATGAACAAATTGGGTGGTATTCGCGCCATTGATTCAAGTTTTGCCTTCATGTTCTTCATTGTTATATTGAGCGTGGTTGCTTTACCATTCACAACTGGTTTTGTGGGCGAATTTTTATTGATACTGGGTTTGTTTACAAGTTACCCTATTGCAGGTTCAGTAGCAGGTTTAAGCATTATTTTAGGGGTCGTCTACATGTTCCGATCTTTCCAAAAAATGATGTTAGGAGAAACCTCTTCACATATTTTATCACTACCAAAGCTTGACCAGCAAGAAAAAATATCTTTAACAATCATTGTGGTTTTAATTATTGGCTTGGGTGTTTATCCAAAACCAATTTTAGATATCACAGAGAACGCAGTAACAACATTATTAGAAGGCATTAAATGAAAGAACTATTATTATTATCAGGACTCGGTGTAATGGCATTGGCTGCAGGTATATTTAACCTCAGAAGACTCATGATGCCAATTGTTCTTTTGGGCTTATTAGCGAACATAGGATTATGTATTGCCGACTGGGGCTACAATGAAGTTGTATATGACATGTTGTTATTAGATAATTATGCCTTGGCCTTTACGATTGTATTTTCAATTACCACTATCTTATGGTTTATCTCAGCCTCAGATTATTTTACAGACGATAATAATTTCTCCGATCACTTTGCTTTGGTATTGTTCATGCTTGTTGGTGGCTTTCTACTAGTTTCATATACCAATATGGTAATGTTATTCTTAGGCATTGAAATTTTATCCATTCCTTTATTTGTATTGGTAGGTAGTAATAAAACTAAAATCAAATCCAATGAAGCGGCCTTTAAATATTTTCTATTAGGTTCATTTGCATCTGCATTTTTATTATTTGGTATTACTTTAATCTATGGCAGTACTGGCAGTTTTAACACAGCAGCCATCTCTGGTTTTATTGAGAACCATCAGGTGGCAAGTCCACTCCTTTTCGTTGGCATGCTTTTAATGTTAGCGGCTATGTCGTTTAAGGTATCGGCCGCCCCTTTCCATTTTTGGGCACCCGATGTTTACCAAGGTGCGCCAACTAATATTACTGCATTAATGGCAACTGTCGTTAAAACTGTTGCTTTTGCCGCATTCTACCGTTTGTTTAGTACTACCTTCTTGCACATGCAAAAAGAGTATCTATTCATTTTTGGTATGATCGCAGCAGCAACTTTAATTATTTCGAATATCACTGCAGCTGTGCAAACCAATGCTAAACGCATGTTGGCCTACTCAAGTATTTCTCATGCAGGTTTTATGATGGTGACCATCTTAACCATGAAGAGCAATACAGCTAATATTCTTTTGTACTATACCTTGGTTTATAGCATTTCTAGTATAGCAGCATTCAATGTTTTTAAAATGGTAAAACAACACAGCAATGGCAGCGAGGAAATAAGCGCATTCAAAGGCCTAGTTAAGCGCAATCCTTTATTGGCGGGCACCATGACCCTTGCGCTGCTTTCTATGGCTGGTATTCCACCTTTAGCAGGCTTTATTGCCAAATACTTGGTATTTACTACTGCAGTAAGTAATGGTTATATCTGGTTGGTGGTCATTGCAATCATCGCTTCATTAATTGGTGTATACTACTATTTCAAGATTATCATTCCGATGTTTGGTGAGGGCCAAGAAGCGGATGGCAAAATTGAGATTGGTTTTAGTCAAAAATTGCTATTAATGATTTGTGCTTTGGGTATGTTATTACTATCCGTTATTCCAGATGTTGTATTGAACCTTCTGTAATAATTTTCATTCCTTTCGTTTCGTGCTTTTTTAAAGAAACTAATATTTTCAATTGGAAAAATATTGGCAAAAAAAATAGCCAAAGTAAACTTTAGCTATTTCTAATATTTTTAAATTAACTGGCCTATGAATTCACCTTTTTGATGTAGGTTTCCATTGCAGAAACAATCGAAGGGAATTCCTTGGTAGGCGCTGGAATATTACATACTAAACCCTTTTCTGCTATTGCACGGTGCGTGCTTTCACCAAAGGCTGCTAGGCGTGTTTTATTTTGTTTGAATTCAGGGAAATTCTCGTAAAGTGACTTGATATCAGCAGGACTAAAGAATACAATGATATCATAAAATACATCCTCTAAATCGCTTAAATCTGCAGAGACTGTCTTGTACATAATACTCTCTACAAATTGCAATTTATTTTTCTCAAAGAAATCTGGTATGGTAGATTTTCTAATATCAGAACAAGGGAATAAAAACTTTTCAGTTTTGTGATTTAAAATTAGATTGAAGAAGTCGCTTTCTAAATTGGTTTTAGGGAAAAATACTTTACGCTTGCGCATAACCGTATATTTCTGGATGTATAAACCAATGCCTTCGTTCATACAGAAGTATTTCAAATCGATCGGTAAATCAATTCTTAATTCTTCAACCACACGAAAGAAATGATCAACTGCATTTTTAGCATTAAAAATAATGGCAGAATGAGACAGAATGTTTAATTTCTTTCGTCTTAAATCTTTGCCTGGTATTGGATCAACCTGAATAAATGACCTGTAGTCCACTTTAAGTTTTAGCTTAGCTGCAACATCATCAAATATTGATTTCCCACTCTCGGGTTTGTTTTGCGATACAAGGATCGTTTTTACTTTTGCCTCTTTCTCCATTTAAAACAAAAAACTATTAAATGATTTAATTAATACTAATAAGGGTAGTACTTCGAAAGCACAAAGATACAAAATTAAAAATAAACTTGATTGGGTTTCAGCAAATAGTCCGGAAAAAGAGAATTTTAGTAGGCTTAAACCGTAGATTAAAAGTAATGCAATTAATAGTATTAGTCCAACAGACTGCTGAAATTCAGTAACATTGGTAAAGTAAACGAACAAAATCAATGGCATCAATACCAAGGTGACCAAAAAGGCATTGATTCTAAAAATAATGGCATAATCCTTACTTAAACTCATTTGCTGAAAAGCAAAAGAAAATAAAAACTTCATCCATTGGTTTAAAATAAAAATACTAATAACCCCTGCTGAAATAATAAAGGCAAGTGATAGATTATTGTATTGAATATCTTTAAAATTAACCCTTATTAAAATAAAAACACCGATGGAGAAAACTTGGCTAATAATAAACCAAGCAAAAAATTTACTGCCTTTAAACACATCTGTTTGTGTATCATAAAACTCGCGAAAACTCAAACTACTATACCAGGCTCTATTAATGAGAAAGTATTGTAAAGGATAACTGTACTTAAAAATAATAAGCAATAAGAGAATAAAGAAACACCAAACTAAAATAAACCAATTGTTCCTATGCCCTCTCAGCGGTGGGTTCTGCGACGCTAATAAAGATTTGCGAATGTTGGCCTTTGAATTTCTGAAGATGTTTAAATCGGTACCCTTAAATTTTTGTGGTACCAAGGTATCTTTTGGAATTGTATCCAAATAGGCTGCAGTATCTGTCGAAATGGCAAGAGCCATTTGACCGAGGTCATCTATTAATAAACGCTCTTGTAGTTGTCTCCTAATTTTAAAATAATAGTCGATGCCACTTAGCAATGAGTCTGGAACAACAACTGTTTCTTCAAATGAAAAAATATTGGCATTACTATCCTGTTGCGCATTTATTGGTAAATGGCATAGTAAGACGAAAAACAGCGATATCAGATACTTTTTAAAAATAACTACTTATTCCAAAGTGAATTTTTCCTGCACGAAGGTCGAAATTATTTTGCTTTTCTTTACCAAGTGCATATAAAATACTTAAAATACCTGCGCGTGTTTCAATATTACCCCCTACCCCAAATCCCCATGGTGTGTCATAGGTTGCGTCTTTGCCTGTTGTATGGTCTTCGTAATAGGCGCCATTCCAAAATGCTTTAATGTAGGAGTTAGGCCCAAGCAGATAGCGGTATTCTAAATCTAACATATTAAAATTGGTGGCGTATATACTTTGCTCGTTGAAGCCTTTCAAGGAATTGATACCACCTTCCCGCATTACCTCATTAAAATAAATGACGGGTGCAACAATTTGTTCAATACTTACTCCAGCTTTAATTGTTCCTTTTAATCCTACAGGAAAAAATTTATCAATTCTTAATTTAATTTGGTATTGATTGGTTCTTAAAACAGTTGAATCGTAAAGGTTATATCCCGCTGTTCCGAATTTTACACTGGCTATTCTATTATCAGTAAGTATTTGTTTTGTACCAGCAGAGATTGTACTCTCTATCCACCAACCTTTACGGGGATTGAAACGGTAATCTAATAAATTAAAATTGGCCGACAAACCATACTGGGTTGTTTGCACAGAATTGATATCCGGCAAACGTTCTTTATTTCTAACTTTTATTGTGTCTACACTAATTAAATTGGTGGTATTCACTTTATAAAACACTTTGAAACCATTGATACCAGAGGTGTAATACTGTATACCAATTTGTCTGTTAAAGTTAGAATAAAATGTATCGAATTTAAGAAAATCGACGGTCAAATCGGCACCAAACGGTTGACCTAAAATATAGGGATAATTAAAAGCCGTTTTTAATTCTTGTGAACGCGCTTGAAAACTCTTCCAATTGATCATTACCATTTTACCCGTTTTAAAAAGATTATTCAATTTCAATAAAAATTCACCTGTAAAAACAAAAGGTTGGGCTTGTGTTGTATTGGTTGCACTTGGGGCTAGGCCGATAATACCATTGACTTGATCAGATTTTTTCTTTTTCAAATACAAGTAGGGTTTTGCTTTACCACCATTTACAAAAACCATTTGTGGTATGCGTTCTGCCGAAAGAAAAGGCAATTGGTTTAATTTATCAAAGGCTTTTCTGTACACTGATTCACTGTAAACCTTTCCGACTTTTAAACCTGTGTAGGCACTTAAGAAAGTCTTTTTAACATTGGCATCGCCATCTAAGTGCATACTATCGAATAAAAAGAGGGCGCCTTTATCGATGGAGAGAAAGACTTCCAATTTGTTTTTATTTAATACAGTAGAATCTGTTTTTAAACTGCAAAACGGATACCCATTGTCTTCGTAAAAACCTAAAACAGCATTGGCATAATTTGAAAACACAGCCGTATCGATGGCACTGTTTGAAAATTTCTCACTCAAACTCAAAAGGCTATTGGCTTTGGTTATTTGATAATCGGCCGTAAAGCTTTTAACGACATATTTTTTACCTATGAAAACAAAAGCATTTACCTCGCCCTTGCCCCATTTTACACTATCAATGCTTACCGCTGCAAAACCGCGTGCTTTATAGAAATTTACAAAGCCTGACATTGCGCGTACTTGTTGTATACTGTCAATCCTTTTGATAAATTTATAGTTGAGTGGATTGTCTGAAAAGGAGAGGCTATAGTTTTGTGCTGAAACCAATGTAGCCATCATCATGAATACCAAAATGTATTTATAAGACAATAATTTCATTCAGTTAAAGTACTTCACAGCATACAAAACTATTGAAAACAATTGACATTAAATTAAAAATATCTTGCTACTGAACGCAAAATAAATTGCTATTTTGCACCATGAAATTTTTGAAACAACCCATCAGTTTAATTATTGCATTAAGTTTATTAATGTTCAATTGTAGCGCGGGTGCAAAGGCCATCGATAAAAAAATCATTAAACCATTTAAGGTTATTTTATTAATCGGAGATGGCATGGGTTTGGCCCAAATTTCTGCAGCTTCGCATTATACCAATGGCGAACTATGTCTCAATTTATTCAATGTTATAGGGCTCGTTAAAACCGCTTCGGGCAACGATTACATTACAGATAGTGCAGCAGGAGCGACAGCCTACAGCAGCGGGGTAAAAACATACAATGGTGCCATTGGTGTTGGCATGGATTCTTTGCCTGTTAAAACCATTTTAGAATATGCACTAGCCCAGCACATGGGCACGGGACTGGTTACAACCTGCAGTATTACCCATGCTACACCTGCTGCTTTTTTCTCACACCAACCGAGCAGAAGCATGGATGCTGCCATTGCAAACGATCTATACACCCATCCCATTGATGTTGTGATTGGTGGCGGCAAACCCTATTTCGATATGGCCAAACTACAACAATTGGGTTATCAAGTGGCTAGTGGCAGTGCCATTCAATGGAACATGGACTACCCCAAGTATTTTTATTTTTACAACGATAGTATTCATCCTCCGAAATGGTCGGAGGGCCGTGGTGATTTTTTAGTGAATGCCACCAAACGCGCCATCAAAACCTTGGATCAAAATAAAAATGGCTTTTTCTTGATGGTAGAAGGCAGTCAGATTGATTGGGGTGGGCATGATAACAATTTTAATTATACTGTGAAAGAGACCATTGATTTTGATAAAGCGGTGCGCGCAGCTTATGAATTTGCAAAACAAGATGGCCATACTTTGGTATTGGTAACTGCCGATCATGAAACGGGAGGGTTGGCCCTCAACAACGGCTCGTTAAAAAACCATACCATTGAACCAGCCTATACCACTGGCCATCATACGGGTATCATGGTACCTATTTATGCTTATGGACCAGGTGCTGAAATGTTTGCAGGAACCATAGAAAACACTAAAGTATTCGACAATCTTTGTCAATTGTTAGGCTTCAAATTTCACAAGAAGTAATGGTGTTTGGTCGTTAAAATTAATAATTTGTCTGAGACTTGTTAATTGACATTAAAAAAATGATACATTTGAACTAACCAATTCGGTTATTATAAACAAACAAAAAATCAGTATGGTACTAATTATTCTAGGTCTTATTATTTTTGCTGCAGCCACATATGCATTCCGCAACAACAGTCCTTTTATCCGTTTTAAAGGTGCAATCAAAATTGCAGGCATCGTCTTTATCGTTATCGGCATTATGAATGCCTGTTTCATACAAATTAATGCTGGACAAATTGGCGTTAAGTCGCTCTTTGGAAAGGTGGAAGACAATATTTTGTTGAGTGGTTTGAACTTTGTGAATCCATTGGTTGATGTAAAAACAATTGATATTAAGACACAAAATTACACCATGAGTGGTGTGCACGATGAAGGGGCTCAAGCAGGCGATGATGCCATTCGTGTATTAACTGCCGATGGACTCGAAGTCACCATTGATTTAACGGTATTATACCGCGTAGTGCCTTCGGAGGCGCCACGTTTAATGAAAGAAACTGGATTGGATTACAATGATAAAATTGTTCGTCCTTTAACAAGAACAAAAATTAGAGACAACGCTGTTTATTACGATGCTGTTTCTTTATATAGCACTAAGCGCGATACTTTTCAAATGCGCATATTCAATAGCATCGAAAAAGATTTCAATAAAAGAGGTTTAATTTTAGAGCAGTTATTGGTGCGCAATATCACCTTGCCTGCTTCTGTTAAAACCACCATTGAATCTAAAATAAATGCTGAGCAAGATGCACAAAAAATGCAATTCGTTTTACAAAAAGAAAAACAAGAAGCGGAGCGTAAACGTGTGGAGGCTCAAGGTATTGCAGATTACCAACGCATTATATCAACGGGCCTAAGCGATAAACAATTGCAATACGAAAGTATTAAGGCGAATTTGGAATTGGCTAAATCTGCCAATGCAAAAGTCATCATCATGGGCAAAAGCAATAGTCCTATGATTATTGATACTAAGTAAAAAAGTACTTCTTCTGGTCAACTTTAAAAATTTGAATTAGCACTTTAATTCGAGAGGATTTGTCGTGATTCTTTTTTACTGAATTTTTGTCTTTATTTTAATGTTTTCTTACCAATTGGAATTTTCCACTATTTTTTGGAATTATTAAAATACTATTTTATCTTATCATTTAAGTTCACTTTTGGCATTAAATAAAACATCATTTACTTTATTTCAGATAGTTAACTCCTCTATTTCTTTATTTCCAAATATTGGGTACAAATTGTGTAATTGGACAATATTTCCACTATATGGAATATAGGCAAAAAACAAATAATTGACAATGTGAGACTTAAATGATTGGCTCGAAAATTGAAGAATAGTTGAGGCAAAAACATTGAATTATAGCATTTTAAAAATAAATCGCCCCTTAAATTTTCAATTATTAATTATTGAAGTCCAAATTATTTTAATTTTGTTCAAAATGAATGACAAAAATTTTGCAATAAATTAATATCTTTCTAATAATCCAATGCTTCTCCATTCCATAAATTTATTTCAATTTGATTTTAGTCAATGGAAACTTCTTAGCTTTCAATTTCTACTCATTGGAATTAATGTTCTGATTGCCTTGTGGGTGTTTTTCAAACTCCCTAAAAACAGCAGCAATGCTTCTTTCTTTTACACCATTATCATTTGTATTTTACTAGAAATATCAGATATATTAATGCATGCAAGCCTCGATATATATTCGGCCTCACAATGGTTTCGATTAGAGCTGGCATTTTTAATTGTTTTAATGCCAATCATCATTGAATTTGTAACAAAAATTACCAACTTTAATAGTCGCTTTGCGTCTAATAAGCTCATCTTTATTTGTCTCTACTTACCGGCCATCCTATTTTTTATGACCTTGTTGCTTTTCCATGAAGATTATATTTTGGTAAAATCAACCTTTAATTATTGGAAAGTGATTGAATCCCCTAAACTCTTCTCCAATTTATTAAATAGCTGGATCATTGCTTGGTCGGCCGTAATGTATTTTATTATTTGGTCGAAATATTGGAAAGCAGAAGGTTTAGAAAAAAAAGAACTTTACCTCTTCGGCATTGGCTTTTCATTCCCTGTTTTATACGAATTAATCGTCAATTTAATACTGCCAAAGTATTTTAACATTCATGTGTATGCAGCTAATGTACTTTGCATTTCAACTTTTGTTATTTCATCTTTTCTAATTTTAAGAAATGCCAGGGCGATAAACTACTCACCAGAACTGCAGTGGAACAATATCATTACTTCGTTGAACGATGCCATTATGATTGTAGACAACCAAGGGAGGATTATGTACGCCAATAAAAGTTTATGCAAAACCATGGAGTATAAATTTAATGAATTGTATGGCGAAAGTGCAGAAAACCTTTTTCTTAAAAGCGACCTTGAAAAGGCTAAAATGAAGAAAAGAATTGGCGACAGAATTGGAAAAATCTCTGATTACTACGATATCATGATGCATTCGAAAACTGGTAAGGAAATTTGGTTCAGTGTGTATGCAAGTCCTTATTACGATGCCGATGGAAAGGTGATGGGTTCCTTAGGCATACATACCAATATTTCCGACATCAGAGCGCGCGATAATTACTACAATGCCTTAACTAAAAACCTTACTGAATTCATCACCAGTTCGGATAAAAATGGGAATATTTTATTTATGAGCCCTGCTATGGAGAAAGCTTTAGGCTTTACCACCGAAGAAGTAAAAGGGCAACCCATGTTTAATCTAATCCATCCAGATGAAAGAAAGGAAGCCAAGGTTGGTATGAGAAAATTATTACAGGTTCCAGGACTTACGACTCATAACGTTCTGCAATTATACACCAAATCGGGTAAAGGCCTATGGGTGGAAGGTGTGGTTTCTAATCTAACGCACGATCCCACAGTAAATGCTTTGGTGGCCAATTTTCACGATATAACCGAAAGAATAAAAACCGAAAAAAGTTTAAATAAATTGCTACACACAACGAATGCACAAAACGAACGCCTATTGAATTTTGCCTATATCGTATCTCACAACATTCGTTCGCACAGTGCGAATATGGAAGGCATATTAGAAATTATTGGCATCGAAAAAAATGAAGAGCGAAAGTTAAAACTCTACAGCATGTTGCAAAAAAGTGTCTTTAAATTAAATCAAACCATTGCTAATTTAAATGACATTGTCAATATCCAAACAGATGCCAACGAACATATCGAATTATTAAACATTCGACAAGAAGTTATTAAATGCTGTAATGTAATTGGTGTTCTTTTAAGCAAAACAAATGCTATTATACACAATAACGTTCCAGAGGATTTAGAAATAAATTGCATTGGCCCTTACATGGAAAGCATTTTGCTAAACTTAGTGAGCAATGCAATCAAATACCGCTCTCCAGAGCGTTTACCTGTGGTAATTATCAATGCGCACACAAACAATAAAGGCATTGTAATCACTATCGAAGACAATGGCTTAGGCATTGATTTAGAAAGATATGGCAACAAATTATTTGGCATGAACAAAACCTTTCATGGCAATGAAGATGCCCGGGGCCTTGGTTTGTACATTACCAAAAATCAAGTGGAATCGATGGGTGGCAGAATAGAAGTACAAAGCGAATTGAATATAGGTAGTAAATTTAGTGTCTTTCTAAACAACAACTTTAATAATAACACAAATACAATAACAGAACAAATAATTTAACAGAGTAAAAATACAGCAACATGGATAAAATAAAAAACGTTTACATTATTGATGACGATGAAATTATCATCTATCTAACCGATCGACTTATTACCGAAGAAGAATTTTGCGAGAATAATACCACATTCGAAAATGGATTAAAGGCATTGGACAAAATAAAAGAAGTCCTTGCAAACAATGGAGAATTACCTGATTTAATGTTAGTTGATTTGAATATGCCAGTAATGGATGGGTGGGAGTTTATCGAGCAGTTTGAAAAACTTGAGTTGCCTAAGCCTATTCCGATATTTATTTTCACCTCATCAATCAATCCAATTGATACAGAAAAAGCGCATCAACACAAAACCATTAAAGGGTATATACAAAAGCCACTAACGCCCATTAAATTAGATAAGATAAGACGTTTAATTTCATAATTACTTAACTAAATCTTGCATGCCCATACTTTAATTTCATTGGGAATGCATATTAGTTTTTGCGGTTAACTCTTATTCAAAAGTTGGATGAAATTTGTTTACAACAATTTAGCATTTGAATTGATGTACACGCTCTATTTTTGTAATTTCCCTGCGCAAGTAAAACTATGCGTATGAGCCAAAAACTAAAACTCTCGGAACTCGTTGCAGCCATTCAAGAAACCATACAATACCAATTTGATGGGGAGTCGTATTGGGTGTCTGCACAAATTACCAATGTTAAAAAATACGAGAGCAATCGCAGGTGCTACCTTACCTTAGAAGAATACCAAGGCACACAAAAAACTGCCGAAATAAAAGCGGTTTTTTGGTCGAACACCTACAGTGAAATAGAAAAATTCGAACACCTCGCCAAACAAGTTTTTAAGAATGGTATCGAAATTATTTGCAGAGTTAAAGTGCGATTCCACCCTTTGTATGGGTTGAATTGCGATGTTTTAGAAATAGATGCTGCCCATACCGTTGGGAGTGTTGAATTGGAAAAACAAAAAACCATAGAGCGCCTTTTAAAAGAGAACCCTAGCACCATACAATTATTTGATGGGGTGTTTCGCACCTATAACAACCGCTTGCCTTTGCCATTGGTCATTAAAACCATCGCTTTAATTACGGCACCTAACTCCGATGGGCAGCGCGATTTTTTACAAGAGCTACAACAAAATAAACATGGTTATACGTTTGTCATCCAAGAATTTTTGTGCACCATACAAGGTGATACAGCCCATGAATTAATTTTGCAACAACTCAAAAATATCGAAACCTATGGCTTTGCCTTCGACTTAGTAGCCATTGTGCGTGGAGGGGGCTCACAAACAGATTTCAAACCCTTCGATGGTTATGAATTGGCCCGCACAGTGGCCGCCTTCCCCTTCCCTATCTTTACGGGTATTGGTCACGACCGCAACCAAAGCATTATCGATTTAATGGCCCGTGAGCAAAAGACACCCACTAAAGTAGCTACGCTGATTATCGACCATAATTTCGAATTCGAGAATCAAATCATACAACTTAAAACCAATTTCTTTGAAGCCATTAAAAGACAATTGCAAACTGCTAGCGACCAGTTGAATTACGCGCAGCGCATTGTTAAATTGGCAAGTCCGCAAACCATTTTGCAACGCGGTTTTGCGATGGTTAAGAAGAAGAATAGAATCATAACAAATCCCGATGAGCTAATGGCGGAGGATGAAATAGAAACCATTTTTAGCAAGCAAACTATCTATAGCACTGTAACCAAAATTAAAAATAATGAAAACTGAATTGAATTATACCCAAGCCTTTCAACAACTGCAAGCGCTAGTTAAACAGCTAGAGCAAGGCGGTATTGAGCTGAACGAACTCACAGAGAAGGTAGAGCAAGCCAATGCATTAATAGCGATTTGCGAAGCCCAATTGAAGCAAATAGAAAAGGACGTGAACAAAGCCAGCGAGCCACCAAAAGCCAAAGCGAAACGGAAGAAGGAATAAAGGGGTGCTTAGTCAAAAGTACTTTTTTTTATCGCAAAGGGCACAAAGAGAAAGCAGCACAGAGAACACAAAGAGGAAAAACATACTAGATGGTATGTTTTTTATTGACCTGGTCTATTGACCCCGAAGTGGGTCATATATTATTACAAAGAAGGATACCCAATGCCTTACGACCCTGAAGGGGTCGCATATAAGTCACTATCTCAAAGCATATCGCTAATCGTTAGTAACGCATGCCTCCAACCAATAAAAACAATGCATAAAAAAAGCAGCCGCTTTTTGGGCGACTGCTAATTTGTTTATGAAAATTAAATACTACTTTATTCTATAATCAATTTTTTAGTCAATCCTTTATCTGTGCGGATTACATAAATACCTTTCGATAATCCTTCTACATTAATTTTATCTGCATTTTCAGCTTTCAACATCACTTTACCAGTCATGTCTAACACTTCTAATGTAATGGTTTCACTGAAGTAAACTTCTTTACCATTCACTGGATTTGGAAAAACAATTAAATCATCATTTAAAAGTGTTGTATTGATACCTATACTTGGCATATTACTTTTCAATTCATAGGTGCTTACTGTTCCACTTATTTCATTGGCCACCACTACATAAGATTTGCCATTCACAGTTTGATTTTTAGCAATGTAGATGATACCTTCTGGCCCATTGTCTCCCGCAAAAGTAGTTCTGTTGCGCGAGTTAGCGTAATCTACAAATACTGCTGCGCTTGGATCTGTAATATCATAAACCATTACTCCACCTATGCGTTCTAGGGCTACAAAAGCAAAATACTTATTTTGAATCTTAGCTATTGTTACGCCTTCTGGCTCCGGACCTTTTGCACGACTGCGACCTTTCAATGTATTTCCTTCGTTATCCGCATTAAATAATTTATTGATTGCGGTGTCTTGAGAAGTTATTAATTCAAAATCACCAGCATTGTCATATACCAATGATTTGGTTGATGAATTGAAGATAGAAAACGAACGTGATCCTACCATCATTATCTCATCAAAATCGCCATCCTTATCTGTGTCACCATTCAAATTGGTAACTCTTAGTCTTCCTAAATTGTAATCCTGTTTTAAGATTGAAGCATTCGGGAATTTGGCTGAATCTAATTTATAGGCAGATGAATTCACCGCAACACGCTCGGTTAAGGTTGAGTATTCTTTCTCATCGCCTTCGTTAGCAGTTACAATGTAGGTAGTCCCATTGACAGTGTAATTGGCTATACCATCGGGCATGAAAAACGATTTTACAGGCCAATTGCTCAACAAAATTTCTTTGTTGTTATCACTTGCATCAA
Source organism: Bacteroidota bacterium (assembly GCA_947496065.1). Lineage (GTDB taxonomy): Bacteria > Bacteroidota > Bacteroidia > NS11-12g > UBA955 > JABMMZ01. The sequence continues at coordinate 122,084 of CANMBF010000002.1, forward strand.
ATGCATTAGCACCAGTATTCCAATTTTTTGTACCTAAAGACCATATACTTGTAAATGTATTGGTGAGCAAATCTATTTCAGCTATTGAATTATTTTCTTGCAACACCACCCAAGCTTTCTTTGAATCGGCTGATGTTGTTACGTATTCTGGCTCTAAATCTTGAGACAAGGTACTACTAGATTTAGTTTTTCTTATACCTGCTAATAAAAGCGTTGCTTCTTGTGCATTAAAACCAGTGAACAATATCGTAGTTACACTTGCCTGACTTACATTTGCAATACCGTTTGATATATCAATAACCGAAACCGAACCTTCAGGGTCTACAGAATAGTCGGCACTTGGCTGTCCTTCGTTAGCAGTTAGTATTTTTTTACCATCTGGTGTAAATGAAATATTATCTGGCAATGCTCCAACTGTTACTTTTTTAAGAAAATCACCTGCTGTATTAAAGAATATAACAGAACCATCTAATTGCTCATTCGCATTAGGACAAGCTACAGCAACCACACCATTTCTAACAGCTACACTGGTGATTCCTCCATAAGTTGACATATCAATAGATTTAACTATTGTAATGGCCGCTGGATTTGTAAAATCAGCTATGTCAAGTCTATCTTGTATAGCACTTGTCATAAATAATAAATGTGTCGCAGAATCATAAACAACAATTTCAGTTGTGCTACCATTCAGCGGACTTGGATCGAAACTACTTACAAATTTTAACTCAACAGACTTTGAAGCTGTTGGTGCTTTTCTATCGTTATCGCGAATATAAACAGTGATATTTGGCTCACCTGTAATGCTTGCACCTGCGGCATTTTGCAAGGTCAATACAAAATACTCATCTTGTTCAACATCTGTATCGTTATTAATTGGAATGGTGATAGATTGAACATTGCTGCTAGAACCCGTAAAATTAATGGTCTGATTAGCGTATGTAAAATCGCTTGAACTAGTGGTATTAAAACCTGTTCCTTTTATAGCCACATTAACACTACTAACAGAAGGATTATTAAGTGTAAAATTTAACACCAAGTTACCTGCCGCTTCATTGACAACCACAAAATTTTTCTCCCATGCAATATTTGTATTGTATGTAAACTGAAACGTATAGGGGGCAAACATTGAGACATTTTGAGCATCTTTAACATTAGCCACTACTAAAGCATAACTATTGGCATTAGCAAATGCTGTTGAATAGGTAAGAATAAGTGTATCTGCTTTTGAACCATTATTCGTTCTGGTTACATTGGTAAGTCCTGAAATACCTGTAAAGTTTGCAATGTCAGTTGCGCTTGTATTGTCAAGATCTTTATTAAAAACCACTTGTAGTTTGGTGTTGTTAACAACCTTAGCACTTACTATACTTGGTGGACCAGGGAAAGCCCAAGTAGGCCAAGTTTGAGGAGTTGTAGCAGAACCTGAAATGTTCCAATAAGCTGGATTTAAGATGGAATCTTTTAAAATATTTTTCAATCCATTTTGTATACCGTTGTAATAACCATTTACGCAGTTACCCGATACATTCCCAGTGGCTGTGCTTAAATTAATAGAAGATGTGCCATCGGCCAGGGTTGCTGGTAATTTAGAAAAACTACCACTACAAGATATATTACTGCCTATCCAAGCATTACTGCTAAGGGCTGTAATAAAAGTTGGAGCAACTGCTGTTCCTGTGTAAAATATTACTTGATCGCCACCTGAGCTAAGTCCGAATGAAGACCCTGTAACAGTTCCTTTTGAAGCAATAGATGTACCCAAATTAATTGAAACCACAGAACCTGCTGAAATACCACCTGATGGAGCGGTCCACTGAATACCACCGGCACATTGCGCCTGCACATTGTCCGTATATTTCGCATCAGTTAAGTTGATAATTGTTCCTTCAAGAATATTAACAAAGGTTAAAAATGCAATTTCATCATCTCCAACTGAAGTATTCATTCTGTATGCTACTGGCACAATATCGCCAGCTGAGAAGATGGTTTGCACTGCTATTGTTTTGAATTTTGCACTCTGCAAACCCACCAATGCGTTATCATTTGCATCCTCAATTCTGTTGGCTTTAAGTGCCAAATAATAATCTTGTTTATTTGACAAGGTGCTAGTAGGCGTAATGGTAATTATATTGCCACTTATTGATGAGGTAAAGGCAACATTACTACCCAATGAATCATTCAATTTAAATACAATTAATGAATCTGGATTAGTAATGGTTGTATTGTTTATTAATCTTATAGACTCATTAAAAGTTAGGGTTGGCTTAACATTTACAGCAACAAGATCTGCATTCTTTATTGGGTTAAAAACAACCGTTGGTGCAATGACATCGCTACCTGAAATTGATACACCTTCTAAAGTAAAATTATCAATTCTATTGTTACCAGCTGTACCACCACCACCTTGTCCGAAAGTAATACGAACCTTAAAATTAGGATTGTCCTTCACGTTGGCGGTATTTGTAAAATTTAGTGTATATAAAGTGGAAGTGGTCGTAGGACGAATGGTGTCAAACAAAGAATAATTGGATCCATCTGTAGTATAATATACAAATTGGAAATAGGCTCCAGACCCTGAACGTAATGACGAATATTTAACTACTATGTCTTTATAGCCAGTGGTAGGCAATGAAAAAACTAGGGCACCATAAATAGGATTATTAAACCTTAAATGATTTCCCGCAACATCGCTATTTCTAGCATTGTAATTATTAACGTCAAATCCTTGGCCTGTACCATTTAAATAATCAATTACACTTGTGCCTACACCATACTTTAAGGTATCTAGTGCCGAACCAGAAATGGCTGATGAAGTGGGTGCAATATGATTGGCATAGGAGCTCGTAGTATTGAAATTCCAGTAATGTAGGAGTGTTTGCGAATAACCGAACCTACTTATAAAAAGCAGAATCGAAAGCGCGATTAATTTGATAAATAATTTATTCATATTATGCGATTGAATTTAAAGGGCAAAATTACCAACCCTTCGTTATGCCAATGTTTTAGATAAATTACGCGACACTTAATTGAAGTTCAATTAGACATTAACTAATTAAGATAGGGCTAAACTTTTAATAATATTTAATTGACCTATACAAAGGGATTAAATAACAATTCTATATTCCATTAGATTCAAATACCACTCATCATCCAAGAAATTGGGCATTCTCCATAGTTAAAGCCATATCTTATTTACTATCAGAGGAGCGGTCAAAAATTTAAAAAACATACTAGATGGTATGTTTTTTTAACCCAATCATTTGACCCCAAAGTGGGTCATATATTTGTACAAAGAAAGATTAACAATGGTCCGCGACTCTGAAGGTGTCTTATGTAAGCCACCGTTAACCAGACAAATTAAGCCACATATCCCGTAGGGATATAATTTCTGTAAAACAAATGTCCAAAACGAAAACCTATCCCGTAGGGATTGAACATATCATGCTACTTCAACTATTGAACTAGAACATATTGGTATTAAAGGTCCGTTAAATCAACTCCTTAAAGATGTATTTCTCATCGTACGCAATCTCAAATTTTTGCAGAAACTGAATATACTCCTTTTTGAACGATTCACTTTTGTGATGCTCTTCCTGATTCTCAATATAGGCGATAACATTTTTGATTTGAGATTTCGCATATGAAAATGCGCCATAGCCTTCCTGCCATTCAAATTTACCTTTAACAAATTTGTTTTCATTTATCCAAATGGATGAGCTTCGTTTGATATCTTTCAATAGATCTGAAACCGATTGATTGGGGATCATGCCTATAAAAATATGCAGATGGTCGGGCATACCATTTATGACCAACATTTTATGTCCGTTGTTTTGAACAATGCCGGTTATGTATTGATATAAATTGTTTTTCCAACTGGGTTGGATAACGCCAGCTCTGTATTTTACTGCAAATACAAATTGTAAATAAATTTGGGTGTATGTGTTTGGCATGGTGGATGTATAATCCCTACGGGATATTATATGCTTTAATTGTGTTTCTATACAGATGTTTAATCCCTACGGGATATAATATATGCGTTCATGTTATTAACAAAAATATTTGTGTGAACGGAAAAAATGAAATGGATACGCGGAAAAAATGATTCGTGACTTATAAAAAATTAATCATCAATTTTTTAATGGGAAAATAAAATTTGATTTGGATTGGTTTGGTATCTTAAAATTGTTATATGGATAATCAATAACGGTGTATAATCCCTACGGGATATTAAAAAACGTTGGTTGCATTTTATCTACAGATATTTTATCCCTATGGGATATGAAACCGTTGTTGTTATTTTTTTTCTACAGATATTTTATCCCTAAGGGATAATATAAACATTGATTATATTTCCATACAGATATTTTATCCCTACGGGATATAATATGCGTTATTTCTTCTTTCATTTAGATATAAAATCCCTACGGGATATTATATGAAATAATAATGTTTTTATACAGGTCACTATACCATACGGTTTAATGGGTATTGCGCCTTTTAATATAAGATGTAGATTGTTTTTTGTAATTTATAAAATGATTCTTATCCCGTAGGGATATAATATCTGTAACACATGGACCCTAAAAGGAAAACTTATCCCGTAGGGATTATACATGGATGACTAGCATATAAAGCTACCTAATACAACACCTGCAAATCCTCGAGCACCAAAGTGGCTTGTTGTATGGTGTGCACCGACTTGGTGATTAACAACAAAGACTTACTCGTTTGTTTCATTTCGAACTTATGCGGATTGGTGGCTACATACTGCAACACTTTCATAAAGGCTGTACTATCGAAAATGGCCGCTTTCTCGTTGTTAGGGAAATACAATTTCAACAAACTTTTTTCTAAATTTATTTTCTCGAAACCCATGGCCTTGCCCATCCATTTTAAACGCATAGAAGCGAGTAAGGTGCTTACCTCTGCCGGATATTTGCCAAATCGATCAATCAACATTTCTATGAACTTCGATAACTGTTCTTCATTATCCACCTTGCTCAACTCCGAATACAAAGCCAAACGCTCAGGCATATTGCGCACATAGCTTTCGGGAATTAGCATATCCAGGTCGGTGTCTACTTGGCAGTCGCGACTGCTTATATTCTCCTCTTGGTCGGCAAACAATTCATTGAACTCATCGTGTTTCAATTCGCGTATGGCCTCATCCAAAATTTTATGGTACATATCGAACCCAATTTCTGAAATAAAACCACTCTGTTCGCCACCCAATAAATTACCTGCACCACGTATATCCAAATCGCGCATGGCTACATTAAAACCGCCTCCTAAATCGCTGTATTCTTCAATGGTACTCAAACGTTTTTTCGCATCGGAGGTTAGCACATTTAAAGGTGGCGACAATAAATAACAATACGCTTTTCTGTTGCTTCTTCCTACCCTTCCACGCATTTGGTGCAAATCGCTCAAGCCAAACATGTGGGCATTGTTAATGATAATGGTATTGCAATTCGGAATGTCCAAACCTGCTTCGATAATGGTAGTAGCCAATAATACATCGTAATCGCCTTCTACAAATCGCACCATCACATTTTCTAAATCATGCCCTTCCATTTGTCCATGCGCTACTGCCACTCTAATACCTGGCATCATTTGCTCCATCATGGCTTGGTACTCGTATAAATCTTTCACGCGGTGGTGCACAAAATACACTTGCCCGCCTCTGTCTAACTCATAAGTCAAGGCTTTTTTAATGACCTCTTTGTTAAAAATTTGCAACTCTGTTTTTATTGGAAAACGATTAGGCGGTGGTGTATTAATGACCGATAAATCGCGGGCCCCCATTAAAGAGAAATGCAGGGTACGCGGTATCGGTGTAGCGGTTAAAGTGAGGGTATCTAAATTCACTCTCAACTCTTTCAATTTATCTTTTACAGCAACACCAAATTTTTGTTCTTCATCGATAATCAATAAGCCCAAATCTTTGAACTTAATGTCCTTGCCTACCAAGCGATGTGTGCCAATTAAAATATCCACTTTACCATCGGCCACATCTTTTAAAGTCTTCTTAATTTCGGCTGCCGTTTTAAATCTATTCACATAATCTACTGTAACTGGAAAGGCACTTAAGCGCTCTTTAAAGGTGCGGTAATGTTGATGCGCTAGAATGGTAGTTGGCACCAATACGGCCACTTGTTTACTATCATTCACCGCTTTGAAGGCAGTGCGTATGGCCACTTCGGTTTTACCAAAACCAACATCACCACATAAGAGACGGTCCATTGGTTTTTCGCTTTCCATATCGCGTTTAATTTCTTCGGTTGTCTTGGCCTGATCGGGTGTATCCTCGTATAAAAACGAAGCCTCTAATTCCATTTGCAAATACGTATCAGGACTAAATGCAAAACCTGGTTGTGCTTTGCGTTTGGCGTATAAAGTAATGAGCTCGCGGGCGATGTCTTTTACTTTTTTCTTAGTGGTGGCTTTTTGTTTTTCCCATACCCCACTGCCTAATTTATGCAAGGTTGGTGCATTGCCATCCTTACCACTGAACTTCGAAATTTTGTGCAATGAATTCACATTCACAAACAGCAAATCGCCATCGCGGTAGGAAATTTTAACAGCCTCTTGCACCACGCCATTCATGTTCATGCGTTGCAAGCCCATGAACTTACCAACCCCGTGGTCGATGTGCGTTACAAAATCACCTGGACGTAATTCACTCAGTTCTTTTAATGTTAAAGCAGTGCTTTTCGAGTAGCCTTTTTTATGGACCTTAAATCTGTAATACCTTTCGAACAATTGGTGTTCGGTATAACAGGCCATCTTCAATTCTTTGTCTAAAAAGCCCTCGGCCAAACCATGGTAAATCGGTACAACATTAATTTGTTTTTGCCTATCATGAATAATGGCAAGCAATCGCTCAATCTGCTTACCTGTATCGCTAAACACAAGGTTCATGATATTGTTGAGCTCATTGGCTTGCAAATGGTTGAGCAGCATCTCAACATTCTTTTGAAACAAAGGCTGAGGCTCTATGCTAAAACGAAACGTTTGTTGCGCTTTGAAAGCCGTCATGCTACTGGTTTCGATAATGGTGTTATAAACAGCGATATTGCTTTTTATTTCGCCTGGGGTTAACAACATTCTTTCGGGATGTTGTTCGTTGCCAATTAAATTTTCCCATTGATTGTTCAAGTATTCAAACTGATCGTTAAAATGCTTGGTAACAATGATAGATTCTTTGGGTAAATATTTGAAGAAAGATACTTTTTCGCCAGCAATACCAGCACTTTGAATATTGGGCACGATGGTTAAGAAAGCAATCTTTGCAATCGATAATTGAGATTCAATATCAAAGGTTCTAATAGTCTCCACTTCATCGCCATCGAGTTCTATGCGATAAGGTTGTTCGTTCGAAAAGCTGAAAATATCGATGATGCCTCCGCGTATGGCGTATTGCCCTGGTTCGTAAACAAAATCTTCACGTTCGAATTCATTCTCATCTAAAAAATCGGCCAAGAAATTGGTATCTAATTTTTCTCTAACATTAATGTTAAATGAGTTGTGTTCGAGGCGTTCGTTACTGATTACTTTTTCAGAAATACTTTCAGGCGTAGCAATCACAATGTAAGGATGGGTAGCATGTTGCAATCGCGAAATAACCTCAGCCCTGGTTTGTATTTGGTCGTTGCTAACTTCTTCGAATTCAAAAACGCGTTTAAAACTATCTGGCAATAACAATACTTCGTTCTCGGAAATAAGGTGCTGCAAGTCGCTGCGAAGAAACTCGGCCTCCTCCATTTCGGGTACTAATATTAAAATCGATTGGCCAGTTTCGGCATAGATAGACGCCAATGCCACTGCGAATGAGGAGCCAATAAGTCCTTCGAAATGGGCAATAAGAGGCTGTGAATTTCTGTGTTGTGTTAGAAATTCTTTAATTTGATGATGTTGACCAAAAGCTTCAACCAGTTCTCTTACTTTCAATGCCTAGCTTTTATAAAAAGGAATGCAAAGGTAAACATTATAGCCACTGATTCACTGATTAGATTAAATATTCTTATATAAAAAGATGATGCATTTTACAACTTCTTAAAATCAAACAGAGTACAATGAATAAAACAAACCCTTAGGTATTTATTGGCACTTGTTGATACAACATTTATATTTGTAACATGTCTGACCGATATTATAAGACCCAATTTTTGATCGTTATACTTTTGTTTTTTACCTGCATAGGCAACCTACAACTATCAGCACAAACCATACAAGCCACCTTCCAAGGGCATTGGTTTCACTATCCCATTGGCAGTGCTGCCAAGCTTGACAGCAACTTCACCCGCTTAGATACCATTGTTGAAATGACCTTTAGAAAAGATGGTACTTACAACTACAAAGGCATTATTAAAACCGATGTTTTTACACCTGGCAAAGGGCATTTAAAATTCAAGAAAAACTTTCGTTACATGGATGGGCGTTATGAAATATATTACAATGAATTAACCCTATTAAGTGGTTTTGCAGCCGACGATAAAGCCCTTCACAAAACATTTGAAATAGCATCGGGCATTAATAAATTCAAGCAAGAGGTTCCCTACTTCAAATTATGGGACACTTATTACAATTATGAATATGTAGCTGTTGAATATTTCAGTCCACTGGAATCCTTTATCAGCAGCAAAAGGCAATTGCAAACACTTTGCGTAGAAAACAAAGTTGAGAATAAAATTGATTCGCTACCTTTTTGGACCAATTCTAATCTTTGTGCTTTTGAAAACGAGTGGCCAAAGCCTGTACTTCTATATGGAGAGGCCCCATTAAACACAAGCATGATAGACTCCTTAGCGTATTTGCCAGAAGACATTGACAAGCTTTTTAAGTTCGATTCGAACAAGCGACTCACACAGTATTATTACACCCCTAAAATGGACAAGTCGTTTTACTACACTTTTACTTATGTAGGTGATGCGAGCGAGAAAAATATCATTGTACATTCTATCAAAGACAGTAAGGACCAAATGGAGTATGTTTTTGTAAGGGATGAGAAAAATTGTTTGCAAAAAATCGAGCAATACAATGTGGAGCATCGGTTGGTAATGGTGTATTCTTTGGCGCAGTAGTGAATAGAAGTTGGCAATTTCAATTGGCTGTTGGCATGGATAGCAATCTGATAGATGTATTACGATAGATTAGTTGCATAATTAAACTTTGTGCATTAACAACATTCAACCCCTTCAGGGTTGGGGGATATCGCTATTTCGAGTTATTCATATTCAACCACTTCGTGGTTGGGGAAAGTATACCATTGAGTCTGTTCCTAAAAATATTAAAATAATCTCAACTCTGAAGGAGTTGAATGTGAATAACCACCAATGAAATTGGTGGTGTGTAATGAACAAGGTATCTGAACCCTGAAGGGGTTCAATGTAGTGTTGGATTTTTGTTCATCCACTTAATGGCTGGGGAAACATACTACTCGGTATGTTTTTTCTAATACTTCGAAAACATTTTCACCACCCCAGTCTTGGTGCTGGTTTGAAGGACGATGAGGTAAACCCCAGTTCGAACGGTGGTCATATCGAATTGGATTTGGGTGCGGTTGAAATAATTGATGAACCTTTGCTCCCATACCTTGCCATACATATCCACCAACATCAAAGTACAATCGCCATACACAAAATCAGGAAAGCTTAAGTTCACTGTTAATGGGGAGTTAAGCGTCACAGGGTTGGGGAAAAAATCGAGATTGATGCCACTGTTCAGACAAACACCACTGGTGTATAACGTTACACCATGGTTGTTCATGGCTTCGCACTCATTGCGGTAAGTAATATTATCGCAACCGCAAACAGGATTGTAGAAGGAATAATTACACATGTAAAAAGGCTGCACCTTGGCTGTATTAATACAAGGTTGCACGAACTGACCTTTTACAATGGATGCAATGCCTATGAGTAATATGAAGAGTAGTCTTCTCAAATTTTAAATAGAAGTGAACCCTAAATACGGATGCAAACATTCAGGTAAATTAATGCCTGTTTCGGTTTGATTGTTTTCCAATAAAGAGGCCACAATTCTTGGTAACGCTAAAGCACTGCCATTTAGTGTATGGGCCAATTCATTTTTACCATCTTTTGTTTTATAACGGCATTTCAAACGGTTGGCTTGAAAGGTTTCGAAGTTCGAAACTGAACTCACCTCTAACCAGCGCTGTTGTGCACCACTCCAAGCTTCGAAATCGTAGGTCATGGCACTGGCAAAGCCCATATCGCCACCGCATAGGCGGAGGATTCTGAATTTTAAACCCAACTTGGTCATTAGCATTTTCACATGCTCTAACATGCTCTCTAATATTTCGTAACTTTGAGTTGGATGTGCTATTTGTACGATTTCTACTTTATCGAATTGGTGCAAACGGTTCAAACCACGCACGTGCGCACCATAGCTACCAGCCTCTCTTCTAAAGCAAGGGGTATAGCCAACATTGCGGATGGGCAATTCTTCTTCTTTTAAAATTACATCGCGGTAGATATTGGTAATAGGCACCTCGGCTGTTGGTATTAAATATAAATTGTCGGTCTTATCGTGGTACATCTGACCTTCCTTATCGGGTAACTGACCGGTACCATAACCACTGGCTTCGTTCACTAAAATAGGAGGTTGCACTTCGTAGTAACCTGCTTTAATTGCTTCGTCTAAAAAGAAATTAATCAAGGCTCTTTGCAAGCGAGCGCCTTTGCCTTTGTATACTGGGAAACCAGCACCAGTAATTTTATTCCCCAATTCAAAATCGATGATATCGTATTGTGAAGTAAGCTCCCAATGTGGCTTGGCATTGGCTGGCAATACTGGATCCACACCCCATTCATAAACGGTTTCGTTTTCTTCTGGCGTTTTGCCATAGGCTACTTTTGCAGCGGGAGCATTGGGTATTTCGTATAATTTTTGGGTGAGTTGGTTGTCTAATTCGGTCAACTCAGTTTCCAACACTTTGGCGGCTTCTTTCAGCTCTACCGACTCTATTTTTTTCTCATCAGCTCCCGCTTTGTTACCACTTTTAAACAAGTCACCAATTTCTTTGGCCAATACATTGCCTTTGGCAAGGTTTTGTTCCAACAAAGTTTGTTTAGCGCGCTTGGATTCATCCAAAATCAGTATCTGTTGAATGTCTGCGGTTCTATCGATTCCGCGTTTAGCAAGGCGTTCAATAATCTCTTGGGTTTGGGTTCTTATGGCTGTAAGGGTAAGCATGAATCAAAAAAATAAATATTACTGCAAATTAAGTGCGTAAAAATTAAATACCCATATATTTTTAATAAAATGAGGCTAAATCATTCTTATTCGGAGCGAGGGGGTATTTTGTCGGGGCTTCTTTTCACCACACCACGAAGTAGCTTTGATGCAATTAAAAAAGAATAATGTGATCAAAAAAGGACGCAAAGAGGGAATCACACACCGCGAAGCAGCATTGCTTGCAATAAAGGGCGCAAAGTGAATACCAAATTTTTACTGTTAAACGTGTAAATATTAACGAATTATTCTCTGTGCTCTTGTTGTGGCTTTGGCTTGGTGCCCTTGGTGGTTAAGTTGAACAACCTACAACACCTGCTTCAACGCTTCCAAAATGCGCTCGGTGCTTTTGCCATCCCACAAAGGTGGAATAGCGCCTTTCTTAAAGGTGCCCGTCATGATTTGATTGATGTAAAACTCCACATCTTTGATGGTATATGGCACCAACACATTGCTACCAATAGTTACTGTGCTTGGGCGCTCGGTATTGTTGCGCAAAGTTAAACAAGGTATTTGACGGTAAGTGGTTTCTTCTTGTATGCCGCCACTATCTGTCACTACAAACTTGCAATCGGCTGTTAATTTTTGAAAAGAAAAATAATCCAAAGGCTCGCTAAAAATTAAACCTTCTAAATGCTCTATCTGCTCCCACAAGCCAAACTGCTTGAGTTTAGCAATGGTGCGCGGATGAATGGGGAATACCAATTTCAAATTATTAGTAATCGATTTAATAATGGCTATTAATGTTTCTAAACCTTCTTTCTCATCAACATTGCTGGGGCGGTGCATGGTCATTAGCACATAGCTTTGTGGAGTTAGATTATATTGTTTTAATATATTACTCTCTTGCACCTGTGGCTCAAACTCAACTAAACTATCGATCATGGTATTGCCCACAAAAAATACTTTTTTATCATCATCGCCATGGGCTTTCAAATGGTCTAATCCACTTTGCTCGGTTACAAAATAAAAATCAGAAATCTCATCGGTCAATAAGCGGTTAATTTCTTCGGGCATGGTGCGGTCATCGCTTCTCAAACCACTCTCTAAATGCGCTACTTTAATGCCCATTTTATTGCCTGTTAAAGCAGCCGCAAACGTGCTGTTCACATCGCCTACTACCATTAATAAATCGGGTTGGTATTCACCACAAACGCGCTCGAGGCCTAACATCACATTGGCCATTTGGGTATTGGGAGTTCCTGCACCTATGTTCAATAAAAAATCGGGACGTAAATCGAACTGATCGAAAAACACTTTGCTCATTTTTTCATCGAAATGCTGACCAGTATGCACAAATTTAATGTCTAACTCAGGAAAATGGGCCACCACTTTTTTAAAACGGGTAACCTTGATGAAATTGGGGCGTGTACCAACTACGATAAGGATTTTCTTCACTTTATTTTTGATAGATAAGGTGCAAAAATAATAGTTTAATGCAGTATTCTTTACAAACTATCATCGATTCGTTGTATTTTTGTAAATTCATACAATAATCATCATTGGATAACAAAATGTTAAACATCGTTTTATTCGGACCTCCAGGCGCAGGCAAAGGCACACAATCTGCCAACCTAGTCAACAAATACCAATTGGTACACCTTTCAACAGGTGATATCTTCAGATTCAATATTAAAAATGAAACCGCTTTGGGGCAATTGGCCAAGTCGTACATGGACAAGGGCAACCTGGTTCCAGATGAAGTTACCATTAATATGTTGGAAGCAGAGGTTGAAAAATACACCGATGCCAAAGGTTTTATATTCGATGGTTTTCCAAGAACTACAGCACAAGCACAAGCTTTAGATGCTTTCCTTGAGAAAAAAGAAACGGTCATTTCATTGATGTTGGCTTTAGAAGTGGGCGAAGATGAATTGGTAAAACGCTTGTTAATAAGAGGCCAAGACAGCGGTCGTGCCGATGATACCGACGAAAGCATTATTCGCAACAGAATTAATGTATACAACGAACAAACCGCAGTAGCTGCCGAGTTTTACAATGCACAAGGCAAGTACCATGCGATTAATGGCGTTGGTACAGTTGAAGAAATATTTGGTCGCTTGAGTTCGATAATAGGCGAAGCGAGTCAATAAAAATAAAAAAAGAATAGTTGCCATCCTTGGTTGAGCAGTTAAAAAAATATAAATGGCAGATTCAAATTTCATAGATTACGTAAAAATATTCATACGCAGCGGTAAGGGCGGTAAAGGCAGTCCGCATTTTCACAGAGCCAAAGGGCTACCCGATGGTGGTCCCGATGGTGGTGATGGTGGTAAAGGTGGCGATGTGCGCTTAAGAGGCAATGCTCAACTCTGGACCCTCATGCACTTAAAATACCGCAAGCATGTGCATGCAGCCGATGGTAAGCCGGGAGAATCGGCACAAGCTACTGGTGCTTCGGGTAAAAATGAAATCATTGAAGTGCCTCTAGGTACTGTGGCAAAAGATGCCGAGACAGGCGAAATATTATTCGAAATTACCAAAGATGGCGAAGAAAAAATATTGAGAAAAGGTGGTAAAGGTGGTTTAGGAAACGTTCACTTTAAAACCTCTACCAAACGCGCGCCAACTTACGCCCAACCAGGTGAAGAAGGTATTGAAGGTTGGTGTATTTTTGAATTAAAAGTACTGGCCGATGTGGGATTGGTAGGATTTCCAAATGCTGGTAAATCCACTTTGCTTTCTGTTATCTCTGCAGCTAAACCTGAAATTGCGAATTATCCCTTTACGACTATTGTTCCTAATTTAGGGATTGTTGAATACCGCGATTATCGCTCGTTCATAGTAGCAGATATCCCTGGTATTATAGAAGGTGCACACGAAGGCAAAGGCCTTGGTCACCGTTTCTTAAAACACATAGAAAGAAATGCCTTGTTGTTATTTTTAATTCCTGCAGATGCAGCCGACATCAAAAAAGAATACAAAATTTTGTTGAATGAATTGAAACAGTTCAATCCTGAATTATTAGACAAGCAACGCGTTGTAGCCATTACCAAATGCGATATGTTAGATGATGAATTGATGACCCTTATGAAAAAAGATTTGAAGTCACTGAATCCTATTTTTATCTCGGGTGTATCAGGTTTAAATATTCAGAAACTAAAGGATACCCTTTGGGAAAAAATTCAACACACCAAAGAAGAGTGGCAATAAGCTATTCGTGTTCTAATCTTTTATAGTAAAATGCTCTATTGGGTAATGCATTATACCAAAGTATAAATAGCCATACCAATCCTATGGCATACATGGCTGCCATAAAATCGACATAGAAAAAGAACACATGGTTCTGATTTATTTTAAAGTAATTGCAAATAGCATCGAGACTGAAGGCATAATTCAAACTCACCAATGCCCATACCCCCCATTGCTTATACAAGAAAGCCAAGGCGGTTAAAAAGATGATGACTGGATGTATATAACGCTCGTGCATCTGTGTATTGAAAAAGAAAAACGTATAGCAGATTAAAGCCATGGACAGCAACATCAATTTCAAATCAAAATGGACTTCTTTTTTACTTAAATAGGCCTTGTAAATTTTTAGATACAAAGGAATACAAATCAATAGGCAACAGATGCTAAATAAACCAAGTCCGATCGACTTATAAGTATACCCAAATAAGACAGGTGTATTATCGGGCAAGCTCATTAAATCGCCATTCAACAACAAATGCCAAATGTTAAAGGCATTCATGCTAACAAATTGGAAATAATCAACCGACCCGAAAGCTACTTTTAAAATGTTTTTTGCATTGCCATTGATTAAAAAAGGCAGTATGATCAGTGCCTGAATAAACACCAATGAAAAAACATACCGAATGGTATTTTTTAGCTTTAACTCGGGCCACCAAAGTGCTACCAATACTGGGGCAAACACAATGGCTTGAAGTTTAAAATTCAATGCTAATAAAAACAAAATCAAGGATCCAAATATATTTTTATGGTAGGCACAAAAGAACGCAGCAAACACAAAAAAAGTGAGGATACCATCTACCTGATTCCAGACAATGGTATTATAAAAAAAGCCAACATTCAATAAGCCGAAAATAAAATAACGCCATTGTTTCGATTCCTTTTTTACCAAGCTGCACAACATTAATATAGTCGCAATATCAAACAGCCAGGTAATGGCTTTTAGTTTGTAAATATTGGCCTGCATATCATCCGTAGCATACAAGTAAGAGAACAATTTTAAAACATAGGTATACAAAGGCAAATAGTTGATTTGACTGCCCGCTTCGTAGGCTGATACCAGTCCCTTTTCTTTCAATTGATTGGCCCAAGAGTACCAGCAATACGCGTCCCATTCGTGCACAAAAGTGGGCAACACAAAAATTGTGAACACATAGATGATTGTTGCAGGCAACAAAAGTGGTTTAACGGTTCTTAATTCCTGTGATACGGATGGTTTGGTCATAGTAATTGGAATCTAAAGTTAGGAAGCTGTAACGCTTCTGAATGGAATCTTTAAACGAGGGAATGACAATCATTCTATCATTTACTTTAATCGTATTGTAATCCACCTTTTTCACTAAAGGGTTCTTAAGTGTATAAAAATAATTCCACGCATCGTAAGGACCGCTATAATAATACAACACATCAGGTCGGGCATTGTACACCCTTATCTTTTCACTGATGGTGTAAATATCCATGGACAATCGTAAGCCTTTGCGCTGCGAGGTGAACATCATTTTTTGATACAAACTGTGCGACAAACATACTGCAATAATGAGATAAACACGCCATTGAAAAGCACGACTTTTATTGACCGTTAATACATCGAAACAGGTTAGGGAAATAACAATGGTAATTAAAGGCAAGAGTGGAATATCGTACCATTCCAATTTGGTTTGGGCAATGCTGATGAATAACAAATAAATAAAAATCGCACCACTGTATAAAATGATGATTTTATTTTGCTTGATAAACGCCCAAACAATGGCTGGCACCAAACACCAAATAAACCAATTAAACCGAAAGGTAAACAAGTGCTGTATATAATAATACCAAAGACCTTCATGTCCATCCTTACCATTGGCAAAGCGACCGCCGAAATCATTTTGCCACATGGCATTTAAGTAACCTGGTGCAAGTTTCTCTCGGTAAATAATAAAGATTAAAAATGGTAACAACGCTAACAAGATAGCAGCCATCAAAATCTTTATTTTTTTGAAGCCACTGATGTAAAAAAAACAAAACCCATAGACCGGAAAAAACAAAACAGCTGCTGCGCTTTTGGTCATGATGGATGCAGAAACAAAAACAATAAAAGCAATTAAATTACTTTGTTTGCCATTTTCTAAAAAGCGCAAACATTGGAACAAAGCTGCCAACAAAAAGAAAACTAATAAGGCATCGTAATCGCCAGTCATGCTGCCATGCAATTGTATTAACCCATCGCATGTCGTAAGTATCAGCATGGCCAAACAAGTCGTAAAAACAGAGTTTGATTTTCTGAAAACGATGAGTCCCACCAACCAAATGGTGAGCAAGCCAGCCAAGGCCGAAGGAAAACGAATGGCCCATTCAGTGAGTCCAAAATACTTTATGGATAATACTTGCAACCATATCATTAAAGGTGGTTTGGTATTGTATAAATCGGGCTGATGCTCGTAAGTGGTTACGATGTAATTGTGCGACGAGTGCATTTCGGCCGCATTCACAGCCAAGCGCGACTCGTCCCACTGCACAATAGGCAGTTTACCTAAACCATAAAATTGTGTGAGTACACTGTAGAGTAATGTAAAAAAAAGTAGACTTAAAACAACCTTATTCTTCATTACAAACTAGCGACTAAGCCTTTGCCATTACTGCATTTTCTTCGGCTTCTTTTAATTCCATAATTTGCTCCAATGCATCAGGAATTACATCGCTACAAATTACTATGAAAGCATCTTTTTCAGCATGGCGGATGGCATAATTGATGGCCTC
Source organism: Bacteroidota bacterium (assembly GCA_947496065.1). GTDB lineage: Bacteria > Bacteroidota > Bacteroidia > NS11-12g > UBA955 > JABMMZ01. Next base: position 139,265 of record CANMBF010000002.1, read on the forward strand.
TTTTTCAAGCGGCAATACAGTGATTTTTTTATGTTCATCAACTTCTTTGATACCGCGTATCATCAAATCGATGATATCATTTTCCGAGCGACCTCTTAAATTGCGGTCTTGGCGAATGATAATTTCATCAAATATTTTAGCTGCTTCAGCACCTAATGATATGGTATCCTCATCACGCCTATCGCCTACCCCTGCTATGATACCAATCTTTTTGCTTGCATCGGTTTTTGCGATAAATTTACCAATGGCTTGTATGCCCGCAGTGTTGTGCGCATAATCTACCATCACTGTAAAGTTCTTGAAATTAAACATGTTCATTCTACCAGGTGTTTGTGCTGGTGAAGGAATAAATGTTTGCAAGGCCGACTTAATATCTTCGATTTTAAAATTGCGTAAATAAGCTGCTAAAATAACTGGTAAGGCATTGGCAATATTAAATTCAGCACGACCGCCAAAAGTCATCGGAATGTTTGTTACTTTTTCAACTCTTATTTTCCATGCGCCTTTCATAATGGTAACGAAACCATTTTCGTAAACTGCTGCTAAACCACCTTTTTTAGTATGTTCTACAATTCTTGGGTTGTTTTCGTCCATGCTAAAAAAAGCAACTTTACATTCCAAGCCCTCTTTCATTTTATAAACCAAATCATCATCGGCATTTAAAATGGCATACCCTTCTGGAAATACACTTTCAACAACAACTGCTTTTACGCGGGCCAATTGTTCGATGGTATCAATGCCCTGCAAGCCCAAATGATCGGCTGCTATATTGGTAACAATACCAATATCGCAATTGTGAAAACCTAAACCAGCTTTTAAAATTCCACCTCTTGCACATTCTAAAACAGCAAAATCAACTGTAGGATCTTTCAACACAAACTCGGCAGAAATAGGACCCGTACAATCGCCCTTCATCATCATTTCATTTTGAATGTAGACACCATCGGTGGTGGTATAACCAACTTTATGACCAACCTGCTTACACAAATGCGCCATTAAACGGGTGGTGGTGGTTTTACCATTGGTACCAGTAATTGCTACAATTGGAATGCGGGCAGATGATCCTGGAGGATATAACATATCAATCACAGGTTCTGCAACGTTTCTTGCTAAACCTTCAGTTGGATCTAAGTGCATTCTAAAACCTGGGGCTGCATTCACTTCTAAAACGGCGCCTCCGTTTTCACTAATCGGTGTACTTAAATCGGGTGCCATGATATCAATACCACAAATATCTAAACCAATGATACGAGCAATGCGTTCGCACATAAAAATATTACTTGGGTGAACAATATCTGTAATATCTGTTGCGGTTCCTCCTGTGCTAATATTTGCAGTTGGTTTTAATAATAATTCTTCGTTGGCAGGTAAAATCGATTCCAAGGTTAAGCCTTTATCTGCTAAAATATTTTCTGTAAAACTATCAATCCTAATAGCAGTTAATGTTTTCTCATGACCATACCCTCTGCGTGGATCGCTGTTTACGACATCGATTAATTGTTGAATGGTGTGCTTGCCATCGCCAATTACCGAAGCAGGTGTGCGTTTGGCCGCTGCTACAAATTTGTAATTGATGACTAAAATTCTGTGATCATGCCCTGTTATAAATTTTTCTACAATGATAGAACGTGAATATTTCTTAGCGGCTTCGAAACCTTCTTTTAATTCTTCCCATGTGCGCATGTTAGTAGTAGCACCTTTGCCATGGTTGCCATTAATGGGTTTTGTAACCAAAGGATAACCAATGCGCGAAGCTGCTGCAGCTAAGTCTTCATTATCATAACAAATTTTGCCTTTGGGCACTGGTATTTCTGCCGCCTCTAATAAATTTTTAGTATCCTCTTTATCGCATGCTATCTCAACTGCAATGCTACTGGTAGTGCTCACAACAGTCGCTTGGATTCTTCTTTGATTGATGCCATAACCTATTTGCACCAAAGAACGTTTGTTCAAACGAATGTAGGGTATTTTGCGTTTAATGGCTTCTTCGACGATACTGCCAGTACTTGGCCCTAAGCGATCTTCTTCGCGTATTTCTCTTAAGCGTTGAATATCCTCTTCAACATGGTATGGTTCGTTATTAATTAAAGATTCGGCTATGCGCACTGCTGCTTTAGCGGCATACACCCCAGCCTTTTGTTCGAAATAATTGAACACCACAAAATAAATGCCCTTGGTGGTAGTTTCTCTTGTGCGACCGAAGCCACAATTCATGCCTGCCAAAGTTTGTATTTCTAAAGCGATGTGTTCTATCACATGGCCCATCCAAGTGCCTTCCTCCACCCTTTGAAAAAAACCACCTGGCACACCCGGACTACAGCGGTGTCCATGCATCGTTGGGAACAATGTTTTAAGGCGTTCAAGAAACCCATCAATGAGGTTGGTAGGCCTTTGCTCCATGTCCTCTAGGTCGAGGCGCATTACAATTAATTTATGTCTACGTATGCTCCAATAGTTGGGGCCGTTCATGGTTTTAATGTCTACAATTTTCATAAAAAAATAAATGGGGGGGGTTAAGAATGTCAGGAATTTTTGTTAGTCTAGTGCAAAAAAGCAAAGATTTGCCATATAAACAAGTTTATGCGGTGTTATTCTATAAAATAAATAAATTTGTGAGCAACAAAAAAATTTAACCCTTTAACAAATTTGCATCACCAAGCCCTCCATCGCCTTTTTTTAAAACATGTTGGTCAAACATCTTCGGCTCCCCTTGCCCTGCAAATAGAGCGGGCCGAGGGCATTTACATGTATGCAAAAGACAAAACGTATATCGATTGCATCTCTGGTATTAGTGTAAGCAATGTGGGGCATGGCAACAAGCAAGTCGTAGAAGCAGCAAAGGCGCAACTCGATAGCTATATGCATTTAATGGTGTATGGCGAAATGGTGCAAGCCCCTCAAGTGGAGCTGGCAACAAAATTAGCCAGTGTTTTACCGGCCTCACTTAACTCGGTTTATTTTGTCAACAGTGGCAGCGAAGCCATAGAAGGTGCTATGAAATTAGCGAAGCGTGTAACAGGCAGACATCAATTTGTGGCCCAATATTTAGCCTATCATGGTGGTACGCATGGGGCCTTGAGTTTAATGAGCGATGCCTATTTTAGTCAGAAATTTGTACCATTGCTGCCAGGTATTTCTTTTATCCATCAAAATGATTTAAGCGAAATAGAAACAGCCATCACAGATGCAACTGCAGCTGTTTTTATAGAACCCATTATGGGTGAAAAAGGTTATGTACCTAGCGACATAGCTTATCTCAAAGCCATTAGAAAAAGATGTGATGAAACTTGCACTTTGTTGGTGTTCGATGAAATACAAAGTGGTTATGGGCGCTGTGGTAGTTTATTCGCTTTAGAAAAATATGGTGTAACTCCTGATATATTAATCTTAGCCAAAGGCCTTGGTGGTGGTATGCCTTTGGGCTGTTTTATTGCCGATAAAAAAATAATGGATGTATTCCAAGACAATCCAGTGTTGGGTCATATTAATACCTTTGGTGGGCACCCTGTAAGTTGTGCGGCTTCATTGGCAGCGCTTAAATATATTATCGACCACAAATTGGCCGAAAAAGCCAATGCCAAAGAGAAGGAATTTAGAAACCTATTGGTGCATCCCAATATCAAGGAAGTGAGTGGAACAGGCCTCATGTTAGCCATCGATTTGGAAGATAAAATCTATTGCAGACAGGTAATCGACAAATGTGTAAGTGCAGGATTATTAATCGATTGGTTTCTGTATAGCGAAAATAAAATCCGTTTAGCTCCACCTTTAATCATTGAGAATGAAGCCATTGAAAAAATTTGTGGCATTATTCTTGAGAATCTTTAAAATAACAATGCAACCTTTTAAAAAGGATGTTGTCAAAATAACACATGAAATAAACAACATACACATGAAACAGAACAGAAAAACAAACGCAGTTAAAATGATGGCAAGTGCTTTATTCTTGGCTGGCTTATCCATCACTTTTTATTCTTGTAAAAAAGAGAAAAACGACACTTTAGAAACCATAGCTTCTGCTGAAGATAATTCTACAGCAGAGAATGAATTTACTTCGGTATTTGATGTAACAGATGATTTCGCAAGCAACGATGCCCGCACCAGAGGTGGCAATACCATTTTACCAAGTGGCGCAGTTGTTAGCTTTACCGATAGCTCTTATAGCGATGGCGATGGTATAGAATGTACCATTGATTTTGGCCCTTTAAAATCTATTGCACCTTACGGCTTACTTTGTAACGATGGTCGTTACAGAGCAGGCTTATTACACATCTCTTCTACCAACCGTTATGGCATTGTTGGTTCAGTATTCACTGTGACTGCAAACGATGCTGATCAATATTATGGTGGTAGCTTGCCAACCAGCTTAACACAATTAACAGGTACCATTGCATTGAGTCGTGTTTCTACCAATAGCGTAAACATTAAAGTTAGCAATGCTACTGCAACCAATTCAAATGGTAAAGTTTCATGGCAAAGTGATAGAACCATTACTAAAACAGTTGATCCAGGCATTGGTTTATTAGGTGATGAGTTTGACATTACAGGTAGTGCAAGTGGTGTTAACCGCAATGGCGAAAACTTTACCATTACAATTGATAAAGCTTTACACAAAAAAATTGAATTGGGTTGTGCACGTACCTTCGTGGTTGGTCAAATTACTTTAACCAATACCACTTCGAACAAAACAATCAAAATAGATTACGATCCATTCAGCAATGCCGCTTGCGACTTAATTGCTAAGGCTACAATCAACAACAAAGAATTCACTTACGTTGTGCGTTAATTGTAAGTAATATTAATTTCAAAGTCCCGAAAAAGTAATATTTTTCGGGACTTTTTTATGCTGCAAAGAATACTCATTTTTTCTCTCCTCCTTTTGCTATTTGTTCAATGCAATACATCGGTTAATTCCAAAAAAAAGTCAGTTGCTGTTACCGATAGTTTTTATACGTTGCCGGATAGTTTTGCGAGCTTCAGCAAATCCTTTACCGATAGTTTAGATGCTTATTTCAGTCATGATTTTAACGGCACCGTTATAATGACCAAGGGTCATAAACAATTTAAAAAAGCCTACGGCTATGCTGATGCTTACAGAAAAGAAAAGATGCCTTTGAATGGATTGTTTCAATTGGCCTCGGTCTCTAAAACCATTACAAGCGTAGCAACATTGCTTTTAGTGCAGCGCAAACAAATCAATATCGATAGCAGTGTTAAATGTTATTTAAAAGATTTTCCTTATGGCGACGTAACGGTTCGTCAATTGCTCAATCACCGCAGTGGTTTGGCCAACTACATGTATTTTACAGATGGTTATTGGCAGGATACAGGCCGTTGTATGAGCAACAAAGATTTTTATGATTTCATGGTGAAACACCAACCAACGCCTTATTTAAAACCTGATGTTTCTTTTAGCTATTGCAATTCTAATTTTGCATTTTTAGTTGTATTAATCGAAGAAATTTCTGGCAAAAGTTTTCCTGAATTTGTGAGAGACCATATTTTTAAACCTTGCGGCATGCGCCATACATTTTTCTATGGCTACAAACCAGCATCGAACCAATCGCCTGTAATGACTGGCCGATTCGATAAATATGTCTACAATGAAACCTATTACATGGATGGTATCTTAGGTGATAAAAGTGCATACAGCAGTGTAGAAGATATGTTCCTTTTTCACCGTGGCTTGTTAGATGGGCGTTTATTGAATAAAGACTTAATGGCCATGTTGCAAACCCCAAGTTTTGGACCGAATATTTATGGCGGCAGTTATGGCTTAGGTTTTCGTTTGAAGCTAACACCCAATGGGCAGTGGACCTACCACAATGGCTGGTGGCGTGGCTTCTGGACGTTCTTTTGGAACCGCTTCGATAAAGATATTTGCTTCGTCATATTAACGAATAATCACAGCAGCGCAGGGCAGGTGGATGAAGTGATGTTGGGACAATGGTTGATAGATGCGAAGTAAAGCGTCTTTCTATAACACATCATGATTATAAAATTCAACTATAAAAACATATAGCTACTTTTACCTTGCGTGAAAAATTTATTCTGTTACTAATTTCTTAAGTGTTGCCTTGCTTGGCAAAAACAATTTATACTGCGAGGCAAATATTTGTTTATTATCCTTGGGCAAAGTAATTTCAACCACCGCATCCGATTTATCCTTGCAGATAATGATGCCTATCGTGGGCTTTTCAAATTTCTGTTTTATAAAACGATCGTAGTAGTTAACATACATTTGCATCTGGCCAATATCTTGATGTCTGAGTTTTCCAATTTTTAAATCTATCAAAACAAAACATTGCAATAGCCTATTGTATAAAACAAGGTCGACATAAAAATTTTCTTCTTTGAAAGAAAATCGTACTTGCCTACCTTGAAACAAGAATCCTTTCCCCATCTCTAATAGAAAATGTTCAATTTTGTTTATGATAGCTGTTTCTAAGTCGGTTTCTGAATAGCTAATTTTCTCGTCTAGACCTAAAAATTCCAAAACATATGGTGTCTTTAATACATCCTCAGGATTTTCTATTATCTGTCCCTTTTTTGCTAATTCTTTAACTTTACTCGGACTTTTGCTTAAGGTGAGTCGTTCAAACAAACCGCTCTCCAATTGCCTTTGTAACTCTCGAACGCTCCAATTATTTTGAATCGATTCAATTTCATAAAAAGAACGTTCATTCCCATCGTCAATTCTACTAAGTATCACATAATGCGACCATGACAATTGAAATCGTTCTGAAAATTTTTTAAAGTAATTTTCTTGCAATCTCCGAGACACTGTCTCGGATTTTTTATCTAGCACCTGCATTGGTTTCAATTTCCGAGACGCTGTCTCGGAAATTGAAAATGTTAGATAAAATTTTCTCATATTCTCTAAATTGTCAACCGAAAAACCCCTTCCAAACTCCTTCACCAATGATTTACTAAGAAGCAATAGTGTTTGTTGACCGAAAGCTGCTTTTTGTTTTCCTTTTTGCTCTTGTTCAACAATCAGCTGGCCTATTTGAAAATAGGTGAAGACCATCAAACTATTCGTTTGCCTTACTATCTTTTGTCGGGCATTTTGAATCAAATCAATGGCTTGCTGAATGATTGCAATTGGATTGTCTAAGCTATCTATCTTACTATTTGCCATTTTAGCGCACGATGATTGTTAATTTATTTTTGCTACTTAGTTAAAATTAATTATTAATAAATAATCTGCTATCAATTATAATCAACATAAGGATCAAAACAAATATAATAAATATTGTAAATTGTTTTTACAATAAAGGCTTTAATAAGAAAGCCATTTTCTAGATAAAAATCAAAACAACAATATTTAGAAAGAACAATTCAAAGGCAAACTTTCTAACGCACCGTCTTCCTTCTATTCTTAATATAATCTTCAAAAATATAATCGCCCAAACCGTTCAATGAGCTGTAAAAAGCTTTGCCATTATTGGTGCGTGTAAACTCCTCTACAAACTTCACCAACCAAGGATCTTTGGCAATCATAAAAGTAGTAATCGGAATGTTCAACCTGCGGCATTGGGCCGCCATGGTTAAGGTCTTGTTCAATATTTTGCGGTCGAGGCCCCAACTGTTTTTATAATAGCGATTGCCTTCTCTTAAGCAGGTAGGCTTGCCATCGGTAATCATAAAAATTTGCTTGTTGGCGGTTTTTCTTCTGCGCAATAAATTCATGGCCAACTCCAAACCCGCATAGGTATTGGTGTGATAAGGTCCCACTTTTAAGAAAGGTAAATCCTTCACCTCGACAGGCCAAGCATCGTTGCCAAATACAATGATATCTAAAGTATCTTTCGGATAACGGGTTTTAATTAATTCGGCCAAAGCCATCGCTACTTTCTTAGCAGGTGTAATACGGTCTTCGCCATACAAAATCATACTGTGACTGATATCAATCATCAGCACGGTGCTATTGTTACTTTTGTTTTCACGCTCGTTGATTTCGAGGTCATCGCTGGTCAAATTAAACTCTTCAATACCATGGTTAATTTGCGCATTGCGAATAGAGGCAGTGAAATTAATATTCTCCAAACTATCCCCATAGTCGTAGGGTTTGCTATCGCTGCTCAACTCATCGCCCTGACCAGAGACAGTGGTTTTGTGTTCCCCATTGTTGGCCTTTTTTAATTTACCAAATATCTCATCTAAACTTTGTTTGCGAATCACCTGACCGGTTTTATTGGTGACTTCAAAGTCGCCACTCTGTTCGTTTTCATTGAGGTAACCTTTGTCTTTTAAATCTTGTATAAAATCGCCCATGCCATATTCGCCATTGGTAATATGGTGTTGGTTGTCGAGTTGGTGCATCCAATCGAGTGCTTCGCCCGCATCGCCATTAGTATACTGTAGCAATTGGGTGAAGATATCTAAGAGTTCATCGAACTTGTTTTTATCTTCTTCGGGCCTAAAATCGGTGAATACAAAATTTTGCATTTTAATTATAACAAACGAACGGAAAAAAGGTTGGGAATGGATTTATTTTGAAATGTTTGATAGTATCATATGATAGTATCAAAACTGGTTTATTTGATACTATCACCAACCATCATTGATTAATTTCTTCATTTTTCGGATTGGATGAAAGGGTATTTTTAGTTTGACAATTAGAGCATTATCAATGCGTCCATTGATAATAGTCCTCGAAGAACCAAAACAAAGTTGGCAATGTTTCCGTTTTACGAATAATATCAGCATCCACAGAGAATTTTAAAATTTTAGGGGAATTCATAGCTTCCTTCAAATCGAAATTAAAAGTTTTAATTTTATTACTTGTTTTATCAAATGTAATGCTTGTAACCTTTTCTAAAAATTTTGGACTGCTTATGACTGTATCCTTCCCTATCGTTGGATTATTTACATCTGTCTGTAAAAATACTGTTAACTTTTCTTGGTATTTTAGTTGGAAATCAAAATATGAAATATTTTTCTTTTGTTGCTGATCATAGATATTTGCATCAGTTGCATTTTTGTCTTCCCACCAAAAAGCTTCAAAATAAAATGAGCTTAAATTGAGTGAGCGACTCAATTTCTGAAACAACAAGGAATCTGAATGCGTTATATTTTTAAATAATTTAACATGGTTGAGTTCCCAATAATTGTCATCCCAGTCATCACTTCTAAACAATATCGTATTATCATTTTTTGAATAAAAAAAGAGAAGTTGAAGCCATTGATAATCTTCCTTACTTAATATCGCCTTTATATCATTTACCGTCATCCAACAAAACGGTTGATTTCTTGTTGTAAAACCACCATAGGACGGCTGAAAAGTGATGGCAAGCGCAACAAAATGATTGCTCTCTGTTTCTTCAAACGGAGACGAACTAATTTCTTTACAAAACCAAAATTCATTCAATGCCTCAAATTTTAGCGGTACATTTATTATTGTATCCTTACCTTTTAAATTGACTGTTTTTTCATTAGAACCTCTTAGCTTTAGGTAATCAAGACCGTAAGTTGAAACAAATGAATCATTCTTATAAGCCTTAATCTTCCCATCCAAAACCAATTGATACAATTTCTTTTTAAGGCTAGTTTCCTTGGCCTTAAAATAAGCTTGCCATTGCGCCTCTGTGGGTATTGGTTTCTCAACTTGGGCTTGGGTAGTTGTAAAACAAACTACCAATAAAAGAAAGAGTATTGTTTTTAATTTCATAATGGATAGGGGTTAAACGCAGTTATCTGCATTAAATTGTTTAGGTAAATTATTCGTACAACAAATACTTCAGGCGCATTTGCTTATAGCTTGTTAAATCCTTTTGCCAACTTTGCTTGATATCTTTTAAAGTTTTGCCCGCTATAATTTGCAAACGCAATTGATTGGTGCCCGCCAAAATATCAAAGAAGTTGTTAAAAAACTTGGTCTTGTCGGCACTACTCCTATACATTAAAATGAGCCAATTTAAATTCAAGGCCGAATCGTATCGGGCTTTCTCGTAACCATACCATGTTAAATCGAAGCCCACACACTCGAAGCCCATGAACTTGGGTTTCTCGGCCACGCCAGGGATACTGTAAGGCCGGTATTTTAAATTGCCCCAACCCAAATCAGGCGTGCCAAAACATTGGTAAGGTTTATCTGTACCTTGACCAATGCTCACCACCGTACCTTCGAACAAACCCAAGGAAGGATATAAATAAATAGACGATTGGGTTTGCAAATTGGGCGATGGTTTTATTGGCAATACATAAGGCATTATATGCGTATAATTTTTACAAGAGATGATGGTTAAATCGCATTTCATTTTGCCTTTCAACCAACCTTCGCCATTGATCATTTTGGCGATTTCGCCAACTGTGCAACCGTGCACCAAAGGAATGGTGTGCATGCCTACAAAACTTCTAAAGGCTGTATCTAACACCGGACCATCAATGTAATGTCCATTCGGATTCGGTCGGTCTAGCACCATCATTGGAATTTTATTTTCGGCACAAGCTTCCATCACATAATGCATGGTGCTGATGTAAGTATAGAATCGCACCCCCACATCCTGTATATCGAACACCACTTGGTCGATGCCTTTTAAATCGTCGGCCGTTGGTTTTTTATGACTGCCGTACAAAGAAACTATTTTAATACCTGTTTTTTCGTCTTTGCCACTGCTAACATGTGTGCCGGCACTGGCATTGCCTCTAAACCCATGCTCGGGTGCAAATATACATTGGATGATAACGCCTGCTTTTTGCAATGAATCTACCAAATGGGTTTTGCCAATGCTACTCGTTTGATTCACCACTAAAGCCACTATTTTCTTTTTTAATTGAGGCACATACTTATCGGTTTGAGCCGCGCCTATCATTATATTTTGCGCTTGACTGCTCAATGCTAAAAGTGTAAAAAAGAGGATGTATAATCGGCTTTGCATGCTTTGCAAATATAACTTTAAATAATAACATCAAATTGACCTTCAAGTTTAATTGTGCTCAAGACCGTTTTGCGGGTTGAGTCCACGGACTCTTTCACGACGAAGGAGTAATGGTGTGAAATTTTTATTTTTCAGAGATGAAGGGTGAGCCTGCGCGAGAAGAAAAATGAAAATTTCTCATTCGTGGTGGGCTTTTACTCGCTTTGCTCATGAGAGCGCCTTCGGCTAAGTTTGCTTACTTTTTGCCCACCAAGTATTCGCTTTGATGCCTTAATTTTAAATTAAATTATCAAAAAACAAAAAGTAAGAAGAAGTGAAATCAATTGTCGAAGATTCTATGCAATTTCTTAAGCTCTAACATATTTTATAGCATATCAATAATTTCATTAGGATCAATTCTTAGTGAAATAAAAAAAACCGTTCCAATTGCTTGGAACGGTTTCTCATTTATTATTTACTTTTTAAAAAGCTGAAATTATTTCACTTCTTCGAAAGGCACGTCTTCAACATTGTTAGCATTGGCGTTGTCGCCTTCTGGCTGAGTAGCGCCTGAACCTGCATCGGCACCTTGCTGACTTTCTTGTTGCGCTTGGTAGATATCTTGACTAGCGGCTTCCCATGCTTTGTTCAATTCTTCTGAAGCACTATCACAACCTGCGATGTCTTTTGCACCATGCGCAGTTTTCAATTTCGCTAAAGCAGTTTCAATCGCTTCTTTTTTCTCTGCTGGCAATTTATCTCCGTAGTCTTTCAGATTTTTTTCTGAAGTGAATACTAAAGTATCTGCTGCATTTAATTTTTCGATTTCTTCTTTCGCTTTTTTATCAGACTCGGCATTGGCTTCAGCTTCGCGTTTCATTTTCTCGATTTCTTCTTTGCTCAATCCAGATGAACTTTCGATTCTGATTTTTTGCTCTTTGCCTGTGCCTTTATCTTTAGCACTTACATTCAATATACCGTTGGCATCAATATCAAAGGTTACTTCGATTTGAGGCACACCGCGTTGTGCTGGTGGTATACCATCTAAGTTAAACATACCGATGGTTCTGTTGTCTTTTGCCAATGGGCGCTCGCCTTGCAACACGTGCAATTGAACACTTGGTTGGTTATCGCTAGCAGTACTAAAGGTTTCACTTTTCTTAGTTGGAATGGTTGTGTTAGATTCAATTAATTTAGTTAATACACCACCATAGGTTTCGATACCTAAGCTCAATGGTGTTACATCTAATAACAACACATCTTTTACTTCGCCTGTTAATACACCACCTTGAATGGCTGCACCAATTGCAACAACCTCGTCTGGATTCACACCCTTTGAAGGGGCTTTACCAAAGAATTTTTCTACTGCTGCTTGCACTGCTGGTATACGTGTGCTACCACCTACTAATATTACTTCGTTGATATCGCTGGTACTTAAACCTGCATTTTTCAAAGCCGATTTACATGGCGCGATGGTTCTTTGCACTAAATCGTCAACCAATTGCTCGAATTTCGCACGGGTTAAACTTCTTACTAAGTGCTTAGGAATACCATCTACTGGCATAATGTACGGCAAGTTAATTTCTGAAGTGGTAGTGCTCGATAATTCAATCTTCGCTTTCTCTGCCCCTTCTTTCAAACGTTGCAAAGCCATTGGATCTTTTGAAATATCTAAGCCCCCATTTTCGTCTTTAAATTCTTGTACCAACCAATCGATGATTTTTTGATCGAAATCGTCACCGCCTAAGTGTGTATCACCATCGGTAGATTTTACTTCGAATACACCATCGCCTAATTCTAATACTGACACGTCATGCGTACCACCACCACAGTCGAACACCACAATTTTCATTTCGGCATTCTTTTTATCTAATCCATAAGCCAAAGCTGCTGCTGTTGGCTCGTTGATAATTCTTCTTACAGTTAAACCTGCAATTTCACCGGCTTCTTTCGTCGCTTGTCTTTGTGCGTCGTTGAAGTAAGCAGGCACTGTAATTACAGCTTCTTTAACTTCATGACCCAAATAATCCTCTGCCGTTTTTTTCATTTTTTGCAGAACCATGGCGCTAATTTCTTGTGGCGTATATAATCTGTCATCGATCTTAACACGTGGGGTATTGTTCTCGCCTTTCACCACTTCGTATGGTACACGACCAGTCTCTACAGTTACTTGATCGAATGTATTACCCATGAATCTTTTGATAGAAAAGATGGTATTACGCGGATTAGTAATGGCCTGACGTTTTGCAGGGTCACCAATTTTGCGTTCTCCATCCTTCATAAAACCAACAACCGAAGGCGTTGTTCTTTTGCCTTCGCTATTAGCGATTACCACTGGCTCATTACCTTCCATTACAGAAACGCAACTGTTGGTAGTACCTAAATCTATTCCTATTATTTTACTCATAATGTTGTTCAATTATTTTCTCTATTAGTATCAAATAAAATGCCATGGCCTTTGTTATGCCATTATCGAACTTTGTCACTGAAATTAGCGTAGATAATGACAGATAATACGTCAAAAAGGCATACTAATCCTTCACAAAGCCCAACTTCTTATAGTCGGGTTGTCGGGTTAATTGATCGCGGGTATAAGGACCTATTCGGATGTTATTATAACGTGATATTCTACGTGCTGCAAACAAGCCCACGCCATTAACAATATTGCTATAATCGGTTTGTTTTTGAACAATACCAATAGAAGGTTCGGCCACAGAGATGTAGTTATCAAATTCCAAATTGGCATTGCTTAATTCAAATCTGCAGGGCACTATTTTTCTAAAGACAGTGGTATCTAATTGCAAGCGAGCGAGCAGCGATTCATAAAAAAAATTACCATCGATTCCCACCGAAACACTTTCATGCTCGTTGGCGTCGAAGACCCTATATTTATTAACCATGCGCAACTTCAGTGTTTTAAAAACCTTTAGGTTGGTGTCTTTTTTATTCACCTCTAAGTAATTGAAATAAAAATAAGCATCGAATACTTTGGCATTGGTGGGTCCTTGAAATGAAACACGCAAAATACCCGGTGTAAATTCCATCTCCTTATTAAAAAAGGTCATGCCAATAGGTGCTAACAAAATGGTTGAGTCGGGCACATTGGTGATGGCTTGTACGACTTTTTTCTGAGAAGGCCTTTTTATTTCTAATCGGTAGTGGTAGAACTCATAAGGGTTTGCGGGATTATTAGCGTAAATTTTTTCTTTGGTGGCATACAAATAATTCACTGATGAATTAAAAATACCCGGTGCTTTGGGCAGATAATTAACTTTATAAAGTGGCAGGCTGCGACCCGTTTCTACTTCGATTAAGAAGGGTGCCAATGAATCAAAATAAAGCGAATCGGATTGTTGCGCAACTTGGGTAACACTCGAATTTGGATTGGTGAACACCTTGTTAATTTTAATATATTGAGTGACTTGCGATGGATCTAATAAACCAAAAACCGCCATATTTTCTTCGTAGGGCCCAGTGATATTAATAGAATTGTCGCAAGCCGTAAAGTTAAAGCAGAATAAAACACCCGGTATTAGATAGCCAAAGTTTTTCAAAATTTAAAAGCGCGTGTGTGTCTCTTACAAAGATGCTTATTTTTTTGCAAATAATATTGGTGCTTATTTTACCAATTGGTTAAGCAGTCGCTTTATTTCACAAAGTTCAAAGCACGGAATTCGGTAGTCAAATACAAAGTCGACTGCGCCACAGTGCCCAACTGTAATTTGTTGTAGCTGGTAATTCTGCGCGAGGCGAATATCCCTAAACCATTCTTAATATTGGTATATTCAGTTTGCTTTTGTACAATACCAATCGAAGGTTCTGCTGATTGAATATAATTATCTAACTCCAAATTACCCACGGTTAATTCCATTCTGCAAGGCAACAATCTTCTGAAAACATTGGGATCGGATTGTATGCTTGCCTTGATTAAATCATAAAAAGTATTCGAGGCAATAGTGGTAGTTACTTGCTCACCGCCCAAATCATCTATGGTGCGAATATTATTAATTAAGCGCCAACGCACTGTTTTATTTACTTTCACATTGGTGTCTGTTTTATTAATTTCTATGTAATTAAAAAGAAAATAAGCATCGGCCAATTTTGAATTGGTAGGCGAAAAATAAATGATTTTAAATGATTTATTGGGCACAAAATCAATGGATGGGGTGATTTGAGAACGCACTGTCAGTGGCGATGTCAACAAGATAGAATCAGGACAATTACTTACAGCTGTAATTATTTTTTTGGTTGCAGGCAAGCTAAATTCTAAGCGGTAATGCAACAACTGAGACGTATTAAGTGGATTGCGAGAATAAATTTTTTCTTTGGTGGCGTATAAATAATTGGGAGAGGTAGCAAATAGACCACTGTCTTTTAACAAGATATTGGCGCGCACTAATTTTATTTTGCGACCCGTCTCAATTTCTAAGAGTTGAGGGGTTAAACTATCAAAATAAAGTGAATCAGCCACTTTTGCCACATCTGTAGCAGAGGCATTGGGATTGGTAAACACTTTGTTGATTTTTATAAATTGAACCGATTGAGATGGATCTAACAGACCGTAAACAACCGCACTCTCTTGGTAATTGGCCAAAACATCAATATCATTTGAGCAGCCATAATTGGTAAAAACAACAAATAGTAAAGTTAAATAATAACAACAAGTCTTCATTATATATAAATTTCGTTAATTTTGCTTTTTAATTCAAAATGCCTGCAAAGATGAAGAAATTATTTGTACTTTTTAACTGCCTAGTTGGAATAATTGCCTACGGACAGGAAGTTCAAAAAGATTTTACAAAAATTTTACTAGATGAAAATTTTAACAATGGCGACAAAAATTGGAACTCTACCTTTAATGTCGACAACCTTTTTATTGCTCAAAATGGGTATTATGAATTGTTCAGACGATCGAAAAAATCGGGGTATTTTTTATTGCCCAACGACAAAACCGAATATGGCTCATTTGAATTAGAAACCGCCATTACCTTTGCTGAACATGATAACCGCAAGCAAAGTGCTGGTATTCTCCTAATGGCTAAGGACAATAGCAGCGGCCTGTTAGTGGAAATTAATCAGAAAAAAGAATTCCGTGTTTTAAGAATTTACAACGACCGTCAAGTGCCTAAAATGGGCAGTGGCAATGGTTGGATCAAAGCCCCTACCTTTCTCTCTAAGACACAAAACACCATTACCATTCGTACTTACGACAAGGTCTACGACTTACTCATCAACGGTCAGTTTGTGGTGTCCTTTACCGAAATTGAATTGAACAAAGGCATGGTAGGCCTCTACATTGGTGCAGATAGCAAAGCCAAATACGATTATTTAAGAATTAAAGGCGAAGAAAAAACCGACCTTACCACCATAGAAGTATCCAGTTCTAAAGAAGAAGAAAAATCATTCACCCAAATTATCATCAATCTCAAAAATCAAATCAATAAAAGAGACAAAGAGATTGACGAATTAAAAAGCAAATTGAAATTGGCCAGCAATGGCGCTATAAACAATGCCAATCGCGATACAGGCATTATTAACGAGCGCAATAAATTACAAGTGCGTGTCAACCAATTAGAATCCGATAACGAAGATTTACAATTGCAATTGGTAGCATTGGAAGAAGAGAAAAAGAAACTCGAAGATTTTAAAGCGGGTGTACAAAGCGGTCAGGAGAATGGCGATATCATTATCAACCTCACCAATATGGTATCCAATCAAAAAACCAAAATTGAAGAGTTGGAACAGCGCAACAAAAGCTTGAACAACGAGAACAATAGTTTATTTTTGGAGACCAAAGACTTAACTAAACAACTTGATATTCGCATCAATGCATTGACTTCAGAAAAAGCGAAGAACATTACCATGCGTTATGAGTTAGACAGCTTGAAAAAAGTGATTGGTAATTTAACCGATAGTTTAAAAGCCAAAGAAGCCTTGTTAAAAAAGGGCGATGCCAACACAGCGCCTCCTAAAGAATTGACCGACGAAGAGCAGTTGCAACAACTGATAGAGAAAGAAAGACAGGAGCGCATTAAACGCAGAGAAGAAGAAGAGCGCAAGAAAAAAGAGGAAGAAGAAAAAGGCAGTAATTAAAATGCAAATTGTCAGTGCTAGGCTTTTAAATATTCTTACTTTCAACAATCAACAGGTGGTGGCCATGGCCTTGTGGCCTTTTATTATTTTAAAAGACAAAGCCACCCAAAATAATTTGGTTATTGTTAACCACGAGAAAATTCACCACCGCCAACAACTCGAATTATTAATACTTCCCTACTATATTTGGTATTTTGCTGAATACTGGTCCAGTTTGCTGCGCAATGGTTTAAGACACCAGCAGGCTTATATGAACATCAGTTTCGAAAAAGAAGCTTATGCCCATCAAAACAATTTAAATTATTTAAGCAACAGAAAATGGTTGAGCAGTTGGTCGTTTTTTAAAGCGAAGTTTAATTCAACTTCCAAGTAAAATGCTTGTTATAAATACAAGGTACGCTCAATATTTACAGACACATCCTATACGGCCCCTGTCTGATTACAGGCCCCTGCTAAGCCACTTTGATAGTTAATTTTTTTGCCAATAGCAAGGCACCAAAAGCCTGTTTTTTGGCCAAGGAAATATCAGAATACAAGTTTTCAAAGGAAGGCATTATTCGAAGTCTTATCCTCTGATTTATAGCTATTTAACGCCATTACACATGGATTAATTTCAAACAACAAGTTTAAAAATAGCGAATTTTTATTCGTCACTTAATGGTGTCTTTTAAATAAAATGGAAGCGATAAAAATACATCAAATGTACTATAGCAGCGCATAAAAATTGATATATGTTTGTACCAACTAAATAAATATAATTAACATGAAAAAATTTAAATTAAGTTTAATGATGCTTGCAGCAATCGTTGTACTTGCATCTTGCGGTGGTCAAATCAGATTGACCGAAACAGAATCTATAGGGAAAGATGCTGTTATGAATTCTGTATGTGAAAATAACGACATTAAAGTAACTTACGACATGTGGGCCGAAAATGGGATCACGTATTTTTCTATCTACAACAAAGCCGAAAAACCTATGTACATCGACTGGAAACGTTCTGTATTTGTTTACAACGATTGGAAAAACGACTATTGGGTTGAAAAAAGTACAAGCCAAGAGTATTTAGTGCCTTCTGGCACTGGTAAAGCAATTACCTATACAAGAAGAATGTCAACTGTAGTAGCAGAAAGGTATACCTTCATTCCTCCTCATACTTATGTATCGGTTCCAATGAGTTATACCATCATGAGTTCAGCATTAACTTCAACATCTGAAACTACTGGCGACGACAAAATGGCCATCACAATTACTGACAACTTAAAAACGAACCCTAACCATCAAAAAGTAAAAATCCCTAGCACTACTGGCAAAGGCACTGTTAAAGCGTATGAGTTATCTTACTCGAAAGAAACATCTCCATGCAGATTTAGAAATTTCTTAACCTATGCATTCGACGAAAAATTTGCTAATGAAAAATTCATTGAAAACGAATTCTATGTAAGTAAACACATACAAATGAGTATTAAAAATTTCTTAGGCAAAAAAACAAAAGCAAAAGTGAGCGTAAAATCATTTGGCAAAAAATCCAAAGGTAAAGTAAACATCTACGATTCTCCATATAAAAAAGGAACAAGTTTCTATAAGACCTTGATTATGTAATCAAGTGTGAAAACATGATAAAAAAACCCGGGCTTTGTGTTCGGGTTTTTTTTGCGCTATTAGTTTTAAAAATTTACTTTTATTGGACTAAACATTCTCTTATCTAATATGTTAATATTTATTACCCAATCCCATAAATATAGATTTTCTTTGCAAAAGAATTCCAATGAACCAACAAGACACGATAGAAATAACAGGCGCCGCAGAACATAATTTAAAAAACATAGATTTATCGATTCCGCGCAATCAGTTGGTTGTTTTCACAGGACTGAGTGGCAGCGGCAAATCGAGCTTAGCATTTGATACCATTTTTGCCGAAGGACAGCGCAGATATTTAGAAACATTTAGTGCTTATGCCCGTCAGTTTATTGGCGACATGAAACGCCCTAAGGTCGATAAAATCGACGGCCTTTCACCAGTCATTAGTATTGAACAAAAAACAGTGAGCCGCAATCCGCGCTCTACGGTCGGCACAATTACCGAAGTATACGATTTTCTTAGATTATTATTTGCCCGTGCTGGCGATGCTTACAGTTATTTGAGTGGTAAAAAAATGGTGCGCTATAGCGAAGATCAAATTTTAGCGACCATACTCGATAAATTTAGTCTTAAAAAAATAACGGTCTTGGCGCCTTTGGTAAAAGGTAGAAAAGGACATTACCGCGAATTGTTTGAACTCATCCGCAGACAAGGTTATAGAAAAGTGAGGGTCGACAATGTGATTTTAGAAATAGAAAGCGGCATGCAACTCGACCGTTATAAAATTCACGACATCGAAGTGGTGATCGATCGCATTGAACCAAACGATGCCAATAAAAACCGCATTCACGAAAGTGTGAAGACAGCTTTCAAAATGGGCAAAGGCACTTTAACGATTTTAGACAACACCGAAAATACCGTTCATTTTTTCAGTAAGTTTTTAATGGACCCCGAAACAGGCTTGAGTTATGATGAACCACAACCCAATACGTTTTCTTTTAACAGTCCTTATGGTGCCTGCCCTAATTGCAATGGCTTGGGTATTGTGAGCGAAGTTAACATCGAACACATTATTCCTGATCGCACCAAGAGCATTAACAAAGGTGGTATTTTACCAATTGGCGAAGTGCGCGAAAATTATACCTTCTCTCAATTGAGAGGTTTGGCTAAAAAATACAAATTCAGTTTGGCCGATTCAATTAGCAAATTGAGTGATGAAATTTTAGAAATTATTTTACATGGCAGCGACGAAAGTTTTCCTGTGACCTATACGAACTACGAAGGTAAAACACAAACGATAGAAGCCACTTTCAAAGGCATTATTCCAATTATCGAAGAGCAGTATTACGAAGGCAATAGCGAGAGTTTAAGTCGCTGGGCCGAGGAGTTTATGCACGCCAAAGATTGCCCTGTGTGCAATGGTCAACGTTTAAAAAAAGAAGCATTATTTTATAGAATAGAAGGCAAAAACATTGCCGATTTATCTCAAATATCAATCAGTGAATTGAACACTTGGCTGCAAACCATAGAAGCCAAATTAAGTGATAGACAAAAAATAATTGCCTCAGAAATCATCAAAGAAATTAGCACGCGTGTTGGCTTTTTAGTGAATGTAGGTTTAGATTATTTAACCATGAACAGTCCTGCGAATACCCTGAGTGGTGGCGAGGCTCAACGCATTCGTTTGGCTACGCAAATTGGTTCTCAATTGGTGAATGTCTTATACATTTTAGATGAGCCAAGCATAGGTTTACACCAACGCGACAACGAAAAATTAATTACCTCCTTAAAGCAATTGCGCGACTTAGGCAACAGTGTCATTGTTGTTGAACACGACAAAGACATGATGGCCGAGAGCGATTATATTATTGACATTGGTCCGCATGCAGGTGTGAATGGCGGTCGCATTGTAGCGCAAGGCACCTACCCTGAATTCTTAAAACAAAATTCCACTACTGCGCAATACATCAATGGCACCAAAACCATCGAAGTACCTAAGAAGAGAAGAAAAGGCAATGGCCACAAAATTGTATTGAAAGGTTGCACTGGTCACAATTTAAAAAATGTGAATGTAGAGTTTCCACTTGGTCAGTTTATTTGCGTAACAGGTGTTTCGGGCAGTGGTAAGTCTTCGTTAATTAATGAAACCTTGTACCCTATTTTAGCCAAGCATGTATACAATAGTAAGTACCAATGCTTGCCTTATAAAAGTATAACTGGTTTAGAAAATATTGATAAAGTGATACGCATTGACCAGTCGCCAATTGGTCGTACGCCAAGAAGTAATCCTGCCACTTACACGGGGGTTTTCAGCGATATCAGAAATTTATTTACCCTATTACCAGAGGCCAAAATAAGAGGTTATAAACCTGGCCGTTTTTCATTTAATGTGAGTGGTGGTCGTTGCGAAACTTGCAAAGGCGGAGGCTACAAAGTAATACAAATGAATTTCTTGCCCGATGTGGAAGTATTGTGCGATGTATGTAATGGCAAGCGCTATAACCGAGAAACTTTAGAGGTGAGATACAAAGGCAAAAGTATTAACGATGTGTTGGACATGCCGATTGAACAAGCTGTCGATTTTTTCGATAATATGCCCATGATTAACCGCAAAATGCAAGCATTGAAAGATGTGGGCTTGGGTTATATCACTTTAGGACAATCGTCTACAACACTTAGTGGTGGCGAAGCGCAGCGTGTTAAGTTGGCCGAAGAATTAAGTAAAAAAGAAACAGGTGCTACCTTTTATATTTTAGATGAACCAACCACTGGTTTGCATTTCGATGATATCAATGTATTGTTGGGTGTATTGAATCGCTTAATCGAAAAAGGTAATTCAGTATTGGTAATTGAGCACAACATGGATGTGATTAAAGTAGCAGATTATTTAATTGATTTGGGTCCAGAAGGTGGGCATGGTGGTGGTGAAATATTAGCGATAGGAACGCCGGAAGAATTGATAAAATCTGCCAAGAGCCATACGGCTAGGTATTTGAAAAAAGAGTTGGTATAAACCTATCTTAATTCAACGGAAATGAAAAGCTGAGATAAATATTTCTACTTCTTATGCGAATATCATTTGGATTGTAATATTTAGGCACCAAGTTATTTAAACCATAATTGTATTGCAGAGAACAACGAATATCTGTATTTAAAAAATGGGTGGTGGTTAATTTAAACACCAAGCCCACATCATTGCCTCTTCTGTTTGATGCCGAAGTATTGCCATAGCGCATTTTATAGCGTGTGGAGGCTTCGGTAAAATGCCCACCAATGGGCAATGCTAAATAAGGACCAGCGCCTAAATAGATTTCTTGCCCTGGGCGATCAGCAATTAAAGTTTGCATGAGCGGTAAATCTAAACGCATATATTTGGCCACTACATTGCTATTGGCAGCATTGGCAACATAGATACTATATGCAGTCTTTACAAACGAGAGCGAAGGATTAAAACTTAGGTACTGAAATTTATTGCTTTCAGATTTTAAATTCAATATGGTTTCAATGCCTAGCCCATAACCAAATCGACCGCCCATGGCGATAGCAGGACGGTAGCGCAAACTACTTAAGCCCACATCGGTTTTAATAAATAACTTTGTTTGTGCTTCACTATTTATGCTTTGTAAAAGAAAAACGAGCAGAAAAAAATAAAATTTTAGTTGTTGCATGTTAGGTTACAAATTTATTTAAAATGCTTGGAATGATGCCGTTTAATTATTTGTGTTTTTTTACAAAAAATAAGTCCTAAAATTGAAGTGAAATGGAGATTGAAGTAAAAAAAATAATAAGTGAAGCCGAGCGTCAAATGGCTTATGACATCAGGCACACTGTTTTTGTGATTGAGCAAGTGGTAGATCCTACCGAGGAGTTCGATGAATATGACGGTGCTTGTACGCATTTTATTGCATATGCCGATAAGGTTGCCTGTGGCACTGCTAGGTGGCGATTCAAGGCTGAAGGTATCATTAAGTTAGAGCGTTTTGCGGTCTTAGAAAACTACAGGGGCAAAGGTGTGGGTGCCGCATTAGTCGATGCAGTGATCAACGATTTACCCTATGCTAACACGGTTATGATGCATGCGCAACTACACGCCCTACCTTTTTACGAGAAGCAGGGCTTTGCTGCCTATGGCGATGAGTTTGACGAAGCTGGTATCAGGCACTATGCGATGAAGCTGGTGTAAGGTTGCGAGCTTTTACATCTCATCAGAGCAGAGGATGGTATAATCCCTACGGGATAAAAGTTGTCCTTGATCGCTAGTGTTACAGATATTATATCCCTACGGGATAATTTTGCGGCTTGGTCGACTTTGTTGCATCTTGATATCTAATGTTTGCTAGAGTAAAATCCCTACGTGATATTGACTACTTTTTGTTTTGTCTGTTACAGATATTCTATCCCTAAGGGATAGAAATACATAACACTAGAATTATTACTTTGCTTTTCACTACCCCTAACGCAACGACCCCGCAGGGGTCGAATATCTGTAACCGGCACAATGTAATTGTGCCGGACAAGCATCGACCAAGCACAACTGTGTTTGGCGACCAATTTGCACACTTGCAAATTGGATGACAAACAACATAGAATCAAAGCAAAAAAAAGACGGCAACCAATCTCAATTAATACGACCTCGACACAAGCAACAATTATGACGACCCGAAAAGGGTCAGACATTTATACCATCTGCCACACAAGCATCAACCACAAAGACCCCGTAGGGGTCGAATATCTGTAACCGGCACAATGTAATTGTGCCGGACAAACACTAACAAAGTACCACTGTGTTTGGCGACCAATTTGCACACTTGCAAATGGGATGACAAACACGCGCATATGACAAGCACCTCATGATGTGACAAACACGCCCGCCCAAAAAAGTAAAACCCAATAAAAAACCCCAGTTACCTGGGGTTCTTTACACACATTAATACAATTAATATTTCAGTTATTAATTATCTTAGTCTTTATTTAATCTTCCGTTTTATCTTCGGCTATTGCCAAATTTCCGGACATTAATTTATCTTTTAATTTTTGCTCTATCTCTTTCCACATTTCTACATTGTCTTCGAGCAACTCTTTTACTGAATCGCGACCTTGACCCAACTTAGTGCCACCATAGCTAAACCATGAACCACTTTTTTGAACAATGCCGTTGTCAACTGCTAAGTCTAACACCTCGCCAACACGTGATATACCTTTGCCGTACATGATATCAAATTCTACCACTCTGAAAGGCGGTGCTACTTTATTTTTAGCAACCTTTACCTTTGTTCTGTTTCCTACTATTTCATCACCATCTTTGATCTGACCAATTCTGCGAATATCTAAACGCACTGACGCGTAAAACTTCAAAGCATTACCACCGGTTGTTGTTTCAGGATTACCAAACATTACACCGATTTTTTCTCTCAATTGGTTAATGAAAATACAAATACAACCTGTCTTGTTAATCGTACCTGTTAATTTTCTTAAAGCCTGTGACATCAAACGGGCTTGCAATCCCATTTTGCTATCACCCATATCGCCTTCAATCTCTGCACGAGGCACCAAGGCCGCTACCGAGTCAATCACGATAACATCAATTGCACCTGAACGGATTAGGTTATCTGCAATCTCTAAAGCTTGCTCTCCGTCATCCGGTTGTGAGATTAATAACTCTGCAGTATTTATACCCAATTTTTGCGCATAAAACTTATCGAATGCATGCTCCGCATCTATAAAGGCACATAGGCCGCCTTTCTTTTGTGCTTCTGCTATACAACTCATGGCCAAAGTAGTTTTACCACTACTTTCTGGACCATATATTTCTATTACTCTTCCTTTCGGAAAACCGCCAACACCTAAGGCCAAATCTAAGCCAAAGGACCCTGTTGAAATTACCTCTGTGGCGACAACTGTGTTGTCATCCATCTTCATCACTACGCCTTTACCATAACTCTTCTCGAGTTTATCAATCGTTAGTTTTAATGCTTTTAGTTTTTCTGTATTCGAATCTGCTGCTGCCATATCTCTATGATACGAAATAAGCACATTCCTGCTTGGTCTTATTCACAATATTTTTGAGATATGCACAAGTTGTTCCAAAATTTTAAAACTGAAACTGTTGAAATAAATAAAAAATGAAATAAAATAAAATCTATAAAAATTAAAACACAATAACTCTTGAATAAACGCCATCTCTTCAAACATTCATAAAAACATTTGATGGCGTCTAGCGCTTTAAAAAAGGGGGCTTTTTGTGCAATACTGACGCCTCTCCTCCACCCATGTTTGTATAGATGAAAAAAATCATGAAAAAGAACATCATAATGTAACATCAATTTAAAAAAAACATAGTATTCTTGCCCTAAGAAATGAAATTTGGCGCTATTGATATTGGATCTAACGGTGTACGCTTGCTAATTGCCCGTCCCCTGCAACTCGACGAACTTAAACCCGAGTGGAAAAAAGTAGAATTTACCCGCTTGCCCATTCGCTTAGGCGACGATGTATTTAGCACCAAAGAAATAGGCAAGAAAAAAGCCGACCTACTCACCAAAGCCGTTAAAGCCTTTAGTTTATTGCTCGATATTTACAATGTAGATTTTGTGCGTGCCTGCGCCACCAGTGCCATGCGCGATGCCAAAAATGCTGAGAAAATCATTAAGCTTATAAAAAAAGAGACCGGCATAGAAATCGATGTGATTACCGGCAATGCCGAAAGTAAACTCATCATGAATGCCTTCCTCCATTTATTGCCAAAAGAAGATACTTTTTTACACATTGATGTGGGTGGCGGTAGTACTGAGCTCACCCTGATACAAGACAACAAACCATTGGTGGCCAAAAGTTTTAACATAGGTACTGTGCGTGCCCGCGAGAATAAAATCAAAGATGAGGAAACCGAGAAGCTGCATGCTTGGGTGAAAGAGAATGCCAGTTGGGTGCCTAAACTGCGCGGTGTAGGCACAGGTGGCAACATTCATAAAATTGGCGAATTGGCCAATGTGCCCCAAGGTGGTTTTTTAAAATTAAAAAAGCTAGAACAGATTACAGAGGACATTGAAAAAATGGACCAACACGAGCGTATCTACCATTTAAAATTAAATCCAGATAGGGCCGAGGTGATTGATTATGCTGGTAAAATTTACATTGATATTTTTAAACGCACCAATGTTACCGATATTATGACTCCCTACCACGGTTTAAAGGATGGCATTATCCAAGACCTTTGGGAGCGTTATTACAAGCGCCAAAAAGATTAATGGATTGCATTAGCTAGAACATTTCTTTTGGAATGGTATACCTTACCATTGTTTAAGTACTAATAGAGTGAATGACTTTTAAGATACCATGGTTAAAACACAATGAGTGAATAAAAAATATTTTAAAATATTGAAACTGCAAAACTTATTGATGCTATTAGTTGGTTTGCTTTTTGTAAGCGCTTTTAAACCATACAAAAAACCTACGCTATTTGTAATTAATAAGCATTTTAATTCAGACACGCCTAGCCGCGAAGAATTAATCAAACAACTCACCAAAAAATGGGTGTCTACGGCCTATATTTCCGATAGCGGTGAAACACCTTTCAAAGGCGGCTTTACCATAAACTTAAAATCCGATTTTAGTTTTACCTCTTTCTTCAAACCGAATAACCATAAAAAAGGACAATGGAAATTGAGCGATGATTCAACTTTTGTATTTTACATGAAAGCAGTCGACCGATTTAGAATTATTGCGTTGAACGATACCATTTTAGTTGCAAAAACTTTGTGGGTTAGCAATGGTATAATTTACAAATTCAAATCAGCAAAGCCGAAGAACTAATTACTTTGCGATTAATGGTGTTCGCACAAACAATTAAATTTACCTATTCTAAAATTAACACGAATCATATGAAAACCATTAGCTATCTCGTACTAATATCCCTTCTTGCAACAAGCTGCAGCGGCCCTATTCAAAATGATAGCCAACAAGTTTCATCAAACGATTCTTTAAATGCAGATAGTACTACAAAAAGATTGGCAAATTCCGTTGAGGCAGCAGAATTAAAAACCACACCCCAAACACATCTTAAAGATACAAGCTTTATCAAAGGGAACTATGTACTTTTCCTTCGGCCAGATGATATCACTTTTGAAAGCTATGCGAAGGATGAAAACAATGGCATTTATGAGATTGATTCAGATTTTGGATTTGCCATGGCTGCCACCATGGAGATAATGGCAAAAAACAAACGTTACAAAAACATCAAAACCGACATCTCTACCGCAAGGTATATTGTCATTCAGGATTGTAAAAATGGCCCTTTAGTGGTAGATAGAGACAGCATCAACTATGGCCTACTATTGACAAGAAAAGGTTACGTCATACAAACCAGTGCTTTTGTGCACAGCGGTGATTATTTGGCGGAAGTTGATGCGTATTTTAAGGTGAGAAAGTGATGGTATGTTGTTGGTGCGTTCATTAACAATAATATTAACTTTATAAAAAACATACTGAGTGGTATGTTTTTTCCCTCTACCTATAACCTCCCCAATCAAAAGGAATGTCCACCCAATCCTTACCTTGCAAAATATTGATGAGTTGGGCATCTGTTACGCCTGTGAGCCAATCAAAGAATTGCTTGAGTTCTGCATCTAATGTTTCAAGATTGTTGGAAAGGGAAAAGTTAGATTTAAAATCCTCTATTTTTAAGATTTTTTCAAGATAATCATCGATTCTTATCATTCCTGCATTTTGTACAGTTGAGCTAATGCGATAGAATCTAAAATTAATTAATGACTTATTTTCATTAATTATCAAACTTAACTTTAATTCATTTAATTCATCTTTACTTTTAGCAATTAAAGTGATGGTTTCAAAATTTAATCCAGATTCAATGTTGTTGTCGAACTTTAAATAATTATCGATTTTAAATGAATTTAAATAGTTCTTTAAATGAATTTCTAACTTTTGATAGAATTTATCCTTTGAATCTGGCATAATTTAAAATATAAGTTCTAATTCCATGTTATAAAATAGGCTTTTTGGCATACTAATACCTGACTTCAAATATAAATCTCCAAAATCAATAATTGTATAATTTTCTTTTAATAAATATTCTACCCATTCCTTGTCAAGTTTATACATTTTTGAGTTTAAAATTTGTTCATCTGTGAGCTTTAATTTATACCCATCAGTCATTCTGAAAAATTCATCTTCCGCCGCATTAAATTTAATTTCCCACTCCCCTTTCAAAGAGGACAAATCGAAAATCTCAATGTTATCATACCCTTTATCCAACATTTCCTTATAAATATCTTTAACACCCTTTACTTTCTCATTCCCCATAGCCCTTGCAACTATGGCTATCTTGCCATTGGTTCCGTATTTAATTTGATCAATCTTATAACCTAAAAACTCATCTCCTACTTTTAATTTATTTACATTTAAACCCTTTTTCAATCGTGTTAAAATCCCTGAAATGGTCTTGCTTAATAAATTGTTTTTACAAAATCTTTTTAGCCTTGCCCACGAGCGCAACAGATGAATCTTGCTGCCGTACTTCGGCAAAGCTTTCCCCAACACATAAGCACCCTCGGCTGCCATGGCGAATTCGGCCGCTGTGTGGAAGGCTTCCCACTCATGAAAGAAGGCTTGGTTGGCGTTCCACTCGGTCTGGGTTTTAATGCTGTTCTTGAAATCTGATACGGCTAAGTCGGCTGTGCTAGTCGCTACACATAAGGTGGCTGCTAAATTCAAAGAGGCTCCGCCTGTTGCTGCTGCCGATACAACACTTACACCAATTACCACCATGTTTACCACCTTGCGGGTGTGCTCATCGGATACCTGCTGTTGTAAACGGTCTTGCAGCTGCAAAGCCATGAAGGCCGGCATCTGCATGCTTTGCCCTGCACTTAAGCCCAACTCAAAATACTGACCGCCCAGGGTAACAGTCACCATTTCGAAAGGACTGAAGGTCTCGTTATAATCTACCACCGTGGTTAAATGCGGTGGCCTTGCAGGATCGTATACCTGCGGTCGGATGTCTTTGATGAAATAGGTTTGCGTAAATTGTAATTCACCTTTTTCGTTGAAGACTATATCGCCCGCTTTAGCGTTATAAAAAATACCTGCACTCTCCTCTACGCCCTTACAAGTTAAAGCAAACTGCTGGGGAACGATGGTGAGTTGCTCGGTGTTCTCCTTAATGCCCACATAAAATTCATTGTAACGCTTCTCGTAAAACAAAGGATTGTTCAACAAATCTTCGGCCTCTAAAGTGGCACTGCCTTGCTGTATTTTTAAGTTCGCATACTGCTCATACACCCAGGCATTCAATACTTCGAAGGCAGCACCAATGTCCGCATCGTCATTGCTGTTCCACAAATGGCGTAACCATTGGTATTGATTGGCCATGGCGCCTTTTTGCAAAAGTTCTAAGACATCGAAATCGGGCGTGCTGCGCAACAAGGTGTTAATTAATTGCACATCGCCTATTTGCCAATAACTGGTATTGGGCAATAAGGTATTGAGCAGGTAAATTCTTTCGGCAGGTGCGATGGCCGCCCACTCGCATTCCGCAGGGGTATTGTGCTTTAAATAATTGTATAAATAATCGGCCTTCCATTTTTCTACCAAGGCCTTGTGCATGGCATCGGCCAAAGCAACGCCTTTGGCAGCACCCTTGGCCAAATCTTTTAATTGAATGGTATTAACGGCTTCGAACAATTGTTCGCTATTGGTATTAATGTATTGCGCTATGGCCGTTGATTCGCCTTTGTTCGATTGGTGTTGGGAGATAAATTGTTGCTGTATGCCAATGGCCCGCTCTTGTTGTTTAGCACTTATACAATTCACAAAACTGGCATAGGCATTGGGCTTTAAATTAGCCAGATTAAAGTAATAAATGTAATCGGCTACACTGCGTTGCGTCGAGAGAATATTCACCAAAAACTGACTCGCATTGAACAGGGTATCCTTGTATTTAAAGTACAATTTGTCGTTGCCAAAGATGCTAAAGCTGGCCCCTATGTCTTCTATGATTTTATCACCTACTTTTTTTGAAAGAATTGCAGTAGCATAATCGGTATTCAATTGAGCGGTTTCAAAATCAATCACAGCAAAACTGTTGAGCACTGAGCCCTCGCCTGTTTTAACAGCCGAGGCATGGTTCAAACGACTTTTAAACAAAGCTGCTTTGGTGGTATAAGCATTGTTTGCAAAGACTATGTAAGGCATGATGCCCGTTTTGCTAGCGTTAGAAGATAACTCACCTATAAAGGCTTTATCATTGTCATCGATATAACCAATGCCCATGCGTGCTCTGTATTTTATACCTTTGCATTCGAAACCCATTAAACAACCCAAAGGAAATAAATAATTGGTGGCTTTGCGAACTTCAACACCCTCTTTTTCTTCTACCAAATAACCGCGACCCAATGTCGAAAATCTTAGATTCTTTGCACCCGAAGGCAAGGTCATGTACTCGCCACTGTGACTGATAAAAGTATAAGTACCATCTGCATTGGCCAAGGGTTTAAACTTGCTGATATCGCCTATAGAAAGTGATTTGCTTTTGTCTTCATTGGCAAACAAATTAACTTTAGGTTGCGGATCAAAAATTTGTAACCACTGATCGAAATTGAGCAATGCAAAAGGTGGGGCATAGTCCATTAAATTTTGTGTAATGGCTGCCTTGATTAAATCGTTGCCAAAGACATGCTCCAATTGAAAACAACCATGCCCTATTTCGTGCGCCAAGGTATGTGGATTCAATTCTGCATTGTTTAAAAATACAAAACCAAAGGGTTCACCTAAACTCATAAAACCTTTCACGGCATCTTTCGAAAGGTTTAATACAAAAACATAAGCAGTATCGTTGCTACTGTTTTTTTGCAACCATGGATGTGCATTTTTATATGCTGTTATGAAGCGATTCAAAGCAGCTGAATAACCTAATTGTACAGCCGTTTTTTCGGCTTCTAATACTTCGGTGTTGGCATCATAATCTTTAAGTTTTAATGAGGGGCCAATTTTTAAATTGAATTGCAAGGCGTACTGCTTCAACAATTGGTTCATTCTGCTTTCAATTGCTGTTGCTTGCATATCGGCACCTAAACCATTCACGGGCACCAGCACTATGTTTTGTTTTTTAGCATCTACCGTAATTAAATTAAGCTTGCCTAAAATCCAACGCTGACTGGCTTGCTGGGGTGTTAAACGATAAGTGGCCACCGCCCAAATGGCATCGGCATATAAATTTAAACGGCCATTGACTTGTATAGAAAATGTTGTACCATTTCTTTTGCATGGCAGCAATGTTCCATCGCTTCTTACAAAGCGAATGCTATCGGGTGGGCAAGACCATTTTTTACTTTGCACCACCTGTGCTTCAATTGTTATTTTATCGCCCGTTTGAATTAATTTCCAGGCGGCATAATAGTTGGTATCACTGCTCTCTAATTGATCGTAGGTTTTGCCTGCAGTTAATTGTGTTAAGCCCATGGCATCGTATCCTTGCGCGACTGTTGCCGTAAAAAATACTTTGGCCATGTTAGGTGGCAAACGGGTGGGCGTGCCTTCGCCAGTGCTCAAGTCTTTGACAATATGCTCGGTGCTTGGTCCCTCGGCCTCGCTTACCTGACCGCCTGCACTGATGAAATATTTTTTACCGTTGGCATCAGTCAAAACAGTGTTGCTGCCTTTGGGTATTTTTTGTGAACCATTGCTGCCTTCAATTACTATATCACCATTGTCACTCCTTGTCACTTTTGTGATACTGCCTTCATACTTTACGGTACCAAAACGGTTCCAATTATTGCCAAATAAACTGCGCCAAGCTTTGCCAATATTTTTAACAGTGCGATCACTTATTTCGAGCGGTGCTTGCAGTAATTTTATTTGACCTGTAATGAGTCTTTTCTCATTGTTTAAAAAGACATGATTGAAGGTGCAAGGCAGGGGCACTTTACCTGTAAAAGGCAGTGTTACAAAACCTGCACCACTGAACCAACCATTGCCACCCGTGGCAGCAGTCACCCTTACATCGAAGTCGGCTGCTTTAATCACATCGCCATTTTCGAGGCTCAACAAAGCTTGTGTATTGCTTAAATCAAACGAAGGCAAAGCCTTGCCACATTGCTTAGCAAACTGCTGATACGCACTTTCTTTTTGTATGGTTTTAAAATTAAAAATTGCACTTGGTTCACTCTCTGTTTCGGCACAAACACCACTCACTTTAATTTGATAAAGTTGATTGGCTTTTAATTGCGGGATGAGCAATTGATTGCTAAAGGCCTGTAAGCTTAAGAAATTTTTTTGTTCTGCTTCTTTGTAATAGACCACATAACTTCTGCAGCGTTGATTGAC
Source organism: Bacteroidota bacterium (assembly GCA_947496065.1). Lineage (GTDB taxonomy): Bacteria > Bacteroidota > Bacteroidia > NS11-12g > UBA955 > JABMMZ01. The sequence goes on from CANMBF010000002.1 coordinate 171,137, forward strand.
TTCCCAATTCATTTGTAGGCCAGTGCCATCGCCCGCAGTGGTCGTAATATTCTGAGGTGTAGGACAAGCACTGCCATACACAAAACTCACTACTTGACTGTAGCCATCGTTATCAAAAATAGCTTTGCCGTTCACATCGATGGCTTGCACTTGTAGGGCATAGGTCCTGCCCTCTATCATGGCTGGTTCTGAAGGCCCATAAATAAAAGTGGTTTGATCGGTAAGTGCTTCGAAAAAATTGACACTGCTGCTCAACATTACCTCGTTGGCATTGCGCGTGGCAGGATACACTTCGTTCATGCGAATGCGGTAACGCACTGTTTGCATTAAATCAGCTGAAATGGTATGCCTTGGTGTAAATTGTATTTGAAAAAATTGAGGGGTTTGTTGGCTCACATAACTCTTATCGAAAGGCAAATTGATGATGGGTGGCAGGTGTTTAAAAATGGCTGTGGTAGCAGTTCCCCAATTGCTTACTTGCAGGGCGTTGTGGTATTCCTTGGCCATAATTGAAAAGCTATACAATCCTTCGGGCAAATAGGAACCACCTGCTAAAAATTGCGACTCGTTGAGTCCTTGCAATACAAGGTTATTGGTCTTAAATAAATCGGCTATGTCTTGTCCACTCAGTTGTGTTGGAATGCCCGCTATTAAAGTGATGGGAAGCGCAGATCGATGCGTAGGTTTGGTTTCTAAAGTAATGCCCGGACCATCAATCCGCAATTGCAAATACACTTGCACCACAGGAGTTGCAAAATCTTTGTTGAGCAATTGAATATTGATGCGATCGCTGCTCGCATACTGGGGCAAGCTTAAAGTATAAGGAGGGGTTAAGAATACTGTTGTTTGTATCGGATAATTTTGTGCATCCAATTTGCAATTCAAGATGAATATGCATGCAATAAAAATAGATTTAATATACCTCCAATTAATTCCCATTGTTACTTACTACTCCTTTCTCTTTTTTGATTTTTTGAATGTTAAAAAAGTCCATATTTACAGAATAAACTAGCGACACTGTGGTTTCGTTACTGCGCGTTTGATGCGTGTATAAGCTAGTTTTAGGGCGGTCGCTGCGGTTCAACATCAAAACAGACAAGCTAAACTGATGCACTTTTTGAAACGTATAATTCAGCATGCCTCGCATGTTAAAAGTACCACCCGATGCAACGCCTTGGTAATAACTATTGGTATAACCCAAAGACAAGGTGGGCTTCAAAGTTTTATTGAACAATGGTTTTGAAAAATTAACAAAAGGACTGATGTTCAAGAGCTGCATTTCGTTCACGGTGCTGCGACCGGCATTCACTGAAAATACAAGGGTTTCGCCCGACTTGAGGCGTTGATAAGCGAAGGCCAGATTGGCATTGAAAAAGGCATTGCTATTGATGAGTTTTTGATTTTGTTGGTCGGACGCAATTTGATAATTCAAGCTGTGGGTTAAACTGGTTTTTACCAAAGTATCTGACTTTAATTGCAGCGATAAAAAAGCAGAGAGATTCTGAGAAATTTGTCTGAAATTCAAAGTATCCCAAGCCAAGTAGGGATTGATTTGATTTTGATAATCGGTATAAGGGCGGACATTGGTATAGCTTAAAAAATTGGAGTAATTAAAATTCAGGTTTAATTTTTTACTAGCATTCACTTGTAAATTTAGGTTACCAACGGTGCGGTTCATGGTGCTCAACTTGGTTTGCTTAATATTGTCGTGTTGCACGCCAAGATTGGCGGTGAGGTTGACTTTCTGTTTAAAGAAAGGCAGCGTAAAACCAGCACTGATATTCTCTAAATCGTTGTTAAAATAGTAGGCGCCAAGGGTGCGGTAAAAAGGATCAACCCGCTGATAATTCATTTGCAATGACCCGCGTTTGAGGGCATAAGTAAAGCCCGTTTTAATGGCTTTGTAGAGCGCAGTAGAGGCATTCACATTTCGAAATTGCAGCAGTGTTGGCAAGGCCAAATTGGTTTCATTGATCTGTATATTTTCGGATAACATAGAATACGCTACCTCGGCATTCAGACTTAATTTTTTGAAAATATTTTTTTGCATTTGCAAGCTGCCATTCCAATTTTGTTGTGGCAACAAGGGTACCCCAACACTAGGTGGTACAATGGAATTTGCTAGGTCTTTAGCAGAAAACAATACTAATCCCCAATGCCCTAGTTTAGGGTGATTATAGCCTATTTTACAACCTGCTCCTAATCTTTTATACGCCGGTTGAATCGTTGTAGAATTAGTCAACTCAGTTGACGAAATTGCTTTTTGAAAACGACCATAAAAAGCGCTGAATGTAAATTCTCCGGGAGTTAAATCGATGGCCGCTCCTTCAAACATATGACCGCTTACCGTATAGCTGGAATAGCTACAAGCAATGGTACCGAAGTGGGTGGCCACCCATTTGTAGCGAGGGTGTAGGGAGGTTTGATTGAAGGTAGGTTGGGTATAGCTACTACCCAAATTGGAGTACATAAAATTAAAAGGGGCATCAATGAAGCCGAGTATTTTAAGATTGATACTGCCATTCAGCAAATAGGAATAAGGATTGCGCGACGGCATTTTACCATTGGCGTTGTAGTAAATCTGATTGAATGAAAGTGCGCCACTGCCTTTCAGGATATCGCCTTTTGCAATGCTGGCCATATCTTGGGAAGAACATAACAATACCGACCCTATTAAGTATAGACTTAATAATGTTTTCAATAGTTTTTAGTGTTAGTGTATGGTTACTGTCGTTTTAAGTAATAACCATTTAGCAATTTTAAAAAACTAAATGCAAAAATGCAATAAGAAGGGTTTCCTAATTGACAACTTGAACCCCTAATTTTCTAAAAACTTTTAAAAATTAGGGTTTTATGAATTGATAAATATTTTTTTGGGCAGGGTTGATTTGGGGTTAAAAAGGGGGTTGATGACATGGGCTTAGGGGGAGGTAGTAGGTGACTCGTCCTGAAAAAAGTTTACAGTTTAATTGTTTAATCCTGTAATTAGTTTACTATTCTTTTTTAGTCCTGATTTGAGTTTACAAACATAGGAT
>CANMBF010000003.1 GCA_947496065.1 Bacteroidota bacterium
AAACATGTAAACCTGCTAACCATTAGCCACCAAATAATTTGTGTACATTCACGTATAATCCCTACGGGATAAAAAACCCTTGTTTGCTCTTTTTCTATTAGATATTATATCCCTACGGGATAATGAAGACCTTCGCATGATTAGAGGCTATTAAGGGAAACGCTACTATACGCCTACTGACCATTTTTAGTTATTAGTTAATTGTTAATGGTTATTAAGGGAAAACCTTGACTCCTTATAACCCAACAAGCCAATAACCAGCGACCCTGAAGGCGGTTGAATATGGTTTGCAACCTAACGTTAAAACATGTAAACCTGCTAACCATTAGCCACCAAATAATTTGTGTACATTCACGTATAATCCCTACGGGATAAAAAACCCTTGTTTGCTCTTTTTCTATTAGATATTATATCCCTACGGGATAATGAATGCCATCGCTTAATTTAAGAATTAAAATTCCATCTGTGAAATTGTTGCATCCCAATTGAATCTGCGAATCTGTGGCGAATGGCGGAATTTTTTCAATTTTTTAATTTAAGCGCATAGCTAATTGTTATGACGGAAAATTCATATCCCCCAATAACTCAAGAACCATTTTAAGTTAATCTTTAATAGTTATTAAGGAAACAGCCACAACACTCCCTAATAACCCAATAACTTAATAACCGACTCACAAACTCAATAAACCCCTAAAACCTCTCACAGCATAATAAGAAGAAGCGCCATTATGGTATACAAATACTTGCCCATAACGGTAGTCGGCAAACAAGGCGCCATCTAGTTTTCTGATGTCATCGGGTGTTTTAATCCAGCTCGAACTTTTGGTGTCAAATGGACCAAAGGTTTGTAAGAAGCGATATGCTACTTCATCTAAAATTTCAATGCCCATGTCTTTGGCCATGTCTAATGCCGTGTTCTCTGGTTTGTGTTCTTTGCGCGCTTCCCAGGCTGCACGGTCGTAACAAATACTTCTTCTTCCTTTTGGCGTTTCTGGTGAACAATCGTAAAAAGTTATGCGCGCTTGGTCATCCTTGCTTACAACCACATCAGGCTCTCCACCAGTTTGCTCCATTTCATGCAGCGACCAAAGTTTTTCAGAGGCCGCATGCAATTGTTTGGCCACCGTTTCCCATTGTAAATTGGGATGGCGTTGCATGTTTTTTTTAAATCGCTTTTTTAAAATAGCGAGCAAAGTAGCGCTTGCTTCTGAGTCTAAAGTACGAAGATTTTTCATGGCAGGTAAGCAATTACAATATTACTTTGGATAGGTAAAAATAACAACAACTAAAATCCTAATAAGAATTTCTATTAACCATATTTTAAGATAACCTTTGGTAATAACAGCCTTTAAAATATAATCAACAATCATGGTTCCAAATGCTATTGGGCAGGTAATACCAATTATTAAAAGACTCCACCCATTGGTTTCATTGGCGCGGATAAAGCCGCTAATAATACCTAATATACATAAAAAAAACACCCAAACAAAGGGTGTTAAGCGTCTTAATATGCGGTATATTTTTTTTCGTAAATCAGTTTCAGCAGGCATCAATAAAAAAGGTAATGGCTTGTTTAATGCCAAGGCTGAACGAGTTGTTCCATGTTTTTCACAAGTGCAGCAATGTCTTTGGTTGATTGGTGTTTCTCTGCAATGAGTTTGCCATTGCTCATTCTTAAACACGTCAATTCCATGGCTTGTATTTGGTGTGCGAAATTTTTCATTTCTTGAACACTAGGCGCGTAATTGGTGCTCATATAATAAGGCTTCGGTAAATGGAGTTGCCATTGTTTATTAGAGAACCAACGTTTTAAGGCAGAAGGGCCCAATTGCATTTTGTAATCCTTTTTAAGTCCGCGAATTTTAACAATGGTATCCACCGTCACATGCGCGCTTACTGGCATCACAACACCATTTTGAGTGGTTTGTAGTTTTTTGCATTCAACGGTAAAAGTAAGGTCGTCATGTTGCCAAGTGGCGTTAATATTAAAACCATAGCTATTGCAAAATCCTTGGCAGGTCGCTTTAAATTGCTCTAACTGCTCGGCAATCGAATTGCAATAAGCTTGATTAACGGCATAAAGCGGTGAACTGTTGTCTTCGAATTGTATCATAATCGGTCTGATTTTTTATAATTCTGCCTATCACAATCCTAGTTTTATAACGAATATAGGGTATAAAATGGTAATTTCCAAATAATTGCGATAAAATCCATAAAAATACAATTTTGCATAAATACGATTAAGTAATTAGCCTGAATGCCTTCTTAGGATCCATGCTGTTTTTCTATGGTCTCCGAAAATACTTGTCCAACTACCCAAAATATTATCTTAGAATTTTGATAGCGATAACATTGCTATCCGCCTATGAATTCTGTGCTATAATTTGCTCCAACTGTTGGGCCGAAACAACACCCGATTGGCGCCATTTAATTTGTCCGTCTTTAAATAAAATTAAAGTAGGCACGCCCTGTATTTTATAGGCACTGGCGGCTTGCGGACTCTTGTCTACATCAATTTTAATGATGGTAGCTTTATCGCCAATACTGCTTTTTAATTGTTCGAGTATGGGCTTCATGGTTTTACATGGACCACACCACTCAGCAAAAAAATCGACGAGGGTGGGCTTGCTGCCTTGAATGAGTTCAGAAAATTTTGAGGCCATATTAGTTGAGAATAATGGTGGTGCTTAGAATAATTTTCGATTTAATTGAATTCGAAATTAAGCAAGCCGCTTCAGATTTTTGCAAGATGCGCTCAGCTTTTTCACGGTCTTCCTCGTTTTTTATTACTAAGATGGGTTCTAATATCATTTCTGTCATTAAAAATTTACCTTCTACTTGTTCTAACTTGCCCTGGGCATTGCAATCGAAAGCACAATAATCTAATCGCGAATTTTCTGCAATAGCCAAGAAGGTCGTCATGTAACAACTGTTCACAGCGGCAGTCAGTAAGTGTTCCGGCGACCAAATATTTTCGATGCCTTTGGTAAATTGGGGAGGTGTCGCCACTGCAATGGTTTGATCGAGTTCGGGCGAACTGATTTCACCTTTGCGGTCTTCCAACCATTTAAGGTTGACATTGTAAAAATGGGGGTCGAATGACATTTTATTAGGGGTTAACGCTGCGTTTTTATTTCTTCGAATTCAACATCTTCTATAGTGCCTTGCTTATTGTTCTTCGGCGTTACGCATCCTGCGGGTCCGCAACAGCCCAAATTGGTAGCCACTTGAAACAATAATACAAGGGCTAAGAAACCCAAGAAATAATCGTAGGCTTTTAGGGCTTGCATACCAATCATTAGACTTAGAAACAATCTAAGAAAACGCATAAAATGCCACCCAGTTAATATTGATTTTAATGTCATCTTAATTTGTTTTGTAAACTGCTCCAACCGCCACCGTTATATACATGGTCAAATCCATTGGCTTTTAAAATTGCTTTGGCCTGGGCACTGCGAATGCCCGAAGCACAGCAAGTAATAATGGCTTGGTCTTTTTTTAATTTCGAATAATGGTTCGATAAATTGTTTAAAGGCACATTGATTGAATTTTTAACGTGACCTTGTTGGTATTCCGCTTTGGTGCGCACATCTAAAATAACGGCACCATCTTTTACCAATTGTTTGTAATCAGCTTGTGGAACTAAACCTAATAATTTTTTAATCGCTTGTATCATGTTATGCCTGTAATGATTTGTAGTAATTAACATCCATCCAAGATCCGCCATTTAAACAGTTAATGCCTTGCTGACTTAAAAAGCCTTGTGCCATACCACTTCTACCACCAGAGGCGCAACACAAAATCAAAGGTGATTCTAATGCTTTTAATTCTTCTAAATGTTGGGTTATAGACTGCACTGGGATATTAATCGATCCTGCGACATGACCTCCTCTAAATTCATCTGCTGTGCGCACATCTACAATGGTGCCTTTGTTCTGTGAAATTAATTCTGCTACGTTCATTTTTTTTGTTTTTTATAAATTGTTAATACGGCCAATCATACAACTGCCATAACTTTTGAGTTGTAATAATAAACCGTTTTTTTCTGTTGCTTCTGGATAGCCCAATTGTAATAATCGATCAATAATCACTTGGCGATCGATGGTGTCATAATCAATTATTATGGTGTCATTATCGATATCGACTTTTGTTTTTGAAACACCATCAATGGCGCTCAATTCTTTTTTGATAGTGCTCGCACAACCATTGCATTTAAGGTTGGCAACTTTAATTGATTCAGTTTGCATTGTGATTGTTTGTTGTTTTAGGTTCGAATAAATTGAATAGTAAACCACCCATCAATGCGCCATAAATACTGCTGTTGAATGGTTTTGAAGTAATGGCACAAGTACCACTCGCACACCCCATATAGAAATAGTACAAGTATCCTCCAATACTGCCAACAATAATACCGATGAGCGTTATTTTATATTTCAAGAGGTGTGACATTTCTTTTATTTAGTTCCACAAAATTACAAAGGCTATTTCGTCCATACAGTGACATATGTTACACAGAATCGTATTTATTTTTACGATTCAGCGGAATGGTAGGGAAGCACAACAAATGGTTTAGATTTCAAGATCGCAAATAGTTCGGATCCTTGTCTTTTGGGATGTGAGTTGTAACATGGTTGAAATGCTTTGGATTCAAAGTAAGGATAAAATAAATGGGCGTAATAGTCGGTTGAACCGCCATACGGGGGCCCTGATTTTGGAAACTCTACCGTGAAATATAAACCCACTAATTGGCCGTTTTTTGTCAATAAGTTTTTCATTTTTTGCGGATAAAGCGTTCTGTTTTTTGGGTCAAGTGCGCAAAAAAAAGTTTGTTCTAAAATTAAATCGTATTGCCCTTGGTGCTCAAAAAAATTGGTATTCAAAATTTTAATGGCAGTTTGGTTTTTGAATTTTTCTTCAAGAGTTTTACAAGCTTCTGAAGAAACATCCATTAAAGTGATATTTAGAAAACCCAATTGCAAAAGATAGTCGGCTTCGTGGGCATACCCGCAGCCTGGAATTAAAATATGAATTGACTTATCTTTCAATTGATCGATGTATGCTTTGAGGGGAGGGGATACTGAACCCATGTCCCAGCCGGTGAGTTGTTGTTGGTATTGCAGATTCCAATAGGTTACATCTAATTTAGGAGATTCGTTATTAGTAGTTTCCATTAAGTATGTGATTATGAAATAAAAAAATGGGCCGTTTTTAAACTGCCCTTGGTTAAGTGTATAATAAGTAAATGGATTAGTTGTCCTTCTTTAGGGTTGAAATGCCAAAAGGTGCATACAATGGACAGAAACTCACAAAGCTTGTTAAGATAAAAATGACGGCTACTACTAAAAGTATAATGGCTGTTGTGCCAGCAATACTGCCCGTAAAATATAAAATTGCAATTATTACAGCCGCAAGTATCCTCGCAGCCTTGTCAATGTTACCCATGTTTTTTTTTCATTATTTGTGATTGTTAATTATGACAACAAAATTGAGGGTATTCGCAATGATTCTATGTAACCAAAGTTACACAAAGAAAATTTCTTAAATGATAAAGATTTTAAATTAGGGTGATCAAAGTCATTTTATTTTACAATGGTTGTTTGTATTAAAGTAATTTTATTACGGCCTAATTTCACTAGGCCTTCATCTTCCATTTGTTTGAGTAAACGCGATACCACCACGCGCGCTGTGCCTAATTCTAAAGAGAGGGTTTCGTGGGTAATCGAGATGGTTTTTGACTGGGCCATCTCGCATTTTTTTTGAATAAAATTCAGAATACGTTCGTCCATTTTTTTGAAGGCCACCGCATTAATAACTTCCAATAATTCTTCAAACCTTTTATGATACAATCTGAAAATATATTCCAACCATTGCGGATATTCTTTAATTAAATAGAGCACTTTTTCAATTGGGATAAATAGTATTTCTGTAGCCTCTTCAGCTACTGCTTTTACCTTGCTAGTATCTTGGTGCATACCGCCTAAAAACGACATGATGCAACTTTCGCCTTTGTTAATGTAGTACAATAAAATTTCACGCCCATCCTCGTCCGAACGCATCACCCTAATGCTGCCATTGGTAACAATTGGTATGGCATTGGTATAGGCATTCTCATTCACAATCACATCGCCTTCCTTAAATGATTTGGCAGTGCCAAAGGCCATCAACTGTTCATTGATTTCTGGTGTCGCTTTGAATTCATTTAATTGTCCTAGTTCCATTTAACAAAGCTAAACAAAATTTTATAATGAATGGATTTTAAGAAAATCAGTCTGCGCATTTAGCTGTATTTAAATGGGTTAATCTAGTTTTTCACTTGATATCATATCTGTGCATTCAATTAAAGAATATTTATTTGCAATGGGAATCTGCGAATCTGTGGCTTTATTTTTACTAGCTCGCAGCATGGCTGTGAGTAAATGACTTAACAACAAGTGTATACAATTTGTTCAAGGTTCAAAAATAGAAAGCCTTACTTTTACACTTTCCAAAAGTTAGTTGAATGAATCTGCAGGAAACACCATTGAATATTGTCATGAAAGTAAGCGTCAAACCGTTTTATAAACGCTTATTGACCAATCTTACGTTTTGGGTATTGGTAGCTATTTTATTGGGCATAGGTTTAGGTCATTTTTTTCCTGATCTTACCAAAATTGAAGTCTTAAAAGAAGCTTATAAAACCAAGTTCATCGGTTTAGAAATGAAATTTGGCAATACCATCAGCGATTTCATTGCCGATTGTTTTATTAACTTAATTAAGCTCTTTATTCTGCCCATTATTTTTCTTACCATCGTGCTCGGCATCAGCGGTATGGGCGATTTAAAAAAGGTAGGTCGCATTGGCTTAAAGGCCCTCATCTACTTCGAAATTGTGACCACCTTTGCTTTGGCCATAGGTGTTATTATTGCCTTAATTATTCAACCTGGTAAGATCAACAAAGAGGGCTTACACATTCAAGATCCTGCAAAATACACCAATGCCAAGGCGTTCGATTGGGTGCAATTTTTTATGACCAATACCACTTTGCAAGTTCTGTTTTTGGCCTTACTGGTAGGCGTTATTTTAAATTTTTCGAAACAACGCGCAGCCATTGTAAATGTCTTACATGGGTTTTCTGCCATTGTTTTCAAGGGACTAAAATACATTATGTACTTAGCGCCACTGGGTGCCTTTGGCGGCATGGCTTATACCATCGGAAAATTTGGTTTGCACACCTTGGTGCCCTTGGCCAAACTCATGACCACCATGTACCTCACCATGTTTGTGTTCATCTTTTTTGTTTTAGGAAGTATACTGCGCTATTATAAAATTAGCATTGTAAAATTTTTAAAATACATTAAACAAGAGTTGTTGTTGGTGCTAGGAACATCATCTTCAGAAACTGCTTTGCCAACCCTCATGATTAAACTAGAGCAAATGGGTTGCAGTAAATCTGTTGTTGGATTGGTCGTTCCTACAGGTTATTCCTTCAATCTCGATGGTACCTCTATTTACTTGTCCATGGCCATTATTTTTCTAGCGCAATTGTACGGCATCGACTTAAGTGTATGGGAATTGTTAAGCATCATCAGTATATTAATGATCACATCTAAAGGAGCAGCAGGTGTAACGGGCAGTGGATTTATTGTGCTAGCCTCAACCCTTACCGCCATTCATAAAATACCTGTAGAAGGTTTGGCCTTTTTATTAGGGGTCGATAAATTTATGAGCGAAGCACGCGCCATCACCAACTTAATAGGCAATGGAGTGGCCAGCATAGTTATATCCAAAAGCGAAAACGAATACCTGCAAGGAGCCGAAGGCGACTTTGGAACCGATAGCAGTCGGCAGTGAAAAACCGACCGATTGGTATGTTTTTTATTTTAGTATTTTTAGACTTTTAAATTTTTAGATTGATTTTTTTTGCAAACTTCCTTGTCATCCTGTCCCGATAGATATCGGGAGACGAAGGATGCCAACAGCCAACTAAAAGTTCCACCGAAGCAACAAACCCTCACACATGCACAACCATTTCGAAGCAACACTGCTTACTGCCGACTTTTCTTATTCTCATTTTGCAAAATAAACGGTCATTTGGCAAGATGCATATAACCTGTTATTAACGTATAAACTTGTTTTGTAAGTGTTTATATTATTATGGCTTTTGAATGTTAATTTGGCACAATTGATGCCCTAGTAATTCTATAAAATAATTTTAGTCTATGAACAGTCAAGCAAGATTTCAGAACAACCAACACATTAAACCAACTGTCATTATTGTGCAAGCCTTGATTGTTATTTCAATGGTATGTATTGCTTTTTTCATGGGTTAAGCACATGCAATAGGCATTAAAATAAGCGTTTAGTTTAAGTTTAAAAACGGGACATTTCAGAAGCGTGTTTCGTTTTCTATTTCAACAATGTCAAGGCACCTCTGTAGATTTTTAGTCGCCCGTTTGCATCTACCAATTTTAAGACATACACATAAACACCATCCATGCATGGGCTATTTTGATAGGTGCCATCCCAGGCTTTGGTTACAGCATCAGATTCAAAAACCTTTTCGCCCCAACGGTTGTAAATGCTAAAGTTGTACGACTGATAAGCTAACACGCCACCCGGTGCAAAGGTTTCATTCAAGCCATTGTCATTAGGGGTAAAGGCTGTTGGGAAAAATACACGCAATGGTCCATAAGCCAATACCAATTGTTGAATTGTATCCGCACAACCATTGTTGTCTTTTACGATTAATTGAACAGATATGCTGGCCGTATCAATAATAGAAATACTGGTGTCCATTCGTGCAGTGCCAAATTTACCAAAGTTCCATCTTGAATTTAAACCACTCGGTGAACTGTTGTTTTTAAATTGAAACAAATGATCATCCTTTTCGCCTTCCGCCACTGCGTAACTAAATTTCGCAATCGGCAGAGCAAATACGGTAACATGGTTGGCAAATACATTGGCACTCGTACATCCCTTATCACTCGTCGCTTTCAAGCCGATGTTATAAATATCTGCATTGGCATAGGTATGACTTGGATTTATAACAGTCGAATTATTCAGGTCGCCAAAGTCCCAATCGTAAGCCACTATACTGCCACTGCTAATACTGCTTTTATTTTTGAAAACGGATGGGTTATTCAAACACACCGCTTGCACCAAATCAATATCGACTATAGGGTTGGGGTTGATGGTGATCGACTGTGCAAGCGTATCCACACAGGCGCTGTCCGAACGGATGGCCAATTGAATTTGATAGGTGGTAGCTGCATTGTAAGTTTTAGTGGCAGGATTCAATCCTAAATAGTTTGTATTGTCGCCCAACAACCATTGGTGAGCAATAATACTGCCCGATGAAATGCTAGAGGTGTTTGTGAAATCAAATGCATGCCCATCGAAACATTGCACTGCTGCGTTAATTGTAAAGTTAGCTTTTGGTTTTGGATTAACAACCACATGTTTTGTCGTCAGACCAGGGCAACCTTCTGTTGTCTTTAAAATTAAATCAATAGCTGTTTTGCCCAAGGGTAAATTGGTTAGATTCACATTGGCTTGATTAAGATAGGTGTTACCATTGATTGTCCATTGCAGTTCAATAATGCTATCGTTGCCCACTTTCGGCACATAGGTAAATTGGAAGTTCTGTAAATTTTCGCATTGCGAAGTGTTGTTGATTCTGAAATCAGAGATGGGTCCGTTTTGCACCAACACTGTCTTTGAAACACTGTCTTTACAACCCCTTGCATCGCTTACCATATGGGTAATCGTAAATGTTTGGGCGCTTGCATAGACTTTATTCGCAGGGCTTCTACCAGTATCCGAGGTGTTATCACCAAAGCGCCAATTTAGTAAACTAAGTTGACTACTGTCGGCCGATGCAGTTGATTTAAATTGAAACTGATTGCTCACCAAACATTGGATGGAATCGTTTATGGTGAAGTTGGCAGTAGGTGGATTGTAAACATTAACTATTTTAGAAGCACTGTCCGAACAACCTTGTGGCGAAATACTTTTTAAGCTGACCTTGTAATACCCTTTTTTATTGTAAATATGCTGGGGAGCCGAGTCGCTTGCTGTACCTAAATCGCCAAATTGCCACTGGTATTTTAAAGGGCGATAGTCGGCACTGCTACTATCAAAAAATTGGGCAGCACTGCCTTTACAAAAAGGGCCATTAAAAATAAAATTAGATTTAGGATGCGTGTAAATGGTTAAATCTTTTCTGAAGGTGTCAATGCATTTATTGGCATACGCATAAATTAAATCGATGTAGTATTTGCCTGTATCAACATAGCTGCGCCGGGCCTTTGGATTGCTATTGCTCAACACATACCCTTCGCTGAAATACCATTTGAAACGTGGCATTTCTAGGGAGTCGACCACGCTGGTATTTTTAAGTGTAATGCTATTGTTGTTAAAACAAGAATCTAAAATATTCAATGTGAAATTTGGATGCGGTGCTGGTTTAATATACACCACATCAATGGTGTCGCTACGACAGCCATGTTTGGTGTATACAGAGAGAAACACAGGAATGGCATCAGCATTTTTGAATTTATAATACTGCACGCTGTCAGAACTTACCACCACTTTTTCTGTAAAGTCCCACACCACTTTGGCAATGCTATCTGAGCTTGTTGAGAGGTTGGTAAATTTAATGCCGCCTTTGTCGTTTTGACACATGGTGTACTTATCGGCTTTGAATAAAGCTTTTGGCAAGGGGTGTTGTGTGACTCTAAAAGTGTCGTAATAATAACAACCGTGTTCGTCTGTAATTTTAAGACTATGCGCACCACCAAATGCAATGTACTTGCTAAAATTGGTTTCGCCACTGTTCCACTCATAACTGTATTCATCGTCATAAAAAGTGGGGGTTTTTAAATAAAATAATTTGCCGCATACGGTTGTGTCTTGGCCAAGGATTCTTTTGACAACTGGCTTGTGTATAGTTATTATCCGAATAACAGTATCATATCGCATGGTGCGTTTTTGCTGTGCAACTAGTCTAACGGCATAAGTGCCCACAGTATCGAATTTATGTTTAACCTTTGTGCCATAAGCTGCAGCACCATTGTCTCCAAAATCCCAGGTTTGGTTGTTGAAGCTATCGTTTTTATAGGCCTTAAAAATAATGGAATCATAAACGCACAATGAATTCGCCATGTTAAAGAAATTGCCTTCAAATGAATTGAGTTCGCAAAGGTTCAAGGGTGCAATGGTAGGATCGATTTTAGTAAAATAGTCGCGTGCAGAATCTTTGAGGTTCATGTAAATGGAGCCACCTAAACTTTGACCTGTGGCCCATAAGGTGCCATCATCCTTCATTAAGTATGAGAAAGTTTCGCCAGCCATAATTTCAGAAACATCGGTTGAAATTAAAGCTGGAGTAGGACTAGCAGTCACGATTCCAATGCCCATATTGCCCCAAATATTCCGACCCCATGTATAACAGTTATGATTTTCATCTATTGCCATAAAATGGTAACCATCAGCAGAGCCAGATATAGCAACAATTTTTTTTAAGCCATTAATTTTTGCAGGATAAAATTGCGTTCCGCTATTGCCGTTGCCACAGAAATCACTATTGCCCCAAGCATACACATCGCCCAAACTGTCGAGTGCAATGGTGGCATAAGTTACAGATTTTATATCGACAATGCCTTTTAAACCAGGCACTGCTTGCGGTAGTTTTGAAACAGCAGAGACATTGCTGGTATTCCCTAAACAACCATTTGAATTATTTCCAGTTGTCATCACTGTTTTATCTGACAATAGGATGGTAATAGTATGAAATGTTAAAGCGACTCTTACGGCCTTGTTAACCTTCTTCATTTTGACTGGTTTTCTTATAGTTGCATTCTTAATGCTATCATTCCCAAAGGCACCCGAACCATTGTTGCCCACGGTCCATACAGTGCCATCGTATTTAACAAAAGAAACCATATTGATGGCAGCATCTAAAAATTTAACGCTGTCCAATACTTTAGTAGGTGTCGAACCCAAAGGATTACCCCATACCCAAGCAGTACTATCCCATTTAATGGCACCCATGTTGTAACCCGTAGAATAAAATTTAACATTGGTCATGCCCAGCGCTTTTACCGGGCTAGTCGTACTATTGTTTGTGCCATCGCCTAACTGGCCACTGTGATTGGCTCCCCAACCATACAGTTGATGTGAATCGCCACAAACCGTATAAGCAGAATAAGAACCTACCGTGTAGTTTTGAGGCTTATACCACAAGCGCCCACCAAAGCCATCGCCCACCATGCTGTTCTGAGCAGAAGCAGTAAATGAAAACACTGTAAATAAAATAAGTCCATAATACTTTAGTGATTGGCTGTGCAAGCCCTTAAGCGTTATGAATGAATAGATTTTTATGTCCTTGATTAAGGATGATGAACAAATATAGGTATTTACTAATTATAAGCCACTGATAGATTATAAATTTTACAATTGGATGGAAAGATTTTGTTCCGTTATGATTTTAAACCTACCGAACCGTCAGTTTTTTATTCACATTTTAAATTTTTTTACCCATAAATAAATTGGTTGTTTTAAACCAAAATAATTTCAATACCATCTACTTACGAATTAAACCTTTTTTCAAATGGTCAAGCGTAATTTTCTTTAATCATCAAATTACCAAATCACTAAATTATCAAATTGGTTTTTCTATTATCTTGCACCCCTATGACGCAAACAAAAAAATTAAGTTTACTCGATTGCACCATGTTAATTGTGGGCAGTATGATTGGTTCTGGTATTTTTATTGTACCGGCCGCTATGAGTCGCGACCTTGGTTCTCCCTTCATGCTTTTATTGGCTTGGGTGGTGACCGCTATTCTTACTTTTTTAGCAGCATTGTGTTATGGTGAGTTAGCTGCCATGATGCCTAAAGCAGGCGGACAATATGTATACCTGCGCGAAGCCTACGGTAAATTATTTGGCTTTTTATATGGATGGACTTTGTTCTCCGTTATTCAAACGGGTACAATTGCCGCTGTAGCTGTTGCATTTGCAAAATTTTCAGGTGTCTTTTTTCCAAGTATATCGGCCGATAACCATTTGCTAGAAATTGGCGGTTTAAGCATGTCTTCTCAACAATTACTAGCCATTGCTATCGTGTGGTTGTTAAGTGCATCGAATTTTAGAAATGTTAAAAGCGGTGCATTTTTACAAAATATATTTACGTTTACAAAAATTGGTGCCATCGTTTTTATGATTGTTGCTGGTTTGTATTTTGCTTTTTCAAATACACCCCAAACACCCGATTTTTCAATTCCAGATGCCGTTGGTGATTATAATTATTGGGGCATTTTCTGTGTGGCCTTGGTAGGCTCTATTTTCTCTTCAGATGCATGGAACAATGTCACCTTTACTGGTGGCGAAATAGATAAACCTGAACGCAATTTGCCATTGTCATTATTAATCGGAACAGGGTTGGTGATGTTAGTTTATTTTACTATCAATTATGTTTACTTAAAAGTGATACCGTTCGAAGGTATTAAAAATGCGCCTTTCGATAGGGTAGGAACTTTGCTTTCTTCAACAGTATTTGGTGAGATCGGTTTGTTTCTAATGGCTGCACTTGTCATGGTGTCGACGTTTGGTTGCATCAATGGTTTAACACTTTCTGGTTCACGTGTATACTATGCCATGGCCGAAGATGGCCTGTTCTTTAAGAAAGCAGCTACCTTGAATAAAAATAAGTCACCTCAGTTTGCTTTGATTATACAAGCCATCTGGACCAGTATACTAACCCTCTCTGGATCTTATGGCGACTTGTTAGATTACGTGGTGTTCGCAGTTTTAATATTCTACATTTTAACAGTAGCCGGTATCTTTATATTAAGAAAAAAACAACCCGATGCTCCACGTCCTTACAAGGTGTTTGCCTATCCGTATCTGCCAATACTATACATTGCCATGGCCACATTCATTAGCATCAATTTATTGATTTATAAACCTGCTTTTACGTTCCCAGGTTTAATCATCGTGCTAATCGGTGTCCCAATTTATTACTTGATTCGCAAAAAGGACAAAGCCAGCTAAGGATTCAACTTGATAATTTTTTGAGTGGTGCTACAGCCTTGGCTTTTAAATTGCAAAAAGTAAATACCACATGGCAAATCGCTCAAATCTAAGCCCTTTGACAAGCTTGATAAAGTTGCGTTGTAAATTATTTTGCCTTCAGAATTTAGTAAACTAAGTTGACCATCTTCTGTTGCGTCCATATAAATCTTATCATTGGTTGGATTCGGATAAAAATGAAATTGTTGGGTCTCATTGCGCTTCAACGTTCCAGTTTTTGTTGGCGTTAATTGAATTTTATAGAGTGCCGCTTCAAATCCTACGCCTGTTGAACCACCGAGCCAAGCAATGGTATCGTTGCTTAAGTGTAGGGTGCCCGAACTAGAAACAGTTGCAGGTAAGGTGGTCTTTTTCCAACTTATGCCAGCATCATTCGACGTCATAATGGCATTATAACCGCCTAGCATAAAAAACTGTTTGCGCTCCGGAATAGCGGTAAGCGTTTGCATGCCCGCTGCCAATGGCAATGAATCGGTCATATTGGTCCAGGTAGCACCGTAATTAACGCTGCGACTTAATCCCCCTTTGCCATTTAAATAACGCTTCAATGCTAAAAAAGTGCCGCCTTGATTGGCAATGCTACTAGCAGCACTTAAAGAATCTAAAGTGGTTCGAAAAGCTTTCCATTTTTTACCTTGGTTTTGGGTGCGCACCAAACTGCCTTTGCTATAACCAAAGTAAATACCTGAATCGCATATAAACTGCGATTGTGTGCCGGATAATTGATTAAAACCAAAAGGCGTGTAAGAAGGTGGACCGCCTTGTTGCCAAGGTACATTGGTGTTGGTATTAAAGCTATCTGATGAATACCATGCATTGGCTGCACCTACTACGATGACATTAGAAGGGGTGTAGGCGTGCACAAAAACACCATAGGAAAAGCTTGTATTTTTCCAAGTGGCCCCACCATCAGATGTGCGATAATTAAAAGAACTACCAAATTGATCTTCGAGAATAACATAGGCCACTTTTGAATTTGCAACATACAAGTCGAGCGCATAGCCTTTGATGCTTGAATCGGGTGTTGAAACTTGCCAATTATTGCCATTGTCCATGCTTTTTAAAACCTTGCTTGCCTTAGTGCCATCATTAGAAGAGGCAATGGCCCATACTTCAGTTGGATTGGGTGTGAAAATATTATTAATGATGTAACCTGAAGGAATGATTCCAACCGCCTTTGGCGTAAATGAATTTTGCGCAATGATCAACAAAGGCACAAAAAACAGACTCGTAAACAATGATTTCATTTAACAAAGATAGATGAGAATCAAAATTTTTGCAAACAAAATCAATTGAGCCACTAGCTATTAAATCACAAAAAAAACGCGTCAAAAAATTAATTCTAACGCGTTTCGCTTTAGGTGATTACTATCCTATTTCATAATCACAATTTTTTTATTAATCAAACTAATGCCATTTGATAGCGTAATTAAATACTCGCCTGCATATAATTTTTGGGTATCAAAATAGGCAATGGTACTGCCTTGGAAAAGCACAGTAGTATCCACAAGTTTGCCATTCATATCGTATAAATTTATTTTTAAATTGTCTTTGTTTAAATCGTTCACTTGTATGGCGATTAAATCACTATCGGGATTCGGGTAAATATCAATTTTAAAATCTGCACCCAATGGTTTAATTCCAGATGAAGATGGTGAGTAAGTGGTAACTGGCTCAGCAATGCTAAACACTCTGATGGCATTTTTAATGCCATAAAAATAGGGACCTACAGCATATGGATAAGCTGAATTCCAATTGGCATCAACCGTGGCAAAATAACAATAGATACCATCTGGATATTCAGGGGTTTTACAAATGCGTCCATTGTGTTCATCTAAATAATCGGGTGTTGCAGCTGAGGTGGTATCATAATAATAATCCTCTCTAAAATAGCCTAATGGGTAGGTGGCACTAACAGGCGGTCCAGCCGTTACACTGCTGCCATTGTAATAAGTATTTCTTACCGTTATATTTCTTAAGCGAAAGCTCGATTTCATTCTGGTGATACCGCCAGTGCGGTCGGTATTTTTATAAGCATAGGCCCCATAAATCGGAAAGCCATCATACGCAAACCCTATGAGCGGAGAATGTTTGATACTGTCAATGGTATACAATCCATCGGCATCATATAAATTACAGATGGTTGAAATCACTTTTTTATCAAGTTTAAATGCACTCGGATTTTGATGGAGATGGTAATTGCCTCTGGCTGGGTGCCCTTTTGCGCAATCAAACCCATCCTTTTCACCAACTACAGCATCGCGGTTCCAAATTCCATCGCCCATGCCCATCAATGGGCCGCCTTTAAGCGCTTGTGCTGCATTGCTCCAAGACACAGCATCTCTGTAATCAAATAATGCTACACCATTAATAAATAAACCAATGTTACCTAATGTAGTTGCACTTAGTGGACCAGTATTGGCCTTAGGCGTTAAACTTACTTTAAAGATAGCATTTTGTGGTTGTGCTGTATCTCTGTTGCCATCTAAAAAAGGACCGGTCAAATAAGCCGGTATACCTTGTGTTTTAATATAGGCCCAATCGCTTGAATATTGAACTTTCAAAACATTGGCAGATGCACTGTCTTTAAAAGGGGTAGGGTTGTTCTTGACATAATGGCGACCTTTAATGCCATTGGTGTTTTGAAGCCAGTTTAAAATGGCTGGATTCGTTTGTGCGTTCGCTGTAACAAGGAACATTGTTATCGCAATCGTAAGTTGTATTTTTTTCATTATTTTATTAGTTGCAGTTGGTTTGAATATTTTAGACGATGAATTATTTAAAAACCCGCGTTTTTTTCTTTTTTTTATTTAGGATAACCGAAGGCTGGATTGAACAAAAAACGTTTATCTGTAAGGGTCATTAAAAAGGCAATCAAATCGACTTTTTCATTGGAGGAAAGTACAATAGGTTTTTCTAATTGCGGAGCCAGGGTGGCAGAGCGTTGAATGCCTTGGGTATAATGGTTGATTACCTCTGATAATTTTTTAAACCGACCATCATGCATGTAAGGATAAGAAAACTCAACATTGCGCAGCGATGGGATTTTAAATTTGAATGCGTCATTCGCATTCTGCGTAATGCGCAAGCGCAAGCGACCAGAATCATTTAATGTTTTTGAAATGGGTAATCCAATATTGGCAAATTCGTAAGTGCTAAAAAGGGGTTCGTTATGACACTTGTTGCAGAAGGTTTTAAAAAGTTGATAGCCTCTTTTTTCTTGCGAAGTAAATTTGGATTGTTGCCTTTTAACGCTGTCGTATTTTGAATTTGAACTCACCAAGGTGAGCATGAATTGTGAGATGGCTTTTAAGGTTTGCTCGCCTGTGATACTGGAATCGTGATACGCTTTAAAAAACAAGGTTCTGTATTTTTGTTTGGTCCTTAATTTCTGAAGCACATTGCCGAGAGTTTCGCCCATTTCGCTTGCGTGACTGATAGGTGCAAGTGCTTGCACATCCAAATGGTTGATGGCACCATCCCACATAAAGTTAGATTGCCATGCAAGGTTCATCAAGGCAGGTGCGTTGCGGGTGCCAATGCTATCGTTAATGCCATGGCTCAAAGCATGGTCGACATGCGTAAAAGCGGTGTATTGCAAATGGCAATTGGCACAAGAAATGGTATTGTCTTTTGAAAGGAGAGGGTCGTAAAACAATTGTCGGCCCAATGCAATACAAGAAGCGTTCAAAGGATTGTTCTTGAAATTATAAGCAGGTACTGGCCAATTTTTAGGCACCGTAAATTCTTCTGTTTTTATAAATGCCAAGACACTTATTAATAGACAGAACAGAAATACGAAGCTTAGTTTTTGTAGGCGTCCCATACTTTAAAAGCCTTTGCAGCAGCGATAGAAATTTGAACAGCATTTTTACTAGGCGACATGATATGTTGTTGCACATTGAAGGGTAATTGTAACAACCACTGTTCTAAATCAAATGCAATGTTTAGTTCAGAACCTAATTTTCGATTGGTTTTTAAACGGATGTTTTGAATCGCCAAATTGGGATACAAATAACCGCCCAAATGGTATTGGAATTGATGACCGAATTGAGGACTCACATTGCTTTTTCCTTCGAGTTTTAAATTGATGTAGCCGCTTTGCCACGACCAATACATGCCCTTGCTAGGATCGAGTGCACCACCCAAGGCACCAGCGGTGTTGGTGGCACTGTCAATGCCAAGATTAAAACTGATTTCGTCATAGTGAATACCTTTTATCAATTTAAGTTCAATATATAAACTCGAAGGATCGCTTAGATCAATCAAATGGTAACCATTAATTTCACTATATACTTCTAAATTGTTTTGAAATAATTTGATGTCAGATATATAATAGCGCAAGGAATGAATCACCATACTATCCTTTTGATTGAATACAAAACCCGAATCGAGTTGAAGCATTTGATAGTCTCCTACAGGGTGAACGAAATGAATTTTTAAACCGCCTTTATTTTGAGCGTCGAGAGTTAAGACAGAAAACAACAAACAAAGTGAGAGGCTAAACCTTGCCATTATTGGGGTCCGTTTGGCTTTGGCATGGGTTTAAAATAATCGCGAATTTCGATCATCAGCGATTCGAATTTTTTAAGTTGTGCAGGGGTGCATATTTTTTTCAATTCGGCTGCTTGCTCAATTCGCAACAATTCCATCTGATGCTCATTCTGAGAAACACGCAAGGCAACAGTCTTCAATAAGCTATCGTTGGTGTTGCTGTTAAACATCATCTCATTCATCGAGTCGCGCTGACTGCGAATAAGTTCATGCACTGCTCTTTCTTTTTTGAAATAGGTGTTGCGCAAATCGTTAAATTGCATGACTTGGGTTTCACTCAGTTTTAATTCTTTTTCAATAATGCCCGATACTTCCCTAAAGTTTTCTCTTTCGCGATGGGGTGGCGGACCAGGTGGGCCATGTTTAATATTTTTAAATACCAATACGCCTATAACGACAACGTTCAATAGCGCTAAAATAATGACCAATCGAATCAATAATTTTTTTTGTGCAAATAAGTCCATTGTTTAATTTATACTAGTGGTAGTTTGAATGAGTAATTCGTTTGAAATGGTCGTTAATTCAGTACTTCTACTGCTATCGTTGGTGTTGCGATTGGTAAAAGTTTTGACACAGAATGCAATGTTAATTACAATGAATAAAAGTGCAATTAAGCCTATTTTAGTTGAAGTTATTCCAGCAATGTTCCTTTGAGGTGTTTCAGAAATTCTTTGCATGAGTTGATCATTCCATGTTGAACTCGGATTTTTGCCAATGCTCTGTTCAAATTGGCTTAAGAATTGGTCTGCTTTTAAATTAAAATCAGCGTCTTTCATTTTTGTAATGTATTATTTAGAAGATAATTAATTGTTATTCTGGCGCTATTCATTGTTTTTTTTCAAAATTCTTTTTATCACCTCGCCTGTCTGTTTCTTACCACGGTAAATAAGTGACTCCACAGCAACCGTCGTTGTATTCATTATTTCGGCAATTTCACTATTCGTATAGCTTTCAATCTTGCTTAAAGTAAAGGCAATTCTTTGATTGTCTGGCAGGGTATTTAAAGCCTCTAACACCAATTGAAGCGTTTCGTTTTCTTCCATCGCCTTGTCAGGCCTTGTGCCGCCGCCAAGCCAATTGGCAATATCTTCTAAATGCAATAATTTACCAACGGAACTTATTCTTTTTTGACGGTTGCGTTTTTTTATTTCGTCAAGGCATTTCGTAACGGCTATGCGATAAATCCAAGTAGATAATTTTGATTGCCCTTTAAAAGCCTTGATGGATTGATAAACTTCAATAAACACCTCTTGTGAAACATCCTCAGCATCGGCTTGATCGAGCAAAAACCGAAAGCATGTTTGGACAACTTGTGTCCTGTGCGTTGCCACGAGTTGTTCGAATGCAATCTTATTACCTTGTTTTAGTAATGCTAATAAGTTCGACTCGTTAGTAGACATTTAATTGGAATTGAAATTTAATTCTAAAGTTAAATTAAGATCACAAACATACAAAAACTTATAGTATATGTGCCTCGCAATTGATTTCAAATAGGAAATAGTATGATACAGGTCATTATTTATTTTGACTGTTGTCATAACGGACACTTTAATAGATACAATAAATTTGTTGCGTTATACATTAATAAAATGAATGCAACTATTCAATCTTTATTCGACCTCACTGGTAAAACTGCCATCGTCACTGGTGGTGCCATGGGTATTGGCAGCGGCATAGCCATCCGTTTGGCCGAAGCTGGTGCTAATATTCTCATTGTTGATATTGTTGAAAAGGGAGAAGCCCTAGAGACGATGAACGAAATCTTCAAGACGGGCGGAAGGGTGGAATATTTGCAGTTAGATATTGCCGAAACTGCCAGCATTGATGCCATCATAGAAAAAGCAATAATGGTTTTTGGTGACATCCATATTCTCGTTAATAATGCGGGTATTTTTAAATATTTACCGGTCACCCATTTGACAGAAGAATTTTGGGATCGCACCATGAATATTAATTTAAAGGCAGCGGCTTTTCTTTCGAAAGCGGTGGTCAATTTTATGATTGCCAAACAACATGGCGGTAGAATTATTAATGTCTCATCAATTGATAGTTTAAAACCAAGTGGCAACTTGGCTACTTACGATGCATCGAAAGGTGGTGTAAGAATGCTTACCAGGTCTTTTGCAAAGGAAGTGGGAAAATATGGCATTACGGTGAATGACATTGCGCCTGGAGGTGTCAATACACCAGGTGCTTCAAAAATCATGGGAGATCAAGTAAGCATTGAACAATTGGAGGCGATGAAGGCGGGTATGGAACAATTTGTAAAAACCTTGCCTTTACAAAGAATGGGTGAACCTGATGACATCGCTAATGCAACCTTGTTTTTAGCAAGCAAAGCTTCAGCTTATATCACTGGCACTACACTTGTCGTAGATGGCGGTCTATTATTAATATAGCGGCTGTTTTAATTTATACTAAAAAGCACCCAACCAAAGGAAGGGTGCTTTTTTTTGGATTTTATTTGAATCGTTATTAAACGTTTTTAGTAATTGCTTTTTTTAAGAAATAAAGCAAATAAAATACGACTGTTAAATGCATCACATTTAAACCTAATGCAAAACCAATGGTTATGCTTGGAATGGTAAATGGTGGGTACAAGGAGAATATAACGATTGCCGCCGAAAGGATGCTAAAGTTTCTGTAGCCTTTACTCGAAAATTTTTCGAAAAGAAAAAATACCAACGAAGCAATTAAGGTGGGTACAATACTCGCAATAAGAACGAGCACTGCGGTTAATGGACTTTTGCCATCCATTAAAATAGTGTCGGTAAAAATGCCTGCCGACTTAAAAATGAAGAAAATAATAACATTGGTGATAGCCGCAGCTGCAGCAGTTAATAGGCCTGCCTTTAAGGTTTGGCCAATTGATAATTTGTTGTTCATGTTGTATTGGGGTTAAATTATATTATTTGTAGGTAACTTGTTTGTAGGTACAATGTTTTGGTTAAAAAAAATCAACTTCTCATTTGATCGAGCCAATCATTCATGGTTTTGGCTTGTGTTTCTGAAAGAGTGGTAAATATTTGTTTGAAACTATCTGACTTTAAATTGATCGATTCTATTAACGTTAGTCCTTTTTCGGTAATTTTAATATTTACCAACCGGCGATCGGCTTGGTCTTCTTTTCGGCTTACTAATTTTTTTTCAAGTAATTTGTCAACGATTCGTGTTGCATTCGATGACTTGTCAATCATGCGTTTTGTTATTTCGTTGTTGCAATAACATTCTGGATAACGTCCTTTTAAAATGCGAAGCACATTGTATTGGTGTGGACTAATATTAAATGGTTTTAATTTTTCAGATAGCAAAGTATTCAAATAACTACTCGTGAAATTAATATTCAAGATCAGCTTCTGAAATTCATCCTTAAAAGGTTTGGTTTGCTTTATCTCCTCTTCTAAACCCATTGTTAAACAAAGGTAGCTAAATTAGTTGTAGATACAACTAATTTAGAAAAAATGTAGTTAATTAATTGAAAAACAGTGGTTTATTTTAGTATTGCGCTTTTAGTTTCACAATTCTATCATAAGATTCTTCAATGCGTTGTGGCGAAATACGGCCTACTAAAACTAATTTTTTAATGATCTGATGAATCTGTGTTGCAGTGGCAGGTGCTTCATCAGTATGCACATTGTTGCCAAAGATTAAAATATCAACGCCTGCATTAATGGCCATCTCAATGGCGTTCTCAAAACCATATTCTTTACTAATGGCATTCATCTGCATATCGTCCGAAAATACAACTCCCTTGTACCCTAAATCAGAACGCAGCATTTGTCCAATTACTTTTTGTGAAAGTGTAGCTGGCAAAAAAGCGGTGTCCCAATTGCGATTGATGATATGTGCCGTCATGATGGCATCGCAATAGCCTTTTTTTAAGATCGTATGGTAAGGAAGTAACTCCTCTTTTTGCCATGTATTACTTACATCAACAATGCCTAAATGCGAATCGGAGGTTGAACTGCCATGCCCAGGAAAATGTTTAAGTATGGTTTGTACCCCATTGTTGTGATGGGCTTTGATACAAGCGATGGCGTGTTTTGAAACTGCCGAAGGACTGACCGAAAAACTTCTATCGAATTTAAAAATTACCTTGTTTTCAATGTTGATGGCCAAATCAACCACTGGTGCAAAATTAAAATTAATACCCAAGTCTTTTAATTCTGCCGCTAATCTGTTGTAATAAAAATATGTAGAATCAAGGTTGTTTAGTCGACCCATATATGCAGCCGAAGGCATGCGAACAAAGCCATATTTTTCTTTTAAACGGTGTACTTTTCCACCTTCTTCATCTATGCTAATGATTAAGGGCATGCTGGCATGGCTTTTCAAATCGCTGATCAATTTTTTTAATTGAACGTAGGATTCAGTTTTCGCGATGTTTTTCTCGAATAAAATAAGACCACCTAAATAACCATTTGCAATTTCATACTTTAACTGAATTTGATTGCTATCTAATGTTTTGCAATCATTAATACCCATTAATATCATCTGGCCGATTTTTAAATCCAAACTATCAAGAGTGCCGCCATTAACAATAGACTTCGGTGGATCTAATGGCCTATTCGATAATAGTAATAATGCGACAAGGGGTAGACTAAAATGTAGAAAATATTTTTTTAAAATGGTCATTTATGATAATGGATTCCGTTCTATTTTAATGTCAGATATTTTATCTGTTTCAAAACGAAAGTTTTCGCAAATAACAAAGTTATTTTTGATATAAAAGGGCAGGGGTGTTAAATAGTTTTCACCATTCTTTAAATAATGATGTTCCTTGTCAATGACCCATCCATTCAGTTTTATGTTGTTTAATTTTAAAACGCTTAATAATTGGCTTCCAATGCCTTTTTAAAATTTATTTTAGTGTTCTGTAATTGTAATTTCCAGCCTAACCGGCGCTACAAATTGGGAGGTGCTGAACAGGGAAGTTGCAAGAGTTGGCAATGAAACATTTTTCGCGGGCCTTCTCGTGTAAATTGTTGGCCAATTCAATTTGACTAGCATCGGTAATGCTAACTTTGGGATGTAAAATAACGGCCTTAAAGTGGCCACCTCCACCTTCTTTCTCCACCATGATTCCTTCAGCTGCATCTGTATACGCTTTAACAACAATGCCTTTGTCCGCACAAAAATGCAAGAACCACAACATGTGACATGAACTCAGTGCATATAACAACATGTCTTCTGGATTGTGTTTGCTGCCATCACCTCTAAATGGGGTATCGGCAGAACATAAAAGATCCATTTTGTTTTCAATAGAAAGGGTGTGGTTCCTGTTGTATGAAGTATAGGTGCTAGTGCCTTCGCCTTGGTAACCTGTCCAAACGACTTTGGTGTGATAATGATGTTCTTTTTGTGCCATAATGCAATTGAAATACGTTGTTCAAATGTATTATTTTTTAGGTTTTATTTGTCAAATCCATGTCATATTTACCCACATTTTTTTTTAAACATTAAATTACGATGGCTTTTTAAAAAAGGTATAATATCTTCGGTGCCTATTTGATCCTAGATGGCTAGAAACAAACTATTTGCATTCCTGTTTTTAATTTTTTCACACTATTCTTTTGGACAGGGAATAGCTGGAAAAGATTTTTGGGTCACCTTTATAGAACCCGATCTCTTATGCGAACCCGTTTTTGCAATACCACCTATTACCCTTTGGGGCGATGATACTTTAGAACTTTATATCACCTCGGCCTATGCAACAAAAGTAACAATAGAGGCCAAAGAAAATGTGCCCATTGGGTCTGGTATTAATTATAATTATTCGAAAACTATTACACTTATGCCCAATAAGGTTACCTATGTAAGATTACCGCCCTACTTGGCTTGTCATGCCTTGTATTCCGACATCATCACAAAAAACGGGGTACATGTATTGGCAGATAGTGCGATAAAAGTGAATGCCGTAACACGCCATAAATTGTTGAAAGGTTCAACCTCGGTAATGCCTTCGGAGTCGATACCTTTCAGTCCCGAATATTTTGTAACCACCAATAAAAGCGATGAAAATTGGTCTTGCTACTCTAATATTAAGCACAAAGATGCCAAGTCGCCAGAGTTTGGTATTGTTGGTATTGCCGATCAATCGGTTATTGAGATTGTGCCTGTGGGCGTAAGCACCACGCGCAAAAATGAGGCCAATAAACCCTTTGTAATCATTCTTAAAAAGGGGGAAACCTATGGTTATATGACCAATGATAGCGACTTAACAGGCACCGTTATCCGTTCGCGCGATGCCGTTTCAAAATTTGCTGTGTTTGCCGCCAATCGCATTACCCGAACATTGACACCTAGGGCCAATGGTACCATGTGTAAAAGCAATACAGACTATACCTTTGAGCAAATGTTCCCAACCATCACATGGGGTCAATCCTACACAGCCTTGCCTTTTAAGTACAATTCTGGTTACATGTTAAAAGTAGTGGCTGCCGAAAATTTCACCAAAGTGAATATTAATGGCAATTATTTCCAATCGTTGCAGCAAGGGGACTATTTTACTTACAGTACACTTATCGATACTAGCATTTATATAAGTGCCGACAAACCGATATCTGTCACCCAATTTACAAAAGGTGCTGGGTGCAATGGACATCCTTTTCCAAAACCAACCTTAGGTGGTGTCTCACAATTGCAAGTCATACCCGATGCGCAATGGAGTACCGATGCCAATGTGAACAGTACCATGCGCGATTGGAAATGGACGAAACTTTCAGAAAATTTCCTCAATGTAATGGTGAATTTAGCGGATACCTCTGCACTAAAAATCAATGGAAAATCGGTGCCAGTTGCTGCTTGGAAAACCAACCCCACCATGAATGGAAAAGCCTATGCACAACTTGCAATCGATAGCACTAACTACCGATTGCAAAGTAACAAAGGTTTTATCGCTTACGTTTACGGTTATGGCCCATTCGAAGGGCATGCCTATGCAGCTTCTGCAAACTTTAAACCCATTCAAAATAATTTTTATTGGAATGCGCAATGCAAAGGCGAGCTCATCACTTTTACCGCACTCGCATTAGATAGTTTTGCCAATTTTAAATGGAATTTTGGCGACAAGACCCCGTTGCAAAATGGTAAAGTGACGCAGAAGAAATTTAAAGATACCGGTTGGGTGAACATTACCATGTATGGCCAACATCAGCGCACGGGATTTGTAGATTCAGTCTCTAAAAAAATATTTATAGGTGGCTCAGTCCTTGGCCCTGTATTAATCAAAGATACCGCCATCTGCGGCTTGGTGCAATTCGCAGTGTTTGCCAAAGACTTTAATTACGACAATACCTATGAATGGAACGATGGGCACCCCAACTATTACAAAGGCATAAAAGGGGCTGGACAATATTGGTTAAAAATTACAGAACGCTCGGGCTGTATGTATGTCGATACGCTCAATGTGGTTGGTTATCCCTTGCCGTTTGCCAATTATACAGTCAGCGATTCTATCCTTTGCTTCAACCAAAACAAGTCAATACAGTTTACTAATTTATCAACTTCTATCGATTCTGTTGTAACTTATAAATGGAATTTTGGAGATGTTAAATTAATCGATACAAGTAGGGTAATAAATCATCTTTACAATCAAACAGGTACTTACAATACCCACTTAACAGTGCGCACTTACCGTGGTTGCGAACATGATACCACCTTGCGCATGCGAATCTTGAAAGCGCCTAAAGCCGATTTTACAGTAAGCGATACTGTTGCTTGTTTAAATGCGAATCAATTCGATTTAGTAAATACCTCCACCACCGATACTGGTAAAATTATTTCAACAAAATGGTTGTTTTCAGATAATTTATCTGTTCAAAATAAGGATACCGTTTATAAAAAATTTGCGACTGCAGGTAAGCATTTTATTTCATTAAAGGTTACCAATATTTTAGGATGTGCTGATAGCTTAATAAGAAAAGTAGAAGTGAAGAAGACGCCTTTGGTTGATTTTACTACAACGGCATTTTCAAATTGCTTCTTGACGCAAAATTTTGGATTCAAATATTGGCCGAATGCCAGCAACGATTCGATCGTTAAAAAAACATGGTACTATGGTACCGATAGTGCAAAACAAACCAACCAATTGTTGGGAATTAAATTTCCAGCCATAGGGGCCTATCCAATTCAATTAAAACTCGAGAGCAAAGCAGGCTGTGTCGCATCACTAAAGAAAACAGTAGTTGTCAATCCAAACCCAAAGGCACTAATTGCAGTCGATGATAGCATACAATGTCAATCCACCAATGTTTTTAATTTTACTTCCAATTCAACGATAAGTGCAGGAAAAATTAATTTGTACGATTGGAATTTTGGGGATGGCGCGCGCACCAATTTGCAGCAACCTTTTCCTAAAACCTACATAGCCCCTCAAAGTTATACAGTGGTTTTAAAAACCGTGTCTGATTCAGGTTGTACCGACAGCGCCCAACTAAAAATACAAGTGTTGGCCAATCCTAAACTAAACACACCCATAGCAAAAGCAGCGTGTTTAAACGACAGTGTTCTTTTTTCTGTGAGTCTTGCCTTAGGCAGTGGCAGCATTGCCAATTATACCTGGTGTTTTGGGGATGGTAACACTGGTCAAAATCAAAACGCCAAACACTTGTATGCCTTGGCTGGCAGCTACAAAGCAAAAGTGTTGGCCAGTAATTCCCTTAGTTGCACAGATAGCGCTTTTATCAATTTTAAAATTGTAGAAAATCCTAAAGCTGATTATGTGTTTGTGCACTATAAGCGCGACCCATCAGGCATACGCTTTTTGTTTTTAGACCGCTCAACCAAAGCTACTAATTGGCAATGGCAATTTGGTAATACGGGCAGTTCTATTTTACAAGATCCCGATTACTATTTTTCAGATACAGGCGTTGTCAAAATTAAATTGATTGTATCGAATCAAAATATTTGTTACGATACCATTGAAAGATTGCTGCCAATATTAGAGCAAATCGATTTCTTTTTTCCAAATGCTTTTACGCCCAACAATAACGGCACAAACGAAGGTTTTGGTTTGTCGTCAACCCAATATAATTTAGTAAAGGATTACCGCTTGCAAATGTTTAATCGCTGGGGCGAAAAGTTGTTTGAATCGAATGATAAAACAGTAGAATGGCTCGTAGCCGACGATAAAAATATTTTACAAAGTGTGTATATTTATAAAGCCGCCATTCGCGATATTTACAATGTCTACCACGATATAAAAGGCGTTGTTGAAGTTATTCGTTAGTGAATTAATTCAGTTAGGCTATTGCCTTGAAAACACTTTTTCTATTCATTCGTTAAATTGTTTTATATTCGTTAGTGCCTAAGCAATCAATGGGGAAAAAATTACTCATACTCTTAACCTTTTCGTTTGTATGTAATGTATCAATTGCACAGTCAACTGCAGGGAGAGATTTTTGGGTTGCTTTTTTAGATGCGCAACTCTATTGCTTCTCGCGCGACACTCTGCCACGCACACCGCCTCCGCCTTTTGTACCTGGTCCTTGGGATGAAGATACACTCGAACTTTACATTACGTCTCAATACCCTGCAAAAGTAAAAGTAACGGCCAACAACAAAGACAATGTCAATTTCAGTACTTCTATCACCTTAGTGCCGAATGTAACAAGCTATGTAAAAATTCCACCGCACATGTCATGTCGAAATTTCTTGTCCGATCAAGTCACCAATTTTGGCGTTCATATAACCTCTGATTCTCTTATCAATGTGCAGGCGGTGAACCGATTTTGGTCGACCAAAGGCGCCACCGTGGTGCTGCCCACCGAGGCCATACCAGATGCACCTGAATATTTTATTACTACCAATGCCAGCCCAAATCAATGGACTTGTAATTTTGTCGATTTTAAAGGCGGTAAAATCAACAAGTCGCCAGAGTTTGTGGTCGTTGGTATTGCCGATACCTCTTATGTTGAAATTCAACCATCGGGTATTTCTTCATGGTACGATAATAAACGCACTGTGCCCTTTAGTGTCATCTTGCTGAAAGGCCAAACGTTTCATTACATGACCACCGATGATGACTTAACCGGTTCTGTTGTTCGCTCGCGAACCTTGCGCTCGAAGTTTGCTGTCTTTGCTGGCAATAGGCAAACCTATAGTGATATCAAAGACAGTGTGAACTTGCCTTGTTCAAGTGGTTTCCCTTACTCGGTTTATGGCAAAAACAAATTGGATGACTTAGCCTTTGTCGATCATACCTACGAAGAAATGTTTCCGACCGTTACACTTGGCACCTCTTATTTGGCCGCGCCTTTGTATGATAATTTTGGCGGCTATTATTTAAAAATAGTAGCAGTAGAAGAAGATACAAAAATTTCTATCAACGGTAAGCTATACAAGACACTCAACCAATCTCAGTTTTTTACTTATAACATGGGCTTTGATTCCATGACCGTGGTAACAGCAAATAAGAAAATTTCTGTCACGCAATTTGCAAAAGGACCTGTTTGTAACAAACATTCATCACCTAAAGTTACCATGGGCGATTTGTCGCAAACACAATTAGTGCCCGATCAACAAATGGGTTTTGAAACCAACACAAACAACGTCACCCGTGTACCAAATAATGCTTGGGTAAATTCTAGTCCTAATTTTGCACCCGAAAATTATCTTAAACTTGTCACCCAAATAAAGGATACAGGTTTTATAAAAGTAAATGGAAAACCAGTGCCACAATACGTTTGGAGACGGTCATTGGTATTTAAAAATTATGCCTATGCCAATTTGCCACCAATAGGGGGTTTAAACTATCATATTAAAAGTGCTAAGGGATTTATTGCTTACGTCTATGGCTATGGAAATTTCGAAGGTTATGGTTATGTAGGAGGCGCAAACTTTAAAAAACGGTATAATAATTTCGTCGTTAATTCACTTTGTAAAAAAGACACCTTGGCCTTTACAAGAGTGCCTGCCGATAGCTTCACCAATTTTTCTTGGGACTTTGGTGATGGATCATCTGTAAAAACAGGAACGAATGTAAAAAAGATTTATAAAGACAGTGGCTGGTATTTGGTTAAAATGTATAGCCAACACATTAAAACAGGTGCGCTCGATTCTGTGATCAAGCGCATGTATGTTGGTTCGGCCGACGAAACGCCAGTGCTCATTAAAGACACTGTAGTATGTGGTTTACTCGATTTTACTTTGTTCTCCAAAAAATTCAGTTTTCAAAAGCAATATGTATGGCAAGATCAATCGACACTCTATTACCGCAATTTTAAAAAGCCAGGTTTGTTTTGGGAGAAAATAACAGAACGCAATGGTTGTTCCTTTATTGATACCCTCATTATAAAAAATTATCCATTCCCAGTCGCAAAGTTTTCTGCTACCGATTCTGTTTTCTGTTCAAATGGTACCAAAGAAATAGTCTTTACCAATCAATCTTCTTCAAAGGATACCATTAAAAATATCAATTGGGATTTTGGCGATAAAAACATAGATGATACCAGTAAATATGTTAAACATTTGTACAAGAAAGCCAATCTGTATTTGGTTGTCTTAAGGGTAACTACCATTCATGGTTGCGATGATGTGGCTGCTCAATTGGTTGATATTCTGCCTGCGCCTTTGGCACAATTCACGCTTACCTATGTCGATACGTGTTACCGAACCAATCATTTAATGTTTAACAACACCACCGTGATTGATTCTGCGTATTATCTTAAATACAAATGGGATTTTGGGCAAGGTCCAATCATCAGTGGGCGCACACCACGCTCACCTAGGGTGTATGTGAATCCGGGCAATTATACCGTTAAACTGATGTATGAATACAACAATGGTTGTGCCGATACACTCTTAAAATCATTCACCATTTACAACCATCCTACAGCCTTATTTACTCCTGTTGCCAAAGGTAATTGTCTGCAAGATTCTGTGAAGTTTACCAACCAATCTACGGGTCCGAATACACCACTCACTTGGCGCTGGTCCTTTGGCGATGCAAGTTTCGATACCCTACAAAAGCAACCAACCCATCAATTTAAAAAGAAGGGTGATTATGAGGTGCAGCTCGTAGCAGTGTCGCCTCAAGGTTGCACCGATACAAGTATTCAAACGTATAAAATCAATGGGGCTCCAACGGCTCTGTTTACAATTAATGATTCGGCACAATGCGCAGGGAGCAATAATTTTAAAGTAAAGAGCATTTCTGTCAGCGATACCGGTGTATTAAAAAATATGCAATGGCATTTTAGCGATGGGGTAAAAGTGTTGAACAGCGATTCTACCAATAAAACTTTCGCCAATGTTGGTACTTATACCATCACACTAAAAGTGGCCAATGCCCTTGGTTGTATAGATAGTTTGAATAGAACAGTGCTTGTAAAAAAATTGCCGTTGGTACAATTCAATGCCTTGCCTTCTGCTAGTTGTTTTAATGCGCAAGATTTTAAATTTACCTACGTGCCAAACAAGGGGAATGATAGCATTGTAAAACGCAGTTGGTATTGTAATAAGGATAGTTTATTCAATGTGAATCAAATCCAAAATTATCAATTTGCCACTGCGGGTGCTTATCCCATTCAATTGAAATTAACTTCCATTGATGGATGTGAAAATACAATAACAAAAAAGGTATTCGTTCATCTTGAACCCCAAGCCATTCTTAGTTTAAATGACAGCATCCAATGTTTCACGGGCCATGCCTTTAACATTCTTAATTTATCGAGCATTGCTGGTGGTCAGCTAAAAACGCATACTTGGAATTATGGCGATGCTACGACTTCGAACTTGCAACAACCAGCTGCTAAAAAATACACTGCTGCTGGCAATTATTTAATTCAATACAAAGTGGTTTCCGATTCTGGCTGCATGGATACTGCTTCGCACTATGTGCGTTTGTCTACTAGTCCAAAGGTGAGTCCACCAAGCATTACAGGTGCTTGTATGGGCGATACCGTAACTTGTAAAGCGAATGCATCAATAGCCACAGGTACAATAGCGGGCTACCGTTGGCAATTTGGCGATGGGCAAACTGGTATCAATGCCACCACACAACACATCTACCAAGCTGCTGGTAATTATAAAGTACTGGTGAGTGCCTACACAGCGGCCAATTGCAGCGACAGTGCTTTTGTTTTCTTCAAAGTCATACAAAAGCCAAAAGCAGATTTTGTGTTTGTGCATTTCAATAAGGACAATGCAGGCATTCGCTTTTTGTTCCTCGACCGTTCTGAAAATGCCACCAATTGGAATTGGAAATTTGGTAATCTAGGGACTTCAATCTTACAAGATCCTGAATATATTTTTAACGATACTGGAAAAGTAAAAGTGCGACTCATTGCTTCCAATCAAAACAGTTGTTTTGATACCACTGAGCAAGTCTTTCCTGTACTCGATAAAATCAATATTTTCTTTCCAAATGCCTTTACACCGAATGGCAATGGCATTAACGATGGCTTTGGATTGAATGCCAATCAATTTGATTTTGTAAAAGGCTACCGCTTGCAAGTGTTCAACCGTTGGGGCGAAAAATTATTTGATTCTGAAAACAAAGAAGAACGTTGGCTATCGCCCGATGATCCGAATATTTTACTAGGGGTTTACATTTGGGTGGCCAAAATCAAAGATATCTACAATGTGGTGCACGATATGAGCGGCAGGGTAGAGGTAATCCGTTAAACGCTTTTGGATTCAAAACAACAAATTTAATTTAGAAATGGCAATGCATAAAAAAAGCTGACCCTTTTTGTGGATCAGCTTTTTTGTAAGAATACTATTAAATTAATTAAATACGATTAATGGTTGATGCTTAATTTTTGAGACACAGTGCCAGCAGCGCTAGTGATACTTACTTGGTAAATACCAGCTGAAAGTTCTGAGGTAGGGATGTTTGCATTCACCATACCGCTTGCATTTTCGCTAATGATTTGTTCGAATACCACTTGACCCATGGTGTTTAATAATTGAATGGTAATTGGGGTGCTCATGTCCATATTGTTTACTGATAAGTTAACATTGGCATTGGCAGGATTAGGATAAACGCTGACATTAGCTGAAACAGTTTCAGTAAATTTAACCAATTTGATACTAGAGTATGAAACCTCACCGTTAAGGGCTACAATTTTTAATTTGTATTGGTTAACAGTGCCTGGGTTAATGTCGGTGTATGAATACAAGTTCATGTCGTTGCCATTGCCTTTGCTATATACAGTAACGATGCTAGTCCAATGAACAAAATCTGTAGAATGCATGATTTCGAAGTGGCTGTTGTTTTCTTCAGATGCGGTAGCCCATCTTACGTCAACAGTTTTATTGGTTTTGTTAGCCACTGCATCGAAGTTGATTAAAGTTACAGGTAAAGCTACGAAGAAACCAGTACCAGTTGTGTTAGAGCCGATCGTCCAATCAGAAGTTGGATTAACAGATGAAGAAGTGGTTGTAGTTGTAATATTTGAATTAGCATTGGTACCTGCAGCAATACCAAACCATTTCGAAGAACCCACATTGTATTGCGCAAGTATTAATTTAGTCGCATCGCTTCCACTGCTTAACACGGTCTTACCTGTTTTGGTATCACTATTATCGAATCTTAGAGCAACTTTTCCGGTTAATGTTGAAGCAGAAGACTCAACCGTCCAATACTCATAACCACTTGCACCACCTTTTAGAGTTGAACCATCTAAGGTTTTTTGAGAAGCCTCAGCGCCAGTGTAGGTTACCTCTACCCATTGACCAAAACTATCAGTACCAGTAACGCTAGTTGGTGCGAAAATATAGGGAGAGTATACTGAACCATCGCCAATTGGAAAA
Source organism: Bacteroidota bacterium (assembly GCA_947496065.1). GTDB lineage: Bacteria > Bacteroidota > Bacteroidia > NS11-12g > UBA955 > JABMMZ01. The sequence goes on from CANMBF010000003.1 coordinate 33,386, forward strand.
TTGAAGGTATTAGTTCTTCCATTTCTAGTATACAATCTCACTTTAGCGTTTACATGGGCGTCGTTTGTTGCGAACCCAGGGCTGTTGTTATTGATATCGTGATCAGTTTGATTGTCAAATGATAAGAACCCACCATTACTAGCTACAATATCGTGTGAAGTTGAAAATTTTAAGTGTTGAATTACTACTTCAACGTTATTTAGTGTAAGTGTTCCACCATCAATGTCTAAAGTTCCATTCCATGCATTAAGTTTTTGTAATGAAGTACCAGTAATTGTTGCATTCCCTCTTACATCAATGTTCTCACTTAATAAATCAACATATTTACCATTAAGGTTTAAATTAGCCCCAGAATTTAATCTCAAAGTTCCAGTTATTAATGTACTATTTGTAACAGTTTGACTACTTGCTATGGTTAAATTATCATATTCTACCCAACCTGCGGTTAAACTTATTAAAGAATTTGTAAAGGTAGATGTTGATATATCCAAATAGCTATTTGCATTTGTAGAAGTGATTGAACCACTATTTGTTAAAGTTGGTGCAGTAGTTGTCAGTGTATGGCCGTTCAAATTTAAAATACTACTAGAACCATTTACTGTTAAAGTACCTGTCACTGTTAAATCGCCGGTTAATGCTAGCGTGTTTGAATTGATGGTTAAATTTAAGTAGCTTCCGGAGATGTTTGTAGAAGGATAATTAGAAAGACCTGTTGGAATAACAACTTCATCGCCTGTTACTGGTTTTTTGCTTGAGCTCCAATTAGCATCATTGGTCCAATTTCCATCTGATGATCCGTCCCATGTTCTTTTTGATGAATAGCCATTTGTAAAAATTAGACTTACTAAGGCAATCGTGAGAATCTGTAATTTGTTTTTCATTGTATTGTTTTTTTTTGTTTTGTTTGAGTGTATAGCTATTATAAACGCTTTTAATAATTGGGTTACTTTAATCAGGCTCAAAAAAATTAGGGCAAAAAATTTCTAACAGGTGATAAATACCACGCAGCGAAACAATCTGAATCGTTAATTTTTTTGTTGGTTAAGGGAGTTTGTGATTAAAAAATTTAAACCGAGAATGGTTAAATTTTTGTAAACCCTTTCATAGTTTTGTTCATAATAATTTGTGTTTTAGTTGGTTCAAATATATAGGCCTTTAGTATATTGATACTAGTTTCTCAGAAGCAGTAAATAACCAATTTTAAATATATATAAAGCACTAAAAATCAATGAATTGAAAAAATAAAAATAAAAAAAACTTTTTACAACAATCTAAAAATTGTGTTATAAAACAATTAATTTTAGGTATAAATACTGCTTTTAGGATTTTATGTAAAAATACTCAATCCAATTTAATAAAAAATGCCGCCCTTTTGGGGCAGCATCTTTCAACTATACAATTCAAAACGCACGAATGTCTTTTAATGGCTCACCATTAATTTCTTTTTAAGATTAATAGCACCACTGAAAATATTGATTTGATAAACCCTCGTTGCCAAGGCTTCAATATTAAAGGTTTGTTGCAAGGTACTTGAACTCTCGGCTGCTTATTCTCTTTGCATGAACACTGGATCAAATTACACTTACCATGTTGTAGATGCTTACAATGGTTCAGATGATATTTTTGATGGTGGCAATAAAATCTTCAATTCACCTTCAAGTTGGGGATGGAAAACAGGAAGCGCCTTGTCAAAAAACGACTTGAACAATATCAACGTGCATTTTTCACGTTCAAAATCTGTAGGTGATTATTGGGCCATTTTAACGGCCGATAGACAAACCACCAATGGCACCTCTTATTTGGATTTTGAATTAAGTCAAGCAGGTATAACAAAGACATTCACTGCTGGCAAAACCGATGAAGGCTCTTTTTCAAGTGCTGGTCCAGCCTGCGGAAGAACCATGGGTGACATGTTAATCACTGTTGAATACTCTAGTGGAGGCAGCATCGATAGCATCTACTTCTATCATTGGAATATTGTAACTGGCAATAACAGTTGCTCTTCAAATGGTAACGCTTATGGATGGAAACAATTTTGGCCAACATGGGACCATGATGCAAATTCAAACACTCCAAAGGTTGCAGCCGGTTTCGGCGTCTCAAACAGTGGAACTACCGGTGTTCCATATGGAGCGTATGGCAATTATACCTATACCTCTTCAACCAATCAATTTGTTGAAATCGCGGTCAATTTATCTGAAGTAATTAATACCATTTTAAGTTTAAATTCTTCAAGCCCTTGTATGGATATCAACTTTGAATCATTGTTGATTAAAACAAAAGCATCAGATGCATTCACTGCAGATATCAAAGATTTGGTTGATCCAATTGCCATCAATTTAAATTTCGGACGCGCTAAAATTAGTGGTACAGAATATTGCACAGGTACAAATGACGGTGATAAATTGATGTATGGTCTTTAAAAGAAAAATGCAACCCATAAGGCTGCATTTTCTTAACTAATAAATATACCTAGTAAAAAATTTAATGAACATTCATTTATAGGAGAATGAAGGTTCGTTTCTTACTTGATACAAAATTCCCTTAAATTCGCAAAATAGAACTTAAGTGCAAATCTGACTGTGCAAATCAGATTTACGGTTTAACATACACATAAATGATTGCTATGAATATGCCAATTTATAATCAATTGATTTACAGATAAATAGAGATTTTTAAAAATCGATTGATTTCCATAAAAATCGATTTTATTCCATTTATTGGAATCTACTTTTGTTATAACAGGAATAAAAATGGCGTTGGATATAATCTAACCAATCAAAGCTAGTCTGATTTTAAAATAATTCAAAAATATTTTTTTGACTTGTAGCATAGAAATAAAATAAAAGTTTTGGACAAAGGCTATTCGGATGATGTAGAGCGCCATTTTTCCTAAAATTGGAAACCTATTCCAACTATCGCTTGATATTTTATATATTTGCCAACAGAAATGCATTTTGTTGTTGAATGGTGCTTTTGTAAAATTGAATGGGAAACTTTAAAATATTCATAGTCGAAGATGATCCTTGGTATGGCGAATTATTGAAATACCACTTATCGCTTAATGCCGATTTTGAGGTGGTGTTATTTACAAGTCCGATATTGTTTTTAGATCAACTATATAGAAAACCAGATTTAATCACCATCGATTATAACATGCCCGAGATGAATGGTGACAAACTATTCGATCATATTAAATCTTTTAATAATACCATTCCAGTGATTGTTATTAGTGGGCAAAATGATATTGGCATTGCACTTAATATTATAAAGCAAGGGGCTGTAGAGTACATCATTAAAGATGATCATACAAAAGATGTGCTTTGGAACAGTGTCAACAGAATATTGGAAAATGCTGTCCTCAAGCAAACGGTTGAAGATTTAAAAGTACAATTAGAAACCAAATTTGATTTCGAAAAATCTATTATTGGCAGCAGCGCAAGTCTAAAGAAATCATTTCAATTGATTGAAAAGGCCATTAAATCAAACATCAATGTTTCCATTACAGGAGAAACCGGAACTGGTAAAGAGGTGGTGGCAAAAGCCATTCACTATAATAGTGCACGCAGTAAAAGACCTTTTATAGCGGTTAATATGGCTGCCATACCTAGAGAATTGGTGGAAAGTGAATTGTGGTTATGAAAAAGGGGCCTTCACTGGCGCCAATACACAAAAGAAAGGTAAATTCGAAGAAGCCAATGGCGGCACTATTTTTTTAGATGAAATAGCCGAAGCCGATCTTAATTTTCAGTCTAAATTATTGCGTGTTTTGCAAGAACGCGAAATATCAAGGGTGGGTGGCAACGATACCATTAAATTGGATGTAAGAATTATCACCGCTACACACAAAAATATTGCTGAAGAAGTTCGCGCAGGCAGATTCAGAGAGGATCTGTATTATCGACTTATGGGTTTGCCAATTGAATTGCCTACGCTAAAGCAAAGGGGGAATGATATTCTCATTTTGGCCAAATATTTTGCCGATATGTATGCTTTAGAAAACAAATGCCCAATATTTACTTTTTCGCAAGAGGCAAAAGATAAGTTAATGAAACACCATTACCCAGGCAATGTCAGAGAGCTAAAAGCCATCGTCGATTTGGCCTGTGTGATGTCCGATAGCAACGTGATTTCAGAACCTGATATTACTTTGCCAACCAATCCAATTCCAGTTGAGCAGCTGTTTTCTGCCCAAGAAAAATCACTGAAAGATTACAATACAGATATCATCACATTTTATTTAAACAAATACAATCAAAATGTTTTAGAGGTTGCCAAAAAATTAAACATTGGTAAATCTACTATTTACAATTTAATCAATACGGGTGACATTAAAAAATAATAAACTAAAAATACAATAATATGAAAGTTCAATTATACCATTACATTAACTCAGAATTTGTAGCTTTAAAGAGTAAACGACCAATGGAAGAGGAATTAAATCCAAATTTGGTTTTAGTATTCGGTCAAACATCGGCGCTTTTAAATGATAATTTAATGACAGGTTTAAACCAACAATTTCCCAATGTCATTACTGCGATATGTTCTACTGCCGGCGAAATAGTGCAAACCAAAGTGGATGATGCCGTTTCCATAACGGCCATTGAATTTGAAAAAACACCCGTAATAGCAAATGAAGTAAATATCAAAAATTTTCAAACAAGTCGCGAGGCAGGCAAAACATTAGCTGCTCAATTTGAAAGTAAGGATTTGAATTATGTTTTAATTTTATCTGATGGTATGCTAGTGAATGGGAGCGACCTCGTGTTAGGATTGAATGATGTATTTGGCAACAAAGTGAAAATAACGGGCGGTTTGGCCGGTGATGCGGATAAGTTTTTAAATACAAAGGTGGGCTTAAATAAGGCACCAACCGATGGCAATATTATTGCTATTGGATTTTATGGAACAGCTTTAACCGTTGGACATGGCTCTGATGGAGGTTGGGATGTATTTGGACCCGCCAAAATAATTACAAAATCAAACGGCAATATTTTACACGAAATAAACCACAAAAATGCCTATGATTTGTATGTAGAATATTTAGGTAAATACGCTGATGACTTGCCAGGATCCGCTTTACTTTTTCCATTGGCATTGAAAGTAGAAAATAGTGATGTGCCATTGGTAAGAACCATTTTATCTGTCGATAAAGTAAACAAAACAATGACTTTTGCTGGCGATATGCCAGAGAATACTTCGGTTCGGTTTATGACAGCGAATTTTGATAATCTAATTGATGCCGCTGGGAATGCGGCTAAGTTTGCACAACTTTCTTTGGTAAAGCCAGTCGAATTCGCACTTTTAATTAGCTGTGTTGGGAGGAGAATAGTGTTAGAAAAAAGGATTGAAGAAGAAATTGAAGAAGTGGCATCAATACTTAAAGAGGATGTTTCCATTTCTGGATTTTATTCATACGGGGAATTGTCGCCATTGCCAGGAGAGCAAGAATGTAGATTGCACAATCAAACCATGACCATAACCACTTTTTCGGAATTGTAAAGTATAAAGGCATGCACAAACTACTAAAACGACAAATTGAGAAGTATTTGCCGAAAGTTGCTGTTGATGACGAAGGATTTAATATTTTTTTATCAGCAATAAGTGAATCATATGATTCTTTTGAGCGCGATAAAGTACTTTCGAGTCATGCATTTGCGCTGAGTGAAAATGATTACAATGAAATTAATCACAAGTTAGTTGAAGAGATAGATTCGAGAAAAATATCGATTGCGAAATTGAAGGAAACAATTACACAAATTGATAGCGAAACGGATTTTGAAGATACCAAAGATGATATTGTCAGCATTGCAGAATATGTAAGAAATACAGTTGAACAACAGCGGGAGTTTGAAACACAATTGTTGCAATACAGCAAGCGCATGACTTCTTTAATTTCAAGTTTGCATTCTGGTATACTTTTAGAAAATGAAAATAGAGAAATTGTATTAACCAATGAAATTTTTATTTCGATGTTTGGCATACCTGCACGACCAGCAGAATTGGTCGGCTTAGATTGCACAAAAATGGCTGATCAAAACAAGTCAATGTTTAAGCATGGCGATAGATTTGTAGAAAGGGTTGAGCAATTAATCAATAAAAAAGAATTAGTAACAGGTGATAGTATTGAACTGAATGATGGGAGATGGTTTGAAAGAGATTTTATTCCAATTTTTGTTGATTCGGATTTTAAAGGTCATTTGTGGATTTATACAGATATAACGGAAAAGAATAGAATTCTGAATTCTATTGCTGAGAGTGAGGCTAAAAGTAAATTGATCATGAATTCTGCGCTCGATGCCATTATCACGATCGATGAAATGGGCCACATATTATTGTGGAATCCACAGGCCGAAAAAATCTTTGGATGGAAGGAGGAAGATGTAGTCGGTAAAGTGCTTTCAGAGACCATTATTCCAGAGCGTTTAAGGGCCTCACACGAGCAGGGGATGGCGCGTTTTCGCAGAACTTCGCAGGGAACGGTGTTGCAAAAAATAATTGAGTTGCCAGCCATCAATAAAGATGGCAATGAATTTCCAGTTGAACTTTCGATAGCACCTATTTACCACGATAATAAAATTTTCTTTTGCTCTTTTATAAGAGATATATCCGAACGCAAACGATCTGAATTGGCATTGGCTACCAGTGAACAAAAATACAGGAGTATTATTGCCAACATGAATTTGGGTTTGCTCGAGGTCGACCAAGAAGATAGGATTCAATTTTGCAACCAAAGTTTTACAGATATTTCGGGTTATACCATTGAAAATATCAGAGGAAAAAGTGCGTCCTCTTTGTTTACAAATGAGAAAGGCAAGCAAGTTATTAATGAGAAAAATGATCAAAGAAAAAAAGGCAATTCGGATAGTTTTGAATTAGAAATCATCAATAAAATAGGGGATAAAAGGTGGTGGTTAATCAGTGGTGCGCCCAATTATAATGATAGTGGTGAAATTATTGGTTCGATTGGAATTCACTTGGATATTACCAAACAAAAAAAATTAGAACAGCAATTAGGTGCGGCACTTATCAAGGCACAAATTGCTTCAGAGGCTAAACAAAACTTTATCGCCAATATGAGTCATGAAATACGCACGCCATTAAATGCAATTATTGGAATGGTGCGCGAATTGGGCAGAGAAAAATTAAATAAAACACAGCATGTTTATGTTGAAAACAGCGAAATAGCGGCGAAACATTTGCTAAGCATGGTGAATAATATTCTCGATATTTCTAAAATAGAAGCGGGAGAAATAATTTTCGAAAATAGTGAATTTAGTTTAGAATCGTTGGTCGAAATGGTGAAAAATATTTTGGAAATTCAAGCCCAGGAAAAAGGTTTAAAATGTATTTGTCAATTATCGCGTCATATAAAACCAGTGTTGATTGGCGATAGTAGTAGGATTCGGCAGGTATTAATTAATTTAATTGGCAATGCAATTAAGTTTACTGACCGGGGTAGCGTGAAATTAGAGGTGAATGTGATAAGTACATCCGACAAGTTGCAAAAGCTTCAGTTTGCAATCGAAGACACTGGCAGGGGCATGAGTCCAGAATTTTTGAAAACCATTTTTGATAAATTTTCGAGAGAACAGCTTTTAAATTCCAAAAAGATTGAAGGCACAGGCTTGGGCATGCCGATAACCAAAGAATTGATTAATTTAATGGGAGGTACTTTAAATGTCAAAAGTACCCAAGGCGAGGGCACCACCGTTGAATTTGAAATAGAATTAGCAGTTGGCGATGCTTCCAACATTTTAAGTCAAACCGATACCATTACGCAGAACAATTTGAGTGGCCTTAATTGTTTATTGGTGGAGGACAATGAAATGAACAGACTAATTGCTGGAAAAAGTTTGAAGTTTTTTGGATGCAATGTTACAGAAGCAAGCAATGGCGTTGAAGCCATTGAATTATTGAAAAAGAATGTTTATCATTTTATTCTAATGGATATTCAAATGCCAGTGATGGATGGTTTGGAAGCAACAAAATATATTCGCAATCAGTTAAAACTTAAACTACCAATCATTGCATTAACCGCGAATGCGTTTAAAAGTGATATTGATGCATATTTAGCAATAGGCATGAATTCGTATGTTAATAAGCCATACGAGGAACAAGCGCTCTACCATGTGATAACAGAGGTATTGGGGCCGCAAATAATAGAGCATTTAAAAATACAAGGCAAGGAAACGACTTTGGGCTACGATTTGTCTAAAATTAACGAAATAAGCAGAGGGGATCAAGCCTTTGTCTCAAAAATGATTAGTTTATTTGTAACCCAACTCGTTGCTTTTTTGCCTGAGTTAAAGCAAGCACAATTGAATTCCGAGTTCATGAAAATAGGAAAAATTGCACACCAGCTAAAGCCAGGGATAGAAACCTTGCAAATAAAGCAGTTAATTCCACTTGTAGTGTTGATGGAGCGCGAAGGTTTAGCAGAACAGCCAAATGTTAAACTCCTTTTTCAGACCATGAATGAATTTGAAGTCATTTCGAGAAAAAATATTCAATCACTTAATTTAGAGATTGAATAATTTGTAATTTTTATTCCACAGCTGTTCCATTTCGTAGACAAATTCCATAATTTGGACAAATTCTATCTTATTGTAATTTTATATACACTTGATTAACAAGTAGTTGTATATTGGCACAGTGTTGGTAATTTGTCAACAAACAAATTATGGAATACATTAAGAACCAAACAATGCAAACAAGGGGTTTTCTGCTCATGTTAGCCCTTATCGTTATAATTTTTAAAATTTCGGGCAGTGTTATTGCGGCCAAATGGAGTTGGGTTGGAATACTATCAGTATTTATTCTACTGCTTACTACATGAGAAATTTATTTTTTTAAATTTAAAAGAAAAGCAAATAACCGGATGACTCTCAAAGGGAAATTCGGACTTTAAAGATATATAGTGTGATTGTAATTATTTATCGGTTATTTAAAAGCTGTTTTGTGATTAACAGCTTTTAAATAATTGAAAATTTAAAAAAAAGACAAAATGGAATTATTAGCATTTCTTACAATTTATTCAATGTTGCTTTTAAGCGTGTTGATTGTATTAATTGCGTTTTATCATTTTTCTAATTGGCGCAATGAAATCAAGGAGACTGTAGACAAAGAATTTTCCTTATTTGACACGACAGATGCAAACAACAAGGTTTACATGTTAAAAAACTGAACTAACTCACTATGAAAAATCATAATTTATATTATGCTTATTACTCTAAATTTCGAGGTTTAAAAAAAATAAAACTTTTTTTAATGAATCTATTTTTACCACGTTACACCAACTGGGAATTATACCAAATGAAAAACATTGGAGGGCGTGTTTACAATATATACGCAAAAACCAATGAACTAACTGGTAAAATGCGTTATAAAAAATCTAGAGCAAAGGTTAAGAATAAGCTTTTTCGCCACCAATAACCAAAGCAAAATCAATTTTACCACTGCAATATTTTAGATACCTATGAATAGGTGTCTCTTTACGATGCCTATTAGCCATTACTATTGCTAAGCCTTCTATTGAATGCATCGGCCTTGCCAACAGTTTTATAATCGCTATCTTTTAATTAAAAATTTGGGCTGCAATTAATTAGCATTTTTTCTTGCTTGATAGGATGTATGAATTCTATTTGATAGGCATGTAAGCAAATAGATTTGTTTTTTAAAACTTGAGGCGCACCATATTTTAAATCGCCTACAATGGGTGTTTTGTTATAGGCCAACTGCGCTCTGATTTGATGAAATCTGCCAGTAATCGGATGGACCAATAACAGGCATTGATTCTTTTCTCTCAATTCAATAATTTTATAATCCAATACCGATTCTTTGCTATTCTCCACAGCTTTGTTAAAAACGTCAGCCCTTTTTGTTTGACTGTTTTTTCTTAAAAAATTTCGCAATTCTTTTTCTGGTTCAGCCGGTATACCATTTACCAAGGCTATATAAGTTTTGGTAATCTTATCCTCCCTAAAGAGTTCATTCATCTTCGATAAGCCTTTACTCGTTTTTGCTAATATTACCACACCACTTACCGGACGGTCAATGCGATGAATAACCCCACAAAAAACATTGCCTGGTTTTTGATCTCTTTTTTTAATAAATTCCTTTACCAATTCGGACAATGGAATATCACCCGTTTCATCACCTTGTACCAAAATGCCGCTTGGTTTATGAACGGCGATTAAGTGATTATCCTCGTAAAGAATGCTGGCTTGAATGTCCATTAGATAATATTCACTTCTGCTTCTAGGATGATGCCATAGGTTGCTTTAACACTATTGATGATGTCCAAAGCTAGCTGATAAACTTCATTCCCATTGGCTTCTCCATAGTTTACCAATACCAAGGCTTGTTGTGCATGACTGCCTGTATTGCCAACGCGCCTGCCTTTCCAGCCACATTGCTCGATTAACCACCCTGCAGGCACTTTTACACCTCCGTTGTTAGGATAGCCCTTAATACTTGGAAATTTTATTTTTAAAGTTTCAAATTGCTCAGTAGAAATGGTTGGATTTTTAAAGAAACTGCCACTGTTACCCAATACTTTTGGGTCGGGGAGTTTGCTCTGACGAATGGCAATAACAGCATTGCTCACATCCTTTATGCTGGCCAATTCTGGTGCAATGTTCTGTTGCTCTAAAATGGCTTTAATGTCGCCATAATCAATATTTATTTTGTGTTTTTTAGTTAAACGAAAAGTAACGGAATAGATAAAATACTGTCCCTTCTTTTTTCTTTTAAAAACACTCTCGCGGTAGCCAAACTCACAGTCAGCTTTACTGAAATTTTCGATTGCTAAAGTTTCTAAATTAATAGCTTGAAGCGTTTCGAAAACTTGTTCTATTTCCATGCCGTAAGCACCAATGTTTTGCATAGGCGCTGCACCAATGGTGCCCGGTATCAGTGATAAATTCTCTATGCCGCCCCAATGATGGTCGACACAATGCATCACAAATTCATGCCAATTCTCGCCACTGTAGGCTTTAATATAAACATGTTCGTCCGTTTCTTTTTCAATCTGAATGCCTTTGATCTTATTTAAAATAATAGTGCCATCATAATCCTTAGTCAATAACAAATTACTGCCACCACCAATCAATAAATGCGGTTCGTTTTCACTTTCAATTAGCGCCTGTTTGAATTCTGCAAGCGAGTGCACTTCTGCAAAATGCCGAGCATTTACATTCAGTCCGAATGTATTGTAGGGTTTAAGAGAAATATTGTTTAATAGCACCATGTATCGATTCAAAATTAATTATAAATAATGGAATCAATCTATGAAATTATAAATTCTTTGAGAAAGTTGATTTTTGAATCTCAATGAGCTTACTTATCAGCCAATCTTTCTTTAAGATCTAAACGGTGTTTGCGAGCCGTATCTTTTGCAATATCGTATCCTGCATCTGCATGTCTAATGACACCCATTGCTGGATCGTTGTGCAATACACGTTTTAAGCGAACGGCTGCATCATTCGTGCCATCGGCTACGATTACCATACCAGCATGTATACTGTAACCGATACCAACACCACCACCATGGTGTAAGCTTACCCAACTGGCGCCACCAGCAGTGTTAATCAAAGCGTTTAGAACAGGCCAATCGGCAATGGCATCACTGCCGTCTAGCATGGCTTCTGTTTCTCTGTTAGGCGAAGCGACAGAGCCTGTATCAAGGTGGTCGCGACCAATCACAATCGGTGCACTTACCTCTCCATTCTTCACCATTTCGTTAAAGGCTAGTCCGGCCAACTCTCTTTCGCCCTGACCCAACCAACAAATGCGTGCGGGTAATCCTTGGAATTCAATGCGGTCTTGGGCCATAGTGATCCAACGCTTTAAGCCCTCATCATTTGGAAACAATTCTAATATTTTTCTATCCGTAGCATAAATATCTTCAGGGTCGCCACTCAAGGCCACCCAACGGAAAGGGCCACGGCCTAAACAAAATTGAGGACGAATAAACGCAGGTACAAAGCCTGGAAAATCAAAGGCATTGGTTAAGCCTTTCTCTAAAGCACGGCCTCTCAAGTTATTGCCGTAATCAAAAACAATACTGCCTTTGGTTTGGAATTCTATCATTAATTTAACATGGTGCACCATGGTTTGATAACTCTCATCGATATAGCGTTCAGGATTTATTTTTCTTAATTTATCGGCACTTTCTACATCGTAGTGCTCAGGAAAATAACCTACCAAAGGATCGTGTGCGCTGGTTTGGTCGGTAAGGGTATCGGGCACGATACCTCTGCTTTTTAAACGTTCCAATAAATCAACCGCATTGCAAGCAACACCAATAGAAACGGCATCGCCATTTTCTTTTGCTTTCAAGGCCATGTCTATACCTTGGTCAATATCCTTGGTCATATAATCGAGGTAACGTGTATCTAAACGTTTTTTAATACGCCATTCTTCCATTTCGGCAGCTAAACAAACACCTTCATTCATGGTAATGGCGAGTGGCTGAGCGCCACCCATACCGCCTAAACCTGCCGTCACATTTAAGGTGCCTTTTAAAGTGCCACCAAAATGTTGACGTGCGCATTCTGCGTAGGTTTCGTATGTGCCTTGCACAATGCCTTGTGAGCCAATATAAATCCAACTGCCTGCAGTCATTTGACCATACATGGTTAAACCTTTTGCTTCTAACGCTCTGAAATTTTCCCAATTGGCCCAATGCGGCACCAATTGTGAATTAGAAATTATCACACGGGGAGCATCTTTGTGGGTTGGCAAAATACCCACTGGTTTACCCGATTGAACCAATAGAGTTTCATCCTCATTTAAATCTTCAAGTGCTTTCACAATTAAATGATAGCTTTCCCAATTGCGAGCCGCTTTACCTGTGCCACCATACACAACCAATTTTTCGGGCTTTTCGGCAACATCAGGATCGAGGTTGTTCATCAACATTCTGTAGGCGCCTTCGGTTACCCAATTTTTGCAATGCAAAGTGTTGCCGGTTGGTGCTTTTATAATTCTTTCAGTAGAGGATTCAATTGACATAGGGTGCAAATTTATTATTTAAACTGATGAAAGGCAAAGATTGTTTTGTCGATGTATGGAATTATCCCAAGTGTTTTTTATCTAGACGTATAATTTTTTGAAGAATAGGGTGGTCGTACTAAATTTCCAAACAGTTATATTCGCAGCTACTTTTAAATGCGATAATCACAACTCAATTTTTTCAATGAACATTAATCGATTTATAGCAATGGTTTTTCTATTGGTCATCTTAATTCTAATAGATACTTTTTGTATCCCATCGTTTATCAACCCGTTCAATGATACCGTTTTTTCAGAAACCATTTTAGCATCCATTCGCTTCCCAAAAGTATTCACGGCACTTGCGGCTGGGACAGCTTTATCGGCATCGGGTTTAATGTTGCAACAATTGTTTAAGAATCCATTGGCAGGTCCTTATGTCCTCGGTGTTAGCTCAGGTGCTTCTTTGGCAGTGGGTATGGTTATTGTTGGGGGTGCATCCATCTCTTTTTTAAATTCAATTTACATACAATCGATCGGTATTGCCCTTGCTGGTTTTATAGGTGCTTTTGGAATCTTGTTATTGGCATTATTAGTTTCTTATCGGTTCGGATATTCCTATCTATTACTTTTATTTGGTGTTGTCGTTGGTCAAATCTTAGGGGCCTTTCAAACATTGATTGACTATATTGCCAATCCAACCGATTTAAAACAATTGGCATTGTGGAATATGGGTTCATTTAACAATACCATCGATTGGTCGTTATACACTTTGATCTTATTTGTAGTCATAGGTATCGTTTGGAGTTTTACATTAATGAAACCGCTCTCCATTATGATTTTAGGGAATGATGTTGCCTATACTTTAGGCGTAAAAACGAAACAAGTTTCATTGCAAATTTTAATGTGCACAGGCTTGTTAGCGGGTGTTGTGACAGCCTTCTGCGGCCCCATAGCCTTCATTGGCATGGCGGTACCGAACGTCGCGAGAATGCTCTATAGAACGGCCAATTTTAAAAAATTATTATTGCTGAATATTCTCATTGGCGCAAGCATGGCCTTGGTGTGCGATATACTTGGAAATTTGCCAATTTTTAATTTTCATTTACCTATCAATGTTTCTGCGGCCTTAATTGGTGGACCGATTGTGTTGTTAATTTTATTAAAACGAAAATATTAAGCCATGTTAAAATTTATCGAACTAGAGATTAAACGCAAGGATGCCTTGCTCATTCAAAATTTTAATAGAGAATTAAACGAAGGTGAATTGGTTATTTTAACGGGTGTTAATGGTTCGGGTAAATCAACCTTGCTAAAAACCATGGTTGGTTTGTTGCCTACCCAAACTGGTGACATTCAAATTAAGCAACGTTCCTTAAAAGCATATTCGGCAACTGAACGTTCGCACACAATAGCCTATGTTAATTCAAAAAAAATAGAAGAGTCGCACATTCGTATTATTGATTTAGTAAGATTAGGCAGGTATCCATATTTAAAAGTACACCGAGAGACTGTCAACATAGAATTTGATATTTCAAGTATTTTACAAGCTTTAGGAATTGAAGCCATCCAAAATAAATTTTTGAATGAAGTAAGCGATGGTGAAATGCAAAAAGCAACCATCGCAAGGGCACTGGTGCAGGATACGCCCATATTGGTAATGGATGAACCTACTGCTTTTTTAGATTACCCATCAAAAAAAATATTATTTCAATTGTTAAAAACAATGGCCATCGAAAAAAATAAAATTATTATATGCGCGACACATGATGTTGAGTTGGCCAGTCGATATGGAACGCAATTTTGGCATTTGGAAAACCGAGTGATAAGCCTATCAGATAAATCTATGGCTTGGACATCTTTTTAAGCTGATTATTCTTAAATTTGCATTTTTAAAAAGCAAATGTCAAAAGAATTTCAACTCAACACCATTGAGGAGGCGATAGCCGATATAAAAGCAGGAAAATTAATTATAGTTGTGGATGATGAAGATCGCGAAAATGAAGGCGATTTTTTAACAGCTGCTAGTAATGTTACGCCTGAAATGATTAATTTTATGGCCAAGGAAGGCAGAGGTTTAATTTGTGTTCCCTTGTTGCCCGAACGCTGCAATGAACTCAATCTCGGCATGATGGTAAGTTCGAATGACTCGGTACATGAAACACCATTTACAATTTCAGTTGATTTAAAAGGGCATGGCACCACCACTGGCATTTCTGCAAGCGATAGAAGTAAAACCGTTCAAGCTTTAATTCATGCGGATACAGTGCCGTTTGATTTGGCTCGCCCGGGTCATATATTTCCTTTAAAAGCACAAATGGAAGGGGTTTTAAAACGTGCGGGTCATACTGAAGCTGCCATCGATTTTGCACGATTAGCGGGCTTCCCACCGGCGGGTTGTATTGTCGAAATACTAAAAGAAGATGGTGAAATGGCGCGTTTGCCAGAGCTCATGTTGATAGCCCAAAAACACAATTTAAAAATAGTTTCTATAGAGGAATTAATAAAATATAGAATTGCAAACGAAAGTTTAATTAAACGCGAGATTGATGTTAAAATGCCAACGCGATTCGGCGATTTTGAATTGTCTTGCTATTCTCAAATTAGCGATGGTATGCAACACCTAGTAATAAAAAAAGGCGAGTGGCAAAAGGATGAACCAATTTTGGTGCGTGTGCACAGCAGCTGTATGACGGGTGATATTTTTGGTAGTTGTCGTTGCGATTGTGGCGACCAATTGCACCAAGCCATGAACATGATTCAAAAAGAAGGCAAAGGTGTGATACTCTATATGAACCAAGAGGGGAGAGGTATTGGCTTACTAAATAAATTGAAAGCCTATAAATTGCAAGAGCAAGGCATGGATACTGTAGATGCGAACATCGAACTTGGTTTTAAAATGGATGAACGCGATTACGGCATAGGTGCACAAATTTTAAGAGATTTAGGTATTAGTAAAATGAAGTTAATGAGCAATAATCCAAAAAAACGAAGAGGCTTAATTGGCTATGGTTTAGAGATTATTGAAAACATTTCTATTATTACCAAACCAAACGCCCACAATCAAGGTTACCTTGATACCAAAAAAGAAAAAATGGGTCATGAGCTCTAAACACTTTTTTTTCTAAATCTTTCTTTCACCGTTTCTATCCATTTCTCAAATTTATCTTTTTGAAATAAGGAAGATTCAATGGATGCTTTCTTGAGAATAAACAAGCCAATTGGCAATAAAACCATACTCGCAACCCAAGCGCCTAGCCATTCTGGCAAGATGCCTTCGCGCCCCATTTTTATGCCTATCATGTTGATGATATAATAGACGATAAACATGAGGATGGAAACCACCAAAGGCATTCCCAATCCACCTTTCCGAATAATGGTGCCAAGCGGTGCCGCAATTAAAAACAAAATGATGAGGACCGTAGACAATGTAAATTTCTCATGCCATTTAATATTGAACATTCTATCATCGGTTCTAATTTCTTCCATTTGATTGGCTGCCGAACCTACAAGATCTTTTAAATTTCGGGAGGTGCTCAATGCCAATTCCAAGATATTATACCTGTTCTCAGGATTGAAATTATGAATTAAAGTATCTGAATGCAATTTTGGACTATCTTTCACATTGTTTTGAATCAAAATTTTCGGGTCGGGATAGTAGGGTCTTAAAAAATCTCTTGCCGTGTTTTCGTGTTTTTTAATTTCGATTCTAGAGGAATCTATGGCCTTTTGCAGTTCATTAATGTTCATCATAACAGCACTGCCTTTGAATAAATCTTTGTCTGTTTGTTTTAATTCAAGATCGCCTAAATCAAACGTTATTTTTTGAGATTCAAATTTTGTAACCGTGGCAGGATATGTTCTGTTGTATCCCGCATTTTCAACCAATTCTTCGTATCTGGTTCCTTTTGAAAGTGTGAAATACAGTAAACGTTTATCATCGCTAAGTTTCATTTTACCACTTTCTGCTCTTACAATGATCAATTGACTATAGCCAGGCTTTACCTCATAAATGAGAATGTCTTTGATGGTTTCATTGTCAGCTTCTTTCTTGCCAATTTTTATTTTATACCCTTCAATGCCATCATAAAAAACACCTTCTTTAATGCTAAAAGCAGGTTTTTTATTTCTTACATCCCACAACAAACTTTTTGCTTCTAAATTGGCTTTCGGAATCACAATATTTGAAACATAAAATGTAATAACGGCTAATAACATTATAATAATAAAGGCTGGCATTAAGGCACGGTAAATACTCACGCCACAGGCTTTAAGGGCTACCATCTCGTAGCTTTCAGATAAATTTCCAAAAGTCATTAAGCTCGAAATGAGCACAGCCAAAGGCAAGGCCATTGGAATTAAATCTGCGGTAGAGAAAAATAACAAACGCGCAACAACATGCCATTCTAAACCTTTACCCACTAAATCATCAATCCATTTCCATAAGAATAGCATTAAAAATAAGAACATGGAGATAAAGAATGTAGCGATAAAAGGTCCTACAAAAGCTTTAACAACCAATAAATTTATTTTTTTCATGAATGAAATAAACCGAACACGGTTACATTGGCAAAGTCTATACCAAAACCCGAAACTTATCCGCCGGTGGCGTTTTTGAGAATATCAATTTCGCTATTCCAAAGTTCATGAATGCCTCTTTTTTCCTCTTCATAACAAAATTCAGTTACTTTTAAGGCAACATCTTCGGTTAATTCATCAACAATGATATCCAATTCTAAATATTCATCCGTTTCTGAACCCTCAAATTTAAATCGAATGGATTTATTAGCAACACTTTTTATGACCGTCGCATGCTGCACTTCGCCATCTTCGTATGTAAAGACAAATTCATTTCTACTTCTGTTATTCACATCGTGTGCAAACCATTCAGACAAGCCAGAAGCACTGCTGATATAATTATATAATAGGGAAGGGGAGCATTTGATAGGGAACTCAATCTCAACTTTTATTCTTTCTCTCTTTTTAACCATTTTTACAACTTTTAATATCGTATCGCAATTAAATCTTTTTTTATTATCTTTTAAATAAAATTTTTGTCAATCTTTGTAAAATTATTTTAAACCCATTTGGAGCAAAAATATTCAAATAAAACCGTTAGCATTATTTGCCATTCTTTATTGGCACTGTTGGTTTTACCTTTGCTTATTTTCTATAAAAAAGAGGAAACTTTACTGATTATCAATGGGCATTACAGCAATTGGTTGGACACCTTCATGTACCATATTACGCGTTTGCCCGAGCTGGCTTACGTGTTATTTTTATTGGCATTGGGACTTTTTACTCAGAAAAGATTTTTTTTAGCAGTGGTTATTGCAATGGCCATTTGTGGACTTACAATCATACTTAATAAGTATTTAATATTTGCAGATGCACCGCGTCCTTTGCGTTATTTAAATGATCACCATATTCCATTTCACCACGTGCCAGGTATACAGCACCACAGTAATGGGAGTTTTCCTTCGGGGCATACCATGTCGGCTTTTTGCGCACTTGCTTTAGCTGCTTTTATAAGCAAAAATAAAGGGATGCAATTCTTTTTTTTCTTATTGGCTTTTGTTTCGGGTTACTCACGTGTATATGTAGCCCAACATTATTTGATTGATGTATATGCTGGTTCAATTATAGGATTTGCCATTGCAATTATTACATTTGTGATTTTTGAGAGTAAATTTATAACACCCTATTGGCAGCAACCAGTCTTTAAAATATAGCAATGCACTTTAAAGTTAATCCGTTTCATTTTTTAATTATAACATTCATTGGCATCTTATTATTTATGCCATTCTTAGGTGCAGTGCATTTGTTCGATTGGGATGAAATAAATTTCGCTGAGTCTGCCAGAGAAATGATGGTATCGGGCAATTATTCAAAGGTTCAAATTAATTTTACGCCTTTTTGGGAAAAGCCTCCCCTTTTTATTTGGACGCAAGTGGTATCAATGAAAATATTTGGGGTTAATGAATTTGCTGCAAGATTTCCAAACACTGTATTTGGTATCATTACCCTTTGTTATATCTACAATGTCAGTCGCAAAATATTTAAAGGCCATATTGCCCACTGGTGGGTGCTTTGTTATATTGGCGCTATCACCCCTCATTTTTATTTTAAAACAGGATTGATCGATCCAGTTTTCAATTTTTTCATCTTCGCTAGTATTATCCAATTTTATTTAGCTGCCAAAAATTACCATGTGACTTATAACTGCAATCGCAATTTTATGTGGGCAGGTATTTTAACAGGCATCGCTATTTTGGCAAAAGGTCCAGTTGCCTTTTTAATAGGCCTATTGGTTCTGTTTACTTTAGTTGTTGCTAAAAGAATGGTGTGGTTCTTTAAATTCAAGCACCTGTTTATTTACGGAATTTTTGCATTATTGGTGACCTCCATTTGGTTCTTACCCGAAACCTTGTTAAATGGGCCATGGTTCATTATTGAATTTATTAACTATCAAATCGGTTTGTTTTCTCAAAATATTGCGGGCCATCAGCAACCGTTTTATTACCATTTTTTGGTCTTAGCCTTTGGTTGTTTTCCAATTTCTATCATCGCAATTGCAGGTTGGAAAAAGAATGAATATTATATCTATCCTGAGAATTTATTTCGATTGGTGATGATGTGTTTGTTCTGGGTTGTGCTGATTTTATTCTCTATTGTAAAAACAAAAATCGTTCACTATTCCTCACTCTGTTGGTTGCCACTCACCTTTATGGCAGCCTATGCCATCGAGAGTTTCAATAACCGAATATTTCGATTTAAATGGTATGCGATATTCAGTATCTTGGTTTTCGGTTTGGTAATTGGTAGCGCCTTTATTGCGTTGCCTGTGATCATGGTTACACCGAATTTAAAAATGAACTTTATTGCTGCCATCCATGATAATTTTTCTAAACAAAATATGATGGTCGACGGCGGTTGGCAATACACAGATGTTTTGCCAGGTATTTTATTAATTGTTTCGCTTATTGTTTTTACTTTCTTGGCATTTAAAAAACGAACCGTTCAGGCTTTTGGTTTGCTTTTAGCTGGTAATGTTATGTTTGTTTCTATGGCCGCTATCCTATTAGTTCCGAAAATTGAAAGGCATACCCAAGGCACAGCCATACAATATTTGGAATCCTTTAAGGGCAAAGATGTTTATGTATTCCATGTGGGTTATAAGAGTTATGCACCTTATTTCTACGGGCAAACACAACCTTTGAAGGCCAGTGATGGACTCAATTTATTGAATCATCGTTTTTTGAAAATTAAACATAAAAGCGCTATCTATAATTTAACAGAGTCCGAACGGGCCGAGTTAGATGATTATCAAAAATTTTGGTTGTTGAACGGAGCTACCGACAAGCCAGTGTATTTTATTGCTAAAATAAATGATCAAGAAGAGTTGCCCGAAGCAAAATTGCTAATAAAGACGGATGAAAAAGGGGGCTTTATTATGTATCGCAGAGATTTATCCAAGCATTGATTGGTAACATCTGTGCCACAATTCACTTACTTTTCTATTGTCATAAAAACGAAGCATTAGGTCTTGCGCGGCCTTGCCTAATTGGAGTGTTTTTTGTCGGTGATTTAACAAGTCAATAATAGCCTTGGCAAAATCCTCTGCAGTATCTGCCATCAGACAGTGTTCTTGATTGACTATCGGCAAGCCTTGGGCGCCAATGGTTGTGGTAACCACAGCCTTGCCTTGCAGCATGGCCTCAATGGTTTTCATACGGATACCGCTGCCACTTTGCAGTGGAACGATCAAGATGGATTTATCAGCCGCAAATGCATGTGCATCTATTACTTCTCCCATCACCTTGAAATTGGAAGTGGTCCATGATTGATAGGACTCAGGCATGTTTTTACCTGCCATAAAAAATTGGGCGCTTGGCAATTGTTGAATGACTTTCGGCCACACAAAATGATGAAACCATTCCATGGCTTGTTGATTGGGCAACCATTCCATTGATCCAATGTGATAAATAGCATTGGCATTAGATGATTGAGGTTTTAAATCGTCTACCTTAATAGTAAATCCACCTGGAATTGTTTCAATTTTGTTTTGATCGATCCATTGTTCCAATAACATTTCGTCTGTTTCGGCAATGCAAACCAGTCGGTCGAATTTTTGGATGACCATTAATTCATAACGTTTCATTCTTTTCGCCAAAAGCTTTAAATACCATTTTTTAAGTGGTTGCTTTTCATTGCCTGCCAATCGCTCCCATATTTGGTATTCAATGTTGTGCTGTCTAAGCAGGGTAGGGGAATTGGTGTGGCGTATTATAGTATCGATGTAGGTTGAAGCAAATAACCCTTCGAAATGTATAATGTCGTAGGTGTTTTGTTGAACATGCTGAATGAGCAGTGCTTCAAAGCCAGGGTCATAAAAACGTTCGATATTGTAAGAGGTATTACCAAATAGATTGGCAAGGGCTTTCAATGGTCTTATTTTGGTGTCAATTTTATAGGGAATAATTGACTTTAAAAATCCAAATTCGTTTTGAATGGTTGTTTGATCGGCAAAATGTTTAAGGGTGTTGAGCGAAATATAGGTGGTTTCTATCCCAATATCTGTTAAGCCTTTCAAAAGATTAAAAGTCGCGATTGCCCCGCCGTCATGGAGTGGAAAAGGAATACGGCTGCCGATAATCAATACTTTCACGAGAGGTCAAAATTAAACTTTCTATCTTTCATTACGAAAAAATACAAATTTATTTTGAAAATTAAATATTTTCGCTAATTTTGCAGTCCTTTAAAAAGAAGTATGGCTAACCATAAATCATCAATCAAGAGAATCAGACAAACGGAAGTTAAAAACGAAAGAAACCGTTACCAACATAAAACTGCAAGAAATGTTGTAAAAAAATTACGTGAAAGCACTGAAAAAGCAGCTGCTTCAGTTTTATTTATCGAAGCATCTAGTATGTTGGATAAATTGGCGAAAAGAAATATCATTCACAAAAACAAAGCATCAAACTTAAAATCTAGTTTGGCTTTGCACGTTAATAGCCTTCAATAGTTTATTAACTTAACCATAGTTGAGCCTCCGGAAACGGGGGCTTTTTTATTTTCTACTTTTATTTTACAATACAACTATTTTGGTATTACCTTCGTGGGATGTGCACTTTCCACTTTTTAAATGAGAGTTAATCCCAAAGAACCTTTTGATTTAGTTTTTAGCTTAAATAAACATCCTAATTTAGGCTATGTCATTGAATTGCATGCAGTTCAATTGATGAAGAATGGAAAGCACAGTTTGCTTTCTCAAAAACTCCATAGCAGTGCTGCAGATGGCTTTAAAGTTGCCGATGAAGATTTGGCGATACTGAAAATTCTCGATGAAACAGAACCAGAGGTAGTAATGAAGAAATTTTTTGTTTCTAAAAAAAATATCCGACCATCTGATTTTTTTGAAAAACACTACAAAGAAGAACTGCATAAAAAAATAAGACCTTACATTGAAAAGCGATTGCTAAAAGTAATCGAAGGTCTTGGTAAACGTAAGCTTTACTTAACAAAAGATAAAAATGTAGTTCACCAATTGGTTAACATTGATTCTGAAAAAGCCTCTATTCTTTTTCACTTTAGAAGAAACGAAGAGGGTACCAACTATTTTGCAACCGTTAAACTAAACGATAAAAAAATTAATTTTAGTGAGAACGGCAGCGAATTAATTATTCACGAGCCTGCATGGCTGCTTACCAATAATCAATTAATTACCTTCAAAAAAAATACAGATGGCAATAAAATTACACCGTTCTTAAACAAACGTTTTATCTCTATTGCACCCCGCAATGAGGAATTGTATTTCGAAAAATTTGTTAAAAATTTAGTAGAACAATATGATGTGTATGCAGAAGGTTTTGAAATAAAAACAGAACAATACCGTGCTTTTCCAGTGCTTAAACTCACGGCCTTTGGCGATCAAATGTTATGTGCAAGTTTGTATTTCACCTATGGACCCTATCAATTTCCTTATCACTCGATAAAAATGGTGTCTGTATCTGTCGAGAAAAAAAACAATGATTTTACCTTCCATAGGGTTCGCAGATCGCGCCAATGGGAGGATATAAAAAAACAAATTCTCGAAAGAATAGGTCTCAGTATTCATGAAGGTTCACTTTTTATAAGCAAAGAAGGACCATTAAAGCTTTTAGATATTATTGGTAACAACCAAGAATTATTGAAGGAACAAGGTTTTGTGGTCGATCAATCACTGATTAAGCAAACCTATTTTATCGGTAAATCTTCTGTTACTTTCGATGTTAAAAAGCAAGGCGATTGGTTCGATTTACAAGCCATCGTTCAGTTTGGTGAATTCGAAGTGCCCTTCATTAAACTTAAAAATAACATCATTAAAGGTATTAGAGAATTTCTATTACCCAATGGCGAAATAGCCATCATTCCTGAAGAATGGTTCACACGCTACTCAAGTTTGTTTGATTTTGTAGTCGTCGATAAGAATAAACTGCGTTTAAAGAAACACCATATAGGACTCTTAGATGGCTTATTAGAGAATGGCGAACATGCCATTAGTAAAGATGTGCAGTTCGATGAAAATAATAATTATCCAATACCGGCTAATTTAAACGCCACCTTACGTCCATACCAAGTGGTAGGATATAATTGGTTGCGTTATATGAGCGAGAAAGGTTATGGCGTTTGCTTGGCAGATGATATGGGCTTGGGTAAAACCTTGCAAATACTAGCTTTTTTACAATATAAAAAGGAATCGCAGGTACCCAGTGACAAGACATCTGAAGCACCTGCTCAAATAAGCGAACAGCCACAGTTTGGTTTGTTTGAAAACACTGAACTTAAACCCGAGGCAGCCAACGAAATTGATTCCGTTATTACTGAAACAAAAACGATTGTAATGACAGAGGCGCCCAATACTTCATTGGTTGTGGTACCTACGTCGCTTATTTACAATTGGCAAAATGAGACCAACAAGTTTACCAATCTCAAAGTATATGTACACATTGGCATAGGCAGACGAAAGAACTTGAAAGATATCATGGCCTATTACGATATCATCATTACAAGCTATGGCACCTTGCGAAATGATATTAATTTATTTGGCAGTTTTAACTTTAGTACCATTGTTTTGGATGAATCGCAGGTAATAAAAAACCCTGGATCGTTAACCGCCCAATGTGTCATGAAATTGAGCGCAAAACAACGCTTTGTGATTACAGGTACGCCAGTTGAAAATAGCATCACCGACCTTTGGAGTCAAATTAATTTTTTGAATCCAGGCTTGTTAGGAAACTATAATTTTTTCTCTAAAAAATATGTGGTTTCAATTGAGAAGGAGAAAGATGAAAATACTACGAAGACGCTTAGAAACATTGTAAAACCTTTCATTTTAAGAAGAACTAAAAAACAAGTAGCCACCGATTTGCCATTAAAAACCGAGCAAATACGCTTGTGCAATATGACCGAAGAGCAAAGCGAACGCTATGAGAGTGTGAAGTCGCTTTTCCGCAACGAGTTGATGGCCTCTATCAGTAATGTTGGGATGAATAATTCTAAGTTAATGATATTGCAAGGGCTCACAAAGTTGAGACAAATTGCAAACCACCCCATCTTGGCACAAGAGGATTATTTAGATGGTTCAGGAAAATTTAATGAAGTCATTGAAATGGTGCAAAAAGCCATTGAGAATAAACACAAAATATTATTGTTTTCGCAGTTCGTTCAGCATTTAAATTTATACAAGGAGTATTTTAAAATGCAAAACCAGCCTTTTCTGTATTTGGATGGCAGCACGCCTTCGGCCGAAAGAGCTAAGCTGGTTAATGAGTTTCAAAAAGATAAAGACATTCCATTGTTCTTGATATCGTTAAAGGCAGGTGGCGTAGGACTTAATTTAACAGCAGCAGATTATGTGTTTTTGTTAGATCCATGGTGGAATCCTGCGGTCGAAAAACAAGCCATGGATCGCACCCATCGCATTGGACAAACCAAGCCTGTATTCGTTTACAAGTTTATTAGTAAAAACACAATAGAGGAGAAAATCATAAAGCTTCAAGAAAAAAAGCAAAGGGTATCAGACGATTTAATTGAACAGAATGACGCCATTGTTAAGAACATTGTTCAAAACGATTTAGAGGAGTTGTTAAATTGACTTTTGTAAAGGCTTAATTTTGTTGCATATAATTTTATAAAATGAAAAAATCATTACTATTCTCAGTTTTGTTGCTAATGGCAACCATCGTTTATTCTCAAAGAGTTGTTGACATTGGCATTAGCATGACCTCGCCAAACACTTCTTCAACCATCAGAACAGGAAAGCCATTTAATGTTAACATTACAGTTACCAACAATGGCCCTGGCGTCATTAAAACTACAGATACCTTTGTTTACTTTATGGGTGTTGGTACAACCATCTATACGCAAACAGCTACCCGGGTGCCTATCACTGCAAACATTGCAAGCGGTGGAACTGCCAATTATACGGTTAGTAATTTGAGTTTAACGGGTGCCAGTGGTGGTCCTGTGACCTTATGTTCTTATTTAATCCTTTATAATGGAACAACGCCCGATTCAGTTTATGATATGAATATTGATGGCAACAATAGAAGTTGCGCTAACATGAATTTCAGTGGAGCAGGCATTGGTGCTATTAGTGCAAGTAAATTTAGTTCTGATGCATATCCTAATCCAGTGAGTGATGTATTAAATATTGAATTTGTTGCTTCAAAAAGCACAAGTAGCAGTATTGAAATTTTTGATATGCAAGGTCGCACTGTTCAAACCATCAACAATGGTATTGTTGAAGCGGGTCTTCAAACTGTAGCCATCGATGTAGCGAACCTTTCAAAAGGCGTCTATTTTTATAAAGTAATCAATGGTGCTGAAATCTCAATGAATAAGTTCATTGTAGAATAGATAAAACCAACCAACTAATTTGAAAAGTCATCTCAAGTCGAGGTGACTTTTTTTTATTAAATTTGACCATTGTCCTATACGAGTTATGTTTTAAATTCAAATTTCATGCTTATTGATTTAATCATTTTATTCCTTAAATTTGTTGTACTCTAATATATATTAAGATGAAAAAAATATTACTTTCTTGCGCTATTGCGGTTGCAACGATTTTTACAACCCAAGCCCAACTATTGCCGAATGGTGACTTTGAAACACCAATTGCAAATGGACAATTACCAAAATGGTCTGCTCTATCTGGCGTTGTGCAACAATTAACGACAATTACAGTTAACAATCAGCCTTACGTTTCTCCAAGTGGACCTAAATTTGTGTTACTTCAAAACAATGCAAATATTGCTATTCTACGAAGCGCTAAATTTCCTTTATCAACTCGTCCAGTTTCTTTAAAATTTTTAGCTACTTATTTGCCAGTAACTCCTGCAACCGAATCTTTTGGTTTTTTGATTTTAATGACCAAGAAAAATGGTACTAAAATCGATACTGTGATGAATACTTTATTCGCCTCATCTCCTGGTGCAAAATATCCTTGGGTTAACTTTACTGCTGATTTAGCAACCTACTACAAAAGTGCTACTACGCCAGATAGTGCTGTCGTTATGTTTGTAACCAGTGTTACCACCCCAACCAATGGTTCTTCTTTGTTGTTAGATGATGTTAAATTTAGTACCAACGCTTCAGGCGTTAAAGGTTTACAAAGCTATTTCTCTACCGATGTACAAGTAACGCCTAATCCAGTTTCATCAACTTCTGAAATCAATATCAGCTACCAATTGAATTCAAATTCAGCGGTAATGGTTGATTTATTTGATATGCAAGGCAGATTGGTAAGATCATTACCTCAAGAAAATGTAACGTATGGTACTTACAACAAAACCATGAGTGTTGAAGGATTACCTTCAGGCATGTACGTTTGTAAAGTAACTGCAAATGATCAAGTGCAAACAACTAAAATTGTGATTGCACAATAATTAGTATTAAAATAATATTTAAAAAGCCATCTCAAAAAAAGAGATGGCTTTTTTGTTTCTCCGCAATCATTCGCTTAATTTGCACCATTAAACACTATGCAATCATGAGTGCACAAACGCAACCCAAAATGGACAAAAGAGAATTACTCAATAATAAAAGACAAGAAGCCTTGTTAGGCGGCGGAGAAGACCGTATAAAATCACAACACGCCAAAGGAAAATTAACCGCCAGAGAGCGCATTCATTTTCTAATGGATGAAGGTACTTTCAATGAAATTGGCGCCTTTGTAACCCATAGAAGCAAAGATTTTGGAATGGAAAACCAACAGTTTCTAGGCGATGGTGTAGTAACAGGTTTTGGAAAAATAAATGGTCGCCTAACCTATGTATTCTCACAAGACTTTACAGTCTTTGGGGGCTCATTGAGTGAAACCCACGCTGAAAAAATTTGCAAAGTCATGGACTTAGCCCTTCAAAATGGTGCACCCATTATTGGACTAAACGATAGCGGTGGCGCTAGAATTCAAGAGGGCGTGGTATCATTGGGCGGTTATGCAGATATATTTTACAGAAATACAATTGCCAGTGGTGTCATCCCTCAGTTATCTGCCATCATGTGCCCATCTGCTGGTGGGGCAGTGTATTCACCAGCCATTACCGATTTTATTGGCATGGTAGAGAATACCAGTTATATGTTTGTAACGGGTCCGAACGTCGTAAAAACCGTTACCAATGAAGAAGTAAGCAGCGAACAATTAGGCGGTGCGTCAGTGCATTCAGCCAAATCGGGGGTTGCACATTTTTCGTTTGCCAACGAGGTTGAATGTTTAAATGGCTATAAAAAATTATTGAGCTACATGCCTCAGAATTGTGAGGAAAAAGCGCCAACCCTTGCATATGCAAAAAGCAGCGAGACAAGAGATGTCTTGAAAAATATTATCCCAGACAATGCCAATCAACCTTACGATATGCGCGAGATCATTGAAGGTATTGTGGACGAAGAAACATTCTTCGAAGTGCATAAGAATTTTGCAGAAAATATTGTAGTAGGTTTTGCAAGGTTAGCTGGTAAAAGCATAGGCGTTGTTGCGAATAATCCAGCATTTTTAGCGGGTGTGCTCGATGTGCATTCATCTACAAAAGCGGCAAGATTTGTGCGCTTTTGCGATGCTTTCAATATTCCTCTTTTGGTATTAGAAGATGTACCGGGTTTCTTACCAGGTACCGATCAAGAATGGAACGCTATCATCACCAATGGAGCCAAATTACTATATGCATTTAGTGAGGCCACTGTTCCAAGAATTACAGTAATCACCCGCAAAGCATATGGTGGCGCCTATGATGTAATGAACAGCAAACACATTGGAGCCGATATGAATTACGCATGGCCCAATGCAGAAATCGCAGTGATGGGGGCAAAAGGTGCAGCCGAAATTATTTTCAAAAAAGAAATCAGCACTGCTGCAAATCCTGAAAATGCATGGAAAGAAAAAGAAGCAGAATACGCAGAAATTTTTGCAAATCCTTATCGCGCAGCAGAACGCGGATTCATTGATGAAGTAATTTATCCAGAAGAAACCCGTTCGAAATTAATTACAGCCTTTAGCATGTTAGAAAACAAGGTAAAAAGCTTGCCGCGTAAGAAACATGGTAATATACCTTTGTAAAAAAACATATTAAGAAAAGCGTTTAATGAAAAAACTGATTTCAATTGTAGTCCCTTGTTTTAATGAACAAGAAGTGTTTGCCGAAACCTATAAAAGGTTGACCGATAAGCTCAATTTGTTAGACAAGGATCAATATGATTATGAAATAATCTTTGTGAACGATGGTAGTAAAGATACCACCTTGCAAATGATAAACGAAAAGGTAAGCCTAGATTCACATATTAAAGGTATTAATTTTTCAAGAAATTTTGGCCATCAAATTGCCATTACAGCTGGGTTAGATAATTGCAAAGGCGATGCTGCAGTAGTAATTGATGCTGACCTTCAAGATCCTCCCCACATCATTTTAGAGATGATTAAAAAATGGGAAGAAGGCTATGATGTAATCTTTGGTAAACGCGTTGAACGTGCAGGTGAGAGTGCTTTTAAATTACTAACCGCCAAATGGTTTTACCGTTTCATTAACCGCTTAAGCGATGTTGATATTCCTTTGGATACGGGCGACTTTAGGTTAATGGACCGCAATGCACTGGATCAGTTTTTAAGCATGCGCGAGTCGTACCGATTTGTGCGTGGCATGGTGGCATGGATTGGTTTTAATCAAACCTTTGTTGAGTATGATAGAGAAAGCAGATTCGCTGGTACCACAAAATATCCATTAAAGAAAATGTTGAGATTGGCCAGTGATGCCATCTTATCGTTCTCGAATACCCCTTTGAAAGTAGCCACCTTTGTGGGTTTTATAACGTCATTTGCCGCTTTTATAGGCATTGTCTACGCTTTAATCATGAGAATATTTGTTAAAGATTATGTAGAAGGTTGGACCTTGTTAATGATATCCATTCTATTAATAGGCGGTATTATACTCCTTGTGCTTGGTATTATTGGCGAATATGTTGGTAGGATTTATGGCGAAATAAAACGCAGACCTTTGTATATCATCAAGGATAAAAAGGGTTTTTAAAAATTAGACATTTTGAAAAAAACAATCAACATTGTAGGTGGTGGTTTTACAGGGCTTACCATGGGCTATTACCTTGCCAAAGCAGGATGGGCTGTAAATATATTTGAAAAAGATGCCGAAGTAGGTGGCCTTGCCGGCTCTTTTAAAGTGGAAGGCGAGAACCTCGAAAAATTCTATCACCATTGGTTTACAAACGATTTGCACATCATGGACCTTATTAAGGAACTGAATTGCGAAGACCATATTATCATTCGGCCTACCCGCACAGGGATGTACTATTCCAATAATTTTTTTAAGTTGAGTTCTCCTTTGGATTTGTTGAAATTCAAACCCTTGAATTTGATTAACCGCATACGCTTAGGCTTTGTTGTTTTAGCAGTGCGCACTGTGCAAGACTGGATGAAATTAGAGAGCATCACTGCCAAAGACTGGTTAACTAAAATATGCGGTAAGCAAGGTTATACCGTTGTATGGGAGCCGTTGTTAAAAGGTAAGTTTGGAAGATATGCCGAAAGTGTATCGGCTGTTTGGTTTTGGAACAAACTAAAATTAAGAGGCGGCAGCAGGGGAGAGAAAGGCAAAGAAAATTTAGCATATTATCAAGGAGGCTTTGCTTCATTGGCCGATTCAATGATGAAAGAAATTCACAACATGGGTGGCATGGTGCATGTGAATCGCACGGTTGTTTCTGTAACTAATGATGAAATTAAAACAGCCGATGGGGAAGTGTTTAAAGCTGATAAAACAGTTTTAACCATTCCTTTGCCATTGATTTCAAATTTATTAAAAGAGGCAGTTGACGCAAGTTATATTGAGCATCTCAATATAATCCAATACATCGGAAATGTGTGTTTAACATTAGAATTAAAACAAAGCTTAAGCGAAATTTATTGGTTAAATGTCAATGATCCAGGGTTCCCTTTTGTAGGGGTTATTGAGCACACCAATTTCGAATCGAAAGAAACGTATAAAGGTCGCCACATTGTTTACCTTTCTAAATATTTACCAACCGACGAGGCTTTGTACAACATGACCGAGAAGGAATTCTTCGATTATGCCATGCCTTACATTAAAAAGATGTTCCCATTGTTTACCGAAGATTGGGTATTGGATTACCATGTATGGAAAGAAGCCTACTCTCAACCCTTGGTTACCTTGCATTACTCTCAATTAATTCCTGACTTTACAACGCCTTTGCCAAATGTTTTAATTAATACCATGGCGCAAATTTATCCGGAGGATAGAGGTACGAATTATGCAGTGCGTGAAGGAAAATTGATGGCTCAGAAATTAATTAAAGGAGAACTTTAATTTAGACCTACAATTTATTTTATTTCAAATAAATCTTGCTCATTCAAAAATGGAAAGTCGTTTCTGAATAGAATAAGCGATTCCTTATTTAAATTGAATTGAAAAATATTGTCATCCTTGTCGAAGCCAATTTCTTCGCCTACATAATTAACAATGGCCGAACCACCTTTGTGTGGAATGCCATTGCCATCTTCTCCTAGTCTATTGCACGCAATTACATAACTTTGATTTTCGATGGCACGGGCTTTTAATAATTGCTGCCAAGCATAGTGTCTTTTCTCGGGCCAATTGGCGACATAGATTAATAAATCGTAGTTCACATTGTTGCGACTAAAAACAGGGAACCTTAGGTCGAAACAAATTAATGGACATATTTTCCATCCCATATAATCAACAATTAATCTCTCATGTCCGCGCGTGTAGTGTTGATTTTCTTCTGCTAAAGAAAATAGGTGGCGTTTGTTATAGCGTTGATAGGTGCCATCGGGTAATACAAATAACAAACTGTTATAATAAGTGCCATTGTCTTCAAACATTAAGCTACCAGTTACAGCTCCATTCTTACTTTTAGCGATGGCTTGCATCCAAGCCAATCCTTTTTCAGCGGATTCTTTGGCCAGTTTCTCCGGTTGCATACTAA
Organism: Bacteroidota bacterium; assembly: GCA_947496065.1. GTDB lineage: Bacteria > Bacteroidota > Bacteroidia > NS11-12g > UBA955 > JABMMZ01. Next base: position 64,892 of record CANMBF010000003.1, read on the forward strand.
AGCCAGTGGTAAACATTTCTGGCAATATGATTAAATCTGTTTGCTCAATGGGTGCTAGTTTTTTAGTAAAATGTTCTAGATTAAGTTCTATGTTTTCCCAATGCAATGTGGTTTGCACCACCGTAATATTTATAGTTTGCATAATATCTCTGCTGCTTTAGAAAGTGTGTCTTCCGATTTGGCAAAACAAAACCGCAATACTTTATGGTCGGTTTTTCTTTTATAAAAAGCGGAGATAGGAATGCTCGCAATACCTTTTTCTATGGTTAAATATTTGGACATTTCAGTGTCACTCAATTCACTTAATTTATCTTAACCTAACAATTGGAAATAACTGCCATTGCAGGCATATTGTTTAAAATTAGAACCTTTAATGGCTTGTTTAAAGAAGTCGCGTTTGGCTTGATAAAAACTGGCTAATTCTAAAAACATGTCGGGTCGGTCCAATATTTCGGCATAGGCATGTTGAATAGGCGTGTTTGCAGCAAAGGCCATAAATTGATAGACTTTGCGAATCATGGCTGTAATATTTGCAGGCGCAAGCACATAACCCATTTTCCATCCAGTGGTATGGTAGGTTTTACCAAAAGAACTTACAATAATGCATCTGTTGGCTAATTTTGGATAACGGGCAACTGACTGGTGTTCGAAACCATCAAAGATAATATGCTCATATACTTCATCGCTTAATATGAGTGTGTCGGTGTTTTCAACAAGCTTTTCTAATTTACGGATGTCCTCCGAGCTAAGTATCGTGCCGGTTGGGTTATGCGGACTATTAATAATGATGAGACGTGTTTTGAAATTGATGAGCTTTTTTAATTGATTCCAATCTATTTTGTAATCAGGAAACGCCATTTCGTAAACAATGGCTTTACCTCCTGCAAGCTCTACCGCTGGTATATAGCAATCATAAGCAGGTTCAATGATAATCACCTCATCATTATCCTTAATAAGTGCTGTAATAGCGGCATAGATGGCAAGGGTGGCACCAGGCATCACGGTAATTTCTGTTTCTGGATTGTAAACCGCCGAATAAGATTGTTCCGTTTTAATGGCAATCTTTTCTCTTAGGGACATGATTCCAGGCATTGGAGCATATTGGTTGTAGCCTTTTTCCATGGCCTTGGTTACCATGTTTTTTAAATCAGCACTACAATCAAAGTTTGGAAACCCCTGTGCTAAGTTAATAGCCCCATGGGCATTGGCCATAGCAGACATTACCGAAAAAATAGAAGGGCCTATTTGTGGTAATTTGTTATTTAAACTTCCTTCAAAATTCACATCTACAAATGTAACTTATTTATTTTGAGTTTAAATAACTGTTCGTTTTCAAAAGCCAATAAGTTCATATTTAGTTCTTAGTAATTGACGCTTATCAATTATTGTTTTTTTGTCAAACAAAAACCTAATTTTGTGGTTTATTCAATATGCCACAAATTTCTTTTGCAACCCATAACAGACAGTTTCATGTAGAAGTAAATGATAGAGTGAAACAATATTTTAAGGACAATCACATGAGTCAAAGAGGTAACAATAAATTGTTCTTTAAAGCCTTTTTCATGTATGCAGTGGTCTTTAGTTTATACTATACAATTGTTTTTATTCAACCTTCTTCTATCGTACTGAATTTTTTATTGTTAGCCTTGTTCGGAACTTTTTTGGCCTTTATTGGTTTCAATATCATGCACGACTCTTGTCATGGCGCATTTTCAGACAATAGTAAAGTCAACGATTTTTTTGGCTATAGCTTAAATTTTCTTGGTGCCGAATCTTATTTTTGGCGCACTAAACACAATGTTCTGCATCATACTTACACCAATGTTGATGGCGTAGATGATGATATTTTTAAACCACCCTTTTTAAGAATGTCGCCCAACCAACCCTACAATAAGTTGCACAAGTACCAAAGGAATTACATGCTTTTTCTCTATGGTTTATCCACTCTTTTTTGGGTATTTTTTATGGACTTTACGAAATATTTTACCAATAAAGTTTATACCACAGATTTGCCAAAAAGAACGTTCAAATCGCATTTTACTTTTTGGGCCACCAAGTTGTTTTATGCCGTTTTTTATATAGCCTTTCCAATTTACATGCTTGGCTTTGGTAAATTTATTATTGGATATTTATTCTATAATTTTATCATGGGGATTGTATTGTCTGTTGTATTCCAATTGGCCCATGTGGTTGAAGGCGCAGTATATGCCGACGCACAAGCCACAGGTGTCATGGCCATTGATGAAGACTGGGCTATTTATCAAATGAAAACAACGTTCGATTTTTGTCCTGACAATAAATTTATAACATGGGCTGTCGGTGGGTTGAATTTTCAAGTTGAACACCATTTATTTCCTAAAGTTAGCCATGTGCATTATCCCGCGATCAGAAAAATTGTGCGTGAAGTAGCGGCCAAACATGGTGTTCCACATAATGAATTCAGTAGCTTTGCAGAAGCTATAAATTCGCACTTTAATATGATGCACAAGCTAGGTCAATCGCCTTTGGTTGCGGCCTAGAATTTTTAATCAACTTTTTATTATAATGCAAGCGTCTGAAATTCAGTCGCTTTTGTTTTATTTCATATTTTCTGTGCAACCATATTTCAATTCATAAGACAAAAGGGTATAAAATTTAACAACAATATAAAATTATGAAACTTAAATCAATCAACACCGCCCTTGTCTTATCAGCAATTATTTTATTTGCAGCCGTAGGATGTAAAAAACAAACTGAAACAATTGCTCTAGCAACAGACAATGCTGCTTTATTCGAAGCACAATCAACAGCCATTGTAGATAATGCAGATGTTACATATAATGATGCTGTAATTTTAGGAGGTTCTGAAATCGATGCTTTCTATGCTGAGAATGATGGCTTAACTGAAGCCTATGCAATGGTTGAAACTGACATGGACAACGCTGGATTTAAACGTTCCGACAACCATTACTTTTCTTGCATTAAAAATTTAAACTTAACAGATACCCAAGCCATGAAATTGAGACGTGCATTGCGCGCTTATGAAGAATGTAAGGCGGGTGATATTAAAGCGCACCGCGAAGCATATGCAAAATTAGTATTGCGTGCTGAGAATGCACGTAAAGACTTGTTAGCCCAATTAAGAAACGGTAAAATCACTAAAGCACAATTCGAAGAAGGTATGGTAAAATTAAGAAAAGAATTCGAAACAGGTTTAAGATATATCAAAGCTTCTTATGCCAAAACACTCAGAGCTTGTTACTACAAATTCATGAGCGCTACCAAAGAAATTTTAACTGAAAGACAATGGAAAGCATTTGTTGAATGCTACAGATAAAATATTTGAAACTATAAAATACACTCAAAAACTATGTTCATAAAATGCCCCGAGTTATTCGGGGCTTTTTTATTTTATTGGTTGAATAACGATAACGGGCAGTAAATACTTTGTAATCAAGGTATTCAATTCTTTAACATCAATTTCGAAGATTGATTTTAAATTCGTTTGGTATTGATTGGCCTCATTCGATAATTCTTTGAATGCTAGCTTTACTTGCTCAGTTGGTGCCGTATTGCCACTGCTCGCATAATCATATAAGTTGGCAATTTTATTGTTGAGTTGCATGGGGTAGTTGAGAATATCTTGACTGCTTTTCAACTTAGTTTGATAAAACTTTTCTTCAATAACGGTTGTTTTTATATTGATACTATCACACAATGCTATGATTTCTTTTGGACAAGCTTTTCCTTGTTTGGTTTTGAAATCATCCATTTGTTGACGGAGATTTCTAATTTGTTGGATGCTGTTTTGTATCTCATTGAAAGATTTTCCAACTTGTATTAAGAATTGAAATTGTGCATCATAATCTGCTTGACTACATTTGTAACTTGGATTGGCAAGCACAGTAAAGGGTTTCGTAATACTATCATTACCAATTTTAATCATTGCTGTATAATTGCCAGGCGCGGCTTTTGGTCCAGCGCCAATACCGGCCCACATAATCATATTCTCAGAACGTTCCCAATCCTTGTAGCGCATGTTCCAAACAAATGTATTCATGCCTGAATTGATTTCGATTTTTTCTTGTTCATTACTTGCCGTATTGCTATAAGTACGTATTAATTGATTGTTTTTATCTCTTAATGTTATTTCAATTTTACTACTATCGCTTATTTCTTTTGCAAAATAATTTACAACCACTCCATTGGCAGGATTCATGCCTGCATTGTTCACAGATTTGTTTTGATAACCATCGTAACGATAGGCAGGATTGACATCATATACAAATAGTGCTTTTGTTGCAATGCCCTTATCCATTTGTTGAATGGTACTTAAATCATCTAATACCCAAAACGAACGGCCTTGGGTCGCTAATACCAAATCATTCTCTTTGATGGTCATATCAGTAATTGGAACTATGGGTAAATTTAATTGAAATGATTTCCAATTCGCCCCATCATCATAACTAATGTATAAACCATATTCAGTGCCGCAATACAATAAGCCTGTTCGTTTTTTATCAACCCTTATGCAACGCGCAAAATGATTGGAAGGAATGCCGTTGGTTATTTTTTGCCATGTCTTGCCATAATCTTCGGTTTTGAAAACATAAGGTGTGTAATCATCCAATTTATATTTTGTTCCTACAATGTAGGCTTTGCCATTCTTTAAATGATCGGTTTCAATACAATTCCACATCATCCATTGACCTGCCATTGGAGGGGTTACATTGCTCCACTGTTTGCCGCCATCTTTGCTTATATGAATTAATCCATCATCACTTCCAGTCCACAATACATCTTTTTCTGAAACTGATTCTGCAGCAGTAAAAATGGTACAATACACTTCAACCCCAGTATTGTCTTTGGTAATTGGTCCTCCACTTGCTCTTTGTTTATCTTTATCGTTAGTGGTTAAGTCGCCACCCAATGCGGTCCACGAGGCGCCTTCATTTTCAGAAACAAATAAGACATTGCCTGCCGCATACAATCTTTTAGGATTATGTGGTGAAAAGAAGATTGGAAAATTCCATTGGAAGCGATATTTCTGAATATCGGCACCCGCGCCTAATGAATTCACTGGCCAAACACTAATTTGTCGGTTTTCTCCCGTTGAATGGTCGAGGCGACCCAGGTAGCCACAGTAATTTCCGCCATATACAATTTCAGGATTCGAAGGGTCTGCCACAATGTAGCCACTCTCGAAACCTGCAGTTGACCCCCAATCGCCGTTGCTTATTCTATCCCCATTGCTGCGAGAAAGTATTCTAACAGAACTATTGTCTTGCTGTGCACCCAGTATTCTATAAGGATAATGATTGTCTGTACTGACTCTATAAAATTGCGCAGTAGGTTGATTGTAATAGGAACTCCAATGCTCGCCACCATCGAAAGAAATTTGAGCACCACCATCATCGCCAATCACCATGCGCTTGCCATCTTCTGGATCAATCCATAAATCATGGTGATCGCCATGCGGAGTATAAATCACTTTGAATGTAGCACCACCATCGGTACTCTTCAAAAAATCGACATTCAAAACATAAACAATATTAGATTGCAGAGGGTCTACAAAAACTTTTGAATAATACCATGCACGTTGTCTAATATCATTGCTGCTATTTTTAAGCTGCCATGTTTCACCCGCATCTTCACTTACATAAAGACCACCTTTTTCGTTTTCTATGATAGCGTATAATAACTCTGGATTTTCTTTGCTGACTGCAACGCCTATTATGCCCAAAATGCTTTTGTTGGGAAAGCCTTTTTTGTCATTTAGCTTTTGCCATGTCTCTCCTCCATCAATGCTTTTCCAAAGTGCACTTCCTTTACCGCCACTTTCTAAGGAGTAGGGGGTACGAATAACGGTCCATGTGCTTGCATATAATGTTTGCGGATTGCTGGGTTCCATGACCAAATCGACTGCGCCACTTTGATTGTCGCTAAACAATACCTTACGCCAAGTTTTACCGCCATCAATTGTTTTATAAACGCCACGTTCGTTATTGGGTCCAAATAGGTGACCAATGGCAGCCACCCAAACAATGTCTGGATTTTTTGGATGGATCACAACGCGAACAATGTGTCGGGTGTCTTTTAGGCCAATGTTTTTCCATGTGCGCCCTGCATCAGTGGTTCGCCAAATACCAAATCCCTCGCTAACATTTCCTCTCAAGGTGCTTTCACCTTCGCCAACATACATGATATCGGCATCGCTAGGGGCAATGGCTATAGCGCCAATAGAACCACCAAAGTATTTGTCTGAAATATTTTTCCAATTGCTGCCCCCATCCATGGTTTTCCATAAACCACCACCAGTGGTGCCATTGTAAAAAATGTTTTTGTGGGTTAAATCGCCGCAAACCGCACCACTGCGCCCTCCACGAAAGGGCCCTACCAAACGGAATTGCGTGGTTTTTAATAAGGTGCTATCGTTTTTATCAGTCGTTTTGGTGGTCTTTTTTTGACCGATTGTAAATTGGGCAAAGGAGAGTAGGATACAACACACAAAGATTTTTTTCATGGCAATATAATTTTAATCGTATTGCACAAATCTAGGATTATTTTTAAGATACGGAAATGGAATTATAACGAAGCTTGCATATTATTTTGCAATAACATCAAACACCAAATAAAGAAAGCCAAGGCAACTAGAAGGGCTGCAATGATAATGCCTTTGTATTCAACAAACCATTTAAGCTTGTGCTCAACAGTGGGTGCAGATATTTCGGCATGGTAGTTTTTTAAGGCGGTATAGTCTTCCGCATTTAAATAGTCACCTTCTTTAAGAATTTCTATTGCTTCGGGAATATCCGCTTCAAGTACTTGTAATTGAACGCCACCAATGGCATTTGAATAGAGTGAGGCAATCTGAGAAAAATTTTCATTTTTGATAAAACATTGAATGCCTTCCGATTCTAATCGGCCTTTTAAAACAGCCAATTCATAGGCATAGGTAAACGTTTTGATGGTGATGAATTTTTGCATGGTATTTTGATTAAACTAAAAAGGGCTTGAATGTATTCAAACCCTTTTTCGTAATGTGGATATTCTAAATTAACTATTTGATTTTTTTTTGCCTGTTTTCTCAGATTTTATTTCAGTTTTTTTCTCTGATTTTTTGTCGTGGTCATGACCATCGCCTTCGTGATGCTCGCCATTGACTCTGCATTTTTCAACTATTTGATGAAAAATTTCATGTGCTTCTGTAATTAATTTTTTAAGGTCAGCATCGCTTTTATTAGCCATCACTGCAGCATTTAAATCTTCGCATTTAGCGACTAATAAAGCCAATGTTTTGGTGGTTTCTTCTTTGTTATAATCTGCAGGAATAGCAGAGGCTTGCCATACTTTAGCTTTAGCTAATAAGGTTGCGGCACTGTCTTTAACAGGTTGTAAATTGCCTTCTTCAGCAGGGTGGAAGGTTTTACTCATTACAGAGTGGAATCTTTTTAATTCAGCCCAATTGCCTTTGTCAGCAAATGCTGTTTGAACGAAAAGGAAAGCGACTAGGGCAAGTGTGATTTTTTTAATAGAATTCATATTTTGTGTGATTTTATTGTGATACTTACAAAGCTATTGTTATAATATGGGAATGTCAATGAATACTTATGTTAAGTATCCACAAACATGTTTTGTGATTTAAGACTAAATCTCGCAGAATATGTTGACATAAGATCTAATTTATAATCCTTATGTTCGTATAAAATATATTGAATATGACTGTTAGAAATTTATTGAATCTGATCCTTAAAATTATTGGTATTTTATTTATTCGCGATATGTTATCGATGCTACCGCAGCTTCTATTGTCCTTCGTAATTTATAAGGTGCCTGAAACTTTTCAACAGGGCATTATGAATTTTGGGTTGTCGGCCATCATGATTTTGGCCTATGCATTAGTTGCAAGATTATTTATTTTTAAGTCTGATAAAATCATCGATTTTCTTCGACTCGACCAAGATTTTGAAGAGGAAAAATTGGAAATAAAAATGCATCGCTCTACAATTTTAAGCATTGTAATCATCATTATTGGAGGCTTAATGGTGGCCGAGGGCATTCCTAAATTATGCATAGGTGTTTATGAATACAACCTGCACAAACGTTATTCTTTAGGCGTCACTTATTATAGCAACGCCAAGCTTTACATTGCAATCGCAACCGTTTCAATTGGTGTCTTATTAATGACCTTGCAACAACGCCTTGTTAATTTAATTGAAATTAAACGCATCAGAAATACAGAGGAAGCGGAGGACTAACATCTGTTAATTTACATCTGGTAATATCTGAAATACATAAAAAAAACCTCCTAATTGCTTAGGAGGTTTTTTTATATAGTTACAACAATTAGTTTTGTTGTTTTTGTTGGTCTTGGGTTGGTTTTGGCAACAAAGCTTTGCGAGATAATCTTAATTTACCAGTCTTTTTATCAACTTCAATTAATTTTACTTCAATAATATCACCTTCTTTGAAGATACCATCCATTTTGTTGATTCTATCCCAGCTGATTTCACTGATGTGCAATAAACCATCTTTACCAGGCAGTATTTCAACGAAAGCACCGAACTCAACAATGCTTCTCACTTTACCTTCATAAATAGTGCCCAATTCAGGAACTGCAACAATACCTCTAATGATTTTGATTGCTGCCGCCATACTTTCACCATCATTCGACATAATTTCTACGATACCAGTATTTTCAACTTCAGTAATTGATATAACAGCACCAGTTTCTTTTTGTATGCCTTGAATCACTTTACCTCCAGGTCCGATAACGGCGCCGATTTGGTCTTTATCAATGATGATTCTTTCAATTCTTGGCGTATGTGGTTTGTAGTCTGCATTTGGAGTGTCAAGGGTTTTGTTCATCTCACCTAAGATATGCGCTCTGCCTTTTCTAGCTTGTTCTAATGCTTCTTCTAACATCTCCCAACGTAAGCCATTAATCTTAATATCCATTTGACAAGCCGTAATACCTTTGGCTGTGCCTACCACTTTAAAGTCCATATCACCTAAGTGATCTTCATCACCTAAAATATCGGTTAAGATACTGTATTTTCCAGTTTTCTCATCGCTGATTAATCCCATGGCAACACCGCTCACACCACCTTTTACTTTAATACCTGCATCCATTAATGCTAAGCTGCCTGCACATACTGTAGCCATACTACTAGAGCCATTTGATTCTAATATATCACTCACAATACGAATAACGTATGGGTTGTCTTCAATATCCGGCAATGATTTTTTCAAACCTCTTAATGCCAAGTTACCATGACCGATTTCTCTTCTGCTTGTACCTCTGTTTGGTCTAGCTTCACCAGTAGAGAATGATGGGAAATTGTAGTGCAACATTAAACGGCTATAACCTGCTTGCATAGGAGCATCTAATAGTTGCTCATCTAATTTACCACCTAGTGTAACTGAAGTTACTGATTGGGTTTCTCCTCTTGTAAATACTGCAGAACCGTGGGCTGCTGGCAAATAACCAACTTCCGACCAGATAGGGCGAACCTCATCTAATTTACGGCCATCTAAACGAATGCTTTCATCAAGAATCATTCTGCGCATTGCTTCTTTTTCTACATCGTGGTAGTATTTTTTAGCCAAGCCCGATTGAGCCGCTTTTTCTTCGTCTGTTAAGCCATCGATAAATTCAGTGATAATCGCTTTAAACTTTTCACTTCTTTCAGTTTTAGGAGCGCCACTTTTAGCGACTACATAAACTTTATCGTAAGTTAATTCCCAAACTTTTTTTCTTAATACTTCATCATTGGTTTCGTGGTTATAAACCCTCGCTGGTTTTCTGCCACCCTTTTGGTTACATAAATCCCACTGCGCTTGGCATTGCAATTTAATGGCGTCATGACCGAATTTAACAGCCTCTAACATTTCGGCTTCGCTAATTTCGTTGAACTCACCTTCTACCATGTTAATGTCTTTTTCAGTACCTGAAACTATCATATCGAAGGTCGATTTTGCCAATTCAGATAGGGTAGGGTTAAGTACCAATTGACCATCAATTTTTGCAACTCTTACTTCAGAGATTGGTCCTTCGAAAGGTATGTCACTCATCATTAAAGCTGAAGATGCAGCTAATCCAACTAAGCAATCAGGCGGGAAGTTTTTATCACTGCTCATTAAGGTTACCATTACTTGGGTGTCTGCGTGGTAATCGTTAGGGAATAACGGTCTAAGCGCTCTATCAATGATACGGCATATTAAAATTTCGTATTCAGTAGGGCGTGCTTCGCGTCTAAAGAAGCTACCTGGGATACGACCAACTGCAGCGAATTTTTCTTGGTAATCAACAGTTAATGGCATAAAGTCTACGCCATCTTTGGCGTCTTTGTTTGATACAACAGTTGCAAGCAACATGGTGTCTCCGCATTTTACCACCACGCTGCCATCAGCTTGTTTGGCTAAAATACCTGTTTCAATTTCGATGGATTTTCCGTTGCCCGTTTGTATTGAGCTTCTAAATCCTTGGGGTTTATTTGACATATTTAATTATTTTTTTGTTAGTGTTTGTTGATTGTTTTAGTGTGGCCGAAACAAAAAAAGCCCTCCGATTGGGGGGCTTTTTTAAATAAAATAATATTAGATAGAAGGGTTAGCGAATTATTTTCTGATACCAAGGGCCTTAATAAGGTCACGGTATTTGAAAATATCTTGCTTTGCCAAATAATCTAAAAGTGCTCTGCGTTTACCTACTAGTTTAACTAGGCTTAATTCAGAAGCGAAATCTTTTTTGTTGATTTTTAAGTGGCCGGTGATGAAATTGATTCTTTCAGTAAACATAGCAATCTGAGCTTCAGTACTGCCTGTGTTTGTTTCACTACCACCGAATTTAGTGAAAATATCTTTTTTGTCTTGAGTTGATAAATGCATGGGTATAATTATTATGCTTCAGCTTTTATTACTGAAACGAATGATCTGTCATTTTTCTTTTTGGTAAACTTAACAATACCATCGGTTAAGGCAAATAAAGTGTGGTCTTTGCCAATACCTACGTTATCAGATGGGTGGTGTTTAGTGCCTCTTTGACGAACGATAATGTTACCAGCTTGGATAACTTGACCGCCATATATTTTAACACCTAAGCGTTTGCTGTGCGACTCACGTCCGTTCTTGGAACTACCTGCGCCTTTTTTGTGTGCCATTCTTTAAATTATTTTATTATGCGTTAATAGATTCAATTAATACTTTAGAAAGATACTGTCTGTGACCGTTTTTCTTTTTGTATCCTTTTCTTCTTTTCTTTTTGAATACGATTACTTTATCGTCTTTTAAATGCTCAAGAACCTTTCCAGTAACAGAGGCTCCTTTTAATGCAGGCAAGCCTATCATTATTTTGCCACTGTTATCGACAAACATTACTTTATCGAATATTACTGAGCTACCAGCCTCGCTGTTAAGGCGATGCGTGTAAATATATTTGTCTTTTTCAACTTTGAACTGCTTTCCTGCAATCTCTACTATAGCGTACATGCTTTTTAAATTTGGACTGCAAAAGTACGATTTTTTCTATAAAATACAAATACTTTTTCGAAATTTTAATAAAGTGTCCATTTTATTGGGAATTACAGCCTCTGCAAATTGCCAGTAACCTCTTAAACTACCACCCAAGCCTCTCGGTTCTAATTTTAACTTTCTAATGCCTTTTTATTAGTCTTTATAAGTCAATGGTTTTAAAATCTATAAATATAGTTCAAAATTTAAGTTGGCCATCAAATGACCATTACTAGACATTTTAGATATGTCTGGTTTTTTGGTTGTAATAAGCTCTTTTTTATTACACTTGCGCCAAACAAAATCTTATTTTTTAATCGATAATCAGGTTTTATATCCTAAAAATGAATTATTTTGCATTATGATTTGGCAACACACTCCTAAAACAATTTTTTTCATCATTCTTTTCATTGGTTTGTACAGTTTCAAATTTGCATTGCTGTTTGTTTATAAAAAACGTAACAATATTAAAGGTAAGGATAATTTTGTAATTGGCATCAATACCATGTATTATTTATTACTTTCTTTTATAATAATTATTTTTATTTTAGTGCTGTTTCGAATCAATGTACGCGAATTCTTTACCTCCCTTTCAATCCTTGCCGCAGCCATCGCCATTGTCGCTAAAGATTATATTTCGAATGCTGTCAATGGCATGATTTTAATGTTTAATAATCAAATATCAATTGACGATTATATTCAAATAGGTGATCAAAAAGGAAAAATTTCCCACATCACATTGTTAAATTTACAAATAATTAACGAAAATGATGACTTAATCTTCATCCCAAATAACATGGTTTTAAGTAACGAAATTATTAATTATACGAAAGGTTCGAGTCTTAAAACATCTGTTGAATTTACAACCGATACAAAGTATATTTCTTCGATAGATGAACTTGAAAAATACTTAGTTGAAAATGTTGTTAAACGCAATGAATACGCGGATCTAGAGAGTTTTAGGTTGCGCATCATGTCAGTTAAAAGTACGGCCATAAAATTGAAAGCAGAAGGTAAACTAAATTCAAAAGAACGCAAACATGAAAGGCTTTTTAGACGTCAAATAATTAATGCTTGGATTCAGTACATTAATCTTCAAAAAAAGGCAGTGTAAACTATTTTAAACATTTCTTTAAAAATTATTCTAAAATTTTAATTTTGTATTGATTCAATATTTATTTTTGCATCATAATATTAATTAAATTTCTAAATTGAAACCGATGGACAAAAAAAGAAGAATTGTGGATTACAGCAACGTTCCTGAAGATATTTTAAACATGATGGGCGAACTTTACCCAAATGGATACGAACGTGATGTCATTAAATTTCCAAACGCAAAAGGAGAATTAATTTCTGCTGTAAGAGTTGAGACAGATGATACTATTTTTTTAATCAAAGTTTCATCACAATTGAAACAAATGTTTGATGATTTAGAAATTGACGAAATTGACCTAAGTAACGAAGCTGATGACGATGCATCAAATGACGATGACGAAGATCAATACAGCAAAGACAAACCGAAAGATGACGATTACGAGGATTAAAATAATTCTCTAAAATCTTCCATTTTCATTCCCCTAGAACCCTTTATTAAAACATTGTAATGACTATAGGCTTTATGCCTTACATAGTCCATTGCCGCCGCTTTGTGTTCGAATAATTGAATGCCCTCTAACTCGGTAGCATAAAAGTCATGGCCAACCAATATGGTTTCTATGTGAGAAAAACTGGCACATAATTGTGCAATATTTAGATGCTCTTGCGTGGCATGATCGCCTAGTTCAAACATATCACCAATTAAAATGAGTTGTTTTTGATTATTCATTTTACCGAAGGTGTGAATCGCTGACTCAACGCTGCTTGGATTGGCATTATAAGCGTCTAATAATATGGTGTTGCCTTTATCCGTGTGAATGATTTGCGATCGATTATTAGTGGGTGCATAAGCAGCAATTCCCTTTGCTAAATTTGATGTCTCAATTTTAAAATATCCACCAATAGCAATGGCTGCTGCAATATTTTGCAAATTATGTTCGCCCATTAATGGCGAAACCATGGGACTAGCAGCATATTCGAATTCTATACTTGGTACAACATGCAGACCAGTTATAGCATAATTAACATCTTTTGAATGGATACTGAAAGTGGTTTTATTTGTCAGACGCTTACCCATATTGTTGAGCCAAAGGTCATCTGCATTCAAAAAAGCATGGCCATGGTTTTTAACTAAAAAATCGTAAAGTTCACTCTCGGCTTGCGCCACGCCTTCAATACTGCCAAAGCCTTCCAAATGTTCTTTCCCTATATTCGTAATAATGCCCAAATCGGGTTCAGCTATCTGACACAATTCTGCAATGTCGCCAATATGGTTGGCCCCCAATTCGATGACTGCAATTTCACAATCCGATTTGATTGCTAATAAAGTTAACGGAACACCAATGTGATTATTGAGATTGCCTTTGGTAAATTCAATTTTATACTGGGTGCTTAACACCGCACTCACCAATTCTTTGGTGGTGGTTTTTCCATTACTGCCGCCAATTCCTAATATTTTTGCTTTTAGTTGTTTTCTGTGATAATTCGCCAAATCTTGCAGGGTTTTCAAAACATCTTGTACCATTAAAATTTGCGGATGTTCTGCTGTTATCTCATCTGTAATAGCATATCGGGCACCTGCTTCAATAGCATTTAATGCAAAGGTGTTGCCATTGAAATTAGGTCCTTTTAACGCAAAGAAAATGGAACCTTCACTAATTTTACGCGTATCGGTGCAAATGCTCTGCTGACAAGCCATAAACAAACGGTGGAGTTCTTCGATTTGAATCATTGGATGCAAAAATAGGAATTGTTTCAGTTTTAAAAAGTTTTATATTAAATACGCATGGTCCATCTAGAAAGTAAATAGGCAAATATTTTTCTTTCATTACCAGAAATCATTTGAATTTAACGCAACGCAAATAAATTCAAACTATTAGGCATCATCATTCGGATTTTTGTGTCTTATTAATTATATTTGAAATAATATTATGTTTAAACCAATCCAAACTGCCTTGATGTTAGTTTTTTTTGTTTGCCTCAATAGCTTAACAGCTCAAACATTTCCATACAGGATAACAGATAGTTTGAGTTTTTTGGATGCGGCGAATAATCCATATAGCAAAGCACTTACCGGGGGTTTTCAAGCACCCCAATTCAGTGTTTGCGATTTGGATGGCGATGGCAAAAAGGATTTGGTGATTTATGACAGAATTGATGGTCGTATTGTAACGCTCATTAATACAGGCGCTGTTGGTGAATTAAAGTACAAACTCGATAACCGATATGCCACTTATTTTCCATCCTTATCGCCCAATGCATGGATGCTCATGCGCGATTACAATTTAGATGGGAAAGAAGATATTTTTACGGTCGATAATACCACCCGATTGCTTGTTTATAAAAATATATCAAGCGGTGGTGTTCCAAAATTTGAAAAGATTCCACAATTAACCTATCGCAATATTTCGCCAGCTGGTTCAATACCAGAATACAATGATCTTGGTACACCATTTATACATTTGCCAGGCATTGGGGATGTAGACTTTGATGGCGATTTAGATATTCTTACTTATACCAACCAAGGCGGGGCCATTGGCATGTATATGAACATGCAGGTTGAGCAAGGTTTGCCTGCAGACAGTATGCGATTCAAGGATGTGGATTGGCGTTGGGGCGATTTTTACGATTTTGATTGTAACAGGTATTTGTTAAACATGGGCGACACAATTGGCAAAAGAGGGCCTTCTAAATTCTATGGCAAACGCCATACCAATGGCTCATCAATAACAATGTTTGATGCTGATAATGATAAAGACATGGACATTGTATTGGGCAACGAAGGTTGCGACCACATGGTATTCTTAGAAAACGGCAAGAAGAATTACAATACCAGATACGATACCATTATTCGCTATGACACCAATTTTGTGAGTACCTTCAATAGGGCCAAAATTTGGTTATACCCTGCAGGTTATTATTTAGATTTAGACAATGATGGCAAACGCGATTTTGTAATGTCTCCCAATAGCAATACGTATCCTATTCAAAGCATCAATCAAATTTATTGGTTCAAGAATATGGGCTTAGATGCAGCACCTGTTTTTGGAACCAAACAATTGCTTTTTGCAAATGATATCATCGATATTGGTACCCGTAATTCATGGGCCTGTGCCGACTGGGACCGCGATGGTGATATGGACTGCATTTGTGCTACCAATGCTGATTCTGCTTGGAAGAATGTGCTTTACGATAGAATCTATTTGTTCGAAAACAAAGGCAACGCCACTGCTCCAGCTTTGAAATTAGTGAGTACCAATTTTGGAAATTTTGCAAGCTACAAACAAGTCGGTGTTAATCTTGCCATTTCAGATATGGACAATGATGGCAAACTCGACTTAGTGATAGGTAATAATAAAGGTGAAATTAATTATTATAAAAATAGTAGTGCGACCAACAATACTTTAAGTCCAAGTTTTATTGCAGCCAATAATAGTTTCCCTGGTTTTGATATCAATGTAGGTGCCAATAGTGCCCCTGCCATAGGCGATATTGATGGTGATGGACTAAAGGATTTGGTAATTGGGAGTAAAGATACCTTTCTAAAATATTATCAAAATGTAGGTAGTAAAACCATGCCTGATTTTAATTTTGTGACCCGCTTCTTCGGTCAAGCTTCACCAAAAGACTCCTTTACCTTTTTCTTTATCCACGATTATTGTTGGGATAGTTTGGGGAATCCAAACTGCGATACCATTGTTGGCTATGGCATTGATTATGAAAAATATTTGTATTCTGTGCCGCAAATTGGCGACTTAAATGGCGATGGTAAATTGGAATTACTGGTAGGTAATACGGTGGGTAATTTGAAATTGTATGCCATTAATAAAACCAATCCTACCGCTAAATTTATCCAATACAACGATTTTTATTTTTACAAGGTACTACAAAATAAAAAGGTGCTCAATTACCGTTTTGGCAACAGGGTTTCACCTGCTTTGGTTAATTTGGAAGGCGACTCGGTGCCAGAAATTATTGTGGCCATTAGTCGCGGCGGTATCAATTATTTGAAGCCCAATTTCAATTATAAACGCAGTGGTTTAGCCAATATTCAATTAGTTGAACAAATTGCAGTTTATCCTAATCCTGCGAATAATTTTACATCGGTTGCGTTAGATATAAAAGACATTAAAAGCCTTCAATTAATTACTATTACAGGTCAGGTATACAATCCTTCATATGAACAAGGAGGCAACCAAGTAAAAATACAAACCTCTGATTTAGCCACAGGGGTCTATTTTATCAATATACAAATGAATTCGGGTGCTATTAAAGTAGCAAAATTAGAAGTAATTAAATAAAATTAGTTCTTTTTATTTTCTCTAAAAATAACAATAAATTAGTTCTTTTTATTTTCTCTAAAAACAACAATAAATTAGTTCTTTTTATTTTCTCTAAAAATAAAAAGATCCTCATTGTCCCGTTTCATAAAGTACTTTTCGCGGGCAAATTTTTCAAGATTTTTTGTATTACTAAATAGTTCTAATTGCGTTTTGCGTGCCGTGGCTATTTCAGTGGTGTAATAGGTTTTTTTGTCTTTCAAATCACCTATTTCACGTCTCAATTTAACTAGTTCAATAAAATTGTTGCTGTCAAAAATTGTCATCCAAACAATAGCAGTGATTCCCACTACCCAAAAACGGTATTTTTGCCATAACTTTTTCATACTTGCAAAGATTCAAATTTTTTCAAGTGCAATACACACAGATTTCTTTACCTTGTCTATTAAAATGGAGTGTCCGGGCCGAAGTACTCAACAAAATTGCGCTCAGTCTCGTATAGCAATACTTTGTGCAATTTTACGCCCTCTGGAAATTGAGGTGACAAAATGTTCCAAATGCCGATGGCAATATTCTCTACTGAAGGCAATATATCCTTTAAGAAGGCAACATCCTTGTTTAAATTTTTGTGGTCTAAAAGGTCAATTACTTCGCTCTCTATCAATACTTTTAATTGTTTTAAGTCCATCACAAAACCCGTGTCTTCAGAAGGTCGCCCTTTTATTGTGATATATAAATCGAAATTATGACCGTGCCAATTGGCATTGGCACACTTGCCAAACACAGCATCGTTTTGTTCAACACTCCATTTGGGATTAAATAATTTATGTGCTGCATTAAAATGGGCCTTTCGGGTAACGTATATAACGGGAGCTAACATTTTTCTTGTATATAAAATAGGTTGCAAAGTTAGGCCAATATTATTTAATTTTGGAAACTTACAAATATGATAGTTATAACAGGTGCAGCAGGATTTATAGCAAGTTGTTTAGTTCAAAAACTAAATGCCGAAGGTTTTGTAGATTTGGTGCTAGTGGATGATTTCAGTAAAATAGAAAAAAATGCCAATTGGCAAGGTAAAAAATTCTCGCAAAAAATTGAACGCTCCGAATTTCTTGTTTGGGCCAAAATCAATGCCAATCAAATTCAATTGATTTATCATATAGGTGCTAGAACTGATACTGCCGAGTTTGATATTGAACTATTAAATCAATTAAATTTAGATTATACCAAAGCTATTTGGAACCTTTGTGTTGAAGAAGGTTTGCCACTTGTTTATGCGAGTAGCGCGGCCACTTATGGAATGGGTGAAGAAGGTTTTGAAGATAATGAAGCCAATATACCGAAGTTAAAGCCCCTTAACCCCTATGGCCAAAGTAAACAGGATTTTGATATTTGGGCGTTGCAACAAGAACGCAAACCGTATTTTTGGGTAGGTTTAAAGTTTTTCAATGTATATGGCCCGAACGAATACCACAAAAACAGAATGGCCTCTGTTATCTTCCATGCGTTCAATCAAATTCAAAAAAACGGCAGTTTGAAATTATTCCGTTCACACCACCCCGAATTTAAAGATGGTGGTCAGATGCGCGACTTTGTATATGTGAAGGATGTGATGAATGTTTTGTATTTTTGGTTGCACCATCGCAAAGACAATGGTATTTATAATTTGGGTAGTGGAACAGCCCGCACCTTCAACGATTTGGGAAATGCGGTATTTGATAGCTTAGAATTAAGGCCCGAAATAGAATACATCGACACACCGATTGATATCAGAGATAAATACCAATATTACACCGAGGCAGACATGTCTAAATTAAAAGCTGTTGGTTATGAAATTCCGTTTCACACGTTAGAGGAAGGAACAAAAGATTATGTGCAGAATTATTTGATGAATCAAAAATTACTTTAGCCTATAAAATATTTATTTTTAATAGCGTCGGTTATTTGTTTGTGTTTAGGTATTTTCATGGAAAATGCCCAAGAGAACAAATTGTTTCAGAGCAATGTGAATCTAAAAATTGCTAAAACATTAGATGAAAAAGCCAAGGAGCAAATTGAATTTTTAAATCGACCAGGACTCTCTTTTCTCTCTTTTAGTTTCGATATTTATAACGATGATGTTAATGCCATACAAGAAAAAAAACATGATATTTATGTATTTAAAAGTAGCCAATTAGTATTTTGGACCAACAACGATATCAATCCCGAAGAACTAAAAAAGGCCAATCGCAATGGTTCATTCTATTTAAAAAATAACATTGGTTATTTTTTGGTTTCAAGTCGGGTAGAGAAGGATGTTGATTTGTTTTTGGTTTATAAAATATACAATCACTATGTAGTCAATAATGAATTTTTCCCGAATTCATTTAATCCTGATATGGACCTAGATAAGTCAGTATTTAGTGAAAATGAAATTACCAACGCCGATTCTACCAATTATTCTGTTGTACAAACAATACCCGATGTAAGCAATCAGGCCTATAATCAAAACATCCGTTCTAATTGGTCGTTAATTTCCTATATAATCTCCATCCTTTGTTTTATTCTTTTCAGCGCCTTGTTTGCATTCAGATCTAAGGTGTTTCGCTTTGGTCATTTTGTGCTTGCCAATTGTTTATATTTTCTAATATTAATATCCTTGACATTTTTTAATGTTATTTTTCAGCAAAAGGATGGCTTCTTAATGTTTATGCCCGAGCTAGCCGCTTATAGTCAATGGATTCCTTCGCTAGGCCACAGTATTTTATTTTCGTTTGGTATTATCCTCATTCTATTACTTATTTACCAATTGATCAATAAACGTTACCAAGGTTTTCAAAAGCATAAGTGGCATTATCTACCCGTTTCTTTAGCGCTATGGTTGACCTATTATACACTTTTATTGAATGCCTTTCCATCGTTTGTTTTAAATTCTCAGGTAAGTTTTGATTTTACAGATTTGGCCAATGTGAATTATCTGACCATCATTTCGATGGCTGCTATTTTTCAATTCTTTTTAATCATTGTTATTTATTTCAGAATTCTTTCGCACACTTTTAACCATCAATTTGAAATTAAGAGCTTCACTATTTTTCATGCCTGCATAGGATTAGTGTTTTTTGCAATCCTTTATTTTTACGACCATTTTAATGGGTTTCTATTGATCTGCTTTTATGCTTTATCAGTAATTGCTTGCTTCTGGCTATTGTTTCCTAAATCATTAAAGGTAAAACATGTGCTATACGCTGCCGCTATTTTTTCAACTTATTTAGCCGTACAATTCGATCAATTAAACAGCGAAAAAGAACATGAACAACGCAAAATATTTGCCAATAAATTTTTAGCACAAGAAGATTTTGAGAATGAATTAGTGTTGTCGAAAGTAGAAGGAAGCCTTATTAAGGACGATGTATTTAACGAGTTTTATAACTATAATAAAAATGATTATTCAGAATTAGAGCTCAATTATAAATATGCCTATTTCTCAGATTATATTAAAAATTATGACATCGATTTTTTAAGATACGATAGTGCTAGTAATGAAATAACACCTAATAATTTTAGTTTCTCTAATATTAATTCAATTTATAATAATTCAACCCACAAAAGTATTTCGAATTATTTTCTATTTATTAAAGATGTCAATTATCTCGGTGGTTATTTGGCCAAATATGAAATCTGTCCTGGGAAAAAAACCATCGGGTATGTTTTTATCATACTCATTCCCAAGATTAAAAGTGATTTGTTTAACCTCGATTATTTTTTCAATAAGAAGGCCAACTCATCAGTTACTAATTTTCAATATTCTTTTGCTGTTTATCAAAATCAGGAATTGGTAAAAGGGTTGGGTAGTTTTCCGTTTAAACTTCGCGACAACCGTCCATTTAACACGATGGAGGATGTATCGTTTTTCGAACAACAAAATTATTCTCATCTGCTTAAAAAAATAGATGAAAGAACCTTTTTAATAGTTTCAAAACAAGCCACCAATTGGCAGAAGAAAATAGGTGAATTAACCTCAGTCCTCTTATTTTTTATGGGCGTTTTGGTACTTGGTTATATCCTTTTATACTTACTAGTGCTGCTGCTTCGGTTTTTGCGAAAGAATCCTTTCTTCGTTAAAATATATGCGGCCTTTGTATCACATCTTCGCATTGTAAAGATTAATAAATTATATTTAGAAACAAAGATTAGGATTGCCTTTTTATTAATGGCTGTCATCATCTGCTCGCTGGTTTCGTATTTTACTGTTCAAAATGTCAACTCGAGTTTTAATGAAAAACAAAACGAAGAACTCGATAAAAAAATGTCGCAAATTGTCAATGAAATTGAAATAGGTTATCAACGAAAATCAGACCGTTCAATCAATACCCTGATCAAACATTTAGCCTATAGCTACGAGGTGGATATTAATTTATATAATCCCGATGGCAGGTTGTTTAAAACGGGTAACGAAAAAATTTACACAGAGGGGTGGTTTGCACCACTAATGAATAGCCGAGCCTATTTTGAATTGTCAAAAATTAAAAGGTATAATTTTAAACAATCAGAAAATATTGGAAAGTTAACCTACTTGTCGAGTTATAATGCATTGTTTGATGAGAACAGAAAATTAATTGGCTATGTTCATTTGCCTTATTTTGCGAAATCGCTCGATTTGAAAAAGGAGTTTTCAAAATACCTAGGCAGTTTGTTAAACATCTCAACCTTGTTATTATTGCTGTCATTGTTAGCAGCAACCTATGTTGGCAAGTCGCTCGTAAAGCCACTTAAAATAATGATAAGCCGTATTTCTCAAATCAAGGTTGGTACCCAAAATAAGCCCATCGAATGGTTTCAAAATGATGAAATCGGGCAGTTGGTGCATCAATACAATTTGATGTTGAAGAAATTAGAAATAAGCACCGAAAAATTAACGCAAAGCGAAAGGGAAGGGGCATGGAAAGAAATGGCTAAGCAAGTGGCACATGAAATTAAGAATCCATTGACGCCTATGAAATTGCATTTGCAACATTTGCAAATGGCCATCAATCGACAAGAGTCTGATTTGCCAGAAAAGGTTAAAAAAATAACACAAATTTTAATTGAACAGATTGATCAGTTAAGCAAAATGGCCGAAGAGTTTTCTTCCTTTGCCCAAATGCCTATCGCTATTTTAGAAGTTTGTAATATTTCAGAAATACTCACCTCAGTTGTTCATTTATTCAAAATTCAGTCAGGAATCGAGATGAAATATACGATTCAAGATGAAAATGCGTTGGCTTATATAGATAAAGATCAATTACAACGTGTGTTTACCAATATACTAAAGAATGCCCAACAATCGGCAAAGGAAGATACCTTATGTCAAATAGTTGTTAAATTATGGGTGCAGCATCAAACCATTCACATAAGCTTCGAAGACAATGGTAAAGGCATCAGTATAGAGTTGAAGGATAAAATATTTATGCCTAATTTTAGCACCAAAACATCGGGTATGGGTTTAGGTCTTTCGATTTGTAAAAAAATAATTGAGAATGTGAATGGCACCATTACTTTCGAAAGCGAGCAGAATGTAGGAACTACTTTTCTAATAGTATTGCCATTAATCGATCGTTGATAAGCAAAATTGCCAACTGTTCATTGATAAAAAAAATTGTCTTTATATCGCTCTTTCTTGTAACTGCTAACAAAGGCTTTTCACAAAGTTTGCGACATGTCTATTTTATTTCAAAAACAGATACGATTATACTTGACAAGCAAATGGTATTATCAGAAACGATTGCAATTTTTAAAAATGGTCAAGTTGTTTCTGTTGGTTACAGGTATTTAAAAAATTTCAATTGTATTGTGCTTGATACATCTGTATTAAGGGGTCCCTTACATCTTTATTACCGGGTTTTGCCTTTGCAATTGCAAGAGAATTATGCGCATAAATCTAAAAACTTAATCGAACCAGTGGCCACTAATCCGCGAAATTTTTATGATTATGGTGGGGTGAATAATGGGAGCTCATTATTTAGTAATGCTGGTTTAAATATTAATGGCAACATCGCACGTGGTTTGGGTTTTGGCAACAATCAAGATGTGGTGGTGAACAGTAATTTAAATTTACAAATGAGCGGTAATTTAGGCAAAGGTGTTACCATACTTGCTGCCATAAGCGATGAAAATAATCCGATACAACCTGAAGGCAATACACAACAGATTCAAGACTTTGATAAGGTTTATATTACTTTACAGAAAGATAGTAATGCCTTGACCGTAGGAGATGTCTTAATGAAATCGCAAAAGGACAATTACTTTATGAAGTATTATAAAAAGTCGCGAGGTTTACAAATCGATTATAAAGCGCCTTCTAAATTTGGGTATCACTTGCATTCCGATGCTGCGGTGTCACGTGGTCGTTTTGTGAGAAATGAAATTCAAGGGACCGAAGGTAGCCAAGGACCTTATCGCTTACAAGGGGCGAATAACGAATTAAATATTATTGTCATTTCAGGTACTGAGGTCGTTTACCTTGATGGAGAAAGATTAAGTCGTGGTCAACAAAATGATTATGTAATCGATTATAATACGGGCGAAGTAACCTTTATGCCTAAAAAACTGATTACAAAATTTAGTAGGATTGTGGTGGAGTTTCAATACAGCGATAGAAATTACGCACGTTCGGTTTTTGTGATTGGCAATGAATTTAAAACTGGCAAATGGTCTCATTCCATTCAATATTTTAGCGAACAAGATAATAAATTACAACCAACTGACACGGCCAACAAAAATAATATACAAACCATTTTAGCCAATGCGGGCGATCAAAAGGCCATTTACCAAAGTGTTCGAAAATATACCACTTTTCAGCGCGATAGGGTCATGTATCGCAAAATTGATTCATTGGGTAATCCTATTTTTTTACAAACTACTTCGGCCGAGTCTGATACTGTTTTTTATACGGTTACATTTTCTTTGGTGGGTCAGGGTAAAGGAAATTATGTAGCATTGGCAAGTGCTTCGAATGGCAGGGCGTTTACTTGGGTAAAGCCTTTGAATGGCATTCCTCAGGGTAGTTATGAGCCATATATCGAATTGGTAGCACCTAATAAATTACAAATGTTGACGAGTAATTCTATCTATCAGGTCAATAAAAATACAAGTTTAAAACTTGAAGCGGCCTACTCTAATTTCAATCAAAATACATTGAGTAATTTAGATAAAAGTAATGATGATGGCTTTGGCGCTTTCCTTGAATTAAAACAAAAAGATTTCAAGCGAAATGATTTTATTATTTCAAATGAAATTAAGGTTGAATTTGCCAATAAGAATTTTAAATATATTGAGCGATATAGAGCCGTTGAATTCGATCGTATTTGGAACCGACAATTAAGCAATATCGGAAACATTCGGCCTGCGTTAAACGAACTCATTTCAAATATCAAAACAAGTATCACCTATAAACAAAAAACAAAGTTGACAATTGAAGCAGCAAACTATAAAAAGGGTCAGTTGTTCGATGGATACCGTGGCTTAAGTGAATGGACTTATACCAATAGTCATTTACAATTAAGTGCGATGGGTGAAATACTATCGACCAATTCAAAACAAACCACGGTTGGTGTTCGCAACAATTATTACAAATACAAAGGTGGTGTAACTTATCTTTTCAAAAAGATAAAATTTGGCGCCGAAGGTTCGCAAGAACAAAGTATTTTTAAGGAAGATACAAGTGTTAATTTTGGAAAGAACACATTTAATTTTAATCAATTCTCAACCTTTCTTCAAAGCAATAATACTTTAAAATGGAAATACAAATTGGAAGCGAGCGTAAGAACAGATTTCTTGCCAAAAGGCGAAGCATTGCAACAATCATCGATTGCCTATAATGCTACTGGAACCTTAGAACACAGCGATGCAAAAAACAACCGTCTAAGCGTCACTTCAAATTATAGAAAACTTGAAATTCGTAATATTTTTACACCCGAACAGACTTTCCTTAATCGCATAGAATACAATGCAAACTTGTTTAAAAAGGTGATTGGAACAACCACTTATTATCAGATTGGTACAGGAAGGGAACAGAAAAGACAATTCTCCTATACGTTGGTGCAAGCTGGTTTTGGAACCCATACTTGGATTGATTATAATGGTAATGGTATTGAGGAGTTAAATGAATTTGAATTGGCCACTTATTCAGATCAAGCAAAATATGTAAAAGTGTATTTGCCAACCAATGAATTTATTAGAAGTAATACGAATGAATTCAATCAAACCATTCGAATTCAAGCACCACAAATATGGCAATCTGGCAATAAATTTAAGCGATTTTTTACACGTTTTAATACTGTAACTTCATATAAGGCCGATCGCAGACTTACAGACAATCGTTTGGTTACCATTATCAATCCATTTAAGTTAGATGTTGCTGATACTGCTTTAATCTCTGTGAGTAGTTTAATAAAACAAACAACATTCTACAATCGAACGAGTGCGAAATTCGGAATTGAGCATACCATACAAACTAACCGTTTGAAATCCTTCTTAAACAGTGGTTTTGAATGGCGCAAAATAGATAAGCAAAATATTATTTTAAGATATGGATTTAATAAACAGATGAATTTGGTAACTGCACTCGAGGGTCAAGCAAAACAAAATACCAATCAGTTTTTTGCGAATCGCAATTATAATTATACCGCTCGGTCTATTTTTCCTGAATTTTTTTATCAATCGATGAAAGGTTTTCGAATGGGCCTTTTTTATAAATATTTAGAGGCAGCCAATCAAAAAGATTTAGGTGGCGAGCAAGTTTTTATTTCTGAACTAGGGGCAGAGTTTAGATACTTTGTGATAAATAAGGGCAATATTGATGCAAAAATTACATCACATAATATTAATTATAAAGGTAACGCAAATAGTCCTTTGGCATTCGATTTATTGAATGGGTTAAGCAATGGGCAAAATTTAACTTGGAACATTAGTTTTGGTGGCAAGGCTGCTGGTAATATTCAAATTAATATTAGCTATGAAGGTCGCAAAACCCAAGTTTATAAAACAGTGCACATTGGTCGTGCCGAAGCCAGGTATATCTTTTAAATCCTAAGAGAACACCCTCAAACTATTGCCGGTTAATGTTGTTTTGTATTGGGTTAAATTAGAGTTGGCAGGACCTTGTGTAACGACGCCAGTACTGCTAAATTTAGCATTGTGATTTGGACAAACAAAGTTATTGCTGCTCGCAACATAGTTAATATTGGTGCCTTCATGGGTGCATGCTGCAGTGACGGCGAGAAAAGCCCCTGAATTAGTGCGTGCAACTAGAACACCATCTTTAATTAAAAAACCACCATTTTTTGATAATTCGCCAGTTGAAACATCAATCGTGAAATCAGTATTAGCTGGCGATGTGCTGCTTTTTTTGCAACCACTCAAACTACCAAAACAAATGGGATCTAAAACAAGTGCGGCACCAACACCAACTTGGGCTAAAAATTCTTTTCTTTTCATGGATATATTGATGGATGATATTAAATTAAGAGATAAGTGTGGCGATACCAAATGCCGCCGCAGCTGCTAATAGACCAATAAGGGTTACTTTAAAAGCGCCATAAATGGGTGGTTGTCCGGTAACCTTACTTTTAAAATAGCCAAATATAAAAAGGCACATGGTGGTTAGTGCAAGAGAAAGCATTAGCCCATCATGAGGGTTTTGGGTTAACATATAGGCTGCTAATGGCAGCAAACCTCCAATAAAATACGAGACACCAATGGTTAATGCACTTTTGCGCGCTCTGCTTGGGTGAGGTTCTTCTAATCCCAATTCAAAACGCATCATAAAATTCACCCATTTGGTTTTATCTTTTGCTAATTCCATTGCAATTATATCTTGCGAAGCTTTACTCAAGCCATATTCTGCAAAAACTTCTTTTACTTCTTCCATTTCGCGTTCAGGCACTCTTTCAACTTCGTCATATTCACGCTTTAATTCACTTTGGTAATGGTCTAATTCTGTGCGGCCAGCGAGGTACCCGCCTAAGCCCATGGCGATACTGCCAGCAACTATTTCAGCAATTCCTGCGGTTATAATAACGGCGTTGCTATCTACCGCTCCACTCAATCCTGCTGCTAAGGCGAAAGGCACTGTTAATCCATCGCTCATGCCGATAACTGTATCAGTTATAAAATCCGAACTTTTTAAATGTTTCTCGTGATGTATCATTGCAATTATTCTTCTGCTGTGTTTTTTAATGTCATTAATAAATTATAGGCACCTTCTGTTACAATTTTTTTTGAGGGCGAAATATCGGTAATTATTTCAATCCATCCATTCTCTAAATTACCGACCTCAATTTCTATGATTTGAAATTGGCGATCGCTTATTGCTTCAAAAATATACTCTTTGCCTTCGAACCTCACAACTGCAGCCTCTGGTAATACATTGGCAATATTGTTTTTTATCGCTATCTCGGCGTTCATATACATGCCCGGGATGAGTGTTTTGTCATAATTATCAAAATGACAATGCACCTCGGCGCTGCCATTTTGATTTAAGTCTTTGCTAATAAGCAATATTTGACAATTGTGTCTAATGTCGTTATGAACATTGTTATAAGCAATTAGTTTTTGTCCAATAAATAATTTGTTAATGTCTTTTTCATAAATATTTAAATTGAGGTGAATATCGGATGGGTCTACCAATTCAAACAAAACTTCGCTTGGATTAATGTACTTGCCAATATTGGCATTTACTTTTGAGGTAAAACCATTGATAGGAGAATAAATGCTAACACTTTTTGAAATGGTATTTTCATTTAAATAATCAGGGTTAATACCAATGAGTTTCAATTTTTCAGTCAGTGATTTAATGGTTATTTTTTGGGTTAAATAAGTGGCCTTCGTTTGCTCAAATACTCTATCACTTGTTGCCTTATTTTTATTCAATTCTAATTGTCTTAAATATTCATTTTCAATCGAAGAGAATTGTGCCTTCGCAATTAGCAAGTCCTGCTGTAGTTGAATGTATTGTTGGTCTTCGATTGTAGCTATTATTTCACCTTTTGAAACATGCATACCGGGGAGCAAATTGGTTGCCTTTAAATAGCCGCCCATGGGTACACTGATGGATACCATGTTTTGAGGTGGTACATCAATTTTGCCATTCACTTTTAGAGTAGATGAAACTTGTTTTTGTTCAACTTTGCCAATTGTAATACCTGCATTTTTGAATTGCGCTGCTGTTAAATTAATTTCCGTTGGCGTTGTCTCATCCGTTTGGGTTTCAGGCGCTTTTTTATTGTTACAAGCTCCCATAATCAAAAGAAAAATAATGGAAGTGTTTTTTAAAGCAGTATGTTGGATTATATTTTGAATTAAATTCATTGGTTTAAGCTGTGTTTGTTATTTGATAATATGTTCTCATTCGTCCATTGAACATGTTGTATAAAATTAGTTTTGCGTTGAGTGCAATTGTTGATATTACATAGGTTGCATTGGTGTGGCATACATCCATCAATGTGCACAAAGAACTCAACGCGCTCCTTGAAATGTTTGGTTAATAAATGCGTTAGGCGATCGAGTAGCTGATGGGCTTCATTCACATTAATGTAAAATGGAACGGTTAAATGACAATCAATATGGTAAAAACCGGCATAATTGATCACACGCATGTTGTGGACATCAATCCATTCAACCTCTCGGTGCTCATTTAACACTTTTATGATGTCATCAATAATTTCATTATCAGTTTCATCCATAATACCCGCCACCGATCGTCGAATGATTTTATAGCCAGTGAAAATAATGATGAATGCAAACACTAAGGCCGCTGCGCTATCAATCCATTTTTCGCCAGTTATTAAGATTAAGAGAATCCCAATTAATAGACCTAGGGTTGAATAAGTGTCGGATTTTAAATGACTGCCGCTGGCCACCAATATGGGGGAGTTTTCTTTCTTACCTTTATTAATACATATTTGTCCAACGATGTAATTTACCACTGCAGTAATAGCAATTAAGATAATTCCATAATCAAGTTTCTTTATATCATGTGGGTGTACAAGATTATTAATGGCCTCATAGATAATAATTAAACCGGCAATACTAATTAGCACACCTTCAATTGCAGAAGATAAAAATTCTACTTTTCCATGGCCATATGGATGTTCTTTGTCTTTGGGTTTTGAAGATAAAATGATGCTATAAAGGCCTATAAAACCTGCCACTACATTGACAGTGCTTTCCATCGCATCTGTTAAGATCGCCACCGAAGAAGTGATTAGCCATGCGACTACTTTTATTATAAATAGAAGTACAGAAACACTCACTAGTATTTTCTGCATGCGTATCGTGTTCACTTGTTGCTCAGACATTTTATTGCGCTAGATATTTCAAGTTTAAAATAGATTCATTTAGGTTTTTTACACTATTAATATAATCGTTCTGAATAGCGATGGCCTGGTTGGTTAACAATACAAATTCAATATAATTAATTTCGCCATTTAATAGTTGGATTTTTGCACTGTTTAGAATGGTGCTTGCATTTTTAAGCGCAAGTGTTTAATAATAGTCAACCATTTGTGTGTTTTTAATATATTGTTTTTTTGCTTTAAAAACCTCATTTTTTATTTGATTTACAGCATTGTCGTAATTAGAATTAGCAATATTTTCATTGATTTTCGAGGCATTGATACTGGCTTTCTGTGAACCATAAAACAGTGGAATACCAATGCCAAATTGAAAGGATTGGAATCGCGTTTTAGTGTCATAGGAGCGACTGTCAGCGCCTTCGCCTTTCATGCTCATGTTGCTATAGGAAATGCCTAGGTTGGGCAATAATTTAGATTGTTCTAAAGCGGTGTTCTTTTCAGCAATGAGTTTCTGTTGTTTTGAAATTAAGACACTAGGATGCTGAAATAATTGACTTGAATCAGCATTAGTCGTATAATTCAATTTGAAACTTTTTTCTGAAGGGATGAAAACAGTAGTAGAATTTAATAAATATTGAAATTGAAATTGAACAATTTTAATATCAATTCTTAATTCATTCAGTTGATTTGTAATTTGTCCAGACTGCGTTTCTG
Organism: Bacteroidota bacterium; assembly: GCA_947496065.1. Classification (GTDB taxonomy): domain Bacteria; phylum Bacteroidota; class Bacteroidia; order NS11-12g; family UBA955; genus JABMMZ01. The sequence continues at coordinate 94,785 of CANMBF010000003.1, forward strand.
CAGTTATTTTTTCTAAAATATTACTTTCCCCAATCTTGAAATTCAAATTTGATTTTGCCAAAAAGTCATTGTAAATACTATCTGTCTTCACTAATAGTTTTTCTTTTTCAAACAAATAATAAAGTAGGTAATATAAATTTGAAACTTCTTTTATCAATTCCTTCTCTTTTAAGTTAGCTTGCGTTACACTACTTTGCCAAGTAGCTGTTAATAACGATTTTTGCTTGCGATAGATAGTTGGAAAATTAATGCTTTGACCGATTCCAAAACGGGTGTCCGAATACCAACTGTTCAATTGTCCATATTCAAAGCCAACGCTTGTTTGAGGAATATTGGCGTTGGTTTTAATGAGCATTCGCTGATAATCTGCTTTAAGTCTTTCGTTTCTTAACGACAGGTTGTTTTTGGTAGCTGAATCAATTGCTGATTTTAATGAAATAGGAACTTGTCCATAAAAAATATTTACGGTTGCAAGGCTACAAATTAATAGTATGAATTTAAAATGCTGTTTCATCATTTAAATTTGATTTAGATTGACCCATGTTTTCGAATAGGATGTATAATACTGGTAATACAAAAAGTGTAAGAAAGGTAGCAATCATAAGACCGCCAATTACTACAGTGGCCAACGGTCGCTGCACTTCTGCGCCAGCACCATTGCTCAGGGCCATTGGCAGAAATCCAAGTGAAGCAACAAATGCAGTCATTAAGACAGGGCGTAGCCTCAGCTGTGTGCCTTTTAAGACGATGGCCTTTAGGTCGGTTAGACCGTGTTTTTTTAATTGATTAAATTCGGCTATTAGTACTATGCCATTTAATACAGCAACACCAAATAGGGCAATAAAACCAACACCAGCACTAATGCTAAATGGCATACCTCGCAAAGCTAAAAACAGGATGCCACCAATGGCCGAGAGTGGAATAGCAGAATAAATTAATAAGCCATGTTTAACCGAATTGAAAGCAAAATACAAAAGTACAAAAATCATTAAGAGCGAAACAGGAACCGCAATGGTGAGTCTTTTTTTAGCTGCTTCTAAATTTTCAAAAGCGCCCCCGTATGTAGGGTAATAGCCTGCCTGGAACTTAATTTTTTTACCAACTTTTTCTTGTAGTTCATTCACGATACTTTGTACATCTCGTCCGCGAATATTAAATCCAACAATGATTCTGCGTTTGGCATCTTCTCTTTGAATTTGGTTTGGTCCATCCAATATTTCAACTTTTGCAAATTGCGAAAGGGGTATTTGATTGCCATTTGGTGTTGGAATTAATAAATTTTGAACATCAGTTAATTCATTTCTTTTTTCACCTGTTAGTCGCACCACCAAATCAAAACGTTTTTCACCTTCGAAGATTAAACCAGTACTTTGCCCGGCAAAAGCGGTATTTAAGATTCTATTGATGTCTGAAATGTTCATATTGTATTGCGCGATATTACTGCGGTTATAACTAATGTTAATTTGAGGCATGCCAGTAATGGGCTCAATGTAGACATCTTTAGCACCTTCAACAGTAGAAATTAAGGCGCCCATTTGTTCAGCATATAAAGCTAAGGTATCTAAATTCTCTCCAAATATTTTACAAACAACATCTTGTTTAGCCCCAGTCATTAATTCATTAAAACGCATTTGAACTGGGTATTGAAATCCAAAGGTTACACCAGGCACAGCTTCTAATGCTTTGCTCATTTTTTCCGATAATTCATCAAAAGTTTTTGCATTGGTCCATTCTTTCTTGTCTTTTAGTATAATCATTAAATCTTGTGCATCAATTGGCATTGGATCAGTTGGTACTTCGCCACTCCCAATTTTGGCCACTATTTTTCGCACTTCTGGAAATTGTTTTAACAGTATGGCTGAAGCTTTTTGCGAAGCCGCGATACTTACATTTAAATTACTACCTGGTAATACCCTTGTTTCAACAGCAAAATCGCCTTCTTCTAGCGCTGGAATAAATTCGCCTCCCAAAGTGGTAAAAACAAATATTGAAATAATAAATAATCCAATGGTACTCGAAATGACTAGCTTTGGATAATTTAAAATTTTATTGAGTGATGCTTTGTAAGCTAGCTCAACCTTTTCCATCAATTTATCTGATAGATTTTTCTTTGTTTTCACTTTTTTACTTAAAAATAAAGCGCTCATCATTGGAATATAGGTGAGCGATAAGATAAACGCGCCAATGAGCGCGAATGCAACAGTTTGGGCCATTGGCTTAAACATTTTGCCTTCGATGCCTTGCAACGTAAAAATAGGAAGGTAAACAATTAAAATAATGACTTGTCCAAACACAGCACTGTTCATCATTTTAGATGCTGAATATCTGACCTCATCATCCATCTGTTTCTGCTCGATTTTAACGGTTGATCCGAATTTTTTAGTGTCTGCCAATTGGTGCATAACAGCTTCAACAATAATCACAGCGCCATCAACTATCAAGCCAAAATCAAGCGCTCCTAAACTCATCAAATTGCCACTAACGCCAAATAAGTTCATCATGATTATGGCAAACAACATAGCGAGTGGAATAACAGATGCAACCAATAAGCCTGCTCTGAAATTACCTAAAAATAAGACCAAAATGAATACAACAATCAGTGCACCTTCCATCAAGTTTTTTTCGACCGTGCTAATGGCATTATCAACCATTTTGGTACGGTCTAAAAATGGTTCGATCAGCACGCCTTCTGGCAATGATGCTTGAATTTGGGCAATCCTTAATTTCACATTTTTAATTACCTCCGAACTGTTGGCGCCTTTCAGCATCATCACCACAGCACCAGCTACCTCTCCCTTGTCATTATAGGTCATAGCGCCATAACGGGTGGCATGTCCAAGTTTTATTTCTGCGACATCGCGTATAAATATTGGATTGCCATTGTTGTTGCTTTTGATTGCTATATTTGAAATATCATCTAGGTTGGTTAATAAGCCTTCTGATTTTATAAATAGAATGGTAGGTCCTTTTTCAATATAGGCGCCACCAGTGTTTTGATTGTTACTTTCAAGTGCTTTAAAGACATCGGCAATATTGATATTGAATGATTGTAATTTATTGGGGTCAATTTCTATGGTATATTGTTTTAATTTGCCTCCAAAGCTGCTAACCTCTGCAACGCCTTTTACACCGATGAGTTGTCGCCTAACGATCCAATCTTGAATTGTTCTTAAGTCCGTTTCATTGTATTTAGTTTCAAAGCCAGGTTTCGCACGCACTACATATTGGTAAATTTCTCCGAGACCTGTAGTAACTGGTCCCAGTTCTGGGATGCCAATATCTTTTGGAATCAGCGTTTGTATTTTTTGAAGTTTTTCTGTTACTTGCTGTCTTGCCCAATAAACATCGGTCTCATCGTCGAACACAATGGTAACTAATGACAATCCAAATCGCGAGAAGCTTCTAATTTCTTTAATGCCATGAATATTACTATTGGCCTGTTCAATTGGAAAAGTGACTAAACGCTCGATATCTGTGGCGCCATAGGAGGGTGCCACAGTAATTATTTGAACTTGGTTGTTCGTAATATCAGGCACAGCGTCAATTGGTAGTTTGGTCACTTGATAGATGCCATAACCAATTAAGCCTACTGTAAATAGCAGAATTATTAATTTATTTTTTATTGAAAATGCTATTGTTTTTGTCAGCATTAATAATTGTTGTTTTATTCCTTTATTAAAGGAATGGGTGAATGTAAAATGTGATAGAAAATTGAATTCAAAATCTAAATTAAAACTGCAACAAAAAGATGTCGAAGGAATCTAAATGAATTGAATATCAAAACGATTGAATACTATGAAAATTTTGGAGGTTGCCAAATACTTTCGGCTAGCATAGAGGAATAAAATACCTCGTTATAATTGCTGCAAACTTTATTGAAGTAGAACTTAGATAAATGTGTATTAATAGGAAAGAAATTCACGTCTGCTATGATGATGTGACCTGAAATTGTGCACTGTGATTTGAAGGGCAACTTACTGTGCTGTGAATCGTTTTGTAAGTTGTCATTGTTCTTGTAGTGCATCAAGATAAAATCGACAAATGAAATATTGCGGTCTAAGTTTTTATGGTGCACATAATGTGCCATCAATTGTGGTACTTTTAAAAGCTGGTGTAACTCAGTACTTGTTGCACTGAAAACCAGCAGTAGTAATATCACAATTGTTTTTTTCAACAATACAAAGATAAAGCTATTCTTAAACAAACAAAAAATTCTATTTTTGCCCTATGTTTATTTCAGGGTTTACAATAGCCAGGAATGTAGTTAAAGCCGATTATCCAATAAGAGAAGCCATCTACTCAATTTTACCATTGTGCGATGAAATTATTGTGGCGATTGGAAAAAGTGAGGATGATACCTTGGCTTATATCAAAAGCTTTAATGAACCAAAGATTAAAATTATTGAAACTATTTGGGATGATAATTTAAGAGAAGGTGGTAAGGTACTTGCCTTAGAAACCGATAAAGCAAAGTTTGCAATCAACCCTAAAGCCGATTGGTGTTTATATATTCAAGCTGATGAGTGCTTGGATGATCGTTCAATTGCAGGTTTAAAATTACAATTAGAAAAATATAAAGACAATGAAAAAGTAGAAGGTTTGTTGTTCGACTATATACATTTTTTTGGAAGTTATAATTATGTAGGTGATAGTAGAAATTGGTATAGGCACGAAATACGTGTTGTAAAAAATTGGCCCAGTATTACTTCTTATAAAGATGCCCAGGGTTTTAGGATAGAAGGTAGAAAATTAAAAGTTAAAAAGGCCAATGCAACCATTTTTCACTATGGATGGGTTAAGAATCCAGCCATCCAATTGGAAAAATTAAAACAAGCTAGAAAACTTTGGCACAGTGATGAATTTATTGAAAAGGAATATCAAAATATGCAAGCTTTTGATTTTAGCCAAGTCGATTCATTGAAAGCTTATAATGGTCATCACCCCGATGTGATGAAAGAACGCATAACTGCACAAAATTGGGACTTTTCATATAACACGAGGCGCAAAAATATGACTTTTAAGAAAAGGGTGTTATATGCCATAGAGCAATTGACAGGTATTAGACTAGGAGAGTATAAAAATTACGATATGCAATAATATTAGGCTTCAGAAACAATTTTAATCAAGCCTTTATAATCTATGAGGGTAATTTTCCGACCTTTAACAATAATTAAATTGTTGGTTTTTAATATTTTTAATTGGCGCACGAGTGATTCAACAGCAGTGCCGATATAATTGGCGAGATCCTCTCTCGAAAAAGCTAAAGTACCATTTAGATCTAATTTTTTATCGAGAGAAAGTAATGTTATAACTATGCGCTCTAAAAGCGGTTTTCTAGCAAAATCAAGTAATTTAATTTTCAACATTTTTGTCATCTGCGCGAGGTGTAAAACCATGGCATGATTAAATTCCGAAGAATTTTCCATTTCATTTTTTATGATATCTTTAGGAATCACCTCAATTTCACAATCTGTTATGGCGGTTGCAAAAATACCAAATCGTTCATTGTTAAATATTGGTGTTACACCAAAAAACAACCCTTTACCTAAAATAAAAACAATGTCTTCAGTGCCACTTGGATTGACAGAATAAATTTTTACAAATCCTTTTCTAACAATATACATACCAGCGGGGTATTCAAAATCATTTACAATGGTTGTATTTTTCTTATAAGGCTGGATTGATGTATGAGTGAATATATTGTCTACGAATTCTTTTGATAGCGGTTCCCAGAGAGGAGATGCTTTATTATAAAACTTGTCAATTGCTGCTGCTACTTCCACTTTAGATTGTATTCCTAATAAGCAAATATATAGATAATTCCATGTTTACGAGAATAATTCTTTTTTTAGATTGAACAACAAAATAATAAATGATTAAAGTTAAATAATTTATTCAATAAAAAAAGGCAGATGAATTATTCATCTGCCTTTCTTGACTTATTTAAATATGGGTTTATTGAACGGTTATTTTTTCTGTGTGAACACCTTCTTCAGATTCAATTCTGATAACAAATAAACCTTTTGGTAAATTGTTGATTTGAACTGAATTATTGAAAGTACCAGTCAGAATTATTTTGCCAGTAACATCAATCACTTGGTAATTTGCATTTATTGCATTTTGAATATTAACCACACCAGTGCTAGGGTTAGGGTAAACTACCACATGAGACACCTCTGAGTTAAATTTAACAACTTGGATACTGCTGAATGCATATTTACCGTCGTTGTCAACTTGTTTCAATTTGTAATAATTAACTGTATTCGTTTTGTTGTGAAACATGAAATAACTATTTAATTGGTCGTTATTACCCTTGCTACTTAATACACCGATAGTTTTCCAATTGATTAAATCTGCAGAATATAATACTTCAAAGTATTTATTATTTTCTTCAGAAGCTGTCTGCCAATTTAAATCAACCGTTTTACTTGATTGGTTTCCAACAGCAGTGAAATTAACTAAGTTTACTGGTAGAGGATTTAATCCACCCAATGAACCGAAGGTAAATGGACTAAAAGTATTGACTGCCTCTAATGTTGCAGAATTTGAACTGGTGGTATTGGTTAAGGTTGAAATATCTTCCCAATCAGCACCATTGTAATGCGCAACGATTAAATCACTTGGAGTTATGTTGACTACGCCACTAAAAGTCTTATCATAGAAGAATAAGGTAACATCCATTCCAGTTTGATCGCCAGTGCGGTCAATGTTCCAATACTCTTTGCTTGAAACCCTTGTTAAACCAGAAGCAACACTTAAATCACTATAAGGTGTGTTAAAGTATTCTACAGTGAATGTTGAAGAATAATTACTACTATTACCAGAATTTCTTAGCAAAGTTGCAGGGGCGAATTTATTGTCTTTACCTACTGGAAAGGTAAATGTATTTTCAACCGAACTACCAGATTTGAATAAGTTTTTTCTTACTGGACCATCAATATAACTTGAGCTTGAACCACCTGTTAATAGGATAAAGTCGGCCAATGTTATTAAATTTGATGAAGATGATTTAAGTACACCGCTATTTAAAGTTAATGCTTTATTGATTGTTACTGGGGTTTGTAAAGTAACACCTGAAGTATTATTTATTGTTAAAGAATCAATTGATCCAGAAGTAAGAATTGCTGGAATAGTTTGGGCCGTTGAACCTAATAAATGCAATGATCCGGTCGATGTATTTAATGTTCCAGAATTTTCTATGGTTCCTGCAATTTTGAGTACTTTTGAATTCGTTAAAGTAGCACCTGATCTAATTGTTAAGTTTTTACAAAAGCCAACACCGCTTGAAATACTTGGTAAATTAGCAGCACCAGATGGAATTACTACATCTGTACTTAATGTTGGTAAAGTGCCACACCAATTGGCTGTTGTTTGCCAATCTGAACTTGTTCCACCAATCCAAACACCATTTGAGTTTGTTACCTCAGCCATACCTACAAGGCTGTTATCTGTTGGACAGGTTCCATTTTGTACAACTGCTCTATATAGAGTTGTTGAGGAAATACTTGAGAAACTATTTGTAGATCCAGTGTTTGAAATGTTAGTCCAAACAATACCATTGTCGTTAGATTTTTGCCATTTGTTAACGGAACCAGTATTGCCAGTTAAGGTAAGTGTACCTGAATTTGAACCACCACAGAACGTTTTAGAATCTACAATACCACCAATTGATGGTGTGCCAGTGACAACACTAATTGTAATGCCTGGGCTAAATTGAGGACTGCCGCAACCACTGTTTTGAACTTCTGCGCGGTAGTAATAGGTAGCACCAGAAGTTGTAAGCACTTGATTGTAGGTATTAGTTGTATTTGTAATGTCGGTAGCAGTAGAGAAGTTGCTATTAACGTCTCTTTGCCATTTTAGAATATTGACTTGGTTACCATAAAGTGTTAATTTAACCTCTCCGCCGGCACACACTGTGTTACTTTCAGCTAAAATAGTACCTGTAATTGTAGCAGTTACATTGATGTAAATGCCAGAAGTTGGTAAATTAGAACAGCTTGCCGGACTTGATGAATTAACAATAGCACGGTAATAGGTAGTCTGATTTAAATTGGTAACAACCAAAGTTGTTGTTGTATTTGAAATAGTAGTTGCACTTGTAAAATTTTGATAGAGTGAAGACTCCCAACGAACAACACTTCCGGTTAAACCGCTTAGGGTTAGTGTAGTTGAATTTGATCCAGGGCAAACATCAACATTGCCACCTGCAATAACACCACTAGATACACCCGGGGAAATTGAAATATTACGCGTTGAATGAGCAACGTTGTTGGTTGGGGCATCCAATGGCATATCACCGTATTCGTAAATACCAGTTGCTCCATTTGCGCCATTCTCATCATCCCACTCACCAGAAGCACCATACATTAATACAAAATCTTGCTCGCCTGTTACACTAGAATTTAATGTTGGGTAATCATCTGGCATGCTGCCATTCCAGTTCATATATCTATTTGCAATTGCATTAGGACCACTATTCCATGAAGCATCCTTTGAATATTGGGTTCCTGATTCAGGACCAGTTAACCAGTAAAAGTTGCCATCTGCAAGATTTTGATTAGCAAAGGTGGTTACACCTGTTAGATTATTGATTTCGGTATAGTTGTCGCTTGCTCCTAACCAAGTAAAAGGATAAACAGTCATCAGCCATACAAAGTTATTTTCATCTTGACTAGTTATAGTTGTAAGATATCCTTTTCTGCCGTAGTAAGACGTTTCACTAGCGCTAGCATTCATCGTTTGCCAGTTCGTAACAGTTCCGCTTGGTGCATAAAAGTGACCGTTACTAGGATTGTAAAGCTTATTGCCAATAACAAAGGTTACTTTTCTTTTTTCAGAGAAACAAGTTGAACTCGTTGTTTTTAAAGTCACGGTTCTTAGTAATGTTTGCCAATTACTTTTAGAAGTGGTTCCATAGAATCTTAAAATACCATGAACATTATCAAATGAAGACCCTATACCACCGGGTAAAGTGCCTGTATATGATAAGATGTCGCCACTTGAACCGGTAATGTAACCACCGGTGATTTGGATGGTAAAATCTTCTATGTCACCTGTGCCTGAAAGCGTCAATCCTGCGTCAACAACGGTGGCCGAATTGGCTGATATACTGAGTACCGAATTGGTGCCCGAAATTTGTGCTCTGCTCACAAAAATTGTAAACAAAAGTAAGGAGGTTACAGAGATCCTCATCATAAAGTGTTTCATATTGTGATTAAATTACATGACGCAATAATAATTCATTTTAGTATTAAAGTACTACATTTGGTCAAAAAAAGTGGAAATAATAGCAGGTAAAATTTATTAAACATTGATTAACAATTAGATAAAAATAAATTATTTTTAATAAGCTGTGGATAACCTTGATTTTCAATGGTATTTAATACTAGTTTTTTAGTAGATTAATACTAAAAAATAGACAGTTTAATCGTTTTATTTTCAAAACTTAACAAATGTCAAAAATATAAAAATTAAAATAATTTATTTAGTAAAAAAATATTAAAATTAATGATTATCAAAAAATCACCCATAAAGTTTGTTTTTGGTGAAAATATTTTTCGATAAAACACCTGAAATACAAATATCAGGTAAATAAAATAAGTTAGTTTTTGATCACTTTATTTGAAATTTTAGTACCATCACTAAAATTCAGAGTAACAAAATAAAGTCCTTTTGGAAGGCAGTAAAAATCAATTTTAAGGGAATAGAGTGATTGAAAGGGAGTATTTTCCTCCATGACTATGTTGCCATTGACATCCAAAATAGAGATGCTAAATTCACGCTCAGGTAGGTTTTCAAATTCTAAAAATATATTCTCTGTGCAAGGATTAGGGAAAATTTTAAATTGTGCAGTGGTTAATTTTTTCTCGTCTAAATGAAGTTGTAAGACAGAACTCCATTGATAGGAGCCGTCTGTATTAATGATTTTAAGTTTATAGTAAAACTTGCGTCTACCCATATTTACAATGTTAAGGTCCTCTAATTCATATGTTTTTATTTCAGATGTGTTTGGTAAAACGAATTGATTGCCAATTATATTAAAAGAATAACTATCAATTGATCTGTAAACTTCAAATTTTTCTAAATGATCCTCATCAACAGTTCTCCATTCTATTTTTGCATTCAGATTGACTTTTGAAACATTAAACTTGATAATGTTAACGGGCAATGCTGCCATCCCTGATGTTAATATGGCGTTAAATGAATACCTGGCGCAAGCATCGGTAACAATACAAGTTATAGTGTAGGTGCTGTTTTTATTAAGATTGTTAGGTGTAAAGGTTGTGATTGCAGTATTATTATTGCCAAATGTTCCTGGGCATGATGCAATCCACTCATAGGATAATTTAGATCCCACTGGTGAATTTGCTATAACATTCAAGTTATAAGTTGTTCCCTCTTGAATTTGTTCTGGTACCTTCATGCTGCTTATTCTTGGAGCTTTGTCGACCATTACCATTAATGAAAAATTAAAGAATTGCCTAACAGCAGAAATATTGGCCTCATTGCTGCCCTCAATATCATGCCCACCTTGGTACATGACTTGCCCAGCTGTATTTAAACCAAACCCTCTTCCATATAAAGTAATGGCTGCAGGACCATTTGAAGCATTGGCATTAACATTCGATTGGATTGAATCATAACAACCGATATGTGTCGTATTGCGCCACGAAGAGCCATTGCTTGGTATATAAACTTGTTCGGATCCATTGGTGTGTGCAGCGTCCTCTTTGCCTATCATTTGAAAAACCGCTTCATCTGGTCTAGCCGAAATTGGTAATCCATTATAATTAGCTCTATTGAAAAAATAACTAAATGGAGCGCTTCCGTCGTTATGAGAATTATAATTAAGTAACCCTTTAGTGGTTAAAAAATTCATTTGCTCTGAACTGTTGTTAGGATTGACCAAGCTTTCTAAAACACTCACTGCATGGCAACCAGCCCAAATTGCACCAAGATGGTTCCTATTCCAGTTGTATAAATTACCATGATTAACCCATGTAGGGTCGGCATGGGGCATTACAAAAATATCGTTACATGCGCCAAGACCATTAGCGTTTGCGGTAGTATATGCACTTGGGGGTATGCCTGCATCGGTAAAAAAACTTTTGGAAATTGAAACATTGACAGGGTTAAGTGTCCAATTGGGTACACTCGTTAAAGTTTGAGATACATTTAAATTGATAGCACCCGTTGTATATTTTCCAATTATACCTATACTCAGCCAAGCATTTATAGTATTGCGTACCGTCTTATTAATATAATCAGCTGAAACTATAAATGTACCACCTTTGTAATCATTCCCTGCATAAGTAAAATCCTTATCATCCTTCGCCTTACCTTTTCCAATAATCCATTTAACAGGTACTTGATGCGTTTTTAAAAGCGCATAAACAAGTCCATAAGGTTTTAAACCATTTTCAATGGTCTGGGTGCTTGCGCCCATATCGATAATAAAGGAACCCGATGGGAAAATTTCTGTTTGACCAGTAACCTTCAAGAAAAATAGGCATGAAATAAAGATTATTAATATACGTTTCATTTTGATTTGATATTTGTTACTCAATGTTTTTGTTTGCATTGATTGGCGCTAAATATTCTGATTGTTTGGTGTGATGAATACGAATGGGTTTAAATTTTAGTAGCTTGTTTTCTAATAAAGCCACCTGCATTGCTACAGGCGACTTCTTTTAACACTGCACTGTAAAACTATCTTTTGATAAATTTAGCAGATGATAAGCTGCCATCATTGTTTAAAATATTTAAGAAATAAATACCATTTTCTAAATGTCTAATATCAAATTGAACATTTGCGCCATTGATATTTGTTGGTGTTATTAATACAACTGCCTTTCCATTTGCATCTAATATGCTAATGGCTGATTCTATTACTGCTGTTTCGTTTAAGCTAACATTTAAGAAATCTGAAGTTGGATTTGGGTATACGCTAACGGCAGCATCAACATTGTTCAATTTTACTTGCGCAATGTTGCTGAATCGATAGTCGCCATTCTCGTCAACCATTCTCAATTGGTAATATACGGTTGCAACCTTGATGTTTGAAAAATTCAAATCAGTAAAGTGATAAGCAATTATTTCATTTCTATTGCCTATTGCATGAACACTTCCAATTGAAGTATAGTTTTTACCATCTATTGAACGTGTTACATCAAATTGGTTTAAATTCTCTTCTGATGAAGTTGACCAGCTGATTTCAGCATTGTTGTTATCAACTATAGCTTCGAAGTAATTTAATGTTACTGGCAATGGCACAACCATGGCAGTAAATGCTTTAAAGTAGAAAGAAGCTTGTCGTGTAGAGTTTGCCGTTACAATACCAATCGTGCCAACTCTCATTCTGAAGGAAGTAATGTTGGTGTAATTAATTTGCGCCATGGCAGCATAGTTACTTGTATCAATATTGTTAAACTGAGCGGTTCCACTTTTGAAGTAAAACCAGCTGGCATCCTAACTAGTCGTAATAGTTGAGTTTTTAATTAATTTAGTAGTAGCTGGCATCGAAGCTCTAATAAATTCTCTGAAGGTATTGCTATTGCCTGGGCCATCACAATCAACAATGGTCATTGCAACTGAACTTTGAACCTCAGCGGCTTTACTTGAACTATTAATAAAGTCTATTTTGAATTCTACATAACTACTGTCGTTTGCACCCGAAGTAGCATTTGAATATCTGATATTAGGCTGCCAAGCATATTTATAGACAGAGGAATCATCCATAACGTCGACAGTTGCATTTTTCGAAGCGGTCACTGTAACGATGGCGTTAATGCCAGGGGCAACACTTAAAAATGTGTAAGTAGAACCCGATTTGGACGGGTTGCTGAAATGATAAGTTTTTTGGGTTTGTGAAATAGCAATGTTGCATATAGCAAACAAAGCCACGAGATTAAAAATTCGTTTCATAGTATGTTTTGTAGTTATTAGTTTTAATCTTAAAGGCGTTTTAATTCTTTAAGACAACACAAATATAACATAGTACTTTTATACTACATTAAAAAAATAAGTAAAAAACTTGCAAAAACTTATTAAAAGATATTAAATCAATTAGTTATGAGTAGTTAAATCTAAGTATAAATGCTCATTTATCGATAATAAATGGTGAAAAGTGTAAAAATACTCAAATAGTTTTAATTCAAATGACTTAGTTCTAGATTTTAATATTCTAAGATTTGAAATACCTATAATTACTTGATAAAAAAAAAGACCCCAAAAATAGCTTTTGGAGTCCTTTCAATTATTCTTTGAATTATTAAATCTTAACGAATTTTATTTACTTTCAGTTTTATTTGTTGTCAATTTTTATTTGTTTACACAACGTTTTCAAATTTAAAATATTTATTCTCTAATGGCTATTTATCTTAATTTTCTAGACCTCATTTTAAGGCACTTGTTACTTTAATATGTTTTGATAACCAAATCAGTGCTTTATCTTGAACATAGAAACATTGCGTTGGGTAATGAATATTTATAAATTTAATATAGATGTTTGTTAATATTTTTTGACCAATTGATTTTACAATAATAGCTTCTGCCAAAATTGAATCCTTCCGCCTTTTATTTTCATTTATAACCTCAATTCTGGCGTCTTCGGTAATAATTGTGTTATGGCCAATAATTAATAATTTAGCGTATTTTCGGTCTTCGGTTACGGCATCTAATAGTTCATAAATTGACGCCACATCTTTCTTTGCTACCAATACATTATCGTTATATTGTACCTCTACAATATACTCGTCGAACATCTTAATTGATTTTATAATTGGTTTGTTTGATTCCATTTTATTTGTATTTCAGAATATAAATGGTTATAAATCTGTGATAACAAAATTAAAATAAAAACTTGAAAATAAATTAATTGCAGCTAAATATTATTTAAGAACCTGATAATGAGCTATAATCAATTAGCCCTTATTGATCTGAAATCGCCGCTTTAATATAATAGTCTTTAAAAAGTTTGCGGAACTTATTCTTAATGGTCGTGTCTTCTTTTTCTCTTTGCTTGTAAAAGTTAATAATTTCTTTTTGCTTGAGAATAAGTGTTTTTTTGGTTTTCAATCTAGACTGTAATTTTTTTTGTCCTTTGATTGAATTGTCGATAAGGCGTGTAATCTCATCAACCTTACCCTTCTTCTCAGAAGTGTTAGTTATAATGTATCTCATAGTAAATAGTTTGATGCAAAAATAAAAGATTAATTCAAAAAAAAAAGCTAAAATTTAAAAAATGACATTTTTTAAAGTAATTAATTTTATTCAATTATTAATTTTATTAGTTTTTTAAATGCTTTTAAATGAAGTAGAACAAATCAAAAAAAAATATATTTTTTTTTTGAAGCATAGAAGAATTTAACCAATTTCATGGGTTTTTGCGATTTTCAATGTTCATTAATTATTATTATTTTACCGTAAATTTTAAATTAAATTATATATTTCCATGGCCTATTTAATTTAAATTTCCATTTGCAAATCCTTACCTTTGCACACTTTTTATGCAACACCTTAGGAATTTTTGTATTATCGCCCATATCGATCATGGTAAGAGCACACTAGCAGACCGTTTGCTTGAATATACCGGAACTGTTTCGAAACGAGACATGATGGCGCAGGTATTGGATAACATGGACCTTGAAAGAGAAAGGGGAATTACTATTAAAAGTCACGCAATTCAGATGAATTACGCTTTAGATAATCAATCTTATGTACTTAATCTGATTGATACGCCTGGTCACGTTGATTTTAGCTATGAAGTGAGTAGAAGCATTGCTGCTTGTGAAGGGGCCTTGTTAATTGTAGACGCTTCTCAGGGTATTCAAGCGCAAACAATCAGTAATCTCTATCTTGCCATTGAGCATAATCTAGAAATTATACCAATTCTCAATAAAATGGATCTGCCTGGTGCTATGCCCGAAGAGGTTAAAGATCAAATTGTAGATTTAATAGGTTGTGAGCGCGATAAAATCATTGCAGCAAGTGGCAAGACTGGAATGGGTGTATACGATATTTTAAGAGCCATCGTTGAACGTGTACCGCATCCAAAAGGTAATATCAATGCACCACTAAAGGCCCTCATTTTTGATTCAGTGTTTAACTCATTCAGAGGTATTATTGCCTATTACAAAGTATTGGATGGTAAAATGTCTAAAGGTGAAATCGTAAAATTCATGAATACCGACAAGGAATATGGGGCCGATGAAGTAGGTGTTTTGCGCCTTGAAATGGAACCCCGTCAGGAAGTATTAGCGGGCGATGTTGGTTATATCATTACAGGTATAAAACAAGCCAAAGAAGTTAAAGTAGGAGATACAATTACAAGCTTTGTCAATCCAACGGCCGAAGCAATTAAAGGTTTTGAAGATGTTAAGCCAATGGTTTTTGCAGGTATTTATCCAGTTGATACAGAGGATTACGAAGAACTTCGCGATAGCATGTCTAAACTTCAATTGAATGATGCATCACTCGTTTTTGAGCCAGAAAGTTCTGCAGCATTAGGTTTTGGTTTCCGTTGCGGATTCCTTGGTATGTTGCACATGGAAATCATCCAAGAACGTCTAGAGCGTGAGTTTGGTATGACTGTTATTACAACAGTTCCGAACGTGTCTTATAAGGCTTATACCACCAAAGGCGAAATGTTAGAGGTAAACAATCCAAGTGATTTACCCGATCCTAGCACCATCGATTATGTTGAAGAGCCTTATATTAATGCAACCATTATTACTGCTTCCGAATATGTTGGAAATGTGATTGCACTTTGTATGGACAAAAGAGGCATGATTAAAAACCAAGTGTACCTGACGACTAATAGAGTTGAATTGACATTTGAAATGCCATTGGCAGAAGTTGTATTTGATTTCTACGATAAATTAAAATCCATCAGTCGTGGCTACGCATCATTCGATTATGCGCCAACTGGTTATAAATTATCTCACCTAGTGAAAATGGACATCATGCTGAACAAAGACCCTGTTGATGCTTTGTCCTCGATAATCCACAGAGATAGAGCTTACGACCTTGGTAAAAAAATCTGTAAAAAGTTGAGAGAATTAATTCCTCGTCAACAATTTGATATCGCTATTCAAGCATCTATCGGTGCAAAGATTATTGCTAGAGAATCACTAAGTGCTTTGAGAAAAGACGTAACTGCCAAATGTTATGGTGGTGATATTAGTCGTAAACGTAAATTACTTGAAAAACAAAAGGAAGGTAAAAAACGGATGCGTCAAGTAGGTAATGTTGAGATTCCTCAGTCTGCCTTCATGGCTGTTCTAAAATTGGACGATTGATGCATTGAAGTCTATTTTATCTCACTTCTGTTGATTAACGTTTTCAATACCTTATATTTTTTAGGTAAGGATATGAGTAAATTTGCGACCAACTAATTGACCCTTGCGTATTTTTAAAGCTTATCCCATTCAATTTTGGAAATTGTGCATTGGCTGCCTGATATTTTTCAGCAGTTTTACAATGGTAATTCCCGATTTGCCAGTCTTGCTCGAAAGCATAGGAGGCAAGACATACACATGGTTGATCATTCCATCTTTTGCTATTATCGCTTTAATTGGTCGCCCTTACAGTGGTAAATTATCCGATCATATTGGTCGTGTTTGGGTGATGTGCATAGGTGCATTGGTAACTACTTTGGCTTGCTTTTTTTACATTTTTATTCCCTTTGCTTTTTTATTTTTTGTTAATCGTGGGTTTCATGGCATCTGCGCAGGGTTTACCCCGACAGGCTTTACGGCTTATGCAGATGATGTTGTGCCATTATCAAAAAGAGGAGAGGCTATGGGAATTGTTGGCATCTGCAATAATATTGGCAATGCGATTGGTTGGGTGATTGGTAGCAAATGCACAGAAATGTTCGGAATTAACGCCATGTTTCAAATTGCATCACTACTCGGATTTATATCACTCTTGATTTTTATGACTTTGAAAGAGCAGAGTGTGGTAAAGCAGAAGTTCAAGTTGAGTATGCTAAAACTAAAAAAAGATGAATTGTTCGAAAAACGCGTATTTATTCCTGGGCTTGTATTGTTACTCACAGCATTTTCATCTGGTGGAATATTGGCATTGATTGCCGACTTTACCCACCATGTGGGCATTGCTAATAAAGGCGCCTACATGGCCATTTATATTTTATCGTCATTGATTATTCGCTTTTTAGCAGGGCGTTGGAGCGACCAATACGGCAGGAAGAAAATTGCATTATATGGTGCAATTGCATTGGGTTTAAGTATGCTGATTTTAGCATTTACAGAAGGCACCACTTTATATGTGTTGTCATCGGTTTTTTTTGGTGTAGGTTTCGGTTTGTTATCGCCTTCGCTCTTTGCATGGACGGTTGATTTAGCAGAGGTAGGTAAGAAAGGGAAAGCTGTTGGAACCTTGTTTATATTCTTGGAAATTGGCATTATTCTAGGGTCTTCTGTATGTGGACTTTTATACAAAAACCAGGTACAAAACTTTAGAGCCGCCTTCATCATTTGCGCCTTATTAGCCTTTCTATCTGTGATTTTCGTAGTGGAGAGGCCTAAAAAAATGTAGTTTAATCCTATTTATAGTTGTATATTTGATAAATGAAACAAGACATAAAGTTAGGTGTGCTATTCTTTTTTATTTTTAGTTATTGCGTTCAATTGCGTGCAACGGAATTTAAAAGTGTTCCAAGAAAAAGTGTTGGACTTTATATAAATACTGGAATGAGTAGCTATAACACTGTATCCTATTGTATGGGTGTAAGAGGTCGTTATGCAATTAGTCAGTTGGTGTCAGTTGGTGCTGAATTAAATTACAACCAACACGTTTATCCCATAGGTAATTTTGATGCCATGGGTGCCATGACTTTCTTACATTTTAGTAAACTTAATAAAGGATTTTATGCCGAAGCTGGTATTCAAGCGGGACGGATTGTGTCTTCAAGTCGTGCAACGCCAATTAATAAAGTTCTCCCATATTGTGCAGTAGGTTATAGCATGCCTTTGAAGAATAAATTCACTCTGGATTTTCAAATAAGACCAATTACGGCTTTTAGATCGAAATCAGAAACGAATATTGCAAGCAATGCTTTGGCAAAAATTTTCGTTGGTCTTAATTATAATTTTTAATCACTAGTGAGTGTTGGCCTTAACTACACACATAGTCGCATAGCCTCTAGCAATTAATGTTTCTTCGCCAGTTTCTGATATACAAATCACATCGGCTTCACAAAAATACAACAGGTTACCTGCTTTAATCACTTTGCCTCTGCCAATTACTTTAGCACCAGAGCCGGGTCTTAAATACGAAATTTTTAAATCCGAAGTCACTGTGCCTTCATTGGGCGAAACCAGTGAGTAGGCGGCAAAACCCATTACCAAATCGGCCACAGTTGCGGTAACACCTCCATGGGTATAGCTAAATTGTTGTTGGTGTTTCTCCTCTAAAATTAATTCTCCTTCAACATAACCAGGTTCAATTTTTGTTAAATTGAATCCAATGTGGTGCATGAAAAATTGTTTTTCTAATTTTTCTCTAATGTTTTTTTCGAAATCAGGATTTTTGGTAATCATTAATATTTTTTTAAAAAGTAAGTTCTTCAAATGCACTGCGCAATTCTCCAGCTGTTTTTTTATCGCCTTGTAATTGTGCTAATTCAATTCCTTTTTCATAAATGATAATCGCCTTAGCCTCATCATTCCTTGCTTCGTAGAGCTTAGCTAATTGGTAATAATTAGCCAAATAATCTGGAAAGTTTTCTGCGATGTACTCCATTTTTTCTAGCGCCATATCAAGCGTCTCGGAGGATAGATATTCCATCGCAATACCAAAATGTAAAAAGGGGTCGTTCGGCGATTTCTCTGACCAATCTTGGAGTATTTTTAGGCGTTGCATTAAAAGAAATGTTTATTTGTTTATTTTCTATGCAAAACTCCTTTTTTCTTCGCACTTTTTATGCTTAATTTTGCAACAATCAATTAACATGAAAATTTTAGTGTGCATGAGTGTAGTTCCAGATACAACTACCAAAATTACATTTACAGACAATAACACCAAATTTAATACAGCAGGTGTTCAGTTTATTATTAACCCCTACGATGAATTGTCATTGACCAAAGCATTGGAAATTACCGAAAAATTGGGTGGTTCAGTGACAGTAGCTACCGTTGGATTAGCCTATACAGATGCGGTTATTAGAAAAGCATTGGCCATTGGTGCGAATGATGCCATCAGAATTAATGCAAATCCAATCGATGGTCAGTTTGTAGCAGAACAATTAGCAGCCATCGCCCAGCAAGGCGGATATGAAATGGTACTTACTGGTAGAGAAAGTATTGATTACAATGGTGGTCAAGTTTGTGGTTTGTTAGGTGCTTTATTGAACTGGCCTTCGGTGAACGTTTGTACTAAAATGGATGTAGTAGATGGCAAAGCCCATTTCGAAAGGGATATTGATGGCGGTCGCGAAACCATTGAAGCAGTATTGCCAGTTGTAGCAAGCGCTCAAAAAGATTTGTGTGAGCCGCGTATTCCAAATATGAAAGGTATCATGGCTGCGCGTACTAAGCCATTAACAGTAGTTGAACCAATTGCAGTGGACGGTTTTGGACAATACAATGCCTTTGAAAATCCAATTGCAAAGCAAGCCGTTAAATTATTTGACGCGCAAAACGCAGCACAATTAATAGATGCATTAAAAAACGAAGCCAAAGTAATATAAAACAAAGAAGATAATGACAGGTATATACGCAGAAAACTCAGAAGGTATTTTTAAAAAATCAGTATTAGAGGCCGCTTCATACGCATCTCAAATAAGCACAGATGGTGTAACCGCTATTTGCATCGGTTCACCAAAAGATGGGGAAGCTGATAAATTAGCAAAGTATGGTGTTACAAAACTTAAAATCGTTGAAGGTTTAACGGCCTTTGATGCACAAAATTATAGCCAAGCTATTGCCGCCAATTTAAATGGTATTAAGACCTTAATTATGGCGAATACATATGAAGGTAAATCACTCGCACCAAGGGTTTCTGTATTAATGAAGGCATCGCTTGCAACCAATGTGGTAGCATTGCCTGATACCAGCAATGGGTTTGTCGTGAAGCGTGGTGTGTTTTCTGGTAAAGGCTTCGCCCATGTTCAATTGAGCAGAGACCATAAAATTGTAGCAATTACCCCTAATAGTATTGAATTAAAAGAAAAGCTAGTTTCTATATCAATTGAAAAAACATCTTTTACTGAAACTGTTAAATTAACCACCATCACGGCCTCTAATAAAGCTGTAGGTAAAATTCCATTGACAGAAGCGGAGATTGTTGTTTCAGCTGGACGTGGAATGAAGGGCCCAGAAAATTGGGGCATGGTAGAAGAGTTAGCAGGATTATTAGGCGCTGCAACCGCTTGTTCGAAGCCAGTGAGCGATATGGAATGGCGTCCGCACAGTGAACACGTTGGACAGACTGGTATTACCATTAAACCGAATTTATACATTGCTATCGGTATTTCGGGTGCAATACAGCACCTGGCGGGAGTTAGCAGCAGCAAAGTAATTGTTGTAATCAATAAGGATCCAGAAGCACCTTTTTTCAAAGCGGCCGATTATGGTATTGTTGGCGATGCATTCGAAATATTACCTCAGTTAATAGCAGCGGCCAAAGCAGCTCAAAACTAGTTCATTTTGCATAAAATTCAAGTTGATATATACGGCATAGCGCCTAGTCAAATGCAAGGTTCTTATAGCCTTATTTTGGCTGAGCAAGAGGGTGAACGGAAGATTCCTATTATCGTTGGACAATACGAAGCCCAAGCCATTGCCATTCAAATTGAAGGCATCAATACAGGACGACCATTAACCCATGATTTGTTTTTATCCTTTGCTAAAAAATTTGATATTCAAATTAAAGAAGTTTTTATACATCAACTTAAAGAAGGTGTGTTTTATTCCTTGTTAATTTGTGAAAGCAATGGAATTATCCAAGAAATAGATAGCAGAACAAGCGATGCAATTGCCTTGGCAGTGAGATTCGATTGTCCAATTTATACCACCGAGGAAATTTTAGACGCAGCAGGCATATCTATCGACGACCAAGCCATTGAAAAGCCGGGAAGGGGAAAACCAGATGTTCCATCGCAAAAGCCAAAAGAAGAGTTCGATTTATTTAAAAATAAAACCGTAGAAGAATTAGAACGTTTACTTGATTTAGCGCTTAACAATGAAGATTACATGAAGGCTGCACAAATACGAGATGAAATTGATAAAAGGAAATAAAAGTATTTTTTTAAGCCTAGCCTGCTTCTTATGGGGTGCTTGCAGCTACCAGTCAGAGCGCTCAATGGCCGTTGGTAAATGGCAATTTGTTTCTGTTACAGCCAATGATTCAGTAATGTTCTCAATTGTTGAGACAGATTTTTTGGATTTAAATGCTGATAGTACCTTCCATTATGAAATTAATGAGGCCCATAAAATAATGGATGGAACCTGGCAATACAGCAATCACCAATTGTATTTAAAATATAAAAAGCTAGATACTACGCGTGTTTTTGATATTGAAATACTGTCAATGCACGACTTGATCTTCAATGAAAAAGAAAAACATTTTGTACTAAAACGGTCGGAATAATTTTTCGGGTGTTGTTTTTCTTTTAAAAAAAATACTAAATTGCAACCATGTTGATTAGTTTCAATGGTCTATTGACTGATGCCGACGATAAAATCTTCTCGTCGCATAGCCGTATTTACAAATATGGAGATGGTTTTTTTGAAAGTATTAAAATCATCAATAGGGTCCCTCAACACTTTAATCTTCATTTTAACCGGATTGCCCGGGCCGCTAAACTTTTTAAAATTCAATTAAACGAAAAGTGGTCGCAAAACTTTTTTGTAGAACAACTCAATTTGCTTTGTCTTAAAAATGGTTTTGTGAATGCCCGCTGTCGCATTACTTTTTATCGCGATTCACAAGGCTTTTATGCGCCAATTTCAAACAAAGGAAGTTTTATAATCGAACTTTCTGAAGACAATGGTGTGTATCGATTGAACGATAAAGGCCTTACACTTGGTTCTTACGGCCAAATTTTAAAGGCATCAAATTTCGTGAGCTTTTTTAAACCATTATCTGCCATCAATTATGTAATGGCAGGTATTGCCGCTCAGGAACAAGGATGCGACTCAGTTGTTTTGTATAACGAAAGCAATCGTATTTGTGAAGCACACAATGCCAATATTTTTATTTTCAGAGATGATGAAATTATAACACCATCCTTAGGAGAATACTGTTTGGATGGCGTGATGCGCCAACATATTATTGCTAAATGTAAAGCCCTTAATAAGCCCTTGTTCCAAGAAGAAATTACTGAAGAGGCTTTATTAATGGCCGATGAAGTATTCGTAACTAATGCAAGTAAAGGGATTCAGTGGGTTGAAAATTATGGCGGTAAATTTTATGGCTTTGAAAAGGTCCAAAATTTGTTTGCAGAAATATTTTAGTTCAATTGCGATTTATAATCCCAATTTATTAATAAGAATTGCAATTAAGCGAATGAATCAATGATGACATATCAAGCGTCTAAAGACAACACTGTAAAAATTGTTACTTTACTTGTAATTGTTTTGTTTGCATTTATCGCACAACAAAATTTACGTGATCTAATTACAGCAACAGATTTAACAACGGTTATAATTAACTGTGCTGTTATATTATTTTTAATTGTTATAATCCTTGTTTGTTATTTACTTAGTCCGCGTTTATATCAACTTGATGAAGCAACATTAACGATTAATAAAACAGTAAAGTCGAGACAGATACTTTTGAGTGAAATTTCAGATGTTAAATCAATCACAAAAGAAGATTTAAAGGGCACCTATAGAACCTTTGGTGTTGGTGGTTTATTCGGTTACTATGGCAAGTTTCGCAACCATCAGTTAGGTGCCATGACTTGGTATGCCACACAAAATAAAAACCATATGCTTTTAGTCTTAAGGTCGGGCGAAAAAATTGTTTTGACACCTGATGATATGCAGCTTGAAAATGTGTTAAAGAATAAAATGGTTTAACATTTCCACTTACTTATTTACCTTTTCAAAGATTCTAATATCATAGATAGTAGGGTAGTCTGTTGGTCTTTCAAAACCATTAATGCTATGAATTAATCGGTAATTTGGATTTTTCATTAACCATTCAAGTGGCATATTGCCTTCGCGTGCGCTGTAGAAGCCGTCCCAAACCACAATCACACCTTTTTCAGCCCAATCGTCAGGCTTGTTGATACTCCATATATAATAGCTAGATTGTGGGTCGTATGGGTCTTTGTTCATCAGTACATTTAAGGCAGGTAGCTGATGGATGATGGTTCTTGTTAATAAATTATTTTGTTGGAGCCAAGTACTTGCCGATTCAAAATTGGTCAAGCTAATATCTTTTTTAACGCTTGACTCCTTGGGGTGATAAGGTTTTGCGTAATGGTTTTCTTTATAACCAACATGTAAAACTGCAATTGTAATAATGGCACTTAAAACCACGGCTTTAAATTTAAAAGTGGGCAACGCTTCATAAATGTAATTAAACCCATAAACCCCCATAATTGCTAAACATGGAGCAATCACAGCCATAACTCTTACTAGGCCATGACTACCTAAAATACCGAAGTAATAAATTGTTGTATGGGCCATCAAATAAAACCAGAAAATTAAGAGTGTAAGTGCCAAATCCGGGTACCTCTGAAGGGTCGCTTTTCTTCTTAATCCAATAATAAATATGAGATGCGCTGTAAGTGTTAAAATGAGTAACGGCAAGCCAAATAATGCCCGGGCTTGTTTAATATAATAAAGTAATTCTCCTGTGCCAGGATCAAATTGTCCTTCCTGTTCAAATTTTAAATAAGGATTCTCTGTAATGATCCAAAAAGGTTTGCCTGTTACTGCAAATCCTGCAACGTTCATGATAACACTGCCAATCAAAAGCCAAAAAAGTAATTTATATTGTCGATGGTAAAGTATAATTAGGAAAATAGCTCCACAAATTACAAAGCCTTCGGTGCGCACGAAAGGTAAAATTGAAGCCAAAGCTACTGCCGATTTGAAGTGTTTGCAAAACCATAAATAAAAAAACAAACTTAGCAATAAAACATTTAAAGGTTCGGTTAAACAAGAAATGGTATTACCAAACATAATAGGACAAAAAGCTAAAAAAGGAATGGCTAACCAAGCGTTTTTTATTTGATTTTTTTGCAAAGCTAAACTAATTAACAAGCCGCTGATGAGTGAACAAAAAATATTGAAAATGATCATGGCATCCATGCCCGCTTGGCACACAAAAACGGTAAACCATGTAAACACAGGTTTGTTCCATTGGTCGAGCAAAAGTTCAGGATATTTTAACGCATATTTGGAAATTAAGAAATGTTGCCAACTGTCTTGGCCCCCTTCGATGCCTTGACGCTGTAAAAATAAAAATATTAAAAGTGCCGCAACAAAAGCGAATGCAAAACCAATTGTTTTGTTTTGAGCCATGCGTTGTTAATTGACACTTACTAGACGGTAGCAACGGTCCAATCCTTGCTTATCATTACCAAGATATACTGTATGGGTGGTGTTGTATTGCATGATGTAATTATTAATGCTTCCGAATTGATATTGGTAAGCATCGGTAATATAAATGTAAGGGGCGCCTTCGTCAAACTGTTCAGGGCGCGCAGAATTTATAAAAGCATAATAGTCTTCCTGCAATGTTTCGTTGTCCTCATAATTGGTTTTAATCTCTCCATTAAAAAAAACGGAGTTTCTAATTTTAGTATCTTTAAAAGCTCTGAATGTGCCAGATTTCATAAGATTCTGTCTGCCAAATGGATTGATGATTTCTTTAGCAATGGTATAATCAGTTTCCAATGAATAGGTTTTGCCATATAGGTCGGTCAAGTCTAATACACGTGGAAGAACTGTTTTTTCTACATTTTCTTGGCTGTGATAGTAAACATAATAGTATTTCAATGTATTGGAATCAAGCAAATTGTTCTTGTATTCAACTTTTAAATTATTAATCAGGATTTTCGCAAAATCCTCCCAATTCGATAATTCAATAAACTCACCTTTGTTGTCAAAAACCAATTGATAGGTTTCGGTTTGTAATAAATCTGGCACATTCATTACATCCTTAGTTGGAATGCCATTGTAATAACCTTTGGCATAATTAAGATTAATTAAGGTGCTGCTATCCGTCTTGTCAGTAACATTGAAAATAATGTAACTGGTGTCATATTGGATGTATAGAAACTGCCCGTAAGGATTTTGTTTATACTTTGTTTCCGCTAATTGGTAGACATATTTTTCGCCTTTTTCCCATTTAGGAATAAAGTCAAAATGGCCTTCGCTTTGCCCCAATAGGCTGCTACACGCGAAAAGACAAGTCCCAATTAAACCTTGTTTTAAACAGTTCATTCTAATGTCAAACATAAAACATTTTTTTAAATATTCAACTAAAAGATTGCTTTGTTTTTGGACGAATTATTAACCTCAAGGATTGGTCTTTTGTGATTCAATACATAGTCCAATAATAGCAATTTTTAATAAATTAGAATCGGGTCTATTGGGTTGCATATTGACGAACTTTTACAGATTGTTCAAAATAAATGCCGAACATTTTATACTACCTATTCTGGTTTATACCCACTGCTTTGCAAAATGCCTTTGGCATTGCGATCGTTCATTAATTCGGGAAGTGTAATATCAGGGTTTTCTGCCATGTATTTTCTAACAATCATCCAACCCGTATATCTGCCAAGCATGGCAGGTGCTTCATCGGGCACACCACTTAAAATGGTTTTTGGACCTTCGGTAATTAATTTTTCGTATTTTTTACTTTCAGTTTCATAGAGGTATTTTTCTTTTACTAGAAATGCCCATATAGATTTCTCTTCTTTCGTGCACCAATCAAATTCAGCCTTGGTCATGCCAATTTTCACTTCATCGGCTACCTTTGGAACAGTGGCATCTAAAAAATACAAAAGTTTGCCATAGTAAATCATCTCATCTGCAAGGCTAGTGCGCAGGTTGGTGCCCGCAAACATGTCGTTAGCATGTGCCATCATATGATTGGTGACAATGGTTTGTGGGGTCAGTATTTTACGCCAGTATTTTTCAATGTTAACATAGTCATATATTTTATAATCGGCCCCCATATGCATGTCCAGTCCAATGCCGATATAACCTTCGCCAACAGGATTTAAATAAAAGCTAAAATTACTTGTAAATGTAACGATGCTTGGGATAGGTTCGTTGGGAAAAAAGTATTTAAAGTGTTTGTAAGCTTCCGTTAATTCTTGCTCATAAGGTGCAAAGTTCTGATACTTTTCTTTTACTTGTTGATACACCTTTTGCATGTTGGCATTGGTTTTCATTTGCATCAATTGATTAAAGGCGGTTATACTATCGCCAGGTATACTTATTATCCCTTGGGTGTAATCGTCGATAAAATAACCATATTTCTTCTTAGCTGTAGCATAATCAACAATTTTGTTTTCAAACAAGTCGGTTTCAAAATGTTTGATATCAAGTTTTACCTCAATATTTGAAACATTCACGTCGCGGCGATTTTCGCTACATCCACTAACGAATAGCATGATAAATAATGCAAATGAATTAGTGATAAATATAAATTTTTTAGTCATTTTTGTGCAAATTAAATAATAATATCATGAATAGAACGATTAAATCAACTTTTTTATTATCGCTTTTGACTTTTTTTGTTTTAAACGCCAAGGCACAAGACGATAGAGATTTTCGCGTAGGATTTAAAATAATTCCTGGTATTGATTGGACAAAAGCCGTTACCTCTAATGTTGTTAAGAATGGCTCAGGTATAGGATTTTCATTTGGTGTGATGGCCGATATAAAATTAGATGATAATTATTTTTTTACGCCCGAGATTAATATCACTTCGATGTCTAATAGAATGAAGATGAAAGATGATTCTATATTTTCATTGACAACACCTGCAAGTAATTATAAAAATGTAACTTACAAATACAGTTTAAAATACATTGAAATCCCATTGACTTTTAAATTCAGAACCAACGAAAACAACGGTATGCGCTATTGGGGTCAGATTGGAATAGCACCAGGTATTTTAATAGGGAATCAAGTCACCACATCTGCCAAAGGGGTTGGAAATTCAGATTTTCCAATTAATGAGAAGTACATTCCCAATGCGAGCGACAATGATAAATATGACTTGAATACACACCAAGATAATATCAATGCGTTGCGTGCTTCAATGATTTTAGGTTTAGGCATCGAATACAATTTGAGTGGTAACACAAGTTTTTATGCAGGACTAAGATTCAATAATGGATTTAGTGATATCTTAAATGATAAAAAGTCGAAAATGATTAACAATGTTATGGGTTTAGAGTTGGGTTTTTTCTTTTAAACCACGTTCTTTGTAGGGCGTATGAAAATCGCTCTTGCCCAACTTAATTATACAATCGGTGATTTTGCAGGTAACACTGCTAAAATTATTAAGGCTATAGAACAAGCCCGTGACAATGATGCTGGCTTGATTGTTTTTAGTGAATTGGCTGTTTGTGGTTACCCTCCGGATGATTTACTAGATTACCCTCATTTTATTCAACATTGTAAAGATGCATTGGATGAAATTGCCAAAGCCACCACTGGTATTACGGCCGTTGTTGGTTGCCCTGTTGTGAATACACATGCCAAGGGAAGAAGGCTCTATAATGCGGCTTGTATTCTAAGTAATGGTGAACTTGTCGATTCAATCTTTAAAACGCTGTTACCAACCTACGATGTGTTTAGCGAAGCCAGGTATTTTCAAAGTAATGAGAATTTTAGAACCGTTAATATTAATGGTATAAATACGGCCATTACAATTTGTGAAGATCTGTGGGATGAAATGGATTTCTTTAGTTATACCCAAGATCCCTTAAAAAATTTAAGTGCATTTAATCCTCAATTAATCCTTAATATTTCGGCATCACCATTCAACGCAGATAAGGAAAAAACAAGGTATGAAATATTGCGAAATCAAGCGGTCAATTTTAAACTCCCATTGGTATATGTAAACCAAGTAGGGGCCCATACAGATTTAATTTTTGATGGTAATTCTTTGTTTATTAATGCCAATGGTAGCATTGCAAAACAATTAAAATCTTTTGAGGAAGAATTGGCCTATGTTGATTTTAATGATAAACAAAAGAATCTTTATTTGAAGAAAAGGAACGCATTGAACAAATTGCACAAAGCATTGGTATTTGGCCTTCGCGATTACTTTTCAAAAATGGGATTTACCAAGGCAGTATTGGGTTCTTCAGGCGGTATCGATTCAGCCGTAGTACAAGCCTTATTAAGCGAAGCCATTGGCGGTGAAAATGTAACTGCTATTTTAATGCCTTCACAATTTAGTAGCGAAGGAAGCGTGAATGATGCGATAATGCTCTCACAAAATTTAAACAATCCGCATTATATTTTACCAATTAAAAATATTTTTGAATGTTTTGATGCTGCATTGGAACCTCTATTTAAAGATTCGCCATTTAATGTGGCCGAAGAAAATATCCAAGCCCGCAGCCGTGCTGTTTTGCTAATGGCTTATAGCAATAAGTTTGGTGCTATTCTTGTCAATACAAGCAACAAAAGCGAAATGTCTGTAGGCTATACAACATTATATGGCGATATGTGCGGAAGCATTAGTGTAATAGGAGATGTTTATAAAACAGATGTTTTTGCATTGGCCGATAGAATTAATATTAAAGAAATTTTGATTCCAACCACTATTCTCCGAAAGGCGCCAAGTGCCGAATTGCGGCCCGACCAAAAGGACAGTGATAGTTTGCCACCCTACGAAATATTGGATGCAATTTTAAAAGCCTATATAGAGGAACAATTAAGTGTCAATGAAATTGTGGCGAGTGGTTTTGAAAGGGAGACAGTTGAGCGCAGTATTAAAATGGTAAACAACAATGAATACAAGCGTTTTCAGGCGCCGCCAATCCTCCGTGTATCAAGCAAGGCATATGGTCGCGGCCGGGTGATTCCATTGGTTGCTAAATTCAAAAATTAGGGTTGTGATTGTAATTTCTTCTGGTCTATCACTTAAACATTTCTTCGGAACTGCACTATTGGTATTGATGTTTCAAGCCAATTTGATAAGCGCTCAAAAGGCCATAAGTACTGCTGATTATGATTTTTATATTAACGATACACTTAGGCTTGACCCTTCACAAATTAAGTTGGTTGATACTCTTTCAACTGCTACTAGAAGAACACTTTTGCCTAAATCAAAAACAGAAGGCAAGGTGGTGTATTATTTTATCAATGGCAACAAATGCACACAAGGTCTAATTAAAAATAAAAATAAGGAAGGTGAATGGTTGACTTATTTTGACAGTGGAGTGTTGTCGAGTAAAATAAAATATAGCTTGAACTTAAAATCGGGGGTTTGTTTCTACTATTATAAAACTGCCCAATTGAATGCTACCGGGCAATATAAAAATGATAAGAAAGAAGGGGAATGGATCTATTATAATAAAGACAGCTCTGTGAAAACAGTTTTAGTTTTTTTGGCTGGAGAAATTATAGAACAGCGCTGATTAATTCCACTCAGCCTGAACCTGCGAAATTGACTCAAACAGCAGCTGTTGAAACCCCCGTGATTGACTTAAAAAACGACAGAAAAGGATTGCCTGTATATCTGTTCAATGGAACAGGTTCTGGCTCTATTATCGGATTTTTGGATAATGGCAGCTTCCGTAAGGTTAGACCTCAGGAATATCAGGAGTTGATGGTTCAAAAATATGCTCAAGATTTACTAGAAAACGAAGACATGTTTAAAGTGTGGCTTCGTGTTCAATACGGCGGCTATTGTGTTGCAGTAAGATAATATCATATTTAACCTTAAAATATTCCTGCAGTTTTTCTTCGGAAAGGCTGCAGGTTTGTTATTTGTTGTTCAAAAGGTTCCATAGGTTCAACGTTATTCGTAAATCATTTAAACACAATGACAGATTTATATCGAAATAAAAAGAGAACTTATGAAGCTCAAATTAATCTTTAAGACAACGTACAGACAACCCCGCATTTTTTTTACAATCTCCATGTCTGTTCACTAAACCATTGGCATTGATAACGATACGAGACCATGAATAATTAGAATTTCCTTCAGTTTTACTCCACCAAATTCCAGTGAGTCCAATCTTTAAAAATGAACCACTATATTTTCTAAAGCCTGCAGGTATTCCTGCAAATCCACTTGAATTGTTTCCATTCCCATTTTTTAAACTATCGTTTTCCCAGCCACTAGTCGTTTTCATTTTTGTGCCTGCTTCTTTCTCACCACCTAAAAAATCAGTTAATATTGTCCACTCACCATCACTTGGAATATGAAAGCCCAGTGGTGCCAAACCCCGTGAATCAATTACAGCATAATAATTGTACAATTTCCCATAAACAGTATCATTATCCTTATTGTTATTGTAATAACACCATGCACCTGTAGTTAAATTTTCCCAAGCAGTAGTATCCTGCACCTGAGGTATAGAATCTCCATTTCTGTAATAGCATGTGCTGAGATTATTGACTGTCCAGTTTTGTGTGCCAATTTTAACTGTTGCTAAATTTGCTGCTTCGGTCTTCTTGTTTGTCAAATTACAAGAGATAATCATTGCTGTTGCGACAAATATCAAAATGCCGATAGTGTATATTTTATTTTTCATATCTATCAAATATATGGTTATTTCTATTGGTTTATTGCATCAGCGTATTTTTTTATGTTTAAATGGTTACATTATATTTAGTAACAACTTTTTGAACCTTTGAACCTTATTGAACCTTTGAAACAGCTTCTCCTACTTCACCTCAAACTTCGCCTCTAACACTAATATTTATAATGGCTTTGGAAGCAATATTGCCATCAATAATATGACCATCAATCGTATGGTTCTCCGATAGTATATAATCATTATACCGTTTCTCGCTAATGTCTAGCCAGCACAAGATACCTTTCGCAGCAATCGTTACCATCATTGAATAGAGTGCGTTGCCATTCATGATTCGCAAGTCTACTGCAATGTCTCTGTTTTTTATGGTGTCGAGTTGACTGTCAATTAACGCATCTAAGTTGTTATTCAATATGCCTAAGGTATCGAGCATCGCCTGGCTAATACCTTCAGTACATAATTCGGGAAGCTGCTCTGTGGCCACTTTTTGCACCCTTCTACCAGTCCTTACTATTTCATCTGTTCTTTGAATACTTAAAAAATCTACACCATATTTTCTAAAACGATAATCTGTATCACCATATTTAATGCGTGCACGTTCCGAAATCTGTCTAATTTGTTGCATCAAAACAGATTTTTCTACATTTTGAATTTGGGTTGCAATGTTTACATCTTCACTTAATACCTCATCGGTTGGGCTGTTATGAAAAGCATCTCTTGCTGTTTGAAAGGCAATTAATGTGGCAGGCAATACGCTAAACTCTGCCAGGTATTCAAGGTCGCGGGTGGCGCATTCCTTTAGCTTATCCGCCAATTGTACCAATTGAGCATCGCTCATTTTGTAACGTCTTTGTTCTTCTCTTTTCATAGCTTTAGTGTAGTTTTTAGTAAGAAAATTAGGTTTAGTTTTAATGTGTTTGAGTCAAATTTAAACGTATTCTTATTCAAAAACCAAATTTTTAAGTGAAAAAAATAGAAAATATTGCGTGCCAAATTTTAGGACTATGTATAAAGACCTAATTCAAAAAAAATGAATTATAAATAACTGTAAAACAGAAGTTTGTGATATTTATATTTATTTATTTTAGGTGCAATAACTCATTGAAAAATTATTTTCTATACCCCTAAATGAACCATTAAAATGAATAGTAAATTGATAATTGTTAAAGAGGAAAATACGTTGTTTCAATAACCAATAACTATGTCTGTATAACACCAACATTAAATCTTTTTACCGGCGCATGGTTGGCCATACTAATCCCTTCGCTAATAACAGTGCGGGTTTCTAATGGATCGATGATGCCATCTACCCATAGTCGAGCTGCAGCGTAATAAGGACTCATTTGTGTATTATAACGATCGGTAATTTTATCGAGCAATGCTTTTTCAGCTTCGGGCGTAATTACTTCGCCTTTGGCAATTAAACTGGCCTTTTCAATTTGAAGTAGCGTTTTAGCGGCTTGTTCACCACCCATTACCGCAATTTTGGAACCGGGCCATGCATAAATTAAGCGCGGATCGTAAGCCTTGCCACACATGGCATAATTGCCAGCGCCAAAACTATTACCCATAATAATCGTGAATTTTGGCACTGTACTATTGCTCATAGCATTTACCATTTTAGCGCCATCTTTGATGATGCCTCCTTGTTCACTACGGCTACCCACCATGAAACCAGTAACGTCTTGTAAAAATACCAAAGGGATCTTTTTTTGGTTACAATTCATAATGAACCTTGCAGCTTTATCGGCACTGTCGCTGTAAATAACTCCACCAAATTGCATTTCCCCCTTTTTACTTTTCACCAATTGACGGTTATTGGCAACAATTCCAACTGCCCAGCCATCGATTCTAGCATAGCCACAAATAATGCTTTTGCCAAATCCTTCTTTATATTGTTCAAATTCACTGCCATCAACCAAACGCTCTATTATTTCCATGGAATCATAAGTCTTACCGCGATCGGCAGGTAAAATACCATAAATTTCTTTTTCATTTTTTGCAGGTGCCATTGGTACGACTCTATTAAAACCAGCCGTTTCATAATCGCCAATTTTATCCATGATATATTTTATTCTATCCAAACAACTTTTGTCATCAGGAAATTTATCATCTATAACGCCACTAATTTCACTTTGTGTTGTGGCGCCTCCTAATGTTTCATTGTCGATGTCTTCGCCTATGGCTGCTTTTACTAAATAACTGCCTGCCAAAAATATCGAGCCCGTGCCTTCAACGATAAGTGCTTCATCGCTCATGATAGGCAAATAAGCACCACCAGCTACACAACTTCCCATCACTGCAGCAATTTGGGGAATTCCCATACTGCTCATCATGGCATTGTTTCTAAACATTCTTCCGAAATGCTCTTTGTCCGGAAAAATTTCATCTTGCATTGGAAGAAAAACACCCGCACTGTCCACCAAATAAATGATGGGCAATCGGTTTTCCATTGCAATTTCTTGTGCTCTTAAATTCTTTTTGGCAGTTATAGGAAACCATGCGCCGGCCTTAACAGTTGCATCATTGGCTACAATCATACATTGTCTACCGCTCACGTAACCAATACCAACTACAACCCCACCACTCGGACATCCGCCATATTCTTTGTACATGCCTTCACCAGTAAATGCGCCAATTTCTACAAATGGTTTATCATTGTCACGCAAATATTCTATGCGCTCGCGGCATAACATTTTGCCTTTTTCTTTTTGTTTAGCTGCAGCTTTTTCGCCTCCACCCAATATTACTTTTTTGAAACGTGTTTTTAAGTCGAATACCAATTGTTTATTTAAGTCTTCGTTTTGATTGAAAGCTAGGTCAACTTTTATGCTCATTTAGGATAAATAGGTTTTATGACGCGAAAATACGTGATATAAATAATTTAAAAGCTATTTCAATCGAATAGAATTACAAATAAATACTATCATTTTTTATATGGCCGATATTGGTATTTTCTACAGTTTGAAAATATTAAAAATTTGTTCTAGCAAATCATTCACTTTTTTAGAAAAAATATTGGGTTTGTTTAAAAGCAA
>CANMBF010000004.1 GCA_947496065.1 Bacteroidota bacterium
TGGTAGAGATCTCTATTTCATTCCAATCACACCACGTGGCTCAGTCCACTAATCTTTTTAATTCTTGTAGTTTCATAAGCGCATCTATGGGTGTGAGACTATTCACCTCCATGCTTTTTAATTGCCTGTGCAGCTCTTCTATTTTAGGATCACTGACGCCAAACATGGTGAGTTGGTATTGGGGTACTTTAATGGTTTTTAAAGTTTCGCGGCCGCTGACTTGTGAGCGGTCTTTTTCTAATTCGGATAAAATTTGCTCGGCCCTTTGCACTACTGTTAAAGGGACACCCGCCATCTTGGCTACGTGTATACCAAAACTGTGTTCGCTGCCACCTTTTACGAGTTTGCGCAAGAACAAAATTTTGTTTTTGGTTTCTTTAATCGAGATGTGGAAATTGCAAATGCCATCTATATTTTTTTCGAGTTCGTTCAGCTCGTGGTAGTGGGTCGCAAAGATGGTCTTAGGACTCATCGGATGCTTGCCCAAATACTCGGCTATGGCCCATGCTAAGGACACCCCATCGAATGTGCTGGTGCCTCTACCAATTTCATCCAATAAAATTAAACTGCGCTCGCTCACATTGTTCAAAATGCCTGCGGTTTCTATCATCTCTACCATAAAGGTACTCTCGCCACTCGATATATTATCGCTAGCACCTACACGGGTATAGATTCTATCTACCATACCAAATTCGGCTCGCTCTGCTGCAACAAAGCAACCAATCTGGCCCATCAGCACAGCCAGAGCAGTTTGACGCAATACAGCGCTTTTACCACTCATGTTAGGGCCAGTAAGTATCACAATTCTTTGTTTCTCTTTGTCTAAAGAAATATCATTCGGAATGTAAGTATCATCAATTTTTAATTGCTGTTCGATTACTGGGTGACGGCAATTAATTAAATTCAAATCGAAGCCATCGTTGATGCTTGGCTTAGCGTAATTGTGTTGTTGCGATACTTGTGCAAAGCTTACCAAACAATCGATACGCGCCAATAGCTG
The DNA here is from genome assembly GCA_947496065.1 of Bacteroidota bacterium. Classification (GTDB taxonomy): domain Bacteria; phylum Bacteroidota; class Bacteroidia; order NS11-12g; family UBA955; genus JABMMZ01. The sequence goes on from CANMBF010000004.1 coordinate 1,001, forward strand.
AGAGTTCAATTGCACTGCTGTAATATAGCTCGCCATAAAATGCAAGAGCTCGCTGTACAATCTGTTCTCTATTTCAAAAATGCGACTCTCGGCCGTTAATATTTTTTCTTCGTAGGTTTTTAATTCTTGGGTAATGTAGCGCTCGGCATTGGTGAGGGTTTGTTTGCGAATCCAATCTTCGGGCACCTTGTCTTTGTGGGTATTGGTAACTTCTAAATAATAACCGAACACACTGTTGAAAGCAATTTTCAAAGAAGAAATACCCGTGCGTTCTGTCTCGCGTTTTTGTATGCCAACCAAATAATCTTTGCCACTATAAGCCAAGGCTCTTAACTCATCCAATTCGGCATCTACACCATCGTTAATCACACCACCTTTGTTAACGAGCAAAGGAGAATCTACTTTTACTTCGCGTGTAATTTTATCAATCAAAGTCTGACAAGGATTCAGTTGCTCATTTAAAATTTGCATTTCTGATCCTGGTAAATGACTGGTAATTTGTTTGATGTTTTTAACACAATCTAAAGCCCTTGCCAATTGTAATACCTCGCGCGGATTGGCCCTCAGCAAAGATATTTTAGAAATGATTCTTTCGATGTCACCACATTGTTTAAGTTGCGCTGCAATCTCTGTAAAGGCCGCTGTATTTTGAATTAAAGTCTCAACTGTGTTTAAGCGGTTGTTAATTTCTGGTAAATCTTTTAAGGGCAATACCAACCATTTTTTGAGCATGCGACTGCCCATAGGGGTCAATGTTCTATCAAGCACATCGACCAAACATTTGCCACCTTGGTAGGTAGGGTAGAGGATCTCTAAATTGCGAATGGTAAATTGATCGAACCACACATAATTATCTTCATCAATTCGGCTGATGGTATTAATGTGATTGATATTGCTTTGTTGGTTGTGCTCGAGGTAATACAAGGAGCTACCTGCAGCAATAATAGCATTCGGCAAATGGCTTATACCAAAACCTTTGAGGGTCGTTGTGCCAAAGTGTGACAATAATTTTTCTTCGGTATAATCCAATTGAAATACCCAATCATCGATGGTGAATTGATAAAATTTTTCGCCTGTCAATTCTTTGAATTGTTTGGCTTGGTTCTTACTTAAAATAACCTCCGAAGGGCGCAAGCTATTCAGCAATTTATCGATATAATCCAAAGGGCCTTCAGCTACTAAAAATTCACCTGTTGAAATATCTAAGAAAGAACAACCCGCAATGTTACCATTGAAATAAATGGCGGCTAAATAATTATTGGTGCGGGTGTCTAAAACTTTATCGTTGAAAACAACACCAGGGGTCACCAATTCGGTAACGCCTCTTTTTACAATGCCTTTGGCAGCTTTGGGGTCTTCGAGTTGATCGCAAATGGCCACTCGCTGACCGGCCCTTACCAACTTAGGTAAATAAGTATCCAATGAGTGGTGAGGAAAGCCTGCCAACTCAATTTCGCTGCTGCTACCAGCACCGCGTTTGGTGAGCACAATGCCCAAAATTTGCGAAGCGCAGATGGCATCTTCACCGAAGGTTTCATAAAAATCGCCCACTCTAAACAATAGTAAGGCACCCGGATATTTTTGTTTAAATCCGAAATATTGCTTCATCAGCGGTGTTTGATTATCTGTTATCTTTGCACTCATAGTTTACCATTCTAGCAGTCGTAAATATATAAAATTATTATAAAAATACCACCCGTCAAAATGTTCCGCAAGTTAGCTACACATCAACTGAACCGATTAACAATTTATCAATACCAACAGCTCAAAAAAAAACCGATTGCCATTGTGCTCGACAATGTGCGCAGTTTGAATAATGTGGGCAGTATTTTTCGCACTTCGGATGGCTTTGGTATCGAGAAAATTTATTTGTGTGGCATCACAGGTACGCCTCCTCACCGCGACATTCACAAAACCGCATTGGGAGCCGAAAACAGCATGGCTTGGGAACATGTAGAAAGCACAGTGGCCTTGTGTCAACAACTCAAAGCCGAGGGCTATCAACTAATGGCTATTGAACAGGCCGAGGGCAGTGTATCGCTCAAAGATTTTAAATTGCAAGCCGACGAAAAATGGGCCATTATTTTTGGCAACGAGGTAGATGGGGTGCACAACGATGTGCTAGCCTTGTGCGATGCCTGTGTTGAAATTCCCCAATTTGGCACCAAGCATTCCTTCAATGTATCGGTATGTGCTGGTATTATTTTGTGGGAATTGCTGAAGTAGGGGCGCTAAATTTATTATGGTTTAGTAATTGTTTTGAGGCATATCTATTTAATTATAGAAAAAATAATTTTGAAAATCAATAAAAATGTAATCATTTTGTAATAACAATTGAATACCAATGGAACTCTCTGTAATCAATATAGGCAACTCAAAAGGCATTCGACTTTCCAAGGCCATACTTGAAAAGTATAAAATTAGCGAAAAAATTGAACTCATCCTTGAAAAGGATTATATCATTTTGAAACCAAAGTCAGAGCCCAGAAAAGGTTGGGAAAAGGCATTCAAAAAAATGCATGAGAATGGCGATGATCAATTGTTAATGGCGGATGTTTTTGAAGATGAAAGTTTTAAAGCGTACTAGAATTAACAAAGGTATTCGAGAATTTTCTTGGATTAATTAGGAGATAAATGTCAATCGTATTTTAATTTATCGGAGTTGTTCAACTAGTGCTTAACTTTGAAATAAATTACCATGACAACAAAAAAGAAAACATTAACTGCAAGACTTTTTGGTAATTGGAAAAAATTAGGTCCAGGTTTGGTAACTGGTGCTAGCGACGACGACCCATCGGGCATTGCTACCTACTCGCAAGCAGGTGCAGCTTATGGCCTTTCAACTTTGTGGACTGGTATTCTGGCGTTCCCATTAATGGCGGCCATACAACAAATGTGTGCACGCATAGGCTTGGTAACCTCGCAAGGTTTAACAGGTACACTAAAAAAGAATTATCCCAAACCCATTTTGTATGTTATGTTGCTCTTTAGTTTTCCTGCCATTGTCATGAACATTGGTGCTGATATTGCAGGCATGGGAGCAGTTGGTAATTTGTTGTTCCCCTCTATCGATGCCAATTTTTTTGCAGTGCTATTTACCATCCTATTGTTGGGTTTGATTATTTATTTGCCCTATCAAAAAATAGCTTCTGTTTTAAAATATTTATGCATCGTAATGCTGGTCTATTTTGTTGTGCCTTTCTTGTCGAAACAAAATTTTTCTGAAATCCTAAAAGCCACTTTTATTCCAACCATTCAGTGGGATAAAAACTTTATCGCCATCATCGTGGGAATATTGGGTACTACGATTTCGCCTTACCTTTTCTTCTGGCAAGCCTCTGTTGAAGTCGAGGAAATGAAAAGTAAAAAGAAGCACATCATTGTCAATAAAAAACGCATCAATTCCATGAACCAAGATGTGGATTTTGGCATGACCATCTCAGGCTTTGTGATGTATTTTATTATACTCACCACCGGTACTGTTTTGTTCAAAGGCGGTATCCACCAAATTGATACGGTAGAGCAAGCCGCCATGGCTTTAAAACCGCTGGCAGGCGACTTGGCCTATTTCTTATTCGCAGTGGGGGTTATAGGTACTGGTCTTATTGCCATTCCTGTATTGAGTGGTTCGATTTCCTACATCATTACCGAAACCTTTGGATGGGAGCAGGGCCTCGATAAAAAGTTTCATGAGGCCAAAGGTTTTTATGTTATCATCGCCATCTCCTTGGTATTGGGTTTGTCTTTAAATTATATTGGCATCACACCGATTCAATCACTCATTTATACCGCCATATTGTATGGTTTAACAGCACCTGTTTTAATCGCTATCATTTTGCACATTTCAAATAACAAAAAAATCATGGGCGAAAATGTGAATGGTTGGGCTGCGAATATTTTGGGCTTTGCCGCTTTAATCATCATGACAGTAGCAGCAGTTGCGCTGATTTATTTGCAGTTCTAAACACACTTGTGTTTTTAGTGAGGTATTCATTTCAATATTATTAGTGCTATTTTTCTTATGTTTGTTTTTAATTAAGTATAGCAAAGTATGATAGTATTGTTGCGGACAGACTTATTTTTTTGAAATGACAACATCAGAATTACAATTTGAAAAATTAGACATCAATGGTTTAAAAACCTTGGTGGATTGGGCCATCGCAGAAGGTTGGAATCCTGGCTTACACGATGCCGATGCTTTTTTCGCCGCCGATCCTGATGGCTTTTTTGGTTGCTACCAAGCAGGTGAATTAATTGCAGGCGGTTCGATTGTCGCCTATGGTAAAGCTTTTGGTTTTATGGGGTTTTTTATTGTGCACCCCGCCCACCGTTCGCATGGCATTGGTCGACAATTGTGGTTCGAAAGACGCAACCGTTTATTGGCCCGCTTAAACCCAGGGGCTGCCATTGGCATGGATGGGGTAGTGGCCATGCAACCCTTTTATGCCAAAGGCGGATTTAAAAAAGCACACAACGATTTTCGATATGAAACGCAAGGAAAAGCTTTGTCCATCCATGCTAATATTTCTGAAATTTCAGCCAGTGATTTTGATGCCATTGTTGCTTATGATGCGCCTTGTTTTGGTTTGGCGCGACCGCAATTTTTAAAGCCTTGGTTAGTGTTGCCAGAAAGTTCACAATTTAAATTTGAAGAGGAAGGAATTGTTAAAGGCTACGCTGTGGTAAGAAAAGTACAACGCGGTTATAAAATCGGTCCCTTGTTTGCCGAAAGTCCTGAAATTGCAGAATCGCTTTATCAAGCTTGCTTAAATGTGGCAGTTGGTGAGCCCATTGTCATCGATGTGCCTGCAGTTAATATCGAAGCATTGGCAATGGTGATACGCTATGAGAGCGCCTATGTTTTCGAATGTGCACGCATGTATTACGGAGAACCACCAAGCATGGCGACCAATAAAATATTTGGCGTCACTACTTTTGAGTTGGGGTAAGTTCATTCTTTATTCGTTTTGTTAAAAGCAAGTGATAACTCTTAAAATAAGCAATCAAAATTTCTTTTGAATTGATTAAGACCACCTTGCCAAACTGAGTTTTTTTAACGCCATAGAAAGGCTATGTTTGTCGGCAAGTGCCTTCAAAATTAGTGTGAATGTGAGAATAGGGTTAAGCCCATTTTTATAAAAACAATAAATTCTAAAGGGCGAAATTTAAATACAAATTCATGAACAGAATACAAGTCATCCTAACCCTCGACATGGGCAATTTGCCAGACAATTTTCAAGAGATATTAAAAGAAGAACAAGCCTTGGTGGCCCAATGGAAAGCCGATGGTATCTTAGAACATCTTTTTTTACGCCAAACAAAAAATGGAGCGGTCCTTATTTTTAAAGACCTCGATGAAGAACAAGTGAAAAGCCATATGGAACATTTGCCTTTTTTTAAAATTGCAAAAAGCATAGAATACTTTGCTTTAATTCAGCAGTTTTAAAAAAGCATTTTGAATAGAATTATCAATGCAACCATTTCCTTAAGTTAAGACTAAGGAGTAGTTAATCGTTTTGATTGAATCTATGATTAAAATACCTTTTAAATAAATATAACCATGCCGCGTTTTTTATTCACTATTGTATTGATCCTTTGTGCTTTTTCTTCAAAGGCACAACGCAATACCATTCTAATCATTGCCGATGATTTAAGTCCAGATTATTTTGGATTTTATGAGAATGCAGTGGATACAGTTGATGTACCTAACATCCGAAGTTTATTGGCCAAAGGTGTTCGCTTTACCAATTTTAGTAGCAACCCTGTTTGTTCGAGTACAAGAACAACCATTTTAACTGGTCGCTATAGTTTTAGAACAGGTGTTGGCGGAATTGTAGGCGGCATTGGTGGCAGCAATCAAATTGATACCGCTGAAATTTCAATTCCTAAATTATTGAAAAAATTTAACCCTAACATCGCAAAAGCCGACATTGGAAAATGGCATTTAAAACAGGCCATGCCTGCGATTAATTTAATGAGTCCGCAAGCCTTGGGTTACGACTGGTTTGAAGGTCCTTTTATCGGTCAGCTGCCTAGCTTTACCAACTGGACCAAATACACCAATGGTGTTGCTAGTAATGTTAAAACCTATGCACCTACAGAAAATGTAAACAATGCGGTGACCTGGTTGAAAACACAAAATCAAAACAAGCCATTTTTCTTGTGGTTGGCTTTTAATGCTCCCCACGAACCCCTGCATTTACCCCCTATAGGTTTGCATACTTACACAAGTTTGACTGGTACAACAGCCGATATTAATGTCCAGCCTAAGCAATATTTTAAAGCCATGATTCAAGCCATGGACCATGAAATTGGACGGCTGTTTGATAGTTTGCAAATGATGAACAAATGGGACAGTACCGATATTATTTTTATTGGCGATAATGGCAATACCTCGCGCACTGCACAAATTGCTGATCTTACAAAAGCCAAAGGAACCGTCTATGAATATGGTATTCATGTGCCATTAATAATTGCCGGTCCTGCGGTTGTAAACCAATGCAGGGTTAGCAAAGCTTTGGTGAATACAGCAGATTTATTTGCCACCATCGTAGAAAATTTTGGTTATAAAAACTGGCAAACACAAATACCCGCCAACAAACCAGTCGATAGTAAAAGTTTACAACCCATTTTAAAAAATACAACTGATAGTATTCGACCATGGGCCTTTAGCGAAATATTTAAACTAACCACCGACAGCGCAGATGGTAAAGGGATGCGCAATAGAAATTACAAACTGATTAAGTTCGATTATGGGGCACAGGAATTTTATAATCTTGCCAATGATCCATTAGAGAGTAAAAATTTATTGAATGGAACTTTAAGTTCTACTGAACTTTATAATTATAATTATTTATGCAATGAAATGTCCAAATTGGTTGGTGGAAATTCAATTTGCAAAATTAGTTTAGGCATACAGAATCCGATTGCAAGAGAATTGGTGAAGGCATATCCCAATCCAGCCAAACAAATTATTAATTTTGAATTCGATAACCATTCGCAAAGTATGTGCAGCATTCAATTAGTGGATCAATTAGGCAGAGTGATTTACAATCAAACAAAAGTCATTGAAACGAATATAATCGCCATCAATGTTGCTCATTTTAACAGTGGTTTGTACTATGCAAAAATTAATACAAATGGTATCACCATTGTTTTAAAAGTTGTGATCGACTAATTGTTTTTAAGTTTTATTCTAACAAATTGGCATTAATCACCAGGCCAACCATAATCGATGCATTAAAAACAGGAATGGCATTTACAAGTTCGGTGCTATTCAAACCATGGTAAATGCCGAATTGCATTTGAAATTTTACATGCTCGCCACCCGCGCGAAACAATAAGGCATGCTCCAACATGGTATAATTAACTTTGCTGTTTAATCGGTCGAGGTCTGTTTGCCAAAATGAAAAATCATTGCAGCGTGTGTTCGAAAACATAATCTGACTCGCCCGAATTGAATAAGCAATAGCAAACTTACTATCTGAACTCACATAGCCAACGTTGGGCATAATGCCAATGCGGGTAAAATTGCCATTGAGAAAAACATTTTTACCATTGCTATTATAGGAATTTCTATAATTGCCCAAGGCAAGATCGCCAAACACTTCGAAACGAAATTGAGAACTCTCGGCCTTGCTCAAAAAATAACCAATGCCTAAATTCAGCATGTCGCCATTGTACCGCTTTTGTTCGTTTGTTGTGTTGGTGGTTGTATTGTTTGAATCGGTATAAGTATAGCTTGTTTTTAGCGCTGAACCAGCATAGCCAGCATAAGCGCCAATGTTTTTTGTCAAAGCATAGCCTGCAGTTAAATCGTATTTGTTAACGAGGTTGGTAGAAGCATCCACATATAAGTCGCCAGCATCTTGAAACAAAGGAACTGGATTGCGATTGGGGGTGTAGAATCGTGCTCTGCAAGCACTCAATACTAAGACACATGCAATAGAAGCCATAAAGATGTAATCAGTTTTTTTCATAATAGGAGGTGTTGGTTTATACAAACTTACAACATTTTATTTGTTTGTTTTTTAGGACTCTTTTAATGGGTTATTGATTACTCTTTTCATGTTATGCTAGAACATGGCACTATATTTGAAAAATATATGAGAATGAAAGTCCTCTCTACTTTTGTATTACTTATTGTATCAGCAGTTTCAGGCTTTGCTCAAAAATTAGATTTTTCTAAGTTGTTAGATGCCGAGCAGGATAGAATCGATTTGTTCGACCTTAAGGCCGATAAAAACATTGTGATTGGGAATAAGAGTCAGAATCTTTTGGCCAACAATGTTTACTTTAAATTGGTAGATCAACTACAAGCCGATATTGCTAGTAATGGAACAAACGTTGAACTCAACATTAAAGCCCTCATAGAATTTCTTAAGTTAATCGATCGGCACAATGTCTACCATCTAACGGCACACCAACATGCTATTGAATTGGCGAATAAAATCATGGTGCTTAAAAATGATGCCAAGGAATTAGAAGTTTTGAAAACCGATTTGAAAACAGGTATTCTGATTTCAGATTTTATTAATACAAAGACCTACGCCAAAGATTATTGGGTTCATGTGGCAGGGTTTTATCCAACCGATTTGTTAAATAAATTTAAAAACTTAGCGTATACTCCCATTGGTACTGCCGTTGTGAATGCGGTTGCCAAGGCCGACCCCAATGCCGTAAAACAATATTTTGGCACCAACCATTTGGTCGACCGTGCACTAAAAAATTCAAAGGATACTGTTGTGCAACTTATCAATACTATTTACAAAACCTATGGTATGCAGTCGCGAGCCTATGCTTTGTTACATTATGTATATCACAAAAAAATGGACCTGCAAGATGCAGAAACCTTGAGCAAGAATCCGAAATTGTTTTACAAAACCTTAATTGAGCTCAGAAAAAATAAAAACATTTTGGCCGATTATACCGTCGATAAAGAATTGCAAACCTTTGGGATGGAGCGTGTGGTAGAAATTAATTTGCGCCACGAAGACAAAGAGCCTGTGCGGTTCGAACCCATTAACAACGATAACGCAGTCGAAATTTATACCGCTATTGTTTATTGTCCCGAAGAAATTTTCACCTCTTCATTTTTAGGAATGTACAAACGCATGATGGAAAAACGCAAAGAAACTTCTGGGTATTATTTCTTAGCGCGCACCAACTTCAATCGCTTTCGTATTTTTATAAAACAATGTGCAGGCTATAACAAGCTCGATGATTTTTTTAGCACCATGAATGATAGTCAGGCCAACGCTTTGATTGCGATGTTTGCAAGTGGCTTGTATAATTATGGTGGTAACCTCGGTCCTGCAGTTGATGTGGCTGATACCTATGGCAGTTTAGAAAATGAAAAAATTAAAGCCTTGTTTAAAAAAGTTATTGAAAGTGAATTCAGACAAACCTTACTGAGCAAGAACGATCATGGCATCAAAATTTATGGCTTGCTCTCAAAATTAATTGGTGGGACACCTGAAAATTATACCAGTACGTATCAATTTGCCATTCCCAATTTGGATAGGGTGAACAATGCCGAATTGTTTCCGGACAGTGTGCACATTCAACAGCATTTTTTCTTTGATGACGAAGATGGTGAAACCGCTTTTGCCGCTTGGTTAACACAATACCCCGCCACCTTGTATAAGAAGGAAGATAAAGGCACCTATGTTGTTTTGAAAACTATTAAAGGTAAACACATGGAAATTTATGCGAACAAGCCTGCTAGCGAAATTGCAGGTAGAGCAGACTTGCGAAAATATTTTGAGTCGCGCAACCGATTCCCTGATTTGATAGTGCACCGTGGACACAGTTATTACATTGAAAATACTTTGGCTAACATGACCAATAGCAATCGCATTGCCATACTTGGCAGTTGTGGCGGTTATCAAAACATTAGCAAGGCCATGGAGAACGCCATGGATGTGCAAATTGTAAGTACCAAGCAAGTGGGCACCATGGCAGTGAACTCGGTGTTAATTAACGAGACAACAGAGACCATTCGTTTAGGTAAAGATATTGTATGGGTAGAATTATGGAAACAAATTGCAACCAAATTAAAAGACAATCCCCAGTTCAAAGATTATATACCGCCTTATAAAAATTTAGGGGCGAGGTTTATCAAAGCCTATAATGCACTTTGATTATTTCTAAATTGATTCTTAAACAATTGTTTTTTTCTCAGTAAAAAGCACAAAATATAAAATACAAACCAGGGCCGCAATTCCCGTTGCTGCAAATAATGTGTTAGCTCCGAATTGAAGCCATACAAATCCGCCCACACTGCTCGCAATTAATGTGCAGATACTTTGAAAACCAGACAAGGTGCCTATTGCAGTTGCAGTATCTTTTTTCTCTGTAACATTGCTAATCCATGCCTTTGCTATGCCTTCGGTAGCGGCAGAAAATAAACCATAAATAACAAATAGTGCAATGTAGAAATGGCTACTTAAATGCATTGAGAAACCAAAATATACAATCGTATATAAACCCAATCCTAAAACAAAGGTTGGTTTTAATCCTAGTCGGTCGCCTATTTTTCCCAATGGAAATGCAAACAGTGCATAAATAAAATTATACAAAATGTATAATGCTATAATATGCGTATCGCTCCACCCAAACTGCTTCAATTGCAACAATAAAAATACATCTGAGCTATTGATTAATGCAAAGGCAAGTAATCCTAATGTTACTTGCTTGTATCCCTTTGGACTTTCTTTCCAATAGTTGAAAAACGACCAAAAATGTGGGCGTTCTTTGTGCACGATAGCTTCACGTTTTGTTTCTTTAATCAGAAAAGTAAACATGATGGCCAATAGGCCTGGAATAAATGCAACATAAAATAGTGCTTGGTATTGGGCTGGATGATAATACAGGTAGGTTAAAGCTATCAATGGCCCTATGGCCGCACCTAAAGTGTCCATCGAACGGTGAAAACCGAAGACTGCGCCTTTGGTTTTAGGGCTGGCTTCATCAGAAAGCATGGCATCTCTTGCACCTGTGCGTATGCCTTTACCCAGCCTATCTAAACTTCGCGAAAAGAAAACCCATAAAGGGTTTGTAAACAATGCTAACAGAGGTTTTGATATGGCACTTAAGCCATAGCCAATTTGTATCAAAGGCAAACGTTTTTGATACGTGTCTGATACTTTGCCAAAGTAACCTTTGCTTAATCCAGCCAAGGCTTCGGCAACCCCCTCTAAAATACCAATGATTAAAATTGAAAAGCCAATAGATTTTAAATAAATAGGCATCATCGGATACAGCATTTCACTGGCTATATCTGTGAACAAACTCACCAGCGAAAGTATCCAAACATTCTTACTGATGATCTTCATTTAAAACTTTAGAATTTAATATTCTCGGTCACCAATGGCACACCATTGACATAAAGAAGCGCTTGATAATCTCCAAAATCTAAGTCGGCATCCGAAATCCAATAGCTCTCTTTGTAATCGCCTTTGGGTTTGTCTTTGGCTGTTAAAAAATACAAAACCACATTGCCACCCTTGTCGTATAAAATTATTTTGACATTCGAAGTATCGGTGAGGGTATAATCGAAATACACCCTTTGACTCACCTTGGCATTGGCATAGGCTTTGGGCACAGGAATAAGTTGAGCTTTGCAAACAGATTTTATCAAGGCCGATGATTTTACCTTGTCCTTACATAAATCCAAAAGACCTTGTAATGGCAAGTTATCCGTAGCACACCATACCGCATTTTGTCCAATGTCGTTTTGATAGTTGCCATTCTCCACTTCTTTTACCACTCTTAATAAAGGCGTTGCACAAATTTCGCCTGCCGTAAATACATGCAACCCGCTTGGCGTCAATTTGTTGAATTCGGTAGCTATGGCCATTATTTTTTGAGTGAGTTCTTTCTTCGGAACAATTGAGATGTATTTTATTTTGGTACATACCATGGCCGATATACTAGCATCCTTGCACTTAAAGGTTGTTCCAGTATTTACTGCTATGACATAAGGCTTATCCCCTAAACAGTTTAATTTTATTTTAATACATTCACCAAAGTGAAGTAGATTGGTGCCCTTGGTTGGGTCGACACCATTAATTATGGCGGACACCTTTTTTTTTGTAATTGCTTCGTTCAAAGAAAGAGTATCTGCGGCATTTAGTCGAAATGAACAAAGTACAATCATTATAACCAGCGTATTTTTGAATGTAATTGCTTGCATTTAACAAAAGTATTGGATTCATTTCAATATTTTTATATTTATTCAAACTTTTTAAACAAAAACAACTTATTTATTGTTATGAAATATATTCAATCACAATCGATTTTTACAACACTGTTTTTCACTGCATTAGTATTTGTACAATGCAGTAATACCTCACCTGCGAATGGGGTAAAGTCATTGTTGACATTGAATGATACAACCTACAACGATACCACAAAAGTTATGAAGACAGAAGAAGAATGGAAGCAACAATTAACGCCTCAAGAATACAAAGTCTTGCGAGAAAAGGCAACGGATAGGCCATTTACGGGCGAGTATGAGAACCATTGGGACAGCGGCATTTATGTGTGTAAAGGTTGTGGCACTGAATTGTTTAGAAGCGAAACGAAGTTCGATGCCGGTTGCGGCTGGCCAAGTTTTTACCAAGGTATTGATTCCTCCAAAATTACTGAAATAGTTGATAAAAGCATGGGTATGTATAGGGTCGAAGTGCTATGTTCAAAATGTGGTGGCCACCTTGGCCATGTGTTCACAGATGGGTTCGGAACCCCGACAGGTTTAAGATACTGTATTAATTCTACTAGCTTAGGGTTTAAGAAAAAAGAATAGAAAAACTTGTGCAAAAGGTTTGAGTAAAATAGGCTAGTTTGGCATGATTAAACTACCCCAATTATGAAAAGTTTATTTATTGCTATTCTAGTTCAGTTTCTGTTTGCTAATCAGTCGTTTGCGCAAAGCTTGAAAGTAAAACTCACCGAACATACTGCCAATGTTGAAACCATTGCATACGCTTCGAACGGAATGTATTTTGTTTCAAGTGGTTGGGATGGTGCCGTTAATTTATATACCATCGATTCTTTAGGGACTCCAAAGTTCAAACAATCCTTTTTCGGTCACTTAGGGGCTGTAACTTCGCTTGGCTTTTCAAAAAATAATAAATTCATTATCAGTTGTGGTAAGGATTACTCAGCGCGTTTGTGGAACATTGATTTTCCTGATTCCTCAAAAGTATTTGGCATGCACTTGGATCCTGTTACCAATGCGTTTTTAGATGTTTCAGGTAAAAATATGATTACTGGCAGTGTCGACGGTACCATCAAAATCACCAATGTATACGACAGTAAGAAATCAAAAACTATTAAGGTAGGTAAGCCAATCGTTGATTTGGTTTTAAGTCGCGATGGAAAGTTTTTTTATGCGGCGCTCAAAGGTGCTGGCATCGCAAAAATTGAAACAGGTACCCAGAAAATTGTAGAAGAACTTTTAGGGCATAACGACGAAGTGAATGCCATTGACCTTTCGCCCGATGGAAAGTTTTTAGCGAGTGGAAGTAGCGATAAAACCATAATTATATGGGACCTTACAACAGGAAAAGAACTCAAAAAACTAATCGGTTTTGAATGGAAGGTAACCTCTGTAGAGTTTAGTCCTGATGGTCAATACATCATTGGCGGTTGTAATGATGGCACTACAAAATTATATCATGTTATTTCAGGAAAATTAATTTCAGATTTTACCGAGTTAAGTAAAAATGTGCGCGATGTGGCCTTCAGTCCAAATGCTAAACAAATAGCCATTGCCACCAATTTAGAGACGGAAAAATTTGGTGCATTGATTTATAACAGCGGTGTTTTTATTAGCACTCCTGAACCTGCTAATAAATCCAAAGGTGTAAAACCTACTGATAAAATTGCGCCCAAAATTGTTGTAAAAACAACTTCAAAAGTACCCGTAAAATAAATGAGTGAGATTAACCAAAGTATTGAATCAAGTAAAGCGCCCGAGCCAGTGGGACTCTACCCACACGCCAAAAGAGTTGGCAATTTATTATTTCTAAGTGGCGTTGGCCCGCGCGAAAAAGGCACCAAAATAATTCCAGGAGTTGAGTTAGATGAAAACCGTAACATAATTAGTTACGATATTGCTGTGCAATGCCGCAGCGTCTTTCAAAATATTAAATACATTCTTGAAGATAGTGGCAGTAGCTGGGATAAAATTGTAGATGTTACAGTCTTTCTTACCAATATGAAAGACGATTTTCCTATCTACAATAAAATATGGGCCGAGTATTTTGCCGAAAACCCACCTTGCAGAACCACCCTTGAAATCAATTGTCTGCCAACTCCAATAGCCATTGAGCTAAAGGTAATCGCAACATTTTAGGAATTAAAATAACTGCATAAAATTGGCGTCAATTATAGCTATACAATCTGAGAAATAATGATGGTTCTAATCTGTGAATCAGTGGCGATAAAGAAAACTACCACATAAAGCTTTCTTCAACCCACCATTTTTCTTGGAGCTTCAAAGTTTTTTCAATGATGTCTCTTACACAGCCATGCCCACCTTTAAAAGGTGACACATAGTGACAAATGTCTAAAATGTCAATGGCCGCATCGGCAGGACAGCAAGCAACACCTACTATTTTTAATAATGGATAGTCGGGTAAATCATCGCCCATGTATATAATATCTTCTGGTGTTAAATTGTAATTGGTAAGAAAGGCTTCGAAAGCTGCTTGTTTGTGTTTTTGTCCTGTGTAAATATCTTTAACACCCAACATTTCAAAACGTTTGTTAACGCCATTACTAGAGCCACCAGAAATAATGGCCATCGGGTAATTGAGTTTGGTAGCATGTTGTATGGCATAGCCATCTTTGATATTGAAGCTGCGCAAAAAATTGCCTTCTTCTGTGCCAATCACCGATCCATCGGTCATCACACCATCAACATCAAAAATAAAGGCTTTGGCGTGTTTGAGCTTTGTATGTATTAATTCCACTGTGTTTGTTTATTTAGTAACCAAATCTTTTACTTCATCATAAATTATTTCTGAAACAAATTCTGCCCCATCGTTTGTGAAATGGTAGCCATCGTAAAAGAAGGTGGCATCTTTAGGTAAACGGGCCGATACATTTACAAATTTCAAATTATTCTTTTCTGCAATATCAAAACTTGTTTTGTTATACTGCTTTAGCAACAATGATTTTGCTTTTCCATTGATATCGCCTGTTTTTAAAGTGCCCAAATCGATATTGCTAATGACATCTTTTTCATCACCAAATAAAATAGCTTGTGATACTAAAATGAGTTTAATGTTATTTGCTTTACAAGCATCGGACAATTGTTGCAAATTATTTTTATACAATTCTACCAATGGTTGCTCGCGTGCAATGCGTTGCAAAATAGCACTGTCACTCATCTCTAAAGTAATAGAAGTTTGAAGGTCGAGGTACCGGTGATAAATGGCATCTTGTGGAAGTTGTATGCGGTTTCCATGCAAAAAAACAGCAATTGTTTTGGGTATTTCTAAAAAATTGTAAGCCTTTTCAAAAATAGAGACATCTTCCCGTGTTTTTTCTAACTCTGATGGAAATGAGATATCATCTAACCCACTCATTAAAATGATAGCACGCGGTTTTAATGGTAAAATATTGGTTTTAAAAAACTTTAAATACTGCGCTGATTTAAGGCCGTTTACACCCGCATTGTTCAACCAAATGTTTTTATCTTTTTTCTGTAAAGCAGTCAATAAAAGTGCGGGCCAGTCTTGCCCATCTGTTAAGTCAGGACATTCGGTGGTACTGCCACCCATGCAGATAATGCGTTTACTTTGTTTGTCGTCGGGCTCGCTGCCTCTAAAGCCCAAACTATTAGTGCTAAGGGTTATGTCTCCACCTGGCGGCAAGTCTTTCCAAGTTTGTTTTGAATTAGGTCTTAAAACATAAGCATCAGCTGTATTTTTTCTAATAAATGGGTTGTAAATGTGCAGAATGATTTCTGCACCCAAGAAAATCATAAGGCCCCATCTGAGAATTTTAAGCGTCCATTTCATCCTTGCAAAATTAGTGTTTTCATCCTTCGATTATGAATTTGTAAGCGAATGATATAAACAATGTGCACTATTTAGCGCTAAATATTATAATTTTGTAGCCATGAAATACAAAAGGATATTGCTAAAATTGAGTGGCGAGGCATTGATGGGAGAGAAGGAATTTGGGATTGATGCTAAAATTTTAGAGGCCTATGCCAACGAAATAAAAGCAACTGTCGCCTTAGGCGTTCAAGTAGCCATTGTCATTGGAGGCGGTAATATTTTTAGAGGCGTTCAAGGTGTGCAAGGCGGAGTAGTAGATAGAGCACAAGGCGATTACATGGGTATGTTGGCCACGGTGATAAATGCCATGGCTTTGCAAGGCGCACTCGAAAAACTAGAAGTTAAAACCAGGTTGCAATCGGCCATTAAAATGGAACAAATTTGCGAACCTTTCATACGCAGAAGAGCCGTTCGTCACTTAGAAAAGGGACGTGTAGTCATCTTCGGAGCAGGTACAGGTAATCCTTATTTCACAACCGATACTGCTGCTTCTTTGAGAGCAGTAGAGATTGAAGCCGATGTTATTTTGAAAGGTACAAGAGTAGATGGTGTCTATACAGCCGATCCTGAAAAATACAGCGATGCTAAAAAGTACGATGTGGTAAGTTTCTCCGAAGTCTACGAGCGCAGTTTAAACATCATGGACCTTACAGCCATCACTTTGTGCCAAGAAAATAACTTGCCAATTGTGGTGTTCGATATGAACAAACAAGGCAACCTAAAACGCTTGATGGAAGGCGAAAAGGTTGGTACCTTGGTGAGTTAATACAAGTCCTTTCTTCTTATTCATGAATAAGCACAAATTAAAAATGACCATTTTGGTATGGGTGAGTATTTATCCGCTCATAACCTTGGTATTTGTGTTTTTCGGTCAGTATTTACTTATGCTACCTTTGCTGTTAAGAACTTTAGTACTAACTCTATTTTTGGTACCAGCTATGGTATTTGTGCTTTTGCCTTTCTGGACCAAAGTCACCAAACGCCTCTTTAAAAATTGGTAAAGTTTATATGGAAAAACCCAAGTCATATTGCGAAGCGGTGGCCCTCATGGAGTCCACCAACGTGCACAAAATATACCACGATACCGCTTATGGTTTTAATATCGATGACGATAATGAACTATTCGAACGCTTGGTATTAGAGATTAATCAGGCGGGACTTAGCTGGAGCACCATTCTCAACAAACAACAGAATTTCAAAATGGCTTTTCACAATTTCGAAATCAAAAAAGTAGCGGCTTATAGTGAGAAAGACAGAGAACGTTTATTGAGTGATGCAGGCATTATTCGCAACAGATTGAAAGTGAATGCAGCCATTGTAAATGCGCAAAGAATTTTAGACATTCAAAAAGAACACCAATCGTTTAAAAACTGGTTGCTATTGCACCACCCTAAAACGAAGGAAGAATGGGTGAAATTATTTAAGAAAACATTCTTGTTTACAGGTGGCGAAATCGTCAATGAATTTTTAATGAGCATTGGTTTGCTCGAAGGTGCGCACATTCCAAGTTGCCCTGTTCATAAGCATTTGCAGCAACAAAAGCTTAAGGAAAAATAAAAACTAAGGTGAGTTTAATGCCTATGCCTATAAATATCAATCCCGATATTTGATTCACGCGTTTTAATACTTTGGGTGTAATCCACTGCTTGACTTTCGAAGCACCAAAGGCCACTAAAATTTCTACTAAAAAAATGGCGCACAAGCTGGCCAAAAAGAAATAGGTTTTGTCGTGCAAAGTATAATTGAAACGAATGGTGAGCATGGCACTAATGGCCAACCAACTGAAGAAATTAATTGGGTTTAATAGGTTCAATAAAAAACCATTCATAAAGAACAGCCATGCACTTCTTTTCTCTTCGCCCATTAATTTACCTTCTTCAATTTTTGGATTGGATTTTATAATCATAATGGTCCCCATAATGACTAACATACTACCGCCAACGATTGAAATTTGCGATTGATAGGTTTTTAAAAAAATAGCAAAGCCTTCGCTCAATAAAGCCAAAGAAATAAAGATAACATCGCAAACAATAACCCCCGAAGCAATATAAAAGCCGCTTTTATAACCGTATTGCAGGCTATTGCGCAACAGCGAAAAGAACACAGTGCCAAGCATTAAACTTAGCGCCATGCCTGTTACAAAGCCCTCCCAAACAACATTAAACAAGTGCATATTAGCAGTCCGAATTTATTTTTATTAAAAAATGAAAAAACACGACGCGCAAATTATAACTTTGCATTGGATTTTTATGAGTACACGTACAGAAAAGTTTAACAGAGAAATGCAAAGGGAACTTGGGGTCATTTTTCAATCACGCTCGCACGATTGGTTCGAAGGTGCCTTTATCACAGTCACCGAAGTAACTGCCAGTCCTGACCTTGGCTATATCAAAGTGTACTTGAGTTTATACAACACCAAGAACCGCGATGCTACGATGCAAAATGTGAACCTTTACAACAAACACATTCGCAAAGAGCTGGCAGGTAAAATCAAACATTCGGTACGCATTATACCCGAGCTCGCCTTTTTCGAAGACAAGAGTTTGGACAATGTCAATAAGTTCGAAAAGATTTTCGACAACTTGGCCAAAGAGCGCGAGAA
Organism: Bacteroidota bacterium; assembly: GCA_947496065.1. Classification (GTDB taxonomy): domain Bacteria; phylum Bacteroidota; class Bacteroidia; order NS11-12g; family UBA955; genus JABMMZ01. The sequence goes on from CANMBF010000004.1 coordinate 19,679, forward strand.
TCGTGAGAACAAAGACAAAGACAGTTAAGTCGGGGTAACTCATCCACTAACTTTACAGTTAAAACCCAGCATGAAAGCCCAATACTTTATAGCACTTAGATATCTGTTTGCTAAAAAGAAACGCAATGCCATCAATATTATATCAGGTATTGCCATGTTGGCTTTTGCAGTGTGTACCGCTGCTCTCATCATTATTTTAAGTACTATGAATGGCTTCGAAGCATTGATTTTTTCGATGTACAATAAGTTCAATCCCGAAATTAAAATTGCTTTGGCCGAAGGCAAAGTGTTCGAAGAAAAGGGAGTGCAGGCCAAATTAAAAAACATACAAGGCATTCAATTTATTTCGCCCGTATTAGAAGACAATGCTGTGATCCGCAATCGCGATTACCAAACGGTGTGCACGATTAAGGGAGTCGACTCGGCCTACTTTGCCAAAACAGGTATGAAGTCACAGATCACAGAAGGAGAGGCCTTGATTTCAAAAAACAATATCAACTATGTGATTTTAGGAGCTGGCATCAGTCAAAAGGTGAATGCCAATATCAATGGTCCTTTTAGTTTGTTGTCCTTCATTACACCCAAGCGTGGCGACTATAGTGTGGGCGACCCCGATGCGATTAACCAAATGGAGATAGAACCATCGGGCGTTATAACGATGGACGAAACAGTAAACAACCGCTATGTATACGTGCCCTTACAGTTTGCAAGAGAATTGTTCGAACGCGAGCAGATGTTAACCTCCATTGAATTGAAATTAAAAGACCCAAATGCAATTGAATCAACGATAGAAAAAATTCAAGAAACCTTAGGTCCCAAATACAAGGTGCAAAACCGCATGCAGCAACAAGCCTCTTTATACAAAATGTTCAAGAGCGAAAAATGGGCGAGCTATGCCATCCTTACTTTTATCTTGTTAATAGCAGCCTTTAATGCTTTAGGTAGTTTAACCATGTTGGTGATAGAAAAGCAAAGCGATATTAAAACCCTCACAGGCATGGGAGCCAACCATTCCTTTATACGTACCATCTTCTTTAGCAATGGGGTTTTAATAGCCCTTATCGGTTGTTTAATCGGTTTAATCTTCGGCATTGGCATGGTATGGGCCCAGCAAGAGTATGGCTTCGTAAAACTCACAGGTGCCATTGTAGAAAGCTACCCAGTAAAACTCATATTGAATGATGTGCTTTTAGTAAGCGGCACTGCTTTAGGTTTGGGTTTGTTGACGGGTATTTACCCAGCGCTTAAATCGGTGAAGGGGGTGAATTAGGGGGAAACAAATAAGGATAAGATTAGAGTTTTTACTGCGTAAAAACGGAGCCAATTAAACACAAAGAGAAGCTTCATTGACGCCAATAATAAAAAATTAAATCGTCAATAACAGTCACAGAAAGTGGAGCCAGAAGTCACAAAAGCTAAGTGCAAATGCTCTATTTCCTTTGTGAGGTATTCTCTTTGAGTCCTTTGTGGTTAAATTGCACCATTGTTGGTGTTATTCACCAACAATTCCGAAAACTAAACATCCATGGTGGGAGGTAGTTCAATTAGAAATCTTATGAGACAAAGTAGTTCCAATTCTTTTTCGCAAAAAGTAGTAAGATTGTAAATAATTGGGTGTTCCGCAAACCCATGCAATGCTGTTGACACTTCTGCAACAATTGCATTGTTGTCTTCAATTGTATAAAGTGGATTTTTAAAGTAATGTCTTTGTAAATTAAGTTGATGGTCTTCCTTTGTTAAATAGTATTTTGAGGAGCTTTTAATTAATGCTACTTTGTAGGATAGGTTTTGCTTCGTAATAGAAAGATACAATCTAAAGAAAAAGATATTATAACTAGATTCCAAGATGACTTCATTGCCAATCAAAAATGTAGAAGTCAATTTTCCGAGGAAATTAAATTTCCGTTTAACTTGTAAATATAAAATGTCATTTTGAAAGACTTCTATATCGTCATTATATTGTTTAACAATAAACATTTTTATGAATTAAAACCAAGCGGAGCAATTGTTGGTGTTTTTTGTTGCGCAAGATAATCGTTGTCCAACAATTCTAAATCCCCTCATTGTTTTTTTCAATACCATTTCAAAAATTAAAGCCTTAAGTTTGTAGTATGCAAGTGGAAGAAATCCAGAATAAAGTAGCACAAAGTGGTTTGGTAACCTTCAATCTCGAAGAGATGATAGATACAGCCCCTCAAATGCTCATTGATATCAAAGAACAATTGTACATGGGCTTGATGTTAAAAGAAAAGGAATTCAGAACCTTTATCAAAGTACACGATTGGACCCAATACCAAGGCGCCAATGTGGCCATTACTTGTAGCACCGATGCCATAGTACCTACCTGGGCTTATATGTTAGTGGCCAATAAACTGAGTGGCATTGCCAAAAATATAGTGTTCGGCACTTTAGAAACTTTGCAACAAACATTGTTCGAAACCAGCATCCATGCTTTAGATGTAAGCGCCTATGCCGACCAACGTGTAGTGGTGAAAGGTTGCAGCGACCAACCAGTGCCAGTAAGCGCCTATGTGGCTTTAACCGCCAAGTTAACACCAGTGGTTAAAACCCTGATGTTTGGCGAGCCTTGCAGCACGGTGCCTAGTGATAAAGAGGGGTAAAGCTTTAAAATTTGATTTCATAAAATGATGAAACATTATTCTGAAATTATCACCATCAATCCCCAAATTAGATTTGGTAAGCCTTGTATTAGAGGTGTGCGTATAAGTGTATACGATATATTGGGTTGGTTTGCATCTGGTATGAGCATGAATGATATTCTCGCAGATTATTCTGAATTGAATGAAGAAGATATCAAAGCAGCATTAGCCTATGCAGCAGATCGTGAACATAAATTAAAAATTATTTAACTTTTGTTCCAATAAATCGCCTTGTAACGTAACTAATTGAAAAATCAGGATTCTCTTGGTTATGAATATAATCAATAATTATTTTATTCCCGTTCTCTTTTGTATATCCATGGGCCAATTTCGCGCTACCTGAGCTGTTTTCGCTGTAGTAAAATTCAGAGTAACTTAGACTCAATTCCGTTTGATAAAATTTGTACCCTTTTGGAAAATTGCCAATAGAATAGGACATGTTACTTACATTTCCTTGATAATCATAATATCCGAAAATAATGGAAAAGGTGTCATTAGGATTATCTTCATTGTGCCCAAAATATTTGCCGTAAAACGAAGGGTTTTCTTTTACCTTAAAATGAAATTTTCTTTTAACAGTGTCATAGCCTGTCAATTCAGGAAAACACTCTTTCCATGGTTCAAATTCCTTGGTACAGGTAGCTTCTAAAGTCCCAGTTACTCCAGAAAAATCAATTTTCTTTTCGTATCCAGTCCATATAGTTGGGTCGCCACTTATGGTCCATTCGCATTTTTTCTTTGTTTCAGAAGTTCTAAACCTTAATCTTATATTTTGATAACTGATACTGCTATCTGGTTTAATAAATTTTATAACATAAACAGTATCATTGTTAAGTTCAGAGTATCGATCAACTTGGTCCAAATCTTTAAAATTTAAATCTTGTTGAATGGTAAAATTAGCACTCAAATCGATATTATTAGGGCAATTGTCCTTACTTTTTGTATTGCAAGCAAGCAACATTAGCACTATTAATAAATAGTAAATATTTATTTTGAAAGTCATTTATTTGGAGGTCAATCAGTCCTATTCTGTTCTCCAAATATAATAAACTAATAAGAAATACTAAAGCAATTGAATTACTTTAGCTCACACCTTCTTCTTCCACAACACCCATAGCGCTGAATTTTTCAATTCTTTCGTTAATTAGGGTATCGGTATCTTTATCTTTTAAAGCTTTGTATTGCTTTTTAATTTCTTTTCTAAGGGTCTCTACCATTTGAGGAATATTGGTATGTGCACCGCCCAATGGCTCTTCAATAATGCCATCAATTAAGCCGTTCTTCAGCATGTCATTAGCCGTTAATTTAAGCGCGTCGGCAGCTTTCTCTTTCATGTCCCAAGTACGCCATAAAATAGAGGAGCAACTCTCTGGTGAAATTACAGAATACCAAGTGTTCTGCATCATTAATACACGGTCGCCAACACCAATTCCTAAAGCACCACCACTGGCACCTTCGCCAATTACGATGCAAATAATAGGCACTTTTAATACCGACATTTCTAATAAATTGCGGGCTATCGCTTCTCCTTGTCCTCTTTCTTCGGCCTCTAATCCAGGCGAAGCACCGGGGGTATCAATCAAAGTAATAATCGGACGGTTAAACTTCTCGGCCAATTTCATTAAACGCAAAGCTTTTCTATAACCTTCGGGATTAGGCATGCCGAAATTTCTGTATTGGCGCTCTTTGGTATTTCTGCCTTTTTGCTGACCGATAAACAAATAAGATTGTCCATCGATGCTACCAAAACCACCAATCATGGCTTTGTCATCTTTTACATTGCGGTCGCCGTGAATCTCAACAAAATCTGTACACAAGGCATTGATATAATCCAAAGTATACGGACGGTCGGGATGGCGTGAAATTTGAACCTTTTGCCATCCTGTCAAATGGCTATAAATTTGTTTCTTAGTCTCTTCAATTTTTATAGTCAAAGAGTCTATGGTATCAGTCATGTTTATCTTCCCTTTGGCATGGGTTTCTTGTGCTTTTTCAAGCTGATCAATCAATTCTTGTATGGGTTTTTCAAAATCAAAAAACATAATATTCTATCTTAATGGTTATGCGAAAATATGAAAATAAAATTAAATGAATAATTAAATAAAATACAGGTCCTATTTTAAGCGTTCATAAAAGGCTTATTTTACAAGGCCATTGCTATCCATCACGATGGTAACAGGTCCATTGTTTACCAACTCTATTTGCATATCGGCTCCGAATACACCTGTGGCAATAGGCTTGCCACTGTGGGCCCCTAATTGTGCTATAAAGTATTCGTAAATTGGGATGGCTTTTTCTGGTCGTGCAGCTTGAATGTAGGCAGGGCGATTGCCTTTAACGGTATCGGCATAGAGGGTAAACTGACTCACCACCATTAGTTCTGCATTGACATCAGCCTGACTTAAATTCATCTTACCTTCAGCATCATTGAAAATGCGCAGGTCTTTTATTTTTTTACAGAGATAGTCGGCTTCTTTTTCGGTATCGGTTTCGTGTATGCCAAGTAGGATCATGAGGCCAGCACCAATATTGCTTTGTATTGTGCCATCAATACTTACACTTGCTTTTAATACGCGTTGTATCACAACCCTCATAATTTAGAATCTTTTTTTTCTGGTTTGAAAATAAAGCCTACTTCAAAACTCAAGGCGTATAAATGGTGTCTCTCTTTGCCGTAGTTGGCGTTTAATGAGGGAATGTTCAAACTAGGTTGCACAAAGATATAGGTGCGCTTGCCATCAATTAAATTTTCTAAACGAAAGCCTGTATGGAAATTGGCATTGAACAAGCCCGGGTTGTTGTCGGCATCTTTCAATTTGAAAATATTTTGGCCTCTTGCCGAAAAACCATGAAAAACCGCACGAATATCGTGGTGAACTAAACCGGAAATAGAGCCACCAATATTCCAATAAATCGTTGATGATTTCATGGTCCTGCCGCTAATTTGCATTGAATACAGAATTGGGATGGTAAGGTATTGGTAGCGGTAATTAAAATCAATGTAGTTATTACTCGTTTGAGAAATGTCGGCCATTACGCCAATTTCCGGGTGAAGGATATCCAAAAATTTATAGTTTTCGCGTTTGCGTGTAAAGCCATAATTGCTGAACTGCAAACCTATCATTAGCTTGCGGGTTGGACTTAACTGTAAGCCAAACATGGCGCTAGCACCTATGGCACTGCGCCATCGGTCTTGCTTTTTAAGTGAGTCTTTAACTTGCGATGAAACTGAATTTTGAAAGGTCGTAAAGCTATTGCCAAGGGTTGGCATAACGCTCCAATACATGGATCCTTTTATTTTTTGCGCCTGCAAAGTTGGCAGATAGGCAAATAAAAGTAAGACCCAAAAATATTTAAATTTCATTAAAGGAAAGGGGTATAAAAATAGTCAATAAGGTTGACTAATATAAATTAAGCTCTGTAAGTAACGGCTTTTACTGCTTCAACAATTTTAGCAACATCTGGCAAGAAAGCATCTACTAAGGTAGGAGCGTAAGGCAATGGAACATCTCTAGTAGTAATTCTTCTGATAGGTGCATCTAGATAATCGAAACCATGGCGTTGTACTTGGTAAGTAATCTCGCTCGAGATAGAAGCCAAAGGCCAAGCTTCTTCAACAATTACCAAACGGTTGGTTTTCTTAATCGATTCGATAATCGTGGCATGGTCGAGCGGACGAACCGTTCTCAAATCAATCACCTCGGCATTGATGCCTTGTTCTTCTAAAGCTTTAACGGCATCGTATACGCGCAACATCATTTTACCAAAAGACACGATGGTTACATCGGTACCTTCTTTTGCAACATGGGCTTTGCCTAATTCAATAACGTATTCTTCTTCGGGCACTTCGCCTTTAAAGCCATACATCTGTTCGCTTTCCATAAAGATAATGGGGTTACCATCTCTAATAGAGGCTTTTAATAAACCTTTAGCTTCGTATGGATTCGAAGGTACTACGACCTTTAAACCGGGGGTATTGGCATACCAGTTTTCGAAATTCTGAGAGTGTTGAGCACCTAGTTGACCAGCACTACCTGTTGGTCCTCTAAATACCATGTGACATTTGTACTGACCGGCTGTCATGCTATTCATTTTAGCAGCACTGTTAATGATTTGGTCAATAGCAACCAAAGAGAAATTGAAGGTCATGAATTCTACAATAGGAATTAAGCCGTTCATAGCTGCACCAACTGCAATACCAGCAAAACCAAGTTCTGCAATTGGGGTATCTATCACTCTTTTGGCACCAAATTCGGCCAACATGCCCTGACTAACTTTATAAGCACCATTGTATTCTGCTACTTCTTCACCTATAAGAAAAATGCGGTCGTTGTTACGCATTTCTTCATTCATGGCTTCTCTTAAGGCTTCGCGAAATTGAATCTCTCTCATTATTTTTGAATAAAAGGCAAAAATAAGGTTTCTAAATGAAATATTGAAGGTAAAAATTGAATATCAAATCACGACTGATTTACGATTTTTTTAGATGTGCTAAACAGATTGTTTACAAGCCCTTAATCTAAATCTTCAAACAGCTCATCAACCGAAAAATTGATTTCTGCAAACAAAGGACTGATTAATTGTTGGCCAATCGTAAAGGGTTTGTGTCCTATGAATTTGCCATTTACTAAGCTGTAAATGAGAATGAGTTTGTCTACTGGGTCTATCATCCAATATTCTTTTACCCCACTTTCTTCATACAAATCAAATTTGGTAGCGGTATCGTGTTTGGAATTGCCTGGTGAGAGAATTTCGACTATTAAATCGGGAGTACCATCGCAACCTTGTTCATCTATTTTTTGAGGGTTGCAAATGATACATAAATCGGGTTGCACAACAGTGGTGTCTTTTTTGGCAGATGGAATTGGTAAACGGACATCAAAGGGAGCTATAAATACATTGCACTTTTTGTGTTTGTAAAGCGGGCCAATGATTAAGTGTAGATTGCCAAGTACTCTTTGATGGCGTACATTGGGGCCAGGACTCATAGGGAAAATTTTGCCTCTAATTAATTCCAACCTTTCAGAAAATTGCCAACGCATATAATCTAAATAGGTGTAAGACCCATTGATATCCAAAGTTTGATAATCGGTGATTGGCTCTTTTACTTCCATTTTTCATTACAAATTTAAGAAATATGTTACAAAAAAAAAAGAGCACCTTGCAGTACTCTTTTTGTTAAATATTGATTGTTAGGCTTAACCTAAGTAGGTTTTTAGAATTTTGCTTTTCGATGATTTTCTCAATCTGCGCAAAGCTTTTTCTTTGATCTGACGAACACGTTCGCGGGTTAATCCTACTTTTTCAGAAATATCTTCTAATGTATGGGCAGGACCGCCATCTAAACCGTAATAGAAACGCAATACATCGCGTTCTTTTTCGCTTAGGGTTGAAATCACACGGTTAATCTCTTTTTGCAATGACTCGTTCATCAAAGGCATATCAGGATTAGGCTCATCGTTATTGTCTAACACACCTAATAGTGTATTGTCTTCACCTTCGGTCAATGGCGCATCAATTGATAAGTGTCTACCGCTAGATTTCATGGCGTTTTCTACTTCAATCAATGGAATTTCTAATACGGTGGCAATTTCTTCGGCCGTTGGTTCACGTTCGAATTCTTGTTCCAATTTAGCAGCAGCAGCGCTGATTCTACCAATTGAACCTACTTTATTCAATGGCAAACGCACAATACGCGATTGATCAGCCAAAGCTTGTAAAATTGATTGACGAATCCACCATACTGCGTAAGAGATGAATTTGAAACCACGGGTTTCATCAAATCTTTTGGCAGCTTTTATTAAACCTAAATTACCTTCATTAATTAAATCGCCTAAGGTTAAACCTTGGTTTTGGTATTGTTTACTAACAGAAACAACGAAACGCAAATTGGCGTTTACTAGTTTTTCCAATGCTGCTTGGTCGCCTTCTCTGATTCTGCGGGCGAGTTCAACTTCCTCCTGTGCATCAATCATCTGCACTTTAGAAATTTCATTTAAATACTTGTCAAGCGATTTGTTTTCGCGATTGGTAAACTGTTTGGATATCTTGAGTTGTCTCATTTATTTATTGCGCTATTATACAGGACTTAAGGGTTTTTGAGAAAATTGAAAGGTTGCAAATATACTGTAAACTCACTAAAATCCTAAAAAATGAGGGGGTTTGCAACTTCTCAATGAGCAGCAAAAATCAGACCAAAATAGATTTTTGTGAGTTTTTATTTTTATTTATTTCAATACCTATCAAAAATACTAAAACTATTATTTTAGCATTGTGTTTTCTACAATTCTTCACAGCATAAGGATATTTTTAAATGAATACAAAAGTCTTTTAAATGGAAAATGCATCAATAAAACTAGAATTCGCCGTCAAAATTAGGCTACTTAGCTTTTTTTAATTGCGAGTTGACAATTGGTGAAATTTGAGTTTCAATAAATAACCTATCTATTTCATCGTTCTATTAAATTCATCCGTCCCACTCATTTTCTTATGTGGCAAAAAAATGTACATTTGCATGGATTTTAAAAATTAAAAAAGCGTGAAGATTGCATTGTTAGGATATGGTAAAATGGGCCAATTGATTGAGCAAATTGCAGTTGCCAAAGGACATGTTATAGTATGTAAACTCGGTTCTAGTTCAAATGCAGAAGAATGGGCTCAACTTTTTACTGCTGATGTTGCCATTGAGTTTTCAAAACCAGACGTTGCCATTTCAAATATTAATAAATGTTTTGATGTGAATGTGCCAGTGGTTGTTGGAACAACTGGTTGGTACGAGCAGTATGACGAAATTGCAAAAAGAGCGAATGCTCAAAATCAATCCATTATTACAGCTACCAATTTTAGCATTGGTGTTAATTTGTTTTTTCATGTCAATAAAATCATTGCAAGGGTGATGGATAATTTGCCTGAATACAATGTGAAGATTGAAGAAATACACCACACCCAAAAGTTAGATGCACCAAGCGGAACCGCTATAACTTTGGCCGAAGGTGTAATGGCTGAGCTCAGTCGCAAAAATGCATGGCAATTAGGAACAGATGCTATATCTAAAAGCGATTTGATGATCAACGCCATAAGAAGAGACGATGTGCCGGGCACCCATACTGTAACTTACACTTCGGCCATCGATGATATTGAAATAAAACACATAGCGCACAGTCGCACAGGTTTTGCAACAGGCGCTGTGTTAGCAGCAGAATGGCTGCAAAACAAACGCGGCATATTCACCATGAACGACTTTATAGGATTTTAATTATACATAGACCTTTTAATAAAAATGAACCCAACTAACCTTACGTATTTTCTGATTTTTTATGTGCCATTGTACCTTGCTACACACATTGGATTGTATTTGCTTTTCAAGAAAGCCAATGTTAAAATGGCTTGGCTTGCGTTCTTTCCAATTGTCTGTTATTGGCCTTGGATTCAATTAACGGGCCGCCCAAAAACGTGGATGTTATGGGCTTTGTTGCCAGCAGCAGACATAATCATTTGGTTTAGTTTGGTAATTGATATGATGGAAAGTTTTGGAAAATTAAAATTTATAGAACAAGTGATCGGGGTTTTATTTCCATTTTATTACTACCCAAAATTGGCCATGGCAAAAGATGTGGTTTATTTGGGTCAAGCGCGCGATGCAGCGTTTAGAAAAAAATACATTCCTGCTAAAAGGGGTGCAAGTCGCGAATGGGCCGATGCCATTTTCTTTGCATTCATTGTAGCTTACCTTATTAGAACGTTTCAATTAGAACCTTATAAAATTCCAACGTCATCGATGGAAGACAGCATGATGGTTGGTGATTTTTTATTTGTAAGCAAAATGAATTATGGTCCGCGATTCCCAATTACTCCAATTGCTTTTCCATTGGTTCACCAAGACTTAGCAGGCGCTAAGGCCTATTCAGATATTTTGCATTTGCCTTATATGCGTTTGCCAGGTTTTCAAACCATTAAAAGAAACGACCCAGTGGTATTCAACGTGCCTTGGGATCAAATAGATCCTACCGAGCGCCCTGTCGATAAAATGCAAAACTATGTAAAGCGTTGTGTGGGTATTCCAGGCGATAAACTCCAAATTAAAGATGGTATTTTATACATCAATGATGAAATTGCTTTTCAAGCACCAAAGATTCAACACAACTACATCATTAAATTTAAACCCAATGCGGTGGTGCCTACCGAAGAAGTGTTAACCAATGAATATGACATTTATGATTTCGGTTATTTCGATAACAGAACCATTCGTGTGGCTTTAAATAATGATGATTTGGAGCGTTTCAAAAATGATTTTGAAATCGAAAACATCATGCAAAACATTGCGCCTAAAACAGGTAACTTTTATTCACCCGATGGTGGTGGCGAATTCAATGCTTTGATTCGTGTTAAAGACAGCATGAAGCTATCTGATGAGGACATGCGAAAGCTTGGTGTGATGTACGCTTTGCCTTTGGGTTCTGATTTAAGAAATCTTCAAGTCATGATGAACGAAGATTTTATAAATCCCACGAAATACAAACAGGTTTTCAAAGTGGATACCATTAAACATATGAAGCAATTAAAATCTGGTGGGGCCAATGCCTTCCCAGATTATATGGAAGCGTATCCTTGGAACAAAGACAATTATGGACCTATTGTTTTACCAAAAAGAGGAGAAGCAATGGCCATTAATAAAGAGAATTTTTATTTTTACCAGCGTGCTATCGCTTTGTACGAAGGCAATGCCGATTTAGAATTGCGCGGTAGTACACCCTATATGAATGGTAAGCCTTTAACAACCTATACCTTTCAATACGACTACTATTGGATGATGGGAGATAACAGAGATAATTCCTTGGATTCAAGATTCTGGGGCTACGTTCCCGAAAATCATATTGTAGGTAAACCACTTTTTGTGTTTTTTAGCATACAATATAAGCATGCACAAAACCCAATACCCGGCACAGATGGTAATGAGTTTGTGAAAGTAAGATGGAACAGAATGTTTAAAGGTATTCAATAAATATCTGTTGATTATCTCATAGAGATTATTTAATGTTGGCATAATTTTTATTTTATAATTATGTTATAATGAAATATTTACTTTAGTTTTTTCTTTTATATTTGTAATAGAGATTTTCAATGGAAAAAGATGCTAAATATTTTATTAAATCTGCTTCAATGTTGGATAGTTCAACATTTGAATTGGTATTTCAAGATGAGGTTTTAATAGATTTGGAGGCTATGAAATTAATAGATACCTATTGCGCTGCAATGCTAGCTGGCCGCAGATTAAAGCGATTAGTTGTTTCAGGTAAGAATACCTTAATGTCAAAGGAGGCTCGACTCTTTGGCCAAAAGAAAAGCAATGTGAATAAAAATCTTATCATTGCAGAGGCAGTTGTTGTCAATACACTTCCCCAAAAAATGATGGCCAATTTCTATTTTGCATTTATTCGCGATTTTTATCCAGCAAAATTCTTCACCGATATTAACAAAGCGAAGGAGTGGCTGTCTAGCAATTAAGCGACAATAAGGCACTTCAAACGTTAGCAAAGACAAAGGATGTTATTTTAATTGGCTTGTATTCGAACTTTGTATCTAATGGTGAAATAAAGTCTGAGTATGTGATTGAAGATGGCATTCGTTTTAATGGGGCTGCCTATATTTTATGGGTGCAATTGATAGGGTCCTACCTCCAATAAATGCTATATTTTGAATTTAAAGCGCTTAAAAGTGCATGGTTATTTTAAAATGGTGAATAAAGTCTAATAATTGTCCACAGTTTTATGGACTAATCAATTGTTTTTAAAGACAATTATGTTTTTCGATAGTCTCTTTTATGGTGTAAAATATTTAATGAATACATCGTATTGACAATTCTTATTGAAAGAGATGAACAAGGTGTTTTGGATTTGTAGGTTAACATTATAAGTGTTAATCAGTCTGTTATTGCAAAAATGATTTGTTCGGATTTAATTATTATAACATTAACCAAAGCATCAAGGGCCTTGATGGCATAACGGATTAATCCAGGTTTTTAACCAAAAATGAATAACTTCTTTTTTCAACAAAATGCCAAGCTAGTCCATAAATGAATACGTTGGACTTCGCATTTAGTTTACTAATTAAGATTTAATTTCGCTTTTTTTTAACAAATCAAATATTTTTAAAATGAAAATAATAAACTTTATTTTCTTAGTCTTTTTACCTGCAATGCTCATGAGCTCTGTGTTGTTTTTTTACCAAAATATTTCGTCTGGAATTTTCGAGTTAGTGGCCTTTATTTTATCGGCCAATTTATTGTTAATTTATGGGTTGATTGTTGCAGTTGTAATTTTTAAAATGTTAAGAAAAAAATTAGCCCTTATCGGCATTGAAATTACGACCATCTTTCATCAAAAATCAATCGCTCCATTCTCATAGGTGCTATCGCAATTGAGAGTCCATGAGTGATGATCTAAGTCATGTTTTGAATTTTGTAATATTAACCAATATAAATGTATTTTTGATAATTATATGAATCAGTTGTTTTTGTATTTTGTATTTAATTAATTTTAATAAGCAACTATTTCAAATTAATTGAGTCTATTTAATAAATTTCCCGTAATCAAAACATACCGCTATGCCACTGAATCTTAAAATACTTGCTGTCATACCTGCTCGTGGGGGCTCGAAAGGTATACCGCGGAAGAATATTAAACAATTGGGTGAAAAACCGCTGATCGCCTATACCATTCAGCGGGCTTTGGAGTCAAAATTAATACATACTGTAATGGTAAGTACTGAAGATGAAGAAATTGCAAGCATTGCAGAACAATTTGGATTAAAAGTTCCATTTATGCGCCCTGAAAGATTAGCACAAGATTTTACACCTTCATTAGATGTTGTCATTAATGTTTTAGAAACCTATAAAAAGCGACATGTGTTTTTTGATGCAGTGATGATATTAGAACCTACCAATCCTTTCAGGACAGTAAATGAGATAGATGAATGTATACGAATTTTTAAGGCCAAGGATTCCGATTCATTAATTTCAGTTAAAGAGGTGCCACCTCAATTTAACCCGCATTGGGTTTTTGAAGAAAATGAAGATTCAATTTTGCACAAAGCGATCGGAGAAACAACCATTATTGCTAGACGCCAGATGTTGCCGAAAGCATATGCAAGAGATGGTTCAGTTTATCTTACAAAAGTTGATGTTGTTTTAAACCAAAGAAGTTTATTTGGAGAAACCATTGCTTTCCGATTAAATGATAACCCTAACCAAGTAAATATTGATAATTTGGAGGACTGGCATGCTGCTGAAAAAATTGTTAAAGAAAATCATTTTTTACTTACAAAGGTGGTTTAAAACAAATTTGTGTTAATTCAATATTTTAGTATTTCTTTTTAAAAAGCATTAACCTAAATTGCGAGGCTAATAGAAAAAACAATTTATCATGAAAAATGCTTCATTATCACTTAGTTTAAAACATCTATATACACCTAAGTCATTTATTTTAACGCTTATTGGGGTCTCTTTAGCGGTATTTGCCTTGAAAGGGTTTATGATTCCGAATGGATTTATAGATGGAGGCGTTACAGGTATTTCATTGCTTTTTCATAAGTTGAACCATGTTAGTTTTAGTTTGCTTGTAATTTTCATTAATTTACTTTTTATTATCCCGGCCTACCGATATGTTGGAAAATTATTTGCAATCCGTTCATTTATTGCTATTTTGATTTTAAGCGTTGGAGTCGCCATTGTCCATATAGAGCCAGTAACAACAGATAAGTTGTTAATTGCACTCTTTGGGGGCGCGCTCATTGGTTTGGGTATGGGCTTAATTATGCGTACGGGCGCAGCTCTTGATGGATTTGAAATTTTAGCCGTTATGACAACACGTAAAATTGGATTTTCTATTAGTGAGGTTATATTATTTTTTAATAGTTTAATATTTTTAGCAGCAGCCTTTAAGTTTGGCATCGAAACCGCCATGTATTCAATTATCACCTATTTTACAGCGCTCAAAATGGTGAATTATGTGGTCGATGGCATCGAAGAGTATATTGCACTAACTATTATTTCTAAAGAACCCGATAATATAAAATCCTTATTGGTAAATCAATTTGGAAAGGGTATTACCGTATACAAAGGCGAAAGAGGGTATTTGCCAGGTAATTTTCATGTCAAGACCGATTGCGATATTATAACCACCATTGTAACCCGTTTAGAATTACTAAATATTAACGATAAAATTTCAAAAATTGATCCCACCGCTTTTATGTATACCAACACAATAAAAGAAGCTACAGGCGGTATTGTTAAGCAAAAGGTTAAGCATTAAGCAGTAATTTTACTACTTTTTCGTCAATCTTTTTTGGCAATTTGAAAAATTAATTCTGCATTTAAAAAGCCCAATTTGATTTGCTCTGGTTTTGAATAATTGTCTTTGAAATAAATGATGCTAACATGGCATCCAGCCTTGGTTAAGCGACCACTAAAGTCTGTTCCGTATTTTCTCACATGGTCGTACTGCCCATAATGCAAAAAACGCAGCGCATCTGTATTTGTGCTTGGGTTTTGATAAGTTTTTTCTAATTCTGGAAAATAAGGCACCACGAGGTAGCAAATGCCTTTTGGTTTAAGCACCCTCAATATATTTTGAATGGCTAAAGTATCCTCTTCAATATGTTCTAAAACGTGACTGCATATAACCAGATCGAAAAAACCATTCTGAAATTTTAAATCCGTTAAGTCCATGGCTTGAACATACTTTGGATAGTGATAACCGCTTTCAAATTTATCGATGGCGTAATAATTAACCTTTTTGTTTTTGCGAAACGCCTCACTTAGCGAAACCTCTGGTGCAATGTGAAGAAGATTAATGCAGTTATTATTTTGTGCAATAATAGCATTGCTTAAAATAGATATCTGTCTATGCCTATCAATTGAATTACAACCCGGACAGCGCGCATGCGCTTGTGGTTCATCGCCAGAAGGCAAAAAAGTTAAATAACTTTTTTTACAGATACAGCAATAAACATTGCCTCCTTTAAGGGCAATTTTTCTTATCCATTCAATCAGTTTTTTTATGATAAACACCACTGCAATAATAATTCTTAAAACCTTACATTTATTATAAACCAATCTTTCATGCTTAAACTTCAAGTGATTATCAATTGCTTTGTAGAAATTTCTTTTTTTTTTACAGAACTATGACACTGACTAGAAAGTATTCCAATATTTTTGCTCCATTAAATGAAGGTAGCAGAAACATACGACGTCAGAATATCTGTTGAGACAGAATATATTGCCCTTCATAGTAATCCTGACAATGGGGAATACTTTTTTGCCTACCGAATTAAAATTCAAAATAACAGCGCCTATACTGTGCAATTATTAAAAAGAAATTGGTTTATAGCTGATTCTACACATGAAATTCGCGAGATTGAAGGCGAAGGGGTGATAGGGTTGCAACCCATTTTGGCCCCTGGTGAATCCCATGCTTATCGATCAGGTTGTATTTTGAAAAGTGAAATTGGCGCTATGTGGGGGTTTTATACATTTGAAAGAAATTTTTCTGATAGCATAATTGCTGTTGAAATTCCGCGCTTTGAGCTGGTGGCGCCTTGGCTCAATAATTAATTAGATTCTTTTTTTTTACATTATTATATTGAGTGAGCGATAGCTTCTGCAGACAACGCTAGAGAAGGAAAGGATATATTTGTTTTTTGAATTTATCGAAGATGAAAAAGGTTGACTCAAACTTAGTATCGGCTGAGTTAGCATATCGGTTTGTTTTCTAAATTCATAATCATAGGAAAAGGAGTATTTTTGAAAACTCAAGTTAAAAACAAATTACAATTGTTTTTACAATTTAAAGCATAGCCATGGTATTTGAATTTTTAAAGCTCAATAAAAAGATAACAGACAATGAGTTTGATGCGATCTATCCAGAAGACCTTAAGAAGCTTGGCAATATTCACTGGACACCTGTCGAAGTAGCGCTTGAAGCTGCGGTATTTTTGTCCGAAATGAAGTCTCCCAATATTTTAGACATTGGATCTGGTGCAGGTAAGTTTTGTTTGATAGGAGCGGCTATTACCAAGGCTAATTTTACTGGGGTTGAATTAAGGCCGGTGTTATATAAAGTAGCAAAGCGTATCGCTACCCATTATGGCTTGTCTAATGCCCAATTCATTAATTCAAATATTATTGAGATAGATTTTTTAAAGTATAATGCCTTTTATTACTTTAACCCGTTTTATGAGAACATTGAAAAAACCAATATTATTGACGACACACTCGATTTGAAAACACAGAATTATAATATTTATACAAAGTATGTCAAGGAGCAATTGGAAAACATGCCAAAGGGTACGCGTTTGGTTACCTATTGGAGCAGTGCTAAAGATGTGCCTTTAAACTACACATTGCAAGCAGAGAGTATGAATGGCTTGTTAGAAATGTGGGAGAAAACATTTTAGTCGCCATAATATTCAGTCGGTTTTTCGTTGTCGTCACCCCTTAAAAAACGAAAGCGTTTTCGCGCCTCATTAGCGAATAAACTGCCGGTATAATTTAAAATAATTTTTTCATAGAGCTGTTTCGCTTTTTCAGTATCCTTTAATTTGAACTCATAGAGTTTCGCTAAATTTAATAAGGCATTATCTGCTAAGATATCAAATCCGTAATCTTTGTATACTTTGGTATAATATACAATCGCATCGTTTAAATTGCCTTGTTTTTCGGCTATTACAGCCTTTGAAAAATAGATTTCATCGGCTAGGGTGTGTTGCGGAAACTTATTGGGAATTCCATCTAATGCAATGGCAGCTTCTGTTAATTTGTTTTTAAAAATCAATAACTCTACATTGGCATAAAGTGCCATCGCTTCTTCTGTACTATCGAGTCCAATGTTGTCTTGAATTAAGAGCCACAAGCGCAAAGCATTGTTACTAATGAGTTGTGAAGTGGCGTTTTTTAGAACATCTAATTGCGTTTGACACCAGCTAAATTCGCCTCTGAAATAGCATAAACGGGCATATCTAAACTTAGCTTCTTGGCCTAATTCATCTGTGTTAAAAGTTTTTTCTACCTGTTTATATAAAAGATCAGCTTCCCAAGGGTCGCCATTAATTAACAAAGCATCGCCTAGGCTCAATTTGCATTTTGCCAAAACGAAGGGTTGAATTTCTCGCATTTTGATTGCTTTATTTAGCTCAGTAATTCCCTTTTCATTTTCATGCAAATAATAGATGTAAAGTTCTGCCAATTGTTCCATTTGTTCGGCGGTTTGCCAATTGTTCCCATTGCTATTTAAAAATGCAATGTATTCTTTTTCTAGCAAACGAAGGTTTATGATATCGGCACCATTGCT
This sequence comes from Bacteroidota bacterium, assembly GCA_947496065.1. GTDB lineage: Bacteria > Bacteroidota > Bacteroidia > NS11-12g > UBA955 > JABMMZ01. Next base: position 37,683 of record CANMBF010000004.1, read on the forward strand.
AGCTTTTATTTGTAAAAGTCCGTTTTGTAAAATACCCTGCTGTGCTTGGTAAAAATACCGTTTGTCGCCGCCTAACTGTTTAACATATTCGAAGCATTGGATGGCAATATCATATGCTTCATTACTTTGACAAATCCATCCCAATTCAATGATTTTACGACCCTCCTCATTCAGGCGTTTATCTACAGCCTTCGATTGCAGTAAGGCACCTTGCCAATCTTTTTGTTGAATAAAACTCCAAATCAAAAGGTCGTTATAAACCAAGTTCTCGGGATTTTTTTGAAGTTTTTGAAGTGTGTTTTTAGAGAGAACATCGTAATCTTTCCGATTGCGATAAACCATCATTAATTTATCTTTCACCTCTTGAATGGTAAAATCATAATGTCCAGCATAGAGCACAAGTTCGTTGGTGCCATTGGCTATTTCACCCATCACAAAATAAAGTTCTGCAATTTCAAAAGTAAAAATATAGGCATCATTTAATGCCTTTCTACCTTTTGAATAGGCTTGCAAGGCTTGTGCATAGTATTGTCTTTTCAAAAACGCATTTGCTAAATTATCAATGCTAAATTGCTCATTGAATTTAAGGTCTAAGAGTTTTTTAAATAGCTTGTCGCGTTCTTGCTCGATTGCTTGTAATCCTAATAGGTAGCCTTTATCAACTTGATAGCCATAATTAGTTTCATATTTTTTTATCCGTTTATCTATTAGTTTTTCACCTGCTTTAAAATCTTTTAAGAGGATATAACACTGCAATAAATTTTCGTAGTAATAAATTGATTCGGGTTGTTTTTTTGCCAGCGATTCATATAAGTCAGCGGCTTTTGAATAGGCCTTTTCGGTCATGTATTGTGCGGCCAATTTCTCGTCATTGTTTTGAGCAGACAAAGAAAAGGCTGTAAAAAATAAAATTATACAATAACGAAGCATTACACAAAGTTAACAAAAATCACTGTATTTTTATTGTGTTCAAACATGTTAATAATATGCTGTATGAACTTAAAGTTAATTATCGCCAAAAAAAAGTATTTTTGCCGAAATCTATTCCAAAACAATCTAGGTAAATGAAAAATTATAAAGTAATTGGTATTATGTCTGGGTCATCAATGGATGGCATTGATTTAGCACTCTGTAATATTAGTGTTGAAGATGGACAATATAATTATAGTATTGAAGCCAATCACACTTATGCTTACGATGATAAATGGCGTGTGAGATTATCGCAATTGCGAAAAGCAGATGCCTTAGCCTATGCAAAAACTGATGTTTTTTACGGTCATTATTTAGGCGGATTGGTCAATGATTTTATTAAAACCTATGATTTGCAACCTGATTTGGTAGCGTCTCATGGACATACTGTTTTTCATTATCCGGATGAATTGATTACAAGACAAGTGGGTGATGGTGCTTCTTTATCGGCCATTTGTGGATTGCCCGTTGTGAGTGATTTTAGAAGCATGGATGTGGCCAAAGGTGGCGAAGGCGCGCCTTTGGTAGCAATAGGCGATGAATTACTGTTTGCAGAATATGATTATTGCATAAATATAGGGGGCTTTGCAAATATTTCAGGTCTTGTTGGAGAGTACCGCGTGGCCTTTGATATTAGTCCTGCCAATATTCTACTCAATAGGGTTGCCCGAGATTTGAATTTAGCCTATGACCACGATGGCGAAATTGCTGCTAAGGGTGCTATCAATTATGCACTTTTGGCCGATTTAAATGGCATTGATTTTTACAAAATGCCATTTCCTAAATCATTGAACCGCGATTGGATCAATGAAGAATTATGGCACTTGGTAAAAGAGGGTGAAAAGCTTTCACCTGAAGATAAAATGAAAACGTTTGTGGATCATATCGCATTTCAAATTGGCAAGAGTATTAATTATATTAGTAGAAACCAAGCCGCTGGTAAACGTGTATTAGTAACTGGTGGAGGTGCATTTAATCATACGCTCATGGATTATATTCGCACCCATAGTGAAGCTGAATTCATTATACCTGATGCTAATTTGGTGAAATATAAAGAAGCCATAATTTTTGCATTAATGGGCGTCTTAAGAGTAGAGAACACTATCAATATTCGAAAAACATTTACTGGTGCCAAAAGTGATAGCGTGAGTGGTAGCCTAAATGGTGATTTTAAAAAATTACTTTAATTTTACAAATTAAATCTTTACATTTGATTAATGAAATATCTTAGACTTTCTGCATTTTTAGGTCTTTTAACGGTTTTTTCTGCCTGTAAAAAGGATAAATCACCTACTGAAATAGTGATAGAATATCCCATCTTTTTTGCGGATCAATTTGAAGTTGCATTGGATACTGTTAAGCTAAGCGAGTACATCACAAGAGAATCATTTCCATTTCCAATGGATTTAGATACCGAATTATCTAAACAAGGCGCGAGTAAAAAATCAATCAAGTCGGCCAAATTAATGTTTTTAAAATTGCAAGTATTAGATTATGCTTATCCCGATTCAACAAAATATTGTAATTTTAAAGATTTGTCGGAAATGTACATGGATATTAAGTACGATGGTATAGGACAAGATTTAATAGCCTCAAAACCACAAATTCCAGATACCAGAACAAAAGTATTAAATCTTAATATGACAGATATTGAGCTTAAAAATTATTTTCAGCAACCCACCATTCAAATGGTTTTTAAATACAAAAAAAGACGTCAAATGCACAACATCATGCCATACATTATTATCGGCAGACTGAAGGTTATTGCTGATCCAATTTAGACCTTTTCTAAAAGCATCTTTGTCTTTCAATAATTATATACTATGAAAAAATTATCATACGTGTTGGCACTTGTTCTTTTGGCCTTTGTTTTTATGGGTTGTCCCTATCAATCAAAAGTTGCAATTGATGAACCCTCTATTAAAATTCCATCAGAAATGATTAATACTTGGGAAGAAGAAAGTTCAGATAAAAATGCAGATAAGTTTGTGATAACAAAAGATAATGAGTTTGTAATGCGCATTCTCAAAAAAAGTACAAGTAGTTCTGGGGATCTTACAAAATATTATTATAAAGGTTTTATTTCAAAATTAGATAAGGTTGAATTTCTTCAAATTTATGAAGTAGATGGCGATTGGAAGGATAAAACTACTACAGATGACAAAGGAAATACAGTATCCGATAAAGGGTATTACCTCTATAAATTTACCCACGGCAGTGCATATATCAAAGCAACCCTGTCTCCGGTGACTGATAATGTAACTGATGAGTTTAAGACTTCTGCTGAATTACATGCGTTTCTTGATAAATACAAGGATATTTCATTCTTGTATGATAAAGATACTGAAAAATATATTCGAACAGATGACTAAGCATTTGAAGGTCGCTGTAAGTGGTCTTTTTTATTAACGCAGTAAAAGTGAACTATCGCCATAGCTTAAAAAACGGTAGTCGTTCTCTAGGGCATGTTGGTATATGTTTTTCCAATTGCCATTAGTAAATGCCGCAATTAACAATAATAAAGTTGATTTTGGCTGATGGAAATTGGTGATTAATCCTTTAATGAATTTAAATTCATAGCCAGGCATGATCATAATAGCAGTAACACCTCCAATATCATTTAACTGTTTCTTTTCAAGATAAGCAATGAGCAATTGAATAGCCTCTTCCTTATTGTTTAAAATATCTTTTAATGTATAGGGGTCGAGCTTATTGATGCTAAAAGGGTTTTGGAGATTCGATTTTATTTTTACGGCACACCAATAAAGACTCTCTAAAACCCTAACAGTTGTAGTGCCGACTGCAATTGGATAACTTGTTTTTAGTAATTTTTTTAAAGCGTCCATCGAAATGCTGAAATATTCTTCATGCATCGGATGTTCATCTGCTTTGTCAACCGAAACAGGTAAGAAAGTGCCTGCACTCACATGTAAGGTGAGTGGTGTCATATGGATATTTTTATTGGCCATGTTTTGTATAACCGTTTCAGTAAAATGCAAGCCAGCAGTTGGGGCCGCTACCGAGCCTTCTGTATTTGAGTAAACAGTTTGATAACGGATGCTATCGTTTTTATCTGCAGTCCTTTTGATATAAGGTGGAAGCGGTATTTCACCAATTGCGCTAAGCAATTCAATAAACCTTAATTGATGTTGGTTCCAATCAATTTGCACGGCATTTTGAGTCCTGTTAACCCAAGTCAATTCCAACTTTACGGCGAGGTTGTTAAGGTTTAATTCTAAAATTAGTGCAGTGCCGTCTTTCCATTTTTTTTTGTTGCCAACCAAACATTCCCATCGGCAGTTTTGGGTGCTATTAAGTGCTTTGAAATACTCTGTTTGAAAAGGTTTCAAAAGAAAAATTTCAATGTGTGCGTTGTGTTCGTTTTTGGCAAATATACGTGCAGGTATTACCTTGGCATCGTTGTAAAATAAGCCCATGCCATATTTTAATAAATCGGGCAATCGATGGAATTGCTGATCGAAAATAACTTGGTCTTGATAGATTAACAATTTAGAGGCATCGCGTAATTCTATGGCTGTTTGCGCAATCTTATCATTGGGCAAATCGTAATCAAAATCCTTAATTAAAATTTCCGGAATCAAAACTTAAATTTGGTTTAAAAACACAACTAATTGCGCAATTGCATTTTTTCTATGACTTATTTTATTTTTCTCTTCTGCTTCCATTTCAGCAAAGGTGTTTGTGTAACCGGTAGGAATAAAAATAGGGTCATATCCAAAGCCATTGCTGCCATGCATTTCGGCGGTAATATGTCCATGTACTTCGCCTTTAAAGAAGCTTTCTTTATGGGCATCTTTATAGCATACTACAGTTTGAAAACGGGCAGCTCTATTATCCTTACCTTTGAGCTTGTGAAGTAATAATTGGATATTGGCAAGATTGTCGCTCGGTTCACCTGCATACCTTGCACTTTTTACACCCGGCTGTCCATCAAGTGCATCGACCATTAGCCCACTGTCATCTGCAAAGCAAGCCTCGCCAGTTAATTCGAAAATGCTGCGCGCTTTGATGGCAGCATTTTCTTGCAATGTACTACCTGTTTCTTCAATCTCAATATCAAATTCGATGTCTTGCAAACTCAATATATAAATATGCGGAGGCACTAAGGCTTTTATTTCTTTTAATTTATTGGCATTGTTGCTAGCGAAAATTAATTTCATGATGCGTACTTTAGGCGATGCCAAATAAACGTTTCACCAAACCCCATAATTTCCTTTTTAATTCGTCACTTTCACTGATGGTTTTAATATCGTCTACGAAAACAATTTTACAATCATTATGAATTAAGCCATTGTATTTACGGCAAACAAGGTCCATTTCTGAAGGGTCGACACCCCAAAAAATGCAACATTTTGGAGAAAATATTTTTTCTAAGTTTTTCCAAGTTAGGCCTTCGTAATTTTTAATATTGATGACCGAAAAACCATCGGCATCCATAAAAACTTTGTCTGTTCGAATGGCATTAATCATTTTGAAGAAAAAATCGCGTTGTGCTTCTGGAATAATTTTTTCTTCATGGTGATTCATGATATGAAGGAAACGGTATTTGTTGCCACCTTCATGCTCAATGGAATCATAATTAACAAGCTCTTTCACAAGATAGAACTCTTCACCAACAAATAGATTGATAAGTTCAGGAAAATTTTCGGATATAATTAACTTTTCATCCATTAAAATATGTTTATTTGCATTTATAAATGAGCTTCGAAATTACAATAAATCATGTAGAACAAACAAAGATTTCTTCTTATGATATAGAAAATGTAGGATTTGGAAAAGTTTTTACAGACCATATGTTTTCATGCGATTATATCGATGGGACATGGCAAAATCCTAGAATTGAGCCTTTTGGCAAAATTGAATTGAGCCCTACTTTATCAGCATTGCATTACGGTCAAGCCATTTTTGAGGGGATGAAAGCCTTTAAAAATAGTGATGGAAAAGTGGCCTTTTTTCGCCCTTTAGAAAATTTAAAGCGTTTAAATCTTTCTGCAGAGCGTATGTGTATGCCGCAATTGCCTGCTGAAGTTTTTATGGAAGCCCTGCATCAGCTTGTTAAATTGGATGCTGCTTGGATTCCTGTAAATGCTGGCAGCGCTTTATACATTCGGCCGTTTATGTTTGCAACAGATGATTTTTTGGGTGTTAAGCAAAGTGAAACCTACAAATTTATGGTGTATGCTTGTCCTGTGAATGCCTATTATAGCCACTATTTAAAAGTTCGGGTTGAGGAACGTTATACTAGAGGTGCTATAGGTGGCGTGGGTTTTGCAAAGTGTGCTGGCAATTATGCCGCTGCAATGTATCCTACCATGTTAGCACAAAAGGAAGGATTTGATCAAGTTTTATGGACTGATGGCGCGACCCATACCTTGCTCGAAGAGACAGGTACTAGAAATGTTTTCGTTGTTACCAAAGATGCTATTTATACCCCTGATTTATCAGAGACTTTATTAGATGGAATAACTAGAAATTCGGTCATTGAATTATTGAAAGATTGGGGTCAAAATATTGTTGAAAGAAATATAAGCGTTGATGAATTGATTCAGTGGCATAAGAGTGGTGATTTGCTCGAGATGTTTGTCTCTGGTACCGCAGCAACACTTACCAATATTGAAATGTTTAGTTATCAAAAAATAAATTATGAGTTGAATACCAACATTGATTTGTTGAGTGTTAAAATTAAGGAAGAATTTAATGCGATAAGAATCGGTGCAATCGCCGATAGATTTAATTGGATGATTGCATTAAAATAGAAAAAGAACATTTGTTTATTCTCACGCAAATAAAATAAAAATAGAATGTACGAATTTATTGAAGGCAAAGTTGAACATGCCAATCCCGCTTTTATAGTGATTAATGCCAATGGTATAGGTTACCATATTCAAATTAGCATTAATACATACGAACAGTTTAAAAGTATGAAGGACGCTCGGGTGCTTACCTATCTGGCAATTAAGGAAGACGGCCATTATATTTATGGTTTTTTCGATGAGGTAGAGCGACAATTATTCAAACAGCTTATTTCTGTGAATGGTGTTGGAACGAATACAGCACGCATGATATTGAGTGGGCAATCGCCTAGCGAAATAATAAGCGCTATAACGACAGGAAATATTGCCATGTTAAAAGCAGTCAAAGGGGTTGGTCCTAAAACAGCCCAGCGCATTGTATTAGAGCTGCAGGATAAAATTGCTAAAATGGCAACGCCAGGTGAAATGAGTAGTATTCCAGATCAAAAGAACAAGGCATTTGACGAAGCCTTGTTGGCCTTGCAAGCTTTAGGTTTCCAAAGAGGCGTAGCCGAAAAAGTATTGTTAAAGGTAACCAATAATAACAAACTACAGATTGGTGTCGAAGACATGATCAAACAAAGTTTGAAAGCCCTTTAAAGTTAATGGCAACAAAAAACCCCAAAACTGAAATTCTTGGGGCTTTTATAATTGCGTTTTGGTAGTGTGTTGTAAAACTTCAACGGCTTACGGAAAATTTTGTAAAAACTGTTTCAGGAATGGTTTTAGACTATAGGTAGAAGTCCAAATGCATTAACTGAAAGCGTATTTTATAGTGTAATGTGTGTAAAGAACTTAAAAATTTTTGCCTTTGTATGTTTGAGATACAATTGCGTTTGGAACCCCCTTTTATGATAATGATTATAAAAAGGATACTAATACGATGCCAAGGCATAAGAACCAAATGATATACGAATACAAGGTATACTTCATTGATTTTGTTAAACTGATTTCGATGATTGAGTTTTTCATAATTGTAATTGTTTTAATGTTTGATAATTTAAATTAAGGTTGTGTTTTCGCTAGTTTTAGTTTTTGTCAAAATCCGCAGTGTGTGTTTTCATAGTGTTGGTTCTTGTCAAAAGCAATTGTGTGTGTTTTCGTAGTTTTAGTTTTTGTCAAAAGCGATTTAATTTATTTCTCTTACTTTGTTAAATTTTTGTTAAAATGTGTTTTCAATAGTTTTAGTTTTTTTTAGTTTTAGTTTTTCAGTTTTTAATTCTGTGTCTTATGTATATGTTTTTATTTGTTTTTCAATTTTTAAATAAGGGCTAAAATGCTGAGTATAAATGCCTAATGAGTAAAAATACCTACCATTTTGGATACCTTATACACAAACATATATCGCAATCTCTAATTTGCAAATGATGGTCAAATTAATTCTGAAATTAATATGTAATGCGCAATAAATCAGTGCAATAAAATAAGTTAGAAAGATTAAAAAATGACTAGTTTTTGGGTTTTTTGACCTTTTAGGGTTCATTTTAGGCCTTTGAGTATAAATACTTTTTTAGCTTTTTAGCGTTCTAGAATTTTTAGCTATTTTTTGTTTATCTCTTGGTGTTTGTCTGTAAAATATAGGGACTTAATTATTGGTACTTTTGTGTATATTCTTTTTTAATTTTTTTTATACAAACGATTAGATTTGTAGTTCTAAATTATGTCAACCAATAACCATCCGCCGTATCTTGATAAATTAAATGAAGTTCAAAGAGAAGCTGCGCTCTGTATCGATGGACCTGTCATGATCATTGCAGGCGCAGGAAGTGGTAAGACACGCGTACTGACTTATCGTATTGCACATATAATCAAGCAAGGGGCTGATGCATTCAATATATTGGCACTCACTTTTACCAATAAAGCGGCCAAGGAAATGAAAAAACGTATAGAGATGGTCGTTGGTTCTGAAGCCCGCAATCTTTGGATGGGTACTTTTCACAGTGTGTTTGCAAAGATTTTAAGAATCGAGGCTGAAAAAATAGGATATCCGCGCGACTTTACAATCTATGATACGGACGATGCAAAAAGTGTTATCAAGGGTATTGTGAAGGAACTTAACCTAGATGATAAACTTTACAAAGTTGGTTTAATTTACAACCGCATTAGCAATGCCAAAAATAGTTTAATTACAGCCAAAGAATATATCACCATTCCCGAATTAATGGAAGCCGATGCCTCTGCTGGTAGACCATTAATTTCGAGAATTTTTGCACTTTATCAGCAAAAGTGTTACAAAGCAGGTGCCATGGACTTTGATGATCTATTGGTTAATACTTTCCGACTTTTTAAGGAACATGCCGATGTTTTATATAAATATCAGCACAAGTTTAAATACATTATGGTAGATGAGTATCAAGATACCAATTTGTGCCAGTATATGATTATTAAGAAATTGGCCGCTATGAATCGCAATATTTGCGTTGTAGGCGATGATTCACAGAGCATTTATAGTTTTAGGGGCGCCAACATTCAAAATATACTTAACTTCGAAAAGGATTATCCTGAACTTAATATCTATAAATTAGAAAACAATTACAGAAGTACCTCAAATATTGTAAATGCTAGTAGTAGCATCATCGCAAACAATAAAGAAAAACTCGATAAAAAGATTTATACCGATAATGATGAAGGCGAGAAAATAAAGGTGATGCGAGCCATAAGCGATAATGAAGAGGGTAGAATGGTAGCCCAAAGCATTTTCGAAGATATGAATACACAGCGTTTGTCCTTTTCTGATTTCGCTATTTTATATCGCACCAATGCGCAAAGTAGATCTTTTGAGGAAGCCTTAAGGAAAAATAGTATTGCCTACAGAGTCTATGGTGGCACTAGTTTTTATCAACGCAAAGAAATTAAGGACTTGGTGGCTTATTTGCGTTTGGTGGTCAATCCAAATGATGATGAAGCACTAAAGCGTATTATTAATTATCCCGTAAGAAAAATTGGCAATACCACCATTGATAGGGTCACAGCCTTGGCCAACGAAAAAGACTGTTCTTTGTGGGAAATTATTAGCCACGCCCAACAATTTGCAGCTGAGTTGGGAAGCAGCATAGGGCATCTTCGCGATTTCCATACAATGATTTATAGTTTTCAGGGGATGATGGGTAGCAAGAATGCCTATGAAATTGCAGAGTATGTTGCCAAACAATCTACTTTGCTTAAAACACTTTACGAAGATAAAACAGTAGAGGGTGTTTCGAGGCACGAGAACGTCATGGAATTGTTAAATGGTATCAAAGAGTTTACAGAAGATGACACCAATGAAAATGATAAAACCATTTCTCAATTTTTGCAAGATATTGCCTTGTTAACCGATGCCGATAAGGACAAAGAGAATGCAGATACAGTAACGCTTATGACCATTCATAGTAGCAAGGGGCTGGAATTCAAAAATGTCTTTGTGGTGGGTCTTGAAGAAAATTTATTTCCGAGTCAGTTAAGCTTAACAAGTAGGCAGGAACTAGAGGAGGAACGCAGATTGTTTTATGTTGCAGTGACTAGGGCCGAGCAAAAGTTGACTTTGTCATTTGCTACATCGCGATTTAAATATGGTAATTTAATTCCTTGTGAACCGAGTCGATTTATAGACGAAATAGAAAGCAAATATCTCGAATTTGCCTATGCCAATACGCTGAAGATGGAATCTTCTGTTTTAAAGAAAAAAGAGTCACAAGCATTTGGAAAAGGTTATGGCATGAACGTTGGAAAACCGGTTTTTTCTAAACCAAATACCCCAATCCAAGTTTCGGCTAATTTTAAAGAAAGTAATACGGCCAATTTAAATGCAGGACAACAAGTAGAACACCAACGCTTTGGTAGGGGAGAGGTGATAAGTGTTCAGGATACAGGTGATAATCGCAAAGCTGTAATTCGGTTTGTAGAGGCTGGGGAAAAGACCTTGGTTTTAAAGTTTGCAAAGCTAATGGTGTTAGAATAGCAACTTTTTGTATATTTTTGCAACCAATCGAATACAATAATTACATGAATTCAATAATAAATCAATTCAAAAACATTTCAAAATACAGTCTGATTTTGATGTGCATGTTATATGCTAGTCAACTTTTTCCCCAATTACAACCTGTTCTAAAAAATAAACGCGGTATTGCCATTTTGCCACAACAAGGCGATTTTGCCATCGGTTTTGGTGCTAATCCTTTTTTAAATTATTTCGGCAATTTTTTCAACGGAAATAACAACAATATTTCACCTAGTCCAACATTTGCTACACAAAATCAAAGTATCTTTTTTAAATACATGAAAACCAATCAATTGGCATATCGTGGTTATTTTAGAGTAGGTGTTAATTCTAATTCTATGAATATCAATGTGGCAGATAAGATGCCTGGTGCTTTAAGTGGTAGCATGGTTAAAGATATTCAAAAGACCAAAAGCAATATCATTGGTATTGGTTTTGGAATTGAGAAAAGGCGCGGTAATACAAGGGTTCAAGGCTATTATGGCGGAGAATTATACTTGAACTATAACAGTGGTTTTGATACAAAGTATAAATATGGCAACGCTATTGAAAACGAAGATTCAGGCGTTATTCGCAATACCATCCTTAATGCGGCTTCAACCTTGACAATAGGATTTAGAGGTTTTGCTGGCGTTGAATATTTCATTGCACCGAGGGTTTCGTTGGGCGGCGAATTGGGCTATGGCCCCTCAATAAACATTAGAAGTGCGAATGAAATCACTTCGGAATCTTATGTTAAGCCTACCTCAACGCTTAATACAACTAAGGTCTCAACTAATTCAAGATCAACTGGATTTGCATTAGATACGGACAATTATTTCGGAATTGTTAAGTTATTGTTTTATTTCTAAAATTACGGGTTTAATTCACGCTCGATTTGTAAAATTGAATAGTTTATACTTATCTTTGTCAAATATTATGAAAATGAAAATGAAAAATTTATTAATAATCGTTGCCATTGCATCTCTCATTTTGTCAGCTTGTAAATATGATGACGGACCGGGAATTACCTTGAGATCTAAACGTGTTAGAATTAGTAATGAATGGATTATTGCTGATTATCAAGTTGATGGTACAACAGATAATGTAATTAAAGGATCCTTCACACATGGTGATTCTTTGCAATTGGTGCTAACCATTAGTAAGACCGGTAGATATGCAATGAATCTTCAATATACCAAAGATTACCAAGCAAAAACCAATTGGAACAAATATTTTATTGCTAACCAAACTGGTATTGTTTCCCTTTATTACGATTATAATCAAAATTCATTCTTTAAAAGAATTGGTAGTTCTGGTGCGTGGTCATTTGATAAACGTCATGATAACATCAATTTTGGTGCTTATGATTTATCACATGCTGATGGAGAGGACAAGCCATTAGAATGTAAGATTTTAATGTTAAAAGCTAAAAATTTAAGGTTCCAATTTACTGCGAAAGATGGTAAGATCCATACCATGACTTTAGAGCCTAGAAACGATGAGGCTGGTTTATTGAAATAATAAAAAATATTTAAATGGAGAGTCCTGCAATGAATTAATTGCGGGACTTTTTTTATACTATAATTTTAACCTAATTTTGAAATCGAATAATATGACTGAACTTTTTGAGTACAATACCCAATCCAATAAATTAATTATTTCTGAATATGGAAGGGCTTTTCAAAAAATGGTTGAACATGTGTTAACCATTGAAGATAGAATAAAACGCACCAAGATGGCCGAGGCCCTAATTGGTGTTATGGAAATTTTAAATCCATTGGCAAAAGAACAAACAGATTATAGACAAAAACTTTGGGACCATTTGCACATCATTGCGGGGTTTGCCTTAGATGTCGATTGCCCTTATCCTGTGCCTGAGAAAGATGTTATTATAAAGAAACCAGAGCCAATACCTTATTCCTCACAGCCAATCAAATTTAGGTTTTATGGTCGCAATTTGCAAAACATGGTTAACAAAGCGACTAATATTGAGAATCCGGAAATGAAAAATGAGTTCTTGAATTTATTGGCTTCTTTCATGAGTAATTCATCAAGAAATTGGAACAATGAAAATTTAACCAATCAGCAATTAGCCGAGCATTTGAAAAGTATGTCGAATAGCAAATTAGAAATTAATCCAGAAGCGCTTGAAATTACTTTAGAGCAAAGAAGAAAGAAATTCTTTAAGCCCAATAATACGGTTAGCAGCAGTAGCAATAATAAGTTTTACAACAAAAACAAAAAGCACAACAATTTCAAAAAGTAATTTTCTGTCATGTCAACTTTTAAAGTAACGGGAGGTAAAAAATTAAAGGGAGAGATTGTCCCTCAGGGTGCGAAGAACGAAGCACTCCAAATAATCTCCGCGGTTTTACTAACGCCAGAAGAAATTGTTGTCAATAATATTCCAGCCATTCGCGATGTTCTTAAATTAATAGAATTGTTAATGGACCTTGGAGTTAAGGTGAGCAAGATTGGAGAAGAGTCGTATTCTTTCAAAGCAGATAATATCAACCTAGACTATTTAAATTCGGCTGATTTTAAATTGAAAGGCGCTGGCTTAAGAGGCTCAATAATGATTATCGGTCCTTTGTTGGCGCGCTTTGGAAAAGGCTATATCCCTAGTCCTGGTGGCGATAAAATTGGGCGCAGAAGGCTGGATACCCACTTTATTGGTTTTATGAAATTGGGGGCTAAGTTTGAATATTTACCAGAAGAACAATTTTATAAAGTATCAACACCAGAGGGTAAATTGAAAGGTGCCTACATGTTATTAGATGAGGCCTCTGTGACTGGAACTGCAAACATTGTGATGGCTGCAGCATTGGCTGATGGTATTACGACTATTTACAACGCAGCATGTGAACCCTATTTGCAACAACTTTGTAAAATGTTGAATCGCATGGGTGCTAAAATTAGTGGAATCGGTAGTAATTTGTTAACCATTGAGGGTGTAGATAGTTTAGGTGGTACAGAACATACCATGCTGCCAGACATGATTGAGATTGGCAGCTTTATTGGCTTGGCTGCAATGACAGCGAGCGAAATTACGATTAAAAATTGCCGAATTCCTGAATTAGGGGTTATCCCAGATATCTTTAGAAGGTTGGGCATTCAACTTGAATTTAGAGGGGATGATATTTATATTCCAAGCCAAGAACATTACGAAATTGATACATTTATAGATGGCAGTATTCTCACCATTGCCGATGCGCCATGGCCAGGTTTTACGCCAGATTTGATCAGTATTATTTTAGTAACAGCAACACAAGCGAGAGGGAATGTTCTAATCCATCAAAAAATGTTCGAGAGCCGCTTGTTTTTTGTCGATAATCTAATAGACATGGGCGCTAAAATTATATTGTGCGATCCACATCGCGCAAATGTCATGGGCCTTGATAAGAAAATGTTGTTAAAGGGCATCACCATGAGCTCGCCGGATATCAGAGCTGGTGTAGCTATGTTGATTGCTGCGATGAGTGCCAATGGTGTTAGTACCATTAAAAATATTGAACAAATTGACAGGGGCTACCAACATATAGATAAGCGCCTGAATAACATTGGCGCAGAAATTGTAAGATTAGACTAAAAGAATCTTATGAAAAATCGCAAATTCACGGCCATGGGTTTACTATTAGCCTTGCCAGTTGTTTTTCTTATTTATAGTTTTTGCCCAAGACAAGCAAACACCCAATTAAAAACACCAACAAAGGCACTTGCTGTCCTTGTAATGTATGGTCAGGGCGATACTTTTAACCTCACTAAATTTAAAGGCAGAATAGTGGTATTGAATTTTTGGGCTTCATGGAGCAAAGTCAGTCGAGCTGAAAATAAAAATCTAGTAAGAATTTATCAGAAATATAAAAACAATAGCAAAGTTGTTTTTTACAGTGTTTCATTAGATACCGATGAGCAAAGTTGGAAGACTGCTATTGAGGAAGATGAGTGTGCATGGTTGAACCATTATTGTGATTTTAAAAAATACAATTCTCCAGTTGCTATTGTATATAAAATAAAGACCATTCCAACCTTCTATTTATTCGATAAATTAGGCGTGGTTAATACGTCGGGTGCAAATGTTTCCGATATTGAAACCGCCATTGATGGTTTACTGAAATAAAAATCCTTTGATTATATAAGTCATGTTGTCAGTTATCGTGGCTTGGCAATGTTTTTGACTGATAGGCTTCGTATGAACAATGATCAACCTATTGACCAAAGTGAAGAAAACTTAGAGCCGACATCAGAAAATGCTGGCGAACC
The DNA here is from genome assembly GCA_947496065.1 of Bacteroidota bacterium. Taxonomy (GTDB): domain Bacteria; phylum Bacteroidota; class Bacteroidia; order NS11-12g; family UBA955; genus JABMMZ01. Next base: position 52,689 of record CANMBF010000004.1, read on the forward strand.
TAAAAATGAAGTTTCAGAACTTGACCAATTAAAATCCCAAGTTGCAGAGAGCAATGATAAATTCCTAAGATTGTATGCGGAGTTTGATAACTATAAACGCAGAACAATGAAGGAAAGAGCCGAGCTATTGCAGATGGCGGGTAGAGAGGTAATTCTATCATTATTGCCAGTCGTCGATGATTTTGAAAGAGCCAAAAAGGCAGATGTTCAAGACATCGATATGTACAAAGAAGGTATTGATTTAATTCATCATAAATTTAATTCAATATTGTCTGCAAAAGGGCTAAAAGCAGTTGAATCCATTGGTCAAGTATTTAATGTTGACAAGCATGAGGCCATTACCAATATTCCTGCACCAAGTGAAGACTTGAAAGGTAAAGTAATGGATGAAACTGAAAAGGGTTATGAATTGAATGGGCATGTGATACGTTTTGCTAAAGTTGTAGTTGGCGAATAATAAAAGTATTCAAATTAAATTTTAAAACATTGGCAAAAAGAGATTATTACGAAATATTAGAGGTAACAAAAGCTGCCTCTGCAGATGAGATTAAGAAGGCTTATCGCAAGATGGCCATAAAATTCCATCCTGATAAAAATCCTAACAACAAGGAGGCAGAAGAAAAGTTTAAAGAAGCAGCCGAAGCTTATGAGATTTTGAGCGATGCTCAAAAGAAACAACGGTATGATCAATATGGACATGCTGGCGTTGGAGGTGCTTCAGGTGGAGGCTATGGTGGTGGTATGAACATGGATGACATCTTCAGTCAGTTTGGCGATATTTTTGGCGGTGGCGGAGGTTTTAGCGATTTCTTTGGCGGCAGTCAAGGTGGGCGCGGCGGACGTACCAGAGCCAATGTGGGTAGTAATATTCGCATTAAATTAAAACTAAATTTCTCCGATATTAAAAATGGCGTTGAGAAAAAAATAAAATATAAAAAACAGGTCCTTGCCAAAGGCGTTACTTTCAAAGACTGTTCAACTTGCCGTGGTACTGGTCAAGTAGCCCGCATAACCAATACCTTCTTAGGGCAAATGCAAACGGTATCGGCCTGCCCGACTTGTGGAGGCAGTGGCAAAATCATGAACAACCGTCCTACTGGCGCCAACGACCAAGGTTTAGTATATGAGGAAATAGAAACAACTATTAAAATACCAGCAGGCGTGCAAGAAGGGATGCAATTATCAATAAATGGTAAGGGCAATGCAGCACCAGGTGGCGGTATTGATGGCGACTTGTTAATATTGATTGAAGAAGATCAACATGCAGAATTAATAAGACAGGAGCACCATGTTATTTATAATTTAGTAATCAGTGTGAGCGATGCCATTCTTGGTACTTCAGTGGAGGTGCCTACCATCGATGGGAAAGCTAAAATTACCATCGAACCAGGCACACAAAGCGGTAAGGTGTTGCGATTAAGGGGTAAAGGTTTTCCAGAAGTAAATGGTTACCATACGGGCGATCAATTGATTCAAATTCATATTTGGATTCCTAAAAAAGTATCAGCCGAAGAAACCGAGATGTTAAATAAATTGAATGAATCTGATCATTTTTCGCCTAAACATGCGAAGAAAGACAAAGGTTTTTTTGATAAAATGAAGGACTGGTTCTAAGTTTGTTTTATAGGCCTATATTTGTTATTTGCTAAATAAGCTAATAGATTACCTGTCTTTTCTATCAGCGGTAGTTTGCTTTTCGTATTACATATTGTTGGGTATGTCTATTCCATTTGTTTAAGAGCATAAAACCTTAATTTTATGAAAATAATAAGCACTCAAATAGTCTCCAATACACGCTGAAACAGATAGATTAGAGAAGTTTTTAAAGTGAAACCTTCTCTAATAAATAAGTTAGTGGTAATGTTGTAAAACAAAACGGTAAAGAAAAGAAACATATTTTAATTTAAATTTAACTTACACAAAACGATAAAATTATGAATAAAGGATTTGCAAGTGATAATTATGCAGGTGTACTGCCTGAAATGCTTAAAGCAATAGTAGAAGCAAATAAACTGCATCAAAAATCTTATGGATATGATGAATTTACAAAATTAGCAAAGCAAGAATTTGAAAACCATTTTGGCGAAAATCTTGATGTTACCTTTGTATTTAATGGTACAGGAGCAAATGTTTTGGGTATTGGAAATGTAACTCAATCCTTTAATGCTGTGCTTTGTGCAGACACATCACATTTATGCGTTGATGAATCAACTGCTCCAGAAACTTTCACTGGTTGTAGATATATTCCATTGAAAACAAATGAATTTGGAAAAATAGATGCTGAAACAATTTCAAATGCAATTATTAGGAAAAATGATGAACATTACCCACAAATAAAAGTATTATCGCTGACTCAACCCACAGAATACGGAACTTTATATACCTTGCAAGAGCTTAAAGAAATAAATAAAATACTCAAAGAACATGATATTGTTTTTCATATGGATGGTGCTAGAATTTTCAACGCAATCGTAAGTTTAGGATGTACTTTAAAAGAAATGTCAAAAGATGTAGGCGTAGATGTACTCTCGGTAGGAGGTACAAAAGTTGGACTTTTGTATGGTGAGGCTATCGTATTTTTTAACAAATCTTTGTCTCAAAATTTAAAATTTAGACAGAAACAAAGTATGCAACTACCTTCAAAAATGCGATTTATTTCAGCGCAATTTCATCATCTCCTTAAAGATGAACTTTGGAAGAAATCAGCAGCACATGCCAATGAAATGGCAACAAGATTGTACAATGGCGTAAAGGATATTGAAAATATAAAGATAACCAAACCTGTTCAAGCAAATGCTGTATTTGTAGAAATTCCAAGTGAATGGAATGAAACACTAATGAAAGTAAGTCCTTTTTATGTATGGAATGAAAATACAAATGAAGTGCGTTGGATGACAGCTTTTGATACTAATGAAACTGAAGTTGATAATTTTGTGGAAATAATTAAGACTCTTAAAATAAACAGATACGATTAAAATGAAACTTTAAGAATGTTTAATCGTGTAAAGAAAAAACACTACCACAAACAGCCGTTTCACGAAATTGCGGGGTTTGGAATTTATCAGAATTGATAATTTATGAATCTATATTTTGTCTATATTTGTAATCAATAGTGTTGAAAATTAACAACTTATTGAAGCGTCGACACGTTATGCCCAAGCTTAAAATGACTACATATTTAACCGTAAGCATTCTAACAGTTTTGTTTGCCCTTTCAGCAAAAGGACAAATTAACGACAACGACAAACGACAACAAGTTTTAGAAAAAGGAATCGTTGACAGTTTATTTATTTATGGAAAATGGACTGAAGGAGGACAAACCGAAACGCATTTGAAATATTTGGGACAAGTGACGACCGCAGACGGACGAATTTTTAAGATTATGAATTCTTGCTGGTTTTGGGGCCTTTCGCATCGAGCGACAAGTTGGATATTAATTTTTAACGACAAAAATGAATACGTTGGAAATTATGGATTAGCAATGACTTGTGACCTGCCGGACAAATTAGAAAACGGAAAACTGATTTTTGCGAATAATGATAATGAAGACTGCGATAAAAAACTTATAACGAAAATAAACTTTACGAAAGTACTTCCAAAAGAAATAGTTATCAAATGCAAAAACGAATATTGCGCCAGTTACCCATTTTCAGTAGAATAAAGAAATTTTTTGTATCCTACAGGCTACACGCAATGTGCAATTTGTGCAACCTGCAAATACAATTTGAAAGGTTCGCTTCGCGCAAATTATTTTGTATTTGCAACATAGTTCAGCACATTTAATAAAGGGTTTCGGTTAAGGCAGTTTTGTGGCTTTTAAGCCGCACTGCTTGTAACCTTTAAAACGTTAAATCAAACATTAGACTTAATGTAGAACAAAGTTCAAATATCCTGAAAATTAAAGATATGTCTAATTATATACAGGTATTAATGAAAAGGAATTCTTAAGAACGATTGCTAACAAAGGGCTTGCCGAAAGCGACCAATGTATTCGACTAAACTTGCGTTAACTTACGTATCTTTGGATTTTCGGGACGGCTTTGGAAGTCGCCTTCGCAAGCCCTCTGAACGAACGTTAGAAGCCATGCTAAAATTTAGCGGTAACAGATAGTTCAAGTCTCAAAAACAAACTTTGCAATTGAAATGAAAAACAAAACGAAGGAAGAACTCATCATTGAGTTGATGGAATTACGACAAAAGAACATTTCTTTAAAGTCTTTAAAAGATAAGCACGTAGCTGAATTGAGCAATGCGGATAAAAATCTTGCGTTTCAAAACAGAGAGAAAGAAAAGCGGGCAGATGAGTTGGGTCTGGCTAACAAAGAACTCGCCTTTCAAAACGAGGAGAAAGAAAAGCGGGCAGATGAATTAATCATAGCGAATAAAGAACTTGCCTATCAAAATGAGCAAAAAGAAAAACGTTTAGCTGAATTGGTCCTTGCGGATAAAGAACTTGTTTTTCAAAATAGAGAGAAAGAAAAGCGGGCAGATGAGTTAGGTCTTGCCAATAAAGAACTCGCCTTTCAAAACGAGGAGAAAGAAAAGCGGGCAGATGAATTAATCATAGCGAATAAAGAACTTGCCTACCAAAATGAGCAGAAAGAAAAACGTTTAGCTGAATTGATTATAGCGGATAAAGAACTTGTTTTTCAAAGCAGAGAGAAAGAGAAGCGGGCAGATGAATTAATCATTGCGAATAGAGAACTGGCCTACCAAAATGAGCAGAAAGAGAAACGGGCAGATGAATTAATTATTGCAAATAAAGAACTTGCCTACGAAAACGAACAGAAAGAAAAACGGGCGGCAGAACTTGTAATCATCAACAATGAACTTCATCAATTAATTCAATTAAACAAAGACAAAGACAAATTCTTCTCGATCATTGCGCATGATCTGAGAGCCCCGTTCAATGCTATTGTTGGTATTGGTGAAATTCTCAAAGCACAGATCAGGAAAAAGGAGTTTGAAGAGATTGAGGAGCTTGCCAATATGATATCTCAGTCGTCTAATAAGGCAATGGATTTGTTGATGAGCCTAATGGCATGGGCGCAATCGCAATCCGGCAGAATGGACTTTAAAATGGAATACTTCAATATAGTAACCCTTATTGACGAAGTGACGTTTTTATTTATTGACATAACAAAGCAAAAACGTATCCTCGTTTCATGTTCATTGCCTCAAAGTATTCAGGTAAATGCTGATAAAGAAATGATAAGTACAGTATTGAGAAATTTGATTTCAAATGCTATAAAATTTACACAGCCTGAAGGAAAGATTGTCGTTTCATTAGTGGCCAAACAAGACGAATTAATTTTTTCCGTAAGCGATACGGGCGTTGGGATATCAAAAGCGGGAATCGATAAATTATTTAAAATAAGTACTAGTTTTTCGACACCGGGTACGCTCAATGAAAAGGGATCAGGATTGGGTTTGGTTCTCTGCAAAGAGTTTATAGAAAAAAACAAAGGAAAAATTTGGGTGGATGATAGGGTTGGAATCGGGACGACAATTTGCTTTTCATTGCCATTAAATATGGAGGGTGGACTAGGTATTGATGAATCAAAGCCATGATTTCTTAGGAATAGAATTTGATTTTTTAATAAACGTACAGCTGGCAAATGATTGAGTTTTCCAAAAAACCGCCATCGCAAAGCCGCATTCTGATGAATCGGTAGTTACTTTTCACATTTTTTTTATTCAATGATGCGCAATTTTAAATAGCGTAATTTCATCTAGCATTAAGCGCTAAGCATCAAGCTTCTGTGCCGTATGGTTTTTCCATCACCAAATAACAGCCATACAAGGCAACTAAAGCCGATGCACTAGTAAGTATATACATCAAAAATCCGCGAAATGCTGGAATTAAATCGACTATGGTTAATACGCAGGCGATTAATCCAACAAAACCGCCCATGCCCATCAAAAGCCAACCAAGACTGCATCGTTTCGTTAAACGGTAAAGGACGTATTGGTCCCAAAGTGTTATAATGTCTTCGGCATTTAAACCTTGATTTTCTAATTCCGCCATCGCTAATGATTTTGAAATTTTGTTTTGCTGCCACCTTCGGAACAGCATTTCAGTATTTGTATACATTGGTACCATAGGAGAAATATGAACGAAGTAAGTGAAAATAAAAACGCAAAAAAAATAACAGAAGGTTTTTTTGCAGTCTTTTTTTAGTGTATTGTTTTAAAAGCCATAAAGTTGTTTTATAAAACAATTGACTTGTACATCTTCTTTTAAAAGCATTAAAAAAGGAAAACAAAAAAGCCCCATCATTTTTAAAATATGGGGCTTTTGAATCCTATATATAAACCTGCTATTTCTTGTCTGTTATTTCGTAAAGCTTTTCTTTTTCTACTACCTGTACAGTTCCTCCATCAATCAATTTATTGTTAATGGCTTCGAAGGGCGCTGATACTATCACTTCGCCTGGTTTTAAACCTTCTATTATTTTAATGTACTTGGTATCCTGAATGCCTGTTTTAACAGCGCGTTTTACTACTTTGTTTTTTATCACAACAAATACCACTTCTTCTTTCTCAGTTAAATTGTCTTTTTTCTCTTTCAATGTAACTGAAGCGACTGGTACCGCTAAGACATTTTTTTCTGTTTTTGTGTAGACATGCACACTTGCGCTCATTCCCGGTCGGAATGGCATTCTGCCTTCGTTTTCATCCATTATTGCTTGGTAGGATTCTTTAATAATCAATATTTTTACTTCGTATTTGGTAACTTGATCAGTAGAAAGAGAAGCCGCCGAACTATTCTTTGCACTATTGGCGACTTGTGTAACCACACCTTTAAAAATTTTGCCTTGGTATGCATCTACTTCAATGCCTGCAGTATCACCATTTTTTATTCGCACAATATCATTCTCATTCACATCAACCCTTACTTCCATTCTGCTCAAATCTGAAATGCGCATCATTTCGGTACCCGCCATTTGAGCCGTTCCAACGACGCGTTCACCTTTCTTAGAATTCAAGCCTGTGATCACACCATCTGCTGGCGCTAATACCGTGGTTCTGTTATAATTTTTACCAGCTTGTTGCACCCCGGCTTCAACCGATTGGGTGTTATACATCGACGCTAAAGTTTGCTTTTCGGCCGCTTCCAATTCAGCTTTTGACATACTGTACTGCGCTTCTGAATTGTCGAATTCTTGTTGGCTAATTACTTTTTCGTCAAATAATTTTTTCTGGCGTTCGAAATTTTTTCTTTGCATTTCAACATTCGCTTTGGTGCGGGTTAATTGCGCTTGAACATTCGAAGAATTAGCCTTTGCATTGTTTAAGCCGGCTTTGGCTTGGTCGAGCTGCGACTGGTATAAATCAGGATTGATTCTTACCAATAACTGCCCCTTTTTAACTGTATCGCCTTCTTGTACATATAAGTCAATTATTTCACCAGAAACATCCGGGCTAATCTTTACTTCGCTCTCTGGATAAATGGTGCCGCTTGCACTTACTTCTTCAATAATATTTTGGTTGGCCACTTTTTCTACAGCGACTTTAATACCCATGTTTTTTTTGCCCGAGAGCATCATAAAAATAAGGCTGATTAATACAATGGCCGAAATGCCTATGATTATTTTTTTCTTTTTTGACATAATTTTAAAGTGTTATGGTATTGCCTCTGTAGTATTCAATAATGAGGGCTCTAAATACCAATTCGTATTTGGATTGTAGTTCGTTAGATTGTGCTTGTAAATAACTGTTCTTTGCATTGATAAAATCGAATGAGGTGGTAACGCCTGCGTCGAATCTTTTTTGAATATAATCTAAACTCATTTTTTGTGCTTCAACACTGTTTAAACTGGCATCGTGTTTTGCTTTTGCCGCATTGTAACTATTCACCGCAGTGTTGATATCGTTAAGCAAAGTATTTTTTTGCTTAAGTAAATTCATGTCAGTGATTTGCTGATTGATTTTTGCTTTTTGAATATTGTTTTGTACTTGGAATCCATTGAATATATTCCAGCTAAAACTTATGCCTGCGCCTTGACCAATATTGTTTTTAAACTGATCGCCAAATTTGATGATATTGGAATTGTAGACAAACAAAGGTTGTAATACTGCCTCATTGGAATTTTGCGTATAACCGATGGTTTGGTAGCCAATAGGCGTGGTGTTGACTGTATAATTTTTGGCACTTTGCGAATACACCGTGCTGACACTTCCATATAGTGAAATTGAAGGCGAAAGCAACCCTTTTGAAACTTTGGTTTGTGCATTAGCGGCTTCACTTTGTTTAACAGCTGCCTTAATTTGAGGAAGGCTGTTGATGGCTGTTTCGTATATTTCTAAAACCACTGGTTCGCGCGTGGCGGTAATGCCTTCGACATTTGGCACTATAATATCAAAGGGTTCGGAATACGGCAATTGCATTAAGTTTCGCAGGGTTAACAAGGCCGTATTTTTACTATTCACAGCATTGACGAGATTTAATTGTTCGTTGGCAATCTGTGCTTTTAAGGTTAATAAATTGCTAAGATCGGCAACGCCAGCATCGACTTGTTTTTGCGCTTTGTCAATACGTTGTTGGGTAGAGGCAATTTGTAATTGCGCATTGTTAATGCTTTCCATGGCTTGTATCAGTTGCAAGAAAGAACTCGATATATTAAGCGCGATTAAATTTTTGGTGTATTGTATGTTTTCTGCACTTGCCTCTTGGGTGAATTTTTTTTGTTTGATGTTGTTCAAATTTTGAAAACCACTAAACAATATGATACCAGCATTTAAACCAAAGTTGTTAGAACGTATGGTTTGTCCTGTGATAAAGGCATTGGTGAACCTATCGACCGTTCTACCAAATTGATAGTTCTGTCCGGCACTTGCCGAAAGGGTAGGTAACAGATTGGCCTTACTAGCATTTACGTCGATTAACGAAGATTCGCTGTTAAGTATGCTTTGTTTGATGTCTAGGTTATTCGACCAAGCATAGTCAATACATTGCTTAAGTGTAAATTTTTGTGCATTGACATTGGTAGAGAGCAGACACCCTATCAGTCCTATTATTGAGAATAATTGTCTTGTCATATACTGAAATGAAAGGTCGAAAATAATGGCTTACAATTGAAGGTATTCTAATACTTCGACCAAATCGAATCAATAACGATAAAATGTTGTTGTACTTTTAAATTGAATGCGTAATCGGTGGAAAAGTGTTGCACGATACCTTGAAAATTTGTGTTGCGAACTACTTTGGTTTAAGTTTTTGGGATTATCTTCGCAGGGTACATGAAAATTTCATTGAATTGGCTAAAAGCCTTTATTGATATACAAAAGACCCCTGAGGAAATTGAACAAATACTCACTGGGACAGGACTCGAAGTAGAACATTACGAAACCATAGAATCTATCAAAGGTGGATTGAAGGGTTTGGTGGTTGGGAAAGTTGAACAATGTGAGAAGCATCCCAATGCCGATAAATTAAGTTTAACAAAAGTAGATATTGGAACAGGTGAATTGTTGTCAATTGTTTGTGGTGCGCCCAATGTGGCTGCAGGTTTAAAAGTTATTGTAGCGCCAGTTGGTACCATGATTTATCCTTCAAAAGGAGAGCCTTTTCAAATCAAAAATGCAAAAATAAGAGGCGAAGCAAGTGAAGGTATGTTGTGTGCTGAAGATGAAATAGGAATGGGTGTAAGCCATGAAGGCTTATTAATTCTGCCAGAAACCTTGCCCATTGGAACGCCTTTGGCCAATTATTTTAATGTCACCAGCGATGTAGTATTTGAAATCGGGTTAACGGCTAACAGAGGCGATGCAACGAGTCATCTCGGGGTAGCCAGAGAATTGGCCACAGTTTTAGACATTGATTTAAAAAAACCGACACAAACAGTAAAGCCTGTTGCGCAATTACCTACCCTTAAAATTGTGGTGGAGGATACTGCCGCCTGCCCGAGGTATTCAGGATTAGTGCTGTCAAATATTACAGTGAAAGAGAGTCCTGATTGGTTGAAACTACAACTAAAATCCATCGGATTGAAATCAATAAACAATGTAGTGGATGCTACCAATTATGTAATGCATGAATTGGGGCAACCTTTGCATGCCTTCGATTACAGTGCTATTGTTGGCGAACAGATAAAAGTAAAAAGAGCCAATCTTGGCGAAGTTTTCATAGCCTTAGATGATAAATCCTATACACTAAAAGGATATGAGTTAATGATAGCCAATGCGAATGAAAATATGTGCATGGCAGGTGTTTATGGAGGCAAAAACAGTGGTGTAAATAATGCAACCACTAAAGTGTTTTTAGAGAGCGCTTATTTTAGTGCCGATGTAGTGCGTAAAAGTGCCAAGGTCCATGGCCTTAATACAGATTCAGGTTTCAGGTACGAACGCGGTACCGATCCTGAAATAACACTTATCGCTTTAGAACGCGTGGCATCTATTTTAACAGAGATAGCAGGTGCTAAAATTGAATCAGATTATGTCGATATTTATCCTGAAAAATTAAAACCTTCAGTTGTATATTTAAGAAAAAGTACGGTTAAAAAAGTAGGTGGTTTTGAAATTCCAGAAGCCAATATTGAACAAATAGTAACAGGTCTTGGAATCACTATAAAAGACAAGGATGCGAATGGCTGGAACCTTGAAGTGCCTTTGTTTAAAAGCGATGTTACGCGAGAAATTGATGTGGTTGAAGAATTGATTCGCATTTATGGATTCGAGCATATTCCTTTGAATAAGCACATGAGTCTTTCGCTTAATTACACAACTGAATTAAACGAGCGTTTCATATTAAATAAAGCAAATGACTATTTGAGAGGCATGGGTTTCTCAGAAATTATGACCAATTCATTGGTGAGCGATAAGGTATATGAAGAGAAAGATGAGTTGGTTTACATGGCCAACCCTTTGAGCGCCGAAATGAACGTCATGCGAAAGTCGATGTTGTATTCAGGATTAGAAGCCATCGCTTACAATAAAAACAGAAAGCAAAGCAATACCCATTTTTTTGAATTTGGTAAAACCTATATTGCCGCCAATCAACAGTATTTTGAAAAAGAAGAGTTAGCGATTTTTGCCTCGGGAAATACCACCGCCGAAAGTTGGGAACAGAAACAAAAGCCCGTCGATTACTACTTCCTTAAATCCATTGTAACACGTTTGGTGTCTGCTTTAGGTGGAGATTTAAAATGTGCAGAAATAAAAATGGTAGATGGTAAAGATTTAGCGCTTTTTGACATAAAAGACGATGTTTATTTTGCAACTATTAATTGGCAAATGTTAATGAATCAATCCGCTGATAAGAAGTTCGTTTTAAAAGCCTTACCACAGTTTCCAATTGTTCGCAGAGATTTAAGTTTAGTGATAGATAAAGCGACCGAGTTTAAATCCATACAAAGCATGGTGCAAAAATTAAATATTAAAAACATGGTCGGGATGAATGTTTTTGATGTCTATGAAGGCAAGCCATTGGAAGATGGTAAAAAATCCTTAAGTATAGGCTTTGAATTGTATGATGAAGAAAAAACCATGAATGAAAAAGAGATTGACGCCATTATGCAAAAATTGATCAAGCAATTTGAACAGAATTTAAATGCTGTTATTAGAAAATAATGGAACAACTGCTCTTAAGGTTAGCGAAGGTTAAAAACCAAATAAAGTCCCTTAAATCGCAAAAGGAACTATTGTTGATAGAAAATAAAAAAGCTTTGGGTCATATAGAACGGTTGCAGAAATTGGTTGAAATTCAGAATAATTCTATTCGTCAATTAGAACAACAATTAAAAGTAAAACGCATAGCCGATCAAATGGGAAATACCGAAACACTATCTGCCAACGAAAATAGGGCATTGAAATACAAGATAAACGAAATAATCAAGGAAGTTGATAAAGTAATCGCACTCATACACCAATGAAAACATTTGAAGCCTTTTCGCCTGAGTCGAAGGTTTGGATTTACCAAGCCTCTCGCGAATTTACAGTCGAAGAACATACCGTTTTGAGAGGTATGTTGAGTCATTTTTGTAATGATTGGACCGCCCATAATAACCAATTGAAGGCTGATTTTGATTTGGTTTACGATCGCTTTATTACTTTGGTAGTAGATGAGTCGCACAATACCGCCAGCGGTTGTAGTATAGATAAAAGTGTGCGTCTGCTAAAGGAGATAGGTGAAAAATTTGAAATAGATTTTTTTGATAAAATGCAAATCACTTATATGCTCGATTATGAGTTTCAAATTAGCCATTACAATGATTTAAAAACCCTTTATAAGAAGGGTGTTATTGATGATGACACTTTGTTTTTTGATATCAATATCCAAACATTAAGTGGTTATGATGGTTTTGTTAAACCATTGCACAAACATTGGTTAATAAAAAAAGTGAAATAGCCTATTTGTTAAATGTGGCGTGCTTTGAAGCGTGCTTTTAACTCTTTTTCTTCATCAAAAATGGCCAAAAAATTATTGCCGGCATTGCCTCTTTATCCCTATTTGGTGTCTTTGATTGATTTGAACTTTAATAGTGCCTTTAGTTTTGGTGCCAAAAGCTTTAGTTGTAATCCCAAAGGGAAGAACGCTTTGGCTATGTTTACAACTGCTGGCGACTTATATTTGATGCATTCTGCAGCATTTTCTGCACTAGGTGTAAAGGCCAATGGAGCTTATACCTTAACAGTTTCCAAAGCCAATGATAAAGTAAAAAATTCTACTGATTTGGCCAATTATTTTGGAATAAAAATGTAATATTTTAGAGCGAAAAATTGGTGTTTATAAGGCGATTTAATTCTACTTTGGCGAATATTAAGCATCTACACTATTTTGCCTAGTATTTTTAACTTGTAAAAGTAAGTTACTTGTAAATTTCAAGATTAGGTGGGGACTTTTGGTAGGGACTCAAAATTTATAAATCAACCATTTTAATTCCGACTTTTTGGGGCTAAAAATTTCGTTGTAGTAAACCTTTAATTATCCCATTTTTATTATTTTTATTATTTATTGAATTGTAACAAACTGTAATAATGAATTTTATGAATTGTTTTTAAAAATATTGTATTCACATTATTTTTTTAATAAAAAAAAGTAAATTAGAGTTATGCAAATATTCAATAGGAGTTGAAATTTTGTAGGGTTCGCAGAATTTTATAGTGCAGTATTTAATTGGGTAAAAACGTTCATTTGAATGCTTTCATAAACGGTAATTAACATGCAGAAAACACAGGAAAACTAGGGCTACTATTTTATATAACTAAAACTATGAAACACAAAATTAAAGCAGCCATGCTTGGCTTGCTGCTACTCGTTACTTTTAAAACTTTTGCGCTCAGTAATGGCGATGTTAGTGTGCGTTTACTCTCCGGATATTTGTGGCTCGACAATTCTTGTACCATTGGAAGTCCTTTGGGGAAAGTGGTTTCGTTTAGAGTTAAGAATACAAAGGGTGCTTTGTTGCAAGGTGTTTCAATTAACCTTGGGTCTATAGGATTTACAGCTACTGGCGCGGTTTCTTACACCTCTGGCACACCTTCATTTATCTGTAAGACAACCTCAAATATTTATCTTGGCAATATTGCTGCCGGCGATTCAGTAACAGCATTTTTTTATGTTGGATACAATTGTATCATTTATCCGAATAATTCGAATATAACCACAGACTATATAACTTTTCCAATTACATTAAGCGATATTAATTCAGGTTCTGTCTCACTTAGTATTACAAATAAAATATACGTTATTAGAAATTCAAATAATAATACCATTACAGTGCTTGCAACCACTCAAAATTTGGTTGGAACACTTCTAACCATTTCGGTAGCGTATAATATTTCTAACGTTAAGCCTACCAATATTATTGATATGGAGCTTAGCACAACTGCTTCATTTCCAAATGGATATTCAATTGCTGGATGCAAAATTACCAGTTCTAGTATTTCTTCAGACTTCCCCGTTGGTTTATTAAATACGCACTATTCTAATAATATTACATCTAATTTGCCATCAGGGGGTACTGTTACTATTGATTGGTATTTAAAAATAAACAGTGCAACCACTGGTATTACATCATCTAGTGTTATACCTTATGTCGTTTCTGATGCAGGCTCAGCGCAGCGATGGCAGGCCAATACAGCCAGTTTTACAGGTACCTCGACTCCAACCAATAGTATTTCGGTTAAGAAGAAGGTGAATACAAATAGTGTATTAGTTAATGATACAGTTGTTTACACCATTGTTGTTAAAAACAGTAGCTTGGTTTCCGATATTACTATCGATCGCTTGGTCGATAATTTGCCGAGAGATTACAAGTTTTTATATATGCAAACAGATACGCATGCATATAAGCATTTGATTACGTATTCCAATTGTACAGCTTATCCTGTTTACCAAGATACTAACTTGCTTTTTTTTAATGGCCAAAAGGAACTTTCGGCAGGCGTATTTTCTTGGGTTGTGCCTAAAAACGATTCAATACAGTTAATATACAGTGTGAAAGTTTCTGCAACAACTGGATTAAAAGATACAAATACAATTAGTGCCTATATCGGTACAAGTGCAGTTGGTAATTCGTTAGCTGTAGTCAATATTTATGCACCATTGCCGGTAAAGCTATTGTATCTAGATGCACAACAACAATATAATGGCGTTGAGCTAACATGGGGTGCACCTGCAGAAGCTGACCCTCAAAAGTTTGTTGTCTATAGGAAAATAAATTTCAATGATGCTTATGAAAGAATTGGTGAATTAAATGTGACAGAAAATGGCGCAAACGCTAATTACAAATTCTTTGATTATGAAGCATCCGCTCTAGGGACGAATTCAATTTTATACATGATAAAAAGTACTGATAATAACAATGGGGTCGATTCGTTTATGGTGGGTATCGACTTGAATAATTCATTAAGAGACTTGAGGATATTGAATTTACACGAAGAAGGCATTGGATTAATTGGACTCGCTGTTGGTGTACAAATTGCAAAAATTACAATCCTTGATTTGACTGGAAAGATGCTCTATAGTGCACCTGTCACAAGGTCTGGTGACTTATTTAATGTGCCTTATAATCCAAGAACTGAAGGTGTCGATGGTTTTATTATTACGATTGAATCATTAGGGAAATTAGAGCATAGAAAAATAGCCTTTCTTGATTAAGTTTTATAGCCTTATTTCTTTATAGAAGCTTTTGTCTGGGGATTAAATCCAATGCTCTTTTGCATCCAGTAGGTAAAGGTTTCTGTTTTATAAATGGCCGCCGAATGCACTCTGATAATGTTTCACTATGCCCCTCCTAAATTTGTCGTTTATATTGAATAACGTTCATCTAATACTTTTAAATGATGGGCAGCATGTCCAACAATGATATAAGCCAATGCACGCACAGTTGTTTGAATAGGTGTGGTATTGGCGATCAGTAATTCATGGGATTGGTTGAGCGTTGAAATAAAAAATCGGGTATTGTTTCGAACCAAATTAAATTCTTCCAAAATGCTTTTTAAAGGGCGAGATTCAGCTTGGGCATTTTGTTGGTAAAGGACATCGTTCATTCGAGATAGGGCCGATTGAAAGTCGCCACGGGCTGCAACAAATAAGCGGTTGAACATGGTGCGCTCAACATCGATGATGTGCATTAACACTTCTTTTATCGACCATTTGTCTGAGTCGTAGCGGTAATTGGCTCCACTTTCAGTCATGGTGGCGAAGTAATTTAAAACAGCTGATGTATTTTGGGTAAAGCTTTCATCAAAGTTAATAATGTCCACCAATTTGATATAGTTTTCAAAATAGGGGTTATATTCATTTGTTTCAGGTCGTAGCATTTATAAGTAGGATATTAAAATACATACCAAGTAGTATGTGTTTAAATGTTGTAAAGCAATTTATTTACTTAATGAAAATTTAAATGTAGTACCTTCTCCTATGATGGATTCAACGGAAACACTGCCTTTGTTTTTTTCTGTTAAGCTTTTTACAGTAGCTAATCCAATGCCATTGCCTTTTTCACCAAATCGATCTTCAGTTGCAATGGTTTCGAATAGCGTAAAGAGTTTGGTTAGGTTTTCTTCTGAAATACCAGGTCCGTTGTCTTTTACGTAGAACCAATAATGGCTGTCTGTTTCTGAAACACCTAATTCAATCTCAACCACATCTTTATTATTGTATTTTATGGCATTATTAACCAAGTTCATTAAGATTTGGTCGAGTAAAGTGTCATTTAAAATTACTTCATCTAACGTAGTATTGAGTTTAAATTTAACAGGAATTTTACTGCCCGAAATTTTCTTTAAATACTGAATCAGATTTTTTAAATCAATAGGTTTTTTATTGCTGATATCGGTATTCTCGAGGCGCGAAAATTTTAACAGGCCCTCTACCATTCTATTTAATCGGTCGGATGAATTTTTAATGAAGTCCAATATTTTTTTACCTTCTTCATCAACACGATCAATGTGTTCTTGTTGAACTAAATTAATCAGCGCATCAATGGTGGTAAGCGGTGTTTTTAAATCGTGGGCGGCCACATATGCAAAGCGCGATAATTCTTCGTTTTTCTTTTGTAATTCGCTACTTAATTCCAATAATTGGGTTTGTTTCTTTTGCAATTCAAAACGGTACATGACTTGTTTGGCAATGGTTCTTAAAGCATGCAATTGTTCTAAGCTGAGTTGGCGCGGTTTGGTGTCTAAGACACAAAGTGTGCCAAGCGGTAAGCCATCAGCTGTTTTCAAAACGGCACCCGCATAAAATACCAAATTTGGATCGTTTGTAACCAAAGGGTTATCATGAAATCTTTTGTCTTTTCTGGCATCTTCTACCACCATAATGTCATTTTCGCCTAGCATCGCATGGGCACAAAAAGCGACATCTCTAGAGGTCTCGCTAACCCCACCCTTTATTAGATTTAAACCATTGGCGGTAACTGTCAACTAAGGAAATAAGGGCCATAGGTGTTTGGCAAATTTCAGACACCAAATTCGTAAGTTCATCAAGGTCGGCACTAGGATCGGTGTCCATTTGGCCATAAGAAGCCAAAGCCTGGAGTCTCTCAATTTCTTTAAAATGAATTTCAGGAATAATCATGGTTGTAAAATGTATGTTAGTTATATGCAAATTACAAAATAATATGGGTAATATTAAAGCACGTCCGTAAATATTTGATAATCATAATATAAAAATGTTTATAAGGTGTTTTTTTTTGTCGTTTTTTGCTTGCTTTTAAAAAAATACAGCTGGCAAACCGTACTTTTTTTTAAGGTAAAATTAAATTAACGATTTTATAATATTTAATTTAATTGCCAATACCAAACCCTCTATCTTTGGAAAAATATATGATGAAGTATAATGGTTTTCGATGCTAAATAATTTTGAGGCCCTGATAGAGGGTTATCTGGAAAATGAGATTGGTATATCGCAAGCGTTTTTAGGAATTGACTTGGCGCAGCAATTAAAGGACAATTTAATAAAGCTTTACAGTCAAAATAAATTATTTGAGGCGGGCACTGGTTGGGGCGACTTAACTGATACGAAGGAAAAGCACAGAACAGATACTATTCATTGGCTCGATAGGGTACACAACAATGTTTTTGAAAATCATTTTTTCGATGTGATGGATGCCTTTGTTTTGCATTTGAATACCACCTGTTATACAGGTATTAAGAGTTACGAATTTCATTATACACGTTATGGTGAAGGTAGCTATTACAAACCTCACCGCGACCAGTTTCGCGATAAGGATACACGACAGTTTTCGGTCATCATTTATTTAAATGCCGCCTGGGTGCAGGCCGATGGTGGCGAGCTATGTGTCTATGGCGAGAAAGGTAAACAACTGATAGCCCCATTGAACGACCAATGCGTATTTTTTAAAAGCAATGAATTGTTACACGAAGTATTGGTAACCAACACCCCCCGCCTTAGTATAACGGGGTGGTTAAAGTGCTGAGAACATAAAGCTTTTGTTTTTTACTGCAAATAATAATCACCAATGCAGCTAGGTTTTAAAGTTTTTATATGAATTAAAATTATAGTTGCACCCACTCTCTCTTCTCCACAGGAGAAGCTGATAATACTTGTTTTTTAATCTTTGACTACTCTTTACTCTCAATAGAAAATCCTTTACGCATACCCAAGGCGAAGAAGGTGTTTACTTTTTTGCGCGCTAATTTTTAGTGTATTTGAATTATTGCAGATTTTATCCGAAGCCACTCCCCCTTTTCCCATGGAGAAGGGGATAGGGGATGAGGCCAAAAGAGGCCAATAGTTTTCTCCCTACATCACCGCCACCACTTTTATCACCCTGCTCTCTTTGCCCACCACCAATTTTAAATAGTACACTTCCGATTTGATAGAAGGAAAGGCCATGAAGGTTTTGTTTTTTAGGTAGCCTAAATCTATCTCGCTTAAAATACTACCGCCATTACCATCGATTTTGTAAAGTATGGCTTTGGCTGTATCGCGCAAATTAATTTCAATGCTAAAATGTTGCCCATCGTGCGGATTCGCATACACCTTGAAATTTTGAATCATGGCATTTCGATAACCAATACGGCGTTCTAGTTGAAGACTGTCTTGGGAAGATAGGATGTGAATGTTTTTAGCTGTTTCAAAATGGCAAGCCCCATAATTACTTTTTAAATACAATGTATAAAGGCCAGTATCGTTAAATTGCCATTGGGCGTTGTATGTTTTGCTCGATTGTATTGTGGCTTTGGCATTGCCACAATACCATTTGTTATTGTCGGCATTGGGCTGACTGATAATTACAGCAACCACCGTATCGCTGAGTAAGGCCATGCTCGGCATTAAGAAATCATGAAGCACATCGGTATTGATTTTCCGTATGCCAAAGGTGTCGAGGTATTTACAGTTATTGCTATCGGTAGTCATTATAAAATAGGTGCCTGCTTTATCTGTGCTGTAATTGGCAACATTAAAATTTAAACCATTATCAGCTTTAGTTTGATATGCTTTAGCGCCATTGGTTTGCAAGTTAATCGTGTAAAATTGACCGTTGCATAAAGTGGTGTCCAATGCTTTGTTAAACTTTAATTCTTTGCTTGGTTTAATGTCAAAAATTAAACTATCGCGGCAACCTTGGATGGTCTCTATGGCGAAATGATAACGAGCATTCTTTAAATTTTTGATGGTGTCGTTGAGTAATAATGTAAACCAGTGTTGATATTTTGCAATTGGTAATTGTTGGTGCTCAAATTGTTTTTTAACTTAAGTAAGGCCAATGCGTTAGAATGGTTCGCACAAGGATTGTTTTGTACATAGGCCTCTAATTGAATGGGATCAGGATTCAGCCATTCATAGTTGTCTTCTAAAAGGCAACCATTGAAATCCCTTAATTTAAAGACATACTTACCAGCATCAATACTGTCTAGGGTTTTGCCGATTGAAATGGGTCGTGTATCAAGTTGCATATTGTAGGGTGCAGTTCCACCACTTGGTTTTATAAACAAGGTGCCATTGTGTTCATTAAAACACTTGATAGCACTAAGAGTGCTACTGTCAATGCGAAGTGCGGTTGGCGAGTGGATGCTAAGGTTGTTGATACTGTCTCTGCAGCCATTGTTGTCTTCAATGTAAATTGTATAATATCCGTTAGCAAGCTGACTAAAAGTATTGTGAGAATTTAATTTATTCCCATTTAAGCCGTAAAAATAGGGAGCATTATTGCCAATAGTAGAAATGTTGATTTCTCCTTTTTGTTCGCCATAACATATATTGTCTTTTGTCGTGGCAAGGTGTTTAAATTCTGTTAAATCTATTAAGGTAATTTTAACGGACAATTGGCATAATTCATTCTTATCATGAACTTGAATATCATAGTTTCCACTTCCAAGACTTTTGAAATTATTATTGCCAGTCCATAAGCCATTGTTAAGTGAGTAGCTGTAAGGTGCTCGGGCACCTTTTAATTGTAGGTTGATAGACCCATCTGAACCTCCATGGCAGCGCGGGTTAGTTGTGTAGGATTTTTCGATATTGAATGGATGGTAACAAGCCTTACCTGGGTATTCTATGCTTCTAATCCTATTGAAGCCTGTGGTCAAGGTATCCATTTTAAAGTTGGTGCGACAGTTTTTAACACCAATGTTTTTGCCTAAATTAAAATACCAATCACCAGTGGCTTGATCGAAAGTAGCAGCATTGTATCCAAAGTAGCCAGTCCCATATTTCTCAATGGAATCGAAGGTGCTAAAACTTCTATCTGAAGGATTATAAAGCTGCATGACTTTTTTTGAGTTGATAACGCAAATGGTGGCTATCTGCTCTGTTTCATTATCGTATTCATTGCAACTGCAATTGTTCGTTGTAAAAAGTTTATTAGAATCTAATTTATTGCCGTTTTTGATATCTATTTTAAATAAACCTTTACTATCTGAAACAATGTAGTAGTATCCGTTTTCGTAGTCAAGGGTGCTAGTAGTTAAACCATAATCAGAAAGTGATTTTAGTAAACTTAGTTGACCAGTTGACAAATCTATTTTTGTAAAATAGTAGCTTGTGTTTTTAAAAGCTACACAATATATAAATCCATCGATGGGGTTGTATTCCAGTCCTTCTAAATCGTAAGTTTTGTGAATGGTTTTGTAAATTAAACCATTCGCATTGAATAGGATAAGCGCAGTGTCACATTCAAGTACGTAACGTTGATTTTTGGTATCATAGGCTTTGCTGTAATTCGTGAAAATATCAAATTTGTAACGAGCGGTATCTGCTTTTACAAATTTTTTTTGATCAAAGGAATCAATTAATACGCGTTTATTCGTAACATCAATGCCCCAAAGTTTTCTGCTTTGCGAGTCACAAGTTGGATAAACCCCAAGGTAGAATAAAGTCAATAGGATTGTATTTCTTACAGTCATAATCGACTCCTCCTTCCATCTTTGAAATAAGCGATAATATAATAATTTTTCATCGTGTATGGTTTTAAATAGTAATAGCTGTAATAATTATTTCCGCCCTCTATATTGCCGATGGTTTGTGTTTTCCCATTGTTGTTTTCGGACATAATTCTGTAATGTTTTACCAATGGATCAAAGCGGTATTGCCAAAAAATATCGACTCTGTTTTTTGTTGAATCTTGGGTTGTGGCGATTAAAGTCACCTTAGGCATCCATGGGTTTTTCGGACGTTGGATTGTAATGGCTTTCGCTGATGGAGAGGCAAGGCCATTGCGAGCAATTGCCAACAAAGTGATGGCGTAGCTCTCGCCTTCTACTAAACTAGAATCATTGTAAATGGTGTCTTGTATTGACAGGGTCTTTTGAATGCTTTTGTCTGTTGAAGTATGATGAATATTTAAATAATAATTTGTAACACCCGAACTAAAGCTAGGGTGCCATTTTAATATTAATTTGTCTGTATGGTTAGTCACTTCATAAATAAGTGGAGGTGCAGGTGGTATTTGGTGCTTAATGCGAATGGCAATTACCGAGCTGCCCCGGGATTCGTTGTACCTGTTGTCTATGCATGTTACTTTATAGTATATGGAATCGCGTAACATGTCTAAATCTAGTGTGTCGCGGTAAAAGGTGTCACTCAAATAATGGGGTGATACTAAAGCAAACTCATTGTATCTGTTATTGCTTTTGTAGATGCGGTAGGCCATGCCATCAAGGGTCTTCGAGTGAAACCATTGCATGTTGATAGCGCCTAAGCTATCGCCGTTAAATGTTTCTATTTGCGGTGGGTCTGGTGCAAAGCTGTCCACTTGCTGCACCATAGTTTGAAAAGAAGGATTCAATTGGTTGTTTAAAGTGATGGCATTGACACGTAAATAAAAATTAGCTTTGCTGGTATTAAAATCAACCGACCTTTCAGAGGCTTGAATTGAAATAGAATCTATAGGGGTATATTCACCTTCGCTTGAGTCGCAAATAGAGAGTTTGAAGCCTTTGATATTCGCCTCTTCTGAAGTGTTCAATTCCCATGTAATATGGAGGATATTGGGTATAGGAAAAACAATATTTACAGAAGAAGGAAAGACAAGGGTTTCGTAAAATGCAAGGAGGGTATCTGCTTGAGATGGTAAACTAAGTTGACCAAAATAATTGATGCCTCTGATTCTATAAATGAGCCATTGTTGATAATGCGCAATGGTGTCTGTAAAATAGGCTGGCATTAATAAGTTACTGTCAGAAATGTTTGGCAGTATTGGTAAATTGGAAAGCGACTGAAAAGTTTGACCTGAATCTGACGAACGTTCAATTTGATAAGCGAAATAGGAACTTTGATAAAGTTGAGCTGGCCATTCCATTTGAATATGGTTATGCTTCACAAATGTTTTAAAATTATCAATGATTGGCTGAAGGCTTGGTAAACCAGTATTCACAAGGCAGTATTGTGTGTCTATGCTATTGCCACCATTAGGATAGAGCTTGTACAAGTAAGTGGTGTTTGGATCCGCATTGCTATCGATACTTCCTAGTCCATAGGCCATGGTTAATTCGAAATCCTTTTGGAGTGCAAGCATCGAATAAATATAACATTGCTCATTTCTGTCAATTTGTTGTATAAGTTCTGATGCAGATTGGGGGCTGTCATTGTCGCCGAGGCAGCTTGTAATGAGTTGTGCAGTAGGATGCGTATTGATGAGCCTTTTTAATTGAGCATCTTCGAATGGTTTGATGCTTTTAGTGCTTAGGCCCGAGTCCTCTCCCAAAGTAATATTGGATTGAATAGTATACCTTTCTAGTTGGTACCCTTTGGAATGCCAAGTGCGCCATAAGGCATAGGTAATTGGGGTCCATCGCAAAGCAACAACACCAGCATTAACCTGTGTTTTAATCACTAAACGCGGAGGCGCAGCAGAAAGATGCTGTGTACCTAACAGTAAAAATAGAATCTTAAAAAGTGTCATTGCTTTTTTCATTTTGTTGCACTTTGATTAATTAAATATGAGGTGTTTCGCACTTGATGGCCCGGTAAATAATAATTAATTTGAAAGGCTTGCATTTGTGCCTTGCGCATGGCCAATTGCATTTGTGCAATTTTTAGTAACCATTGATTTTTTTGTTGACTAGTACCTGAAGTAATTGTGGTGTTGTATGAAAGGCTTTGGTTTGTGCTAGCCAATGCCATTGTTGTTGCGCCTGCCCATAATGGCTCTGCATTCATTTGCAAACCATTTGCCATTTGTTTTAAAGCAGGGGTGTAGCTTATCTGATTAAGATAGCTTGATAGGAATTTTGAATTGACATTTGGACTGTTGACATATTGAATCAGCGAAGTCTGTATGGCTTCTAAATCATTCAACATAATTTGATAGCTATAATCTTCTATTTGTATCAGTTCTTGTGAATATTTTGCCCTTTGATATCCATTAAGGCCATTGCCAATAATGGTCATTTGAGAAATGTTAAGCTCGTTTATTTTAATTGCTTTTAAAGGGATTAAGCCGAGCAGGGAAGTGTCTCTTCCCAAATAAAGGCAGGCTTGTAAGAAAGGATCCTTGGATTCGAAAATGCTGTAAAGTTTTTTGCTTTCACTCGTAAGCCATGTGTTTTGTTGCAGCAATAATTTGGGTTGGACCATTGCATTTGGTTGAGTTGCCATTTCAACCGCATCAAAATATTCAGGTAGCTTATTTTTAAAATTTGTGCGCAATAGTTGGTTGTCTAATTGTGTTTCAAAGGGTATCATGTTTTTCATTTTGTCGTTAAATGAAATGTAATAGCTGCATCCGAAACGATAGTTGTACAAGTGTTTATCAATTCTATTGGTATTGGCTTTATTAATAGTTGAAATTGAAACATTATTGGTTGTATTGACAAGTGAATTGCCAATCTCAGAAGGTGCATTGATTGCTTTTATTTTCAAAATTAATTCATAAGTGGAGTTGGTTTTAAAAATGGAATTCGGCAGTTGATAGCTGATGCGATTTTTAGCATAAGTGGCAGGCACTTCAGCAATAATTTTATTTAAGGGATCGGCAAACACAACCATTAATTTTTCGTTGGATTGTACGTTTAAATTTTGTTGATTTTTGTAGAGTTGTATAAAACCTTGGGGGCTAAGGTTAGAATGGTAATTGATTTGGTGTTTCTGCGGATAGCAATACGCAATGTTGACTTCTGGAATATTTTGTGGTGCATTACCAGTTGTAAAATTGATAATTCTTGTTTCGGTAATGGTTAATCCATTGAGCAGATAAGCACGCATTTGATCAGTGCGTATGAGTTTTCTGCCATTGCCGAATGCCATTTCTTGAAGACCATTGTTTTTCATCATAGCAATGCATGCATTGAATTGATCCAGCTCGTTTTTGGCAGGTAAGATTTTTAGATGGTTATTGGTTAATAATTCATAGTTAGAGACCATCCCTTGTGCTTCAATCACAATTTTTAATTGCATAGTTTGATTCGCAGGCAGCATGGACTCTGGCGTAAAAGTGATGGCTGTGTGTTCGTTATTAAACCTTAATTGGCCCACTATTAGTTGTTTGTTGTAACTTACTTCATATTGCTTTAATTGAAACATAAAAGTTCGACCTTCGGCATCTTGCAGTGGTCTGTTAATAGGAGCTGAGTAAGTGGATTGAAGATTGTTAGCAACATTGAATTGTTGCACATTGTTGTCTGGATAGGTGGTCAAAATGATAGAAGTATCTGATAATTTACTTTGACGCATTTCGCAAGGTTCACCAATTTCAAAATTTAATTTTAATTGTTTGTTGATGACACCTGCAATATTGACTTTGATGTTGGCTGAACCATTGCTGTAAAAAGGTTTGGGTCCTTCGCAATACAATTGTGTAGCGGTTGTGATTGTCATTAAATCGAAGCGTGATTGTATCGATTTTGTTTGAACAGCTGCACCAACCTTGCCTTGCAAATAAGCGAAAAGTTGACCATTGGCAAACCATCCATTGATGCCTGGCGTTTCATTGTTAATTGTACAATGTGCACTATTTTTAGTTGAACGAACATTGATATCCAAACCAATTAATGCTTTTAAATGGGCGTAGATACTCACATTCTTTTCGCCACCTTCGCTGCCAATTTCTAATGCCATTCGTGCACCAAATGCAAAAGCATTTCCAATATTTAATGCCTCAAGTTGACGCATAGCATCCGCATTTTTAGGACCAATGATGGAAGTAATTTCAGTAGGTAAAGGCAATGCCGGTGGTAGGTCTTTCCCCACCATGAAGTATGCATTCACTTGGGCATAGCCTAATGTGCTTAATTTCATTTTTACACCAAGCGCTTGTTGAGGTGTGCCTATGTGCAAGTGCCATTTCGATCGACTGAAATAAGCGGCTACTTCGCCAGCAAAACCTTTTGGGCCACACCCAACTATTTTATCATTTGCTAGGCCTTGAATGTAAACGGCAAAATGGGCTTGATAGACCTGTTGGGCGAAATCGAAATGGAGTAAAAAAGGACTACTGATATTGCCGGTAGGTTGAAAATTATTCAAGTAATTTTTCCAATTAGATTGCGAAGGCAATGTGTTGGTATTTTGTTTTAAGTCAGAAGCGTTAAGCGTTGTTTTTTTTGTCATGAATTCGGCATTGCCAAAGATGTCAATTTGATTCATGCCTAAGTTGCGATTAAATTGAATTTCAATGGCTGTTTTGGCAATAAATGGTTTACTCTCATTCGTGCCTCCAGTACTCCTCATATATAATCCAGCTCTTAAACCTAGTCCTGCCTTTGTATCAGGTAGATAGGATTTGCCAGCTGCTGTTAAACCTAAATCATTCTGTGGTATGGGGTCGGTTGAGTTTCGTTCACGCATGCCCTGCCAAGCGCCACCCAAAAAGCCATTGATTTCCATGCCAGGGAGAAAAGGCAATCCTGGTTGGTCCCATATTGCATTGGCATCAAAATACCAATAACGGTGTTTTTTAATTGTTCCAAATAAAATAGTAGCGCCTGCTTGTATGGCGGGCTGTTTCATTTTAAATTGTATTTGGCCAGCTAAGCCATTGCCAAAATAAGGGTCCTGTTTTATAAATTGAATTTGACCATAAAGCGACAAGGCGCTGATACTGCTATTCAATTCCATGGATTCTATTTGAAGGCCGCTGGGTAAGAGTTTATTGTTTTTAAATTTCGCACTGATATTTACACCAGTTTTAACTGTAATTTTTTCCATTAAATTCATTGCGCATTTGATTTGAAGTATTTTGTATTCTCCTTTTGATTGCAGTCCAATACGTTCAATCTGTAATGGATATTGTCCGATTTTATGCGTCGCGGTGCTGTTTTGTAAACCCAAATAAGCAATGTCGAAATAGGGTTCGCGATTGGCAACACGCAATCCCTGAAATGCAAGGGCCGGAAAATGAAAAGTTGGGGCCTCCTGTGTGGCATTGTTCTGATTTTCTATACTGAGGGTGCCATTGAAATTACTTTCTAATAAAACGACGCCATTTTGAATTTCAAAATCAAGAAATGAATTGGGTGTTAAGTTAAGTTGAGCAACCTTGAAAGCAGGAATACTTAAATTTTTATTAACTTTTATTCGAAAACCATAATTGTCGTTAATACCTATATATCCATTGTAAGCAAGTCGCGAGGTGTCTGACAATATGGGTAAGCCAATTTCACCTTTCATCTGCCCAAAGACTATCTCATTCCTTGCGATGGAGAGTTCAATTGCTTCAATTGAAAAGGGCCAGTTGGCAATGGTGCCTTGTTCAATATTTAATATATTTTTACCAAATAGGGTTCCACTGAATCCCCACGCATCAATTAATAAATTTTCGATTCCTAATTCGGTCCGTTTACTTGTGTTTGACTTAAAATGGGCGGGCAGTTTTACACGCCCTTTTTTAAGGTAAAAACCTTCCCAAATTCGAATTGAATTGGGTTCGTTTAAATAAGATGGAGGGAAAACCATGTCAATGTAATTGCTAGTTTCGCTTAGATCAATGGTGGCATCTGAAATTGTAAATACAAAATCTTTGAGTCCTTTTATTTGAAATGGTTCAATTGAAATATTAGCCAATAGATCTGTCCAGGATTTTGCAGTAACTGTAAAATCGGCCTTCAGTTTTTTATTGTCAGTTATTTGACCGCTGTCATTCACAGGCAAAAGCAATTGATTGTTGAAATTTACCTCTCCATTAATGGAAAATTCTTTAAGTCCATAGCACTCAAATGTGGCATATGTTTTTTGTGGTCCTGAAAAGAGCAATATATCGGCACAATTTCCAAAATTAAGTTCAACATCTGAAAGAAGATATAACTTAACAGGACCACTTAAACCATTGGTATTACTAAAGTTGATATGGTCTGTTTTAAATGCAATTAATTGATTGCTCTTAGGGTCGCGAAATGCAACAGCAGCGCTAAATACTGCGCGGTCTGGCAGTATGTCAATGTTATAAATTATAATGCCATAGTTTAAATTTTTATTTTCAGATGCCAATAAAAATTCGCCTTTGGGAAATTCGTTGAATTGGTTGCTAAGTTGATCAACTACTCTGCCCTCACGGACGGCGCCAATGACTTTCGCCTCGAGCGTATCGGCTAAAGTTTGAGCATTGATTTGGTGGCTCGAAAAAAGGCATAGCATGAGCCCAACGAGCATGTGTTTTATAGTCGTCAAGATAGTGTTAGTTTATAGCGAAGTAAAAAAGAAAGTAACTAAAAAACAAGGATTTTTTTAGCAATTATTAAAACGAATTAACAATGCGCTTCTATTGAAAAGAAAATCAAAATAATAGGGTTAGAAAAAAATAAAAAACGAATGTACTTTTTTCAAACCTTTCAAAGTTTTTATTTTTTTTGTCCGCTATCCTTCCAGTTTTCAACGGCTGATGGATATAAGCGATGTCTTATCGGAACAATTGTTTCATGTAATTGCATTTAATTGCTGACAAAAACTTATAGTATCTAGTATTATGATAAGGTTAAAAAGTGAAGCACTAAAAATAATATAAACAAGAACCTAAATCATTTAAGGGGTCTACATGTTTTTGATAAGGGTGGAAAGGTTGGCCAATTTTGGTTTAACCCATGGAAGACAGCCACTCGCCAGCCTTATCTCTATCGGTAAAATAGCGCACGGGGTATTCGCCTTTGATAAAGTTGAGATAAAAGTTAATGGCCATTTTTTGCGGCAACGAATGCACTACAATGGCTTCGGCAATAATGGCGTTTCTGCGTTTTTGTGCCTCAGCTTCGCCAAAACGACGGGCCTCTTTGGTAATGCTGTTGCTTGGTGCTGTTACCAGTAATTTTTTCAAACGCTTACCTTCAGTAAAAGTATCCAAAATGCCGTAGGCCTCAGATAATAAATTAACGTCAATTGTTTTGATATCAAGGAATTCAACTTCTACGGTAGTTTCATCCCGCATAACAATTGACTTGATAATATTGCTTTCTTGTTGCATAGTGTTTTAGTTTTTTAAAATTGCAAATGACCACAATTTCAATAGCGTTTTTTTAATTTTGAGTATCAAATTTAAACAATAATTGAATAGAGGACAAGATAATGTCATTAATCTTGATTTTCTATTCTTATAGGCTTATTTACCAAAGTAATAAATAATATTTGAAATGGTTTTTAAAATTTTCTAAGCCATTCTTTGGTTTTATGGATGTCGGTAAAAAACTTCGAAGGGAAATCATCCTTGATAAATCGCAGATAAAAATTAGTCGCCATTTTTTGTGTTAAAGAAGTTACCAAAATAGCTTCTGCAATAATTTTTTTCCGGTCGCGGTGGTTTCCTTCCTGCAAAAAAGCACGCGCCTCGCTTGTAATCGTTGAGTTTTTGCCAATGATGACTAATCTTTTTAAAGGCCTTCCTTGTGTAAATACTTTAATATCATTTAAGATTGCTTCTATATCAGCCAATTCAATATGTACCATATCATGGTACTGAATGAGCACACAATTATTTTCATTGAGTTGCAATGGCATTATTTTATGCGAAGAAAGTGACATTTTTAGTGACTTTTAATTAGTTAATTTAAAAGTCAATTTTCATATGGATCACAATCTTCAAATAGTGTGCCATTCATATTGTATCCTAATGAAATTAACTTTTATTCCTAATTGTCAAAGGTTTAATTTTTATTGGCATAGACATCAATTTTTTTATGTATTACTGCTTAATAAATATTGTTTTAAAGTATGCAGTTGTTTGGTAAATTTTAGGGCATTTAAATTTAAAATAATTCCCAATAATACCACAAGCATCCCAAACAATACGGCAATTGCATAAGTATCGTTAAATAAAAACTTGCCCATCAATACCGCCCATACAATACCTACATAACTAATGCTGCTAATTCTTGCCGCAGTGTCTGCTTGGTAAGCGCGTGTAATAAAGTACTGACCAATTTGTGTAAATACACCCGTAGCGATTAGATAAAACCAATCAATGCCAACAGGCATAACAAATTGTGATGGAAAAATTAGGGCATAAACTAACACCAAAGGTAATGCCACCAAAGGTTGAAAAAAGACAATGACATCCGCATCTTCTTTTCCACTCATGTTGCGAATGGCGTTGTATGCCAAGCCCGTAAAAACTGCGCCCGCAATACCCGTTATAAAATCAAAGGTGTCGACATTAGAAAAGCCCTTAACCATGATAACACCAACAAAGGAAAGTATGAATGAAAACCATTGTATTAAGCGCACCCGCTCTCCTAAAAACATAAGGGCAATTAAGGTGGTAAAAATCGGACTTAAATAATGGATGATAATGGCACTGGCCAAAGGCATTTTTTGCATGGTGTACAAATAGCAAATAAGGCCTAACGCACCAAAAACTCCGCGGGCAATTAAAAATTTGTGGTTCACACCCCACGGGAATACTTTTTTCTTTTTTAGAATCAAATA
This sequence comes from Bacteroidota bacterium, assembly GCA_947496065.1. GTDB lineage: Bacteria > Bacteroidota > Bacteroidia > NS11-12g > UBA955 > JABMMZ01. The sequence continues at coordinate 82,456 of CANMBF010000004.1, forward strand.
ACTCATGATAAAAGTAACCCCAGCCCTAAATAAAATAATTTCGAAAATCGGAATATGCGGCATAAATTTTACGCAAGCATTCATCCAAGCAAATGAAAAGCCTGCAATAAGCATCAGTTTTACCCCTTTTGAAAATTTAAAGTCCAATTGTTAAGTGCAAATTTAGTAGTAATCCGTTTTGAAAAGTATATTTGTAAGAATTTTATGTCGAACTACAAAGCATTTTTTCTAAAGCATCAGTGGGTTTTTATGGTAACACTTTTGTTTATTGTTTTATATTCTCTCGAAGTGTTTTATAATCACTACTGCTTTCGGACATTTGCACTCGACCTTGGGGTATTCACCAACGCGCTTTACGATTATTCGCATTTACATTGGAACGATGCCACTGTCTTTAAATATACACCTGAGAATTTACTGTCAGATCATTTTGATTTGTACTTAATTGTATTATCTCCTTTAAGTTGGATATTTGGTCAATATACTTTACTAATTGTTCAAATTGTTTCAGTAATAGTGGGTGCCATTGGTGTGTATGCTTATTTGCAATATAAATTCAATAAACCCAATTTAAGTCTGATGGGTATGCTGAATTTTTATTTGTTCTTTGGTATATGTTCGGCACTTTCTTTCGATTATCACAGCAATGTTGTGGCTGCCATGTTGGCCCCTTGGTTGTTTTATTTTATTGAAAAAAGAAATTTTTTGAAATTTGGTGTCTTGCTTTTCTTTCTTGTGATTGCTAAGGAAACCATTTCACTTTGGTGTTTCTTTATTTGTTTAGGTTTAATGATTGAGCATAGAAAGGATAAAAGAAGTTTTCAGTTTTTAACTGTATTTGCCTTCGTTTCGCTTGCTTATTTTTTGTTGACCATCAAAGTGATAATGCCAGAATTGGCGATGTCTGGTCAGTATGATCATTTTAAATATGCTGTCATCGGGCATGATATCAATTCAGCATTTGCCAATATAATTCAACATCCCTTGAATGCCATCGGGAATCTTTTTATTAACCATTCTGGCGAAGCGCGTTTGGATTGGGTAAAGACCGAATTTTACGGAATGGCCCTATTGTCGGGTTTGTCGCTATTGTTTTTTCGACCGGCTTTTTTAGTCATGTTGATATCGCCTTTGTGTATTAAAATGTTTAATGATGATCCTACCAAATGGAGCATTGATTGCCATTACTCTGTTGAGTTTGCAAGCATATTAACCATTGGCGCTTTTACCTTTATTGGTCATTTGAACCCATCAAAACTGAAAGCCTTTTTGCCAATTATTATCTGTGCGGGGTCATTGTTCGCCACCTACAAATTAACGGATCATACCATATATTACCACGATTACAACCGCATGAAATTTTACCATTCGCACCATTACAACCGCGGGTATGATTTAAAGGAGGCACATGCTGCATTTAATTTAATACCAGACAGTGCTATTGTTTGTGCGCAATCACCTATGCTGCCGCATTTGGCTTATCGCGACAATTGTTATCAAATGCCGTTTGTTAAAAATGCAGAGTACATCGTTGGTTCGAAAAGTGAGTCCACTTGTTATCCTATTTCGGAACAAGAATTTTTGAAATTGTTAAACGATTCTTTGGCAACCAACCGTTGGCATGCCATCGTGAATGATACCAATATCACCATACTCAAAAGAAATAAATAATTACAGCGTAAGTTTCCATTTGCCCGTTTGATTGGCAGGGCGTTTGACTTTTACTATTTCAATAAAATTTTGAATGTTAGGAATGTCTGGCATCATAGGGTCAATGCGCTCGAGTTGTTCGAAATGATATATCATATCATCTATTTGCCAACTGTATAAGCCTTCAGATTTAATTAGGCGCTCATAGGCCCATCCAACATTTTTATATCCAAGGGTGAGATTGCCATTGTGTTTTTTTTCAATGTCAAGAAATTTTTTATAACACACCACCACCATGCTGTCTTGTTTTAACTTAACATGGTTCATGCCTTTGTACCAAAAAGGTTTGCTAGTAGTTGAATCTTGCAAGCATGCAATGTTTAGCACAGAATCGGCTGCTCTGAATTTTAATTGGCGATGGTAACAATAGCCCAGTTGCGCCAGTATATTCCAATTTTGAGGTTCTTTCGCATATGCTGCAAGATAATATTCTTCAGCTTTTCTGTAGTTGCCTTCATTCATTTCTTTATTGCCTAAAGCATATAAATTAAATCCATCTTGTGCATTTATTTTAAATGCCGAAAGGACCACCAATACTAAAAATGCAAACTTTTTCATGTTGTTTAATAAACACAAAAATAGGACAAATATTGTTTATATTCTGATGGGGCGAAATGTTCGCTGGGGATAAAGGAGTTGGTTTAATGCCATTTTTCGAATTATTATTGCAGTAGCATGCAACTCAAAATAAAACAAAGCATTGATAACCTTATTGGAGGTGCGCTTGTTGCATTGCATGTTTTGCCTGTGGGGGTGTTAGGTAAATTGCTGCGCATTAATCACCGATTAGACAAGGCCCCCAAACACATCATTGTTATAAAAATGTTAGGGCTTGGTAGTTTGATTTTAGCGGGTGATGCACTCTTGGCCTTGAAAAAAAAATATCCTACTACTGAATTTATTTTAATAGGCGGTAGGGCGTTAAAGGATACCGCGCCTATGTTGCAGCTTTTTAATCGCATTTGGATTATCGATGATAGTAATTTTTTAAAAATGTTGCAATCGGCCTTTGTTATCGTTTTAAAATGTTTAAAATTAAAAAATAAATGGTCGTTCGATTTCGAGGTCTATTCTCGCTTAACAACTATTTTTTCACTTTATACATTTAGTAAAAATAGATTAGGTTTTGAATTCGAAAAAGTAAATTTTAGAAATTATCTCAATACACACAATACCTATTTTAATCAATTCATACCTACAGAAGATAATTATAATTTCATGGCGATCGATGCAGGTGCAAAAATTTCAGAACGTTATTATTTGCCACAGAAAAGTAGCCATAAGAAGGGACAGGTAATTGTGATCAATAATACTTGTAGTGACCTGAGCCTTCAAAGAAAATTAGAGGCAAGTCAGCTAACAGAACTTATTCAAATAATCTATCAAAATACAACCTATGGAATTGCTTTGGCAGGTGCCCCAGTTGATAGGTTGAGTAATCAAAAGGCGATAGACAATACGGGGCTTAAAGATGGTGTGCGAATTCAAAATTGGGCTGGTTTATTAGGGTTTGAAGCCTATATCGAAGCACTTGCCAATACCGCAGTGGCGATGGTAACCATTGATTCAGCACCACTCCACATTGCAGCCCGTTTAGGCATACCAATGGTTACAATTTGGGGGCCAACACAGTCGCAAAGCCTTGCACCTGAATGGTTGCGAGAAAGTTTGCTCTATAAAGAAGTGAATTTGAAAGTACATTGTTCGCCTTGCGTACACCATACGAAAGAGCTGCCTTGTAAGGGCCATAATTTTTGTATTAAAGACATTGAAATGATTGCGGTTTTAAAACAATTAAAGGATTTATTAAATGAAAAATAAAAACCATTTCATCATTGTTTTAACGACGCTGTTGTTTGTATTTTCCTTTGTTATTTTTAGGGCCAATACCATCAGTCAATTTGAGCAAAGTAAACGCAGAAATTTTATGCGTGGAGATGCTTACAGTGATATTAATTTGTATTCAGCTGTGCAGTATTTTAATGATTCAGGTTTGGCCAAAACCAAAGGTTTGCCTGTTCACCATTACAAAGTGCCGGTGCATGATACCACCTTGCATCCTATTGTATATACCCATTATCCCGCATTGCCAGATCTGTTGACTTATTTCTATTCAAGAATTATTGGAAGCATCAACGAATTTGGATTGCGGCTATTTGTGGTCTTATTAAGTTTATTTTATGCGTATGTTTTATGGCATGTCTTGATGCGAATTATAAAAAACACAGGCGTTGTGTTAGTCAGCTGGGTATTGCTTATTATTTCTAATTATTTTATTGGTTGGAGCGATAGTTTGCATAAACATGTGTATGAAGAATTTGGGAAGGCGTTGTTTGTTTTGGTACTCTTAAAACATTTAGAAACACCCAAAAAAATATATTTAGTAGGCTTGTTTTTGATCATGTGTTTTGTTGCCAATATTTCTTTCGAGCCATTGGTGTATTTGGCCATTGTTTGTATTGGTGTTTCGTTATGGGAGAAGAAGGGATTATTTTCTCAATACACATTAATTCCAGCGATGGGCGCCATTGTTGGTGTGGTGTTGCACCTTTGGCAAAACATTAGTTATTTTGGGAGTTGGGAAATGGCCTTGACCGATTTGACAGAAACAGCAAAATTGAGAACAGCAGGTATTGAAGTGAGTGGATTGCAAAAAAAATTAGAGTCGCCTTTTGGGTGGGTTGAATTTATCTCTTTGCCTTTTATATGGTTGAGCAGAACCGAACGTTTTTTTCTAGTACCAGCCTTCGCATTAATTGGCATGTGGTATATTGTAAGGAATGAATTTAAGGAATTGCTTGGGCCTAATTATTATAAGTGGTGTAAGTTGTTGCTAATTGCTTCCTATAGCTGGTGTATTGTAATGGCGCAGCATGCCTATGTGCATTCATTTACCATGCGACAAGCCGGCCTGTGCTATGCGGTTATTGCAGGACCAATTGTTTATTTATTTTATAACAAAATAAAGACGCAATTTAAAAATTTCAATATGGGTCATAAAGTGTTTTCAGTTTTGATTATTGGCTATACTTTAATTATGTTGCTTACCCAAGCGGTATGGGACATGTGGATTAAAAACACTTTTTTAGCGCCTTAATAAAATACTAATTCTTTTCAAAGTTCGTTAAGATAAAGATGATGCGTTTTGGTAATTGTTATACCTGTTTCTTTTTTGCTTTTGTGGCATGTCAACCTGATACAAAATTAAATACCCTTGCAATAAAGGATTCAACAATCACATCTACTATCATTCAACATTCTAGGCCTAAACTGGCTAGAAGAAGGATAAAGCCTTTCAAAATAAATGCAGCAGTCAAATTAATAGTTGTGAAGAAAAAAGAGAATACATTGCTTGCTTATTTTGGGGATACTTTTAAAGTCTATCAGGTTGCATTGGGTGCAAATTCCATTGGACATAAAGTGCAAAAGGGTGATAATAAAACACCCGAAGGTAATTATACCATTGTGTTAAAAAATCCAAATAGCAGAGGTTATAAGGCGTTAAAGATTTCGTATCCAAATTTGGATGATAAACACAAGGCATGGCAAGCAGGCTTAGACCCGGGAGGCGATATTTGCATTCATGGTTTGTGGTGGGATACACAAGATCCACTAACCCACTGGCAAAGCAATTGGACACAAGGATGTATAGCACTTAATAACCAACAAATTGACGAATTATATCAATACACTTGTGTTGGAACGCAAGTTAAAATCTTGCCTTAAGCGAAGGCTTAACGCAGAATCATAATATTACCTTCTTCTTCGTGTCTCAGATCATCTGAACCAACAAATTCGAGGCGATAGAAATAGAGGCCTTGTTCAACATATTTGCCTTCGAAAGAACCATCCCATCCCAATTGAGGATTGTCTGTTTTGAACATGATTTCGCCCCAACGGTTGAAGATTACAAATTTGTATGATTTAGCATATGACAAACCACGTGGTTTGAAGAAGTCATTTATTTGGTCATCGTTGCCAGGAGAGAAAGCATTTGGCATGTAGTAAATAACATCTGGCGCAATGAACAAGGTTTGAATTGAAGTGTCTTTGCATCCATATATGTTGGTTACAATTAATGAAGTCTTTTGTGTTACAGTATCGGTGTAGAGCAATAATGGATTTTGATTCGTAGAAGTTCCCATGGCACTAAAATTCCACAACCAACTATTGGCACCTTTAGATGAATCGATGTATTGAATGTCCACTTCATTTTCCCACGATCTCAATTTTTGATAAGTAAATTTAGCAGTTGGACCCGGATTTACATTGGCGTACAATGACTTTATTAAGGTATCTAAACAACCCTTATCTGTTTTTACAGAAAGTGTTACAGTAAACTGCCCAGTTCTTTTGTACATGTGTTTAGGCGACTGCAAGGTAGAAATTGTTTTACCATCTCCAAAGGTCCATTTGTAAGACGCTATAAAACCAGGATTGATAGTTGAGTTATTTGTAAATACAGTTGAATCTCTTAATAAGCATACATCGTTTGCTGTGAAATCTAATGTCGGATTTGGATCAACTTCAACGATTGCAGTTGCGGTATCCCAACAACTATAGTTAGTGGTTACTTTTAATAGAATTGGGTAAGTGCCATTGGCTGGGTAACGATAGGCCGGCGGCGCAGCAACAATAGATGAATCTCCATTGCCATAATAAAATTGGTAGCTAGCAATCACACCATTGGTAATTTTAGATTTATTACTGATCTTAAAACTATTGCCTTTTAAGCAACTCTCCTTTGGGTTAATGGTGAAATCCGCAACAGGCATTGGTCGAACATAAACCATTGCGGTGTCAGATTCAGAACATAAATTATCACTTGTTAAAGCCATGATAACATTGAAGGAGTCTATTTTAACATAAGAATGTGCAATATTTACACCCGTTCCAGTGGTTAAATCGCCAAAGGTCCAATTGGTGTTAGTAATAGTACCAGAGGCAATATTAGATGTGGAAGCAAAATTGAAATTGTTATTTAAATAACATTGTTGATTGTTATCGATAGTGAATGAAGGTATAGGCATTGGATAAACGACAACACCCTTTGTAGTTGTGTCTTTACAATTACCTGTTACAGTTGAAGAAATAAGTGAAACGGTATAATTGCCTTCTATGGGATAAGAATAATTAGGATTTTGATTATTGGCAGTATCATTGGTTAAGGTATTCACTCCAAAGTCCCAGAAGTGTTTTATACTTCCATTACCACTTACAGTGGAATTAGCAATAAAATCGAAGTTATTTCCTTGTAAACAGCTAGATACTTTATTGGCATTAAACGAAGCTACCGGCATCGGATAAACCCTTGCATCTTTAATAACAGTATCATTGCAATTGTAATTGGATGTTGAAATTAATCGCACCTTATACAAGGTTGGATTTGTATACTTATGGGAAGTATTAGCAAAATTACCATCGACATTGCCATCGCCAAAATTCCAAGCCATGGTATAGGTGCCATATTTTATGGATGCAACAGCATTAAATACAAAATTGTTGCCTAACCTACATTGTTTATCATTGTTGATTGTGTAAGTGCCCTTAGGTTTAGGATAAACAATAATAGTTTTGGTTAAGGTATCAGGACAAGAGTGATCGCTGAAAGCGATATTGGTAACGGTATAAGTTGAATCTTTGGTATATTTTTTAGGCACACCAGTAAACTGATTCGAGAATGTACCATCACCAAATAACCATTTATTGGTATAATTACCAACGGATATAAACGTGGCTGACGAGAAAACAAAACTATTGCTATTCACACACTGTCCGGGGTTATTGATAACAAAGTTGGTATTTGGGTGTGGGTATACATTGACGATGTTAAATGCAGTATCCACACAGCCATTGTTACCATATGTAAGCAATGCCACATTGTAATCGGCCTCTGATAAGTATTGGTGGTTTACCAATGCTTGATTGATGGAAGTATCACCATCATCGAATCGCCATACATTTTTGGTAATTGCACCACCTGGAAAAATTGAATTATCTGTAAATGTAAAAAAGTTCTTTCTAAAACATTGAGAGCTATTGTTGATTGTAAAGGAAGGTTGCGGCATTGCCAATACTTTTAGTGAATCGACAATGGAATCCTTGCAATTTTGATTGGATACCAATATTAGTTTGGCCTCATAAGTGCCAATAATTGCTAATTTTAATTGGATACTATCGACACCGTTGAAGCTTTGGCCATCTGATATTCGCCAAGCCCTAGTATAGGTTCCGGAACTAATGCTAGAGGTTGATTTTAATTTGAACCCGTTAATTTTCAAACACTGGGTATTGGTATTAGTGTTAAATGAAGCGTTTGGAGAGGGTTTTACAATTGAGGTTGTTTTAATACTGTCTCTACAACCTTTATTGGAGATGGCTTTTACCTCGGTAATATATGTGCCTGCAGCAATATAAGTATGAGATACCGAGTCTTTATTGGTTGCAGTTCCTGCATCGCCAAAGGTCCAATTATGTGAAACCGTTCCGGTAGAAATGGTCGACTTTGCTTTGAACCTAAACACATTGCCCTTAGAGCACAAACTATTGTCAAAGTTGGTAACCACAACTTTTGGCATAGGGTTAACCAATATTTTTTGGTAAACAGTGTCGCTGCAAGCATCATCGCCATCGTCGGTTGTGGAAGTTAAGCGGATGGTTCGGTTGCCTTGTGTTTTGTATTTGTATTGGACAGAATCTTTCAAAAGATAATCAATCCCAACATCAACCGTCCAATTGTTGAGTATTGGTAAACCATTGCTCACAGTTGTGCCCGATTCAAAAGTAAACTGATTGCCAACTAAACATTGGCTAGTATCTTTAGTGGTTATTTTTGCTTTAGGATGTGGGCTTACTGATAAGAAACTTTGAGCTGTATCGATGCATCCATTCACCAATTTATTAATTTGACTTACGTAAAAGAAATTGGCAGTACTATATTTGTGCTGAGCGGAGTCAATTTTAGAAACCATCGCACTACCATCTCCAAACAGCCAACTTGCAAAGGAAAATGGACTCGTATAAGAATAAGATGCGGAGTTAAATTTAAACAAATTGCCGCGTAAACATTGTACATTGTCGTTGATGACTGTCTCAATATTTGGCATTTCTTTGATATTTACCTGTTTTTTTATAACATCTTTACAGCCTTTGTCGGATATGACTTTCAATTCGGTGTTGAAGAAGGTATTAAAAAATTTGTATTTATGAGTAATGGTTTTGGTGGTGAGGGTGTCATTGTTCGTGCCATCCGTCCAATTCCAAATGTATTTTGTAATGGTACCTGCACTAATCGTAGATGTAGACGTGAAGGTGTATTTGTGGTACTTGTAACACTGACTATCGTTTGGGAAAGTAAATGAAGGACTCGGTTTTGCATACACCGTTAATGAAGAATCTGAAAGATAACACGTGTGGGCGGGAGAGGTGGTTATAACCCTTATTTTGTAACCTGTGCCTGGTAAAGTAGTGAGTGGCATTTCATAGACAACAGCTTTTGGCACTGAGTCAGTATATGATTTTAATGTTGTTGGTGTTGTAAAAGATCCAGTTGCATTGGATAATTGCACAGTGAATACATTGGTTTTGCTGAAATAAACTTTTGACTTTGTGATTGAAACCCTTATCGTATCACCCGGACATATTTTGGATGGGGTGAACTTAATCGACATATTGGTTGCAACGCAGGCTTGCCCTTCAATCTTAGCGATAAAAGCGAATGTTAAAATTAGAATTAGTAAGTATCTTATCATCTTATGCAAAAATTAATGTATGAATAATCTACGAATATAAGGGAAAAAATGAAAATTACAAATTGGCAAAAACTACCAAAGTTGAGCGTTATCAAAGTTCCCCGAACTCATAAGTAGTAAGACACGCGGTTGTTCTGAAACGTTGCCTTTAAAATTATTGATTTTTAAAATTAATTCAGAAATATTGTTAACTGACTCAATATCAGAGTTAAAGCCCGCCTTTATACTTGCTTTGTCGAGGGGTGGCATTTTTTTATGCTCAAATACATGTGGGTTGCAGTAGACAATGGCTTTATCGGCAGCTTTCATGGTGTCTTTGTATTGGGGTAAAAAGTTTTTACTTAAACTGCTAAAGGTATGCAATTCAAAAACGGCCATTATTTGGGCATCCTGAAATTGATTTCTTACCGCCTCAACAGTTGCTTTCAATTTACTGGGTGAATGGGCAAAATCTCTAAAAATGATGAGCGTCTTGTCTTCAAACACTTTTTCTAAACGACGGGCACTACCAGAAAAGTCTGCCATAGCGGTATAGAAATCTGCAATCGAAATGCCAATATTTTCGCAAAGCATTGCAGCACCTTCCATGTTTTGTATATTGTGTTCTCCAAATACAGCTAAGGGGTAGGCTTTGTCTTTTATTACTTGAACAATTCCAACATTGTTTTCGTAATTTGGGGTATTGTACGACCTTTTGTTAACCTTCGCTTTTTGACAGATATTTGACAAGATTTGATCGCCTTCAAAATAAATTATTTCGCCTTCCGGTTCAATGGTGGCAATGTATTGGGTGAATTGGTCAACATAGTTGTCAAAGGTTGGAAACACATTAATATGGTCCCAAGCAATGCCTGTGATTTGCGTAAAATGTGGTTTGTATTTCAAAAATTTAGGTACCCTATCGAGAGCAGAAGTCAAGTATTCATCGCCTTCTATTACCATAATGGGCGCATCGCTAAATTTTACCATGGTATCAAATCCTTCGAGTTGCGATCCTACCAAATAGTCGAAATCCATGTCTAGTTTTTTTAGTACATGCATAATCATAGCGGTGGTAGATGTTTTGCCATGGCTGCCGGCAATCACAATTCTTATTTTTGCCTTCGCCTGCTCATAGACGTATTCAGGGAAACTATAAATTTTAAGGCCTAACGCTTTTGCTTTAGCAAGTTCGGTATTGTCTTCACGGGCATGCATGCCAAGAATAATAAAATCTAAATCCTTGGTAATTTTTTCCGGAAACCATCCAAAAACTTCAGGTAAAATCCCTTTTGATTTTAAGCGTGACAAGGCAGGTTCAAAAATTTCATCATCACTGCCAGTTATAGTATGGCCAAGCTGATGCAAGGCAATGGCCATGTTGTGCATGACGGCACCTCCGCAGGCCAAAATATGAATTTTCATTGCTATTAAATTGAACAACAAAAAACGAATAATTAAACCATAAGTTAAAAATTATTTACAAGTATTTTTAGTACTCACTAAGCTTATTGTAATTTGGTGTAATAATTATAAACGCCCGCATTGCTTGTTGGTGATTTAAAAATGGAATATAAATCTTGTAAAATTAGGTCTGGTCTGCCAACACCAATTTCCCAAAAAGCATTGCCCCCAGGGCTATTCTCTTGCTTATTGTTGTTAAAGAGTTGTTTGTTTTGAAAGGCTTTGAATAAGCCATAACGCGTGTCTTGTTGCAACATTTCTTCGCGCCATTTATATTGACCGATGTGTATCCAGATATCGGCTTCTTTGGCCACATGTAAAACATCCTCCAAACTTTTTGGATAAGTAAACAAGGGTTGTAGATCGCTGAAACAATAAATGCCGCCTGCATCTTCAATCAATTGCGCAGTATAGCTTTTACCGCCTGGTACAAACCAAGTATCCCCAAACATGGCCTCTGCTAAAATTGTTGGATTGTTTTTGCCTTCACTTTTTAAAATGGCGCTTTGTTGTTTTGCCAATTCATGGGTTGCATTGTAATTTTTTGAAATAATATTGAAAATACTATCGGCCAATGCGAGTTTTCCGGAAATGGCGCCAAATAATTTGATCCATTCTGCGCGTGCTAAAGGGTGTGCTTCTTTGAAATTATTGCAGTAAATTATTTTAATACCATTGTTTTCCAATTGCTTCCCAATTGCTGTGGTGTTAAAATTTTCTGAATTGCAAATAAGAATATCAGGTTTGAGTCCTAATATTTTTTCAAGTTGTAATTGGGCTTCTTCGCCAATTTCTTGTGTTTTATTTTGCTTGCATTGTTGCAATAAAATGCTATCCGAATAGAAATTGATATTATCCAATCCTACGATTTGTGATTGTTCATCGAGTAATTCTAGAAAACCAGCAAATACAGTTGAAAGGACAACGATTTTAGGTTGCTTTTGGGCTTTATCAAAGGTGTAACCCCAAATGGTATCTTGGTTGTTAATTTGTATAATTTGAATTGATTCATCTGATTCAACCAAGCCAAATTGTTTTGAATAAGAAATGGTATGATAATGCCTTTCGCCCAATATGTTTTTTTTGATTGATTGATGACATGAACTTAATGTAAATAAGATGCAATAAAATAGTAAACTAAGTTGACTATAATTTTGGAATTTATGGAGATATAAATATTGGCTTAAACGCATCAATCAAGTGGTTTTTCTATTGTCAATTTATTTAAACACAGGCTGCATAAACAATCCGTGTATTGGTTTGCAATCATTGCTTTTTGTTGGGTGTTTAATTGTATTTGATAGCACTGGCATTCAAAAATATTCTCTTCATTGCATTCAAATGTTTGTTGGCAAGCAGGGCATATTTTAATGGCCATGGTGCTTAAGGTTTAAAGTAAAAATCGTTTGGAATAATACCTGCCTTGAATGTATTGATGAACTGCCCATTGTTTTGATAGCGATAGATGTTGCCTTTTTGCACATAATCGATGGCATCGGAGATATAAATAATGCTAGTAATTGGATCGATTCCAATTCCGTAAAATAGTCTTGTGTTTTCTGGAATTAACGGTTGTGAGTGCAATTGTGTCGCATTAATTGGAAGGTTATAAACACCTTTGTTAAGGTAGTACAAAGTATCAGCGTTGCCATTGATTTTTAATCGCCATGGTTGTTCATTCATTGTGTTAAAATGAAATGTTTTAATAACAGTATCAGCCAAGGTATTGATGAGTTGTAAACTGGCCAATTCGTTGTTTGTTGGATTGCCATTGGCCAATACCCACAGGCGACTAAAACGATCGATTTGTAATGAATTGGCGCCATAACCTATTTGAATACTATCGATAATACTATCGATTAGCGGATCAATAATGTATAATGTCTTACTGTTTTTATTGGTAACATATACCTTCCCATTCGATGCTATCAATTCTTCTGTCCAACCCTTGCATTGAATTTTTTTGATAAGTGCATTACTATTCAAATCGACCACAGAAATAGCATTGGCTTTGTAGTCCGTTACATACGCTTTTTGAATATTCAGGGGCAGAAAATAGCGAGGCGATTCTAGTCCTATAATAGTAGCGATGCTAGCAAATGTAGATGGGTTAACAACTTCAATTTTATTTGAATTATTAATCGTAATATACAGTTTGTTGTTGAAGAAGTATAGCGATTGACAAACATCGCCCAATGGGCGACTATTAGCGCTTTTAAATAAGTCGTTCGTATAACTATGGTCACTTGGGTTGTATAAGCCAACGCTAGCATTTCCGAACTGAAAATTGCCTTCATTACTTATATAAACACCAGAGGATTGTTGATTAATGGTGGTATTAAGTGTCGATGGATGGTCTTTTTTACAAGCCCCAAAACACCAAAGCACGCATCCAATTCCTAAAATTTTATAAAGTGATTTATTCATGCGCAATAATGATGGGGATATAAGTAACTTGATTGGCCTTAGATAGACCTATTTGATAACAACCATTTTCATAGTTAGAAAGATCGATTCTTTTTGTATTTAGTCCTTGGTTTAGGCTAAAGCTTTCTTCAAAAACAAGTTTACCTGCTGCATCATAAATAATTAAATTACAAGCATGGGTTTCTAGGGCATTAATTTCAAGGTTGCAATAATTATTGGTAGGGTTTGGAAATAATGTTAGGCCTGCAAATGCACTCATTTTTTGAATCCCCGTGTTCACTGGATACATAACGCCGACAGCATCAAGGTCGAACCCCGAAGAGGGGAATGGTGTAGGCCAAGGGTCATTTATTTTGTGATTGTATTGATCGTATTGCGCATACTGTTTATTAAGGCTGCCAACCACATCGATGATTTTAATATGGGTGATCGCGTTGATATTAATATTGCTAAAAAGCGCCAATTCATCTAAATCAAAAGGTGTTCCCCAAAGTGCGCGGAACTTGCCAGCTAGGTTATTTATTTTTCTAGGATTGGTATAGCCGAAAGGACCAGTTTGCAGTGTGTCTTGTGTCAAAGAAGTTGAATTAAATCTGATATAGTTTTTGCCATCTGAGCTTACTTCAACAAATGCTAATTCTAAAAATGAATCAATAAAAGTATTTTCGAATATTGCAAAATCTGAACCTGGTCCATTCTTAATAGGGGTGTTGAATTTTATAATGGCTACGCCGCCATCTCCTAAACTAACCACACCATTGTCGCCCGCTTTGCCTAAGGCCATTGTGCTATCTCCAACTGCTGCGAAGCCTGATAGAACATTTGAAATATCCTGATAGCCACGTAAAATATTGCATTGGGTAGCCCATGCTTTAAATATAGCACTGTCTTTGTGCAAAGCACTCGATCCGACCTGCCCAGCGGCAGGAGCATATTGCGCATGTAATTGCAATCCAATAAAAAAGCCCAACAATAAAAGAAGTCTTTGCATTATTCTTTAATAAACCTTTGGGTTGAGACTAAATTGTTGCAATAGATGGTAATAATATAAATGCCATTCGCCCAATTGGCTACATTCAATTGCAATGACTCTGAATTCGCTTTAATAGTGGTGATGGTGCGACCTAATTGATCTGTAATTTGTACCGTGTAATATGTGGATATTAGGTTGTTGTTGTGGATGGTTAGCAGTTCATGTACAGGATTTGGTGATAATGAAATACTATTGGCCTGTTGCACTTTAGAAACGCTTAAGCCAGAATTTCTGGTTGTAAAATTATCCAAACAAAAGAAGGCGGGTGTATTCATGCCGAATTGACCATTATCGCTCGAGATTAATTCAAAGGTTAAACTATCAACATTGCCTAATCTTGTAAGGTCGACCCAACGCCAATCCTTCACAATGTAGTCTTTTGTGCTGTCGTCTGATCGGTAATCCGCCAAATAAAATAACACGCTGTCTTTAGATAAAATACCGCCATAATATTTTCGGATTTTAACCATGAAAAAGTCTTTGTCTTTGCCAGTGGTACCACCAAACTTTTTGCAAATAAAATCGCCATCTTTTAGCGAATACGATGCATAGGTAGAATTGGTAATATAAAATCCTTCAACCATTTTGCCTTGGGCCGCACCAGTCAATTTTATGAGGCTGTTTTGTTGACCAATTGCAAAGTTGATTGAACCATTGTAGCCTTTACCTGGTCGCGCACTGTAAATGTTGTTGTAATCTGGTGTAATGGTGTCGGTCATGTTGGAATAAGCCCATCCACCCGTCCAGAAGCCACCATATGAAGTGTCGAAAAAATTAGGAAATAGTGCGTTGCCATTGCTAAAGTTTGCGCCAAGTGGTTGGCTGATGCCATCCCAAAATGTGTCTTTAGAAAGAGTAAGTGATTCAAAAGTTGAAATGGTTTGTGCTTTAGAAAAGAAAGTGCAAAGCACACAAAATGAAACTAGAAATAGATTTTTCATGGGGTTATATATAATTATTTGTGATTAATTTCGAAGGTTATGCCAATAGCGTAATTGCGCAGTGGCATGGCGCGGTTGGCCATAATTTGATACTGGGTATTCCATAAATTATTGATTTGAAGGAAGGCCGATGAATGCCATTTTTTATAATTTAATTTATACGAAAAATAGAGCGAACCAAGTTGGTAGGGCTTAAGGAATTCTGAATTGTCAGAGCTGGTATAGCGATAGCCAGTATAGGTGTGTCTATAAGCCGCATTTAGTTTTTTATATTCTATGTTTAGTTTAAACTGACCGTTGTACATAGGTACATAAATCAATTGTTTTTTATAGGCCGCATCGCCAAGAAAACTTTTGTTTTCATTAGTTGAAACTACGTAATTGGTAAGTATCGATGTGCTAAATTTAAATTGGTTCAATTCCCAGCAAATGGTACTATTGGTTTCAATGCCACGGCTCCAAACCTTCATAATGTTTTGAGGTTCCCAATAGTTGGTTTTTGGCAACCAGATGATCCAATTTTCAATTTGTTTGTTAAAAAGGGTGGGCTCTGTTGTAAAATACCAGCGTTTGTTTTTTGTTTGATACTGCCATTTTAAACCAATGTCTTGCGTATAGCCATGCTCTGGCAATAAATTAGGATTGCCTCCAGGATTCCAATACCAATCGTTAAAGGTTGGCAAACGGTAAACCCTTGCTGCATTTGCTTTGATTTTAATGCTTTTATTAAAAGTATAACTACTTCCTAATGCATAAACCAAGGGTACATTGAAGTGTTCAATAAACTCTTTACTGATGGATAGATTCGCTTTTAGTTTATTGTTGAGCGAAGTAAAAGCATATGCACTAAAAATCGAGAAGCGGTTTAACTGAATGGTGTGCGCATAGCCGTCTGTCTTTGCGGTTGCATAGGTGTTGTTGATGCCGGTGTTTATAGCATGGTTTTTACGGATATTGCACTTTGTCTCTAGTTCATTAATAAAACTGCGTGATCGGCTATAGCTATTAATGAGGCCATCTTCATATCGCAAAGCTTCATCAAATAAAGCGGTGCGAAGCGTCGTATTTGTTTTTCTTTTTTCGATTTGCCATTCAGAACTTAACCGAACACTTTGGTCGTTTTGTTTTGATTGGCTGCTCATTTGCAAAAGTGTAGGGGGTAATTGACGATTGGTTTGTTGCACCCAAAGCATTAAATTCAATTGTTGATTTTTATTAATGATCCAATGGTTTTCATTTAAAAAGCCTTGGTTGTGCATTTCAGCGTTTGATTGCATGCGTTTGCCCGATTCAGTCGTATTGATATTATTGTATTGAAAATTATTTTTTGCTTCCGATTGAAAAAACTTAATCGAAGTAACGAACTTCTTTTTGCTGATTTCAAAGGCAGCTTGCTTGCTGAAACTGCCGAAACTTCCACCTCCCAAATTAAGCTTTAGGGTGATTCCTTTATTGTAATTGGCCAAATTGTTAAGGTGAATAGCGCCACCGATGGCACCGCTTCCCCACAAAGTACTAGTGCCGCCATGTTGTATAGAAATAGCATCACAAAAATTAACTGGAATTAAAGATAGATCGATTTGGCCATTCATAGGACTATTGATATTGAATCCATTCCATAATACTGCCGTTTGGCTAGCGCTACCGCCCCGAAAAGAAGCAGAGGCTAAAGAGTTTAATCCATAGGATTTAACGAATAAGCCACTTTCTTCAGCTAATAAATCGCCTAAATTTTGATGGCGGTGTTGCGACATTGTGAGGCTGTCGAAAGTTGTTATTTTATTACCAGCAGAAAAATGATTTAACCTATTTGAATGAAAGCTGACACCTTTAAAAGCATAAAGCGTATCGCTCAAAGGCGATTGGCCCAACAGGTTCGAAATACCTGAAACGATGGCCATCAAAAATAGCGTTATGTTTAACTTTTTTTTCATTCTTTCCTTTTTATTACGCAGTAAATACGGGGGGGGAAACAATGAAACTTAGAGGCCTTGGAGGTGAATCCAAAAGTTTCAAACGGCTTTCTTCCCGAAGCACTGAATGATAGTGTTGATTTTGGCAGGTCTTCTGACTTACCCCAGTTTCTGAAACCTTCCCATCAGCCTTGGCCAACAGTGGTTATTGATTCAGAACAATTTGTCTTGTTTAAGACAATGGGGCTTACAGCATCGGGAAATGTTAAGGATTTACACCTTATTCCCTTTTAATTTAGTTTTTAAACTAAAACCATAATCGGAGGCAAACTTAAAGGAAACTTTTGAATCGAACATCATTTTGTTTAAAAGTTGTTTAACAAATTTTAAAAACTTAAACAAAGCAGAGGATTTTATATTAGTCTAATTATGAAATATTTAGTAAAAAAATAGTCTTCGAAAAATTTTAGATTATGACAAATTTATGACAATTGTTAATTAATTGACATTTGTATAATCACCTACATTTGCAGCCTTAAATCTTTCTCAAGATCTGCTTTTAAATGACCAAATATTTTTGCTTTTTACTTTGTTTTTACAGTCTTTTATTGAATGCCCAAATTGCCGATTCATTGAAGGAATCTCATCTAAAAAATATTCAACAACTTACGTTTGGTGGCGACAATGCCGAAGCATATTTTAGTTTTAATGGCAAATATTTAAGTTTTCAATCAAATAATCCGAAGTGGGGATTAAAATGCGACCAAATTTTTACTATGAATATTAAGAAGGCCTCTAAATTATTGGACACCTATCGGCCTTCAATGCTAAGTACTGGCAAAGGCAGAACAACTTGCTCTTATTATCTGCCAAATAATACTTCGGTACTGTATGCAAGTACCCATCATTATATGGATACCTGTCCGGCTATAACTCCCTACAACCCGAAAGCCAAATACGTTTGGCCTGTCTACCCTGAGTTTGATATCTTTGTTTCCAATAAAAAAGGTGAAGTCATTACTCAATTAACAGATACTTTTGGTTATGATGCCGAAGCTACTATTAGTCCTAAGGGTGATTTAATTGTTTTTACGAGCACACGTAGCGGTGATTTGGAATTGTGGACCATGAACATTGATGGCACCAATCCTAAACAAATTACCTTTGGTTTGGGATATGATGGAGGAGCTTTTTTCTCGCCAGATGGCAAGCAATTGGTGTTCAGAGCATCACGACCTAAAACTGAAACTGAAGTTGCTGAATACAAAGATTTGTTGAAGCAAGGTTTGGTAGCGCCTACTAATATGGAAATCTATGTATGTGACATTGATGGTGGTAATTTGAAACAAGTAACCCATTTGGGAAAAGCCAATTGGGCGCCCTATTTTCATCCTTCAGGTAAAAAAATAATATTTTCCAGTAACCATGCATCTACCAAAGGGTATGCTTTTCAGTTGTATATGTTAGATATGGACGGTTCGAATTTGAAACAAATTACCACCCAAAGTAATTTTAATGCTTTTCCAATGTTCAGTCCCGATGGTAAACATTTAGTTTGGAGCAGTAATCGCAATAATGGTGGCACCCGTGATACTAATCTATTCATGGCCGATTGGATCGATTGAATATGTTAACATTGATCTTAGTTGCTGGCTTTAAGTAATTTAGCCCTTTAGTTAATATCATTTTTAATCCTCTTAATAGTCGATCGCGCTTTAATGCTTGGGCCTAAATATTGCTTAATTGTTAATTAATGTTAAGTTAATATCACTAATTTAGAATTGTTGGAATTTATTTTAAATTTATATCTAAGTTACTTACTTTTGTATAAAATTTCCTAACCAACTTACTTAGATTTTAAAAATGAAAGATAAATATGCAGATTTAATCAATCAAACTTTCGATTTTCCAATGGATGAATTCGATGTGAATGATGAAAATGAGTTAACTTATTATGACATTCCTTTGATGGATGTCGTTGAACAGTATGGTACACCATTGAAGTTTACATTTTTGCCTAAGATTACGGAGAATATTAAAAAAGCAAGAACTTGGTTCAATGTGGCGATGGCGAAGGTCGACTATCAAGGCAAGTACCACTATTGCTACTGCACTAAAAGCTCACATTTTAGCCATGTACTAGAAGAAGTATTAAAGAATGATGTACATCTTGAAACGTCTTCGGGTTTTGATATTAATCTAATTATGGCCTTACATGAACAAGGTTTGGTGAAAAAAGATAAGTTTATTGTTTGCAATGGATTTAAGCTACAACCCTATATCGATAATATAGGGATGATTGTTAAGGAAGGTTTTACCAATGTTGTACCAGTGATTGATAATATCAGAGAAGTTGAATTGTTGGCGAATGCCATTGAAGGCGACTTTAAAGTAGGCCTTAGAATTGCTGCAGAGGAAGAGCCAAAGTTTCCCTTTTATACCTCTAGGCTTGGCATCGGATACAAAGATATCGTGCCAATGTATCTCGAGCGCATTGCTCCTTTAAAGCGAATGAAATTGAAGATGCTTCACTTTTTTATTAATACAGGTATCGAAGATGATGCCTATTATTGGAATGAGTTGCACAAATGCTTGAGTGTGTATTGTGAGTTAAAGAAAATCTGTCCAGAGTTGGATAGTTTGAACATTGGTGGTGGTTTCCCAATTAAGAATTCTTTAAAATTTGATTTCGATTATGAATACATGGCATCTGAAATTGTAGCCCAAGTAAAACAAGTTTGTGATAGTAATGGTGTTAAAGAGCCTGATATATTCACTGAATTTGGATCTTTCACAGTTGGAGAAAGTGGTGGCGCCATTTTTAAAATTGAATACCAAAAGGTTCAAAATGACAGAGAGAAATGGAACATGATTGATAGTAGTTTCATGACCACTTTACCGGATAGTTGGGCAATCAATAAAAAGTTTATCATGTTTCCATTGAATAAATGGGACAATACCTACGAGCGTGTGCTATTGGGCGGTATCACTTGCGATAGCGATGATTATTACAATTCTGAGCAGCATGCCAATGCGATTTATTTGCCAGTATACGAAGAAGGCGATCCATTGTACATCGGTTATTTCCATTGCGGTGCCTACCAAGAAAGTATTGGTGGTTATGGTGGTATTCAACACTGTTTAACGCCTGCGCCAAAGCATATCATTATTTCAGTTGATGAGAATGGGGAATACTCCACTAAGTTGTTCAGCAAAGAACAAAGTTATAAGAGTATGTTAAAGACCTTGGGTTACTAGGCGGAAAGAAAGCTTAACCAAATCCGAAAATTATTTGAACAGTATGACTAAGGAAACTAGAAACCTTTAACTTACTATTGTCATGCTCTCCCGATAGCAATCGGGAGTCAAAGCACTACTGCCTTAGAGATTAAAGCCAATGGATTATTGGGCTGTCCAATAACTCTGGCTTCTAAATACTTCGTCCATACGTTCGACAAGCTCAGTATGATGAAGAATTACATAAACCGCAATAACAAGATTACAGTACCAATGATAACAGTTGCAATTAATAAGCCTTTGCTAATGGCATCTTTGTTTAATCTTAGGAAGATAAAAAACAAAGCAAAATTCGCTAAAAGTGATATGCTCATAACTGGTACAATGAGTTTTCCAGAGAAAAATATTTTAAAATAATCGTCTTCGTTCATGCCTGGATTGTTATTGATAAATACAATATATGAAAATACCAGAGATGTTGCCAAGCCTAACAAAAATCCTAAAATAATATTGGCACGATCGCTCATAATAATTGTCTTAAATGTTGAATGACTGAGTTAGAAGTTAAATCGAATTTAGTGGGCACCACACTGATATAATCGTTTTCAATGGCCCATATATCGGTATCGTTATCCTCTGGTTCGAGGTTAATAAACTTGCCGGTCATCCAATAATATTTTTTGCCTGTAGGGTCAACACGCTCTTCAAAATTTTCTGCATATTTACCACCACATTGTCTGCATACTTTTATGCCTTTAATAAATTCAGTGTTGGGAATATTGACATTTAACAAGGTGCCATAGGGCAATGGTTTCTCTAACATTTTCTGAACGATTTGTTGCACATAAGGACGTGTATGTTCAAAGTTAGCTTCTATTGAATAATCGTTTAAAGAAAAACCAATGGCCTGAACACCGTCTACTGCAGCTTCTACTGCTGCACTCATCGTGCCACTGTAGATTACATTGATGCTAGAATTGGGCCCATGGTTGATACCCGAAACCATTATGTCTGGCCTGCGTGGACATATTTTATCTAAGGCTAATTTTACGCAATCGGCAGGGGTGCCGCTGCATTCATAGGCTGTTACACCTTCGAAAATAAAAGATTGCTTTAAACGCAAGGGTTCCATAATGGTAATGGCATGTCCCATGGCACTTTGCGGCTTATCGGGTGCAACTACAATTACCTCACCAATTTTCTGCATCTCTTCCACTAGCACGCGTATGCCATGTGCTGTTATGCCATCATCATTCGATATCAAGATTAAGGGTAAACTCATTGATGCAAAAGTAACCAAAGATTGGCGAACTTAAATGATGGAAATATTAAATAAGGGTTGAAATCAATTACAATAAATAAACACCATTGGGTTCAAGGCGCACCAATTTTTGTTTGTACAAAATCCCCAATCCCTTTTTAAATGATTTTTTACTCATTTGCATTTTGTTATAGATATCTTCGGGCGAACTATCATCATTTAAATTTAAGTAGCCACTGTGTTTTTTCAGATGATCCAAAATTTGTTGAGCGGCTGATTCTAAATTTTGCAAACCGAGCGGTTGCAAACTTAAATCGATATTCTTGTCCTCGCGAATAGTTTTAATATATCCTTTTAAATGGTCGCCAATGGCAATGGGTTTAAAAATTTCGTTTTTGTAAACAAGCCCTTTGTAATAGTTATTGATAATGGCGTTGTAACCTAAATCTGTTTTTTCGTAAATCACTAAATCTACCTCATCGCGTTCTTTAACTTTTAAATTGTCATTGCTTAAAAATTCAGCAATGCGCGATGAACCAACCAATCGATTGGTAGACTCATCGAGATACATAAAGACCAAATATTCCTGACCAACCTTCATGGGGTGCTTCTGTTCATTCATTGGTATCATCAAATCTTTTTCGAGCCCCCAATACATAAACGCGCCCGAGCGATTGGCATCAACTACTTTTAGCAGCGCAAATTGATCCACTATTAAGTAGGGTGTCTCTGTAGTGGCCACCATACGGTCCTCAGAATCATTGTATACAAAAACTTTGAGCACATCGCTCATTTTCATAGCTTCGGTAACATATTTACGAGGTAATAAAATATCATTGTCCTCGTCATCACCTAAAAACAAACCAACACTAGTACTTCTTAAAACAGTGAGTTCGTTGTATTCTCCAATTTTTATCATGTTATTGTATTTAAAACAAAGCCCTGACTTTATGGGTCAGGGCCAGTTAATTATTAAAAAAATATATTAAACATCGATGTTAGCATATTTCGCATTTTTCTCAATGAATTCTCTTCTTGGCGGAACCTCATCACCCATCAACATACTGAAAGTATGATCGGCTTCGGCAGCGCTATCCAAGGTTACTTTTTTAAGTGTTCTTCTTGCAGGATCCATGGTAGTTTCCCATAATTGTTCGAAGTTCATTTCACCCAAACCTTTATAACGTTGAATGCCTACAGTATCAGGATTTGCGCCATTGGCAATTTCCAATACTGCCGCATCGCGCTGTACTTCGGTCCAGCAATATTTCATTTTGCTACCTTTCTTTACCAAATAAAGTGGAGGCGTTGCAATATAGATATAACCGGCTTCTACTAATTTTTTCATGTAACGGTAGAACAAGGTTAATAATAAAGTTCTAATGTGACTACCATCCACATCGGCATCGGTCATAATAATTACTTTATGGTAACGCAATTTTTCAATATTCAATTCTTTGTCATCAGCTTCGGTACCAATTTTAACACCTAAGGCAGTAAACATATTGCGAATCTCTTCGTTCTCGTATATTTTGTGTTCTAAAGCTTTTTCTACATTTAAGATTTTACCTCTCAATGGCATAATCGCTTGAAATACTCTGTCTCTACCTTGCTTAGCAGTTCCACCAGCCGAGTCTCCCTCAACTAAATAGATTTCACATTTATCAGGATCGGTGCTAGAGCAATCGCTTAGTTTACCGGGTAAACCCATGCCACTCATAGCGCCTTTTCTTTGCACCATTTCGCGTGCTTTACGGGCAGCGTGACGGGCAGTAGCCGCCAAAATAACTTTATTAACAATGGTTTTGGCATCTTTTGGATGTTCTTCTAAATAGTTGCCTAACATTTCGCCAACACATACGTCAACCGCACCCATTACCTCGTTGTTACCCAATTTGGTTTTGGTTTGACCTTCGAATTGAGGCTCTTGTACTTTAACAGAAATAACGCCTGTTAAACCTTCACGGAAGTCGTCACCACTGATTTCAAATTTAAGATTTTTTAACAAGCCTTCTTTCTCCGCATAGGCTTTTAAGGTTCTTGTTAAACCTCTTCTAAAGCCAGCAACGTGAGTTCCACCTTCGATGGTATTGATATTATTAACGTAGCTATGCAAGTTTTCGCTATAGCCAGCATTGTATTGAAATGCTATTTCAATAGGAATTCCTTGTTTTTCACCTTCGGCATAAATTGGCTCTGGAATTATTTTTTCTCTTGTGCTATCAAGGTAAGCAATGAACTCTTTTAATCCCAACTCACTGTAAAATGTTTCGGTTTTATAAGCATCATTCTCCATCACACGTTTGTCGGTAATAACTAATTTAACACCTTTGTTCAAGAACGCTAATTCTCTTAAACGGTTACAAAGCGTATCGAAATTATATTCAGTCGCATAAAAAATGCTAGCATCTGGTGTAAAATCAATGGTTGTACCACGTAAATCGGAAGTGCCAATTTCTTTTACATCGTATAAAGGTTTTCCGCAAGAGTATTCTTGTTGAAATATTTTACCTTCTCTATAAACAGTCGCAATTAATTGGGTTGAAAGTGCGTTCACGCAACTCACACCCACACCGTGCAATCCACCAGAAACTTTATATGTGTCTTTGTCGAATTTTCCACCAGCGTGTAAAACAGTCATAACAACCTCTAAGGCCGAGCGTTGTTCTTTGGCATGATTACCAGTAGGTATACCACGGCCATCATCTGAAACGGTAATGCTATTGTTCTCATTGATGTAAACTTGTATGTTTTTAGCATAACCAGCCAAAGCTTCGTCAATACTATTATCAACAACTTCGTACACTAAATGGTGTAAACCCCTCGGACCCACATCGCCAATGTACATGGCAGGTCGCTTTCTTACTGCTTCTAATCCCTCTAATACCTGGATATTATCTGCATCATAATTACTTTTATCAATACTTCCACTCATTTTATTTTGATATAATTTTTAAAATGTAAAGGTACGACAAATTTGCGCATTAACCTAACCGATTATGCAATAATTTCCACAGTTTTTCAGCATCTTTTTGTGGATGCAGAAACCAATAAAATAGGGCTTCTTAGTTGATTTTGCGAATCCAGATACTGCCGCCTTTGTTATGTAGGCATTTTGGCATGTTTTCTTTGAACCAATCTTCATGAAAATGCTCTACATAGGTATTGAACATTTCGATTTTGAAATCGGGGTTGTGCATCAAGAAACTTTTTAACAAATAGGTTTCGTTCCAGCCAAAGCCTTTCCAACCCAAAACCCAATCTTCAGGGTATTGAAATGGATAGAAAATATCGTGGAAATGAATCAATACACCTTTGTTTAATCTTGGCAAAATATCAAGTATGGCGCGATTAACGTCGCTATCTACCTTGCAAACGTGTGTTGAGTCGATAAACAAAATATCATTCTCCTGCAGTTGAGAGAAGGTGTCCAAATCGATTGTTTGGATATTCTTCACATGAATGGTGGTATTGGTTTTGTCTTTCTCAGTTAATAGCGAATACAATTTTTCAGGATGCGGCTCC